>JAWKWL010000005.1:0-395902 GCA_041397525.1 Nitratireductor sp.
CTTCGATCACGAGCATTCTGCCCTGACAGCCCTTGCCGACGCGGCAGCGGCTGTGGGCGCCGAGCGGTTCGTGCTCGATGACGGCTGGTTTCGCGGTCGCAATGACGACACCACAAGCCTTGGCGACTGGTATCCCGACGAAACGAAATTTCCCCAAGGGCTGGAACCGATTGCCAGCCATGTTCGATCTCTCGGCATGGAGTTTGGCCTTTGGGTCGAGCCGGAAATGGTCAATCCCCGCTCCGGCCTGTTTGAGGAACATCCCGACTGGGCGCTGGGGTTCGGGCAATATCCCAAGCTGACCGGCCGCAACCAGCTGGTGCTGGATCTCGCCAATCCGCTTGTCTCGCAATACCTGTTCGAGCGGATAGGCAAGCTCGTCGATGACCATGCGATTGCCTATCTGAAATGGGACATGAACCGTGACCTTGTACTGCCAGGCGACCGCAATGGCAGGCCAACCGTGCTGCGCCAGACCGAGGCGCTCTATGCTCTGCTCGATCGTTTGCTGGCAGCTTTCCCGAAACTGGAAATCGAAAGCTGCGCCTCTGGCGGCGGGCGGGTCGACTACGGCATTCTCCAGCGCGCCCACCGCTTCTGGACTTCTGATTCCAACGATGCCGTCGAGCGCATGAAGATCCAGAACGGTTTTTCCTATTTCCTTCCGCCGGAAGTGATGGGCGCGCATATCGGCCCGCAATGGAGCCACACTTCCGGACGTGGCCTGCATTCGGGTTTCCGCGTTCTGGCTGCAAGCTATGGGCACATGGGCGTAGAGGCCGACCTCAGGAAAATGCCGGACGACGAGCGCGCCACGATTGCCCAGGCGATTGCCCGCTACAAGAGCGACCGTGCGATATGGCATTCAGGCCGGTTCAGCCGCATCGCGACTGTCGACCCGCAACTGGTTGGCGCAGCTGCGGTTTCGCAGGACCGTAAACAGGCGCGCCTTGTAATCACCCAACTTGACCGGCCTCGCTCAACCATGCCGCCACGTATTACGCTCGCCGGTCTGGAGCCGCAGCTGCGCTATCGTGTTACCATGCAACATGCATCGCAAATGGTGCGCAAGGCCAACCGCACGCATGACAATCCGCTCTGGCACAACGGATATGTTGCCGATGGTGCCACGCTTTCGACGGTTGGCATCACACTTCCGGCATTGTATGCGCAGACCGGATTGGCCATCGCCATAGACCACGAATCAGCCGGAGAAGACGCATGATGAAACTGCCAGCCCAATTTGACGATCTCCGCGGCAAGTCGGTTTTCATTTCCGGTGGCGGTTCGGGCATTGGCGAATACCTGACCGAGGGTTTCGTCGCGCAAGGCGCCAATGTTGCCTTTGTCCAGCGTTCTGACGCGACGCCACTTTGCGACCGGCTGGAAGCCGAATACGGCAACCGCCCGATCTTCCTGCCCTGTGACGTCACTGATGTCGCAGCGTTGAAAGACGCTTTGGGGAAATCCGCCGACGCACATGGCGACATCACGATATTGGTCAACAATGCTGCCTGGGACAACCGGCACACATTGGCAGGGCTTGACCCTGATGGCTGGGACCACATGATGAACGTCAATATTCGTCATCACTTCTTTGCCGCGCAGACAGTTGCGCCCGGCATGCGGGCGGCAGGCGGCGGCTCCATCATCAACTATTCCTCCATTTCCTACATGATGGGCAATTCCGGATACCCGGCCTATGTTTCGGCAAAAGCCGGCATTACCGGTTTGACCCGGGGACTGGCGCGCGAACTCGGCCCCGACAATATCCGTGTCAACGCCCTGATGCCGGGCTGGGTACTGACGGATCGCCAGCGCGAATTGTGGGTCACACCGGAAGGCCTTTCCGGACATCTCGACCGTCAGTGCCTGAAACAGGAAATTGCCCCGCTGGACATGGTTTGCCCAACGCTCTTCCTTGCTTCACAGGCTTCGCGGATGATGACCGGCCAGGCGCTGGTCGTCGATGGCGGCGTCGTGGTTACCGGATAGGCCCATGCAAGCAGCCTGCGCGATCGTTGACTGGGGAACATCCAACTTCCGGCTCTGGCTGGTGGATGGTAAAGGTTCCATTGTTGGCGAGCGGCGTAGCAGGGACGGCATGATCCATACTTCCCCGGCGGATTTTCACAAGGTGCTTGAAGGCCATTTGCAGCTGGCCTCAGCCGGGCCGGATCTGCCTGTGATGATTTGCGGAATGGCGGGGTCACGTCAGGGTTGGCGAGAGGCTCCCTATCTGGCAGCCCCCACACCTTTGCGTGATCTTGGTGCTGGCGCAGTCACGGTTCCAGGCATTCCGAGGGAAGTCCGCATCATGCCGGGCATAGCCCAGCACGACCCGCAATCGCCAGATGTGATGCGCGGCGAGGAAACCCAGTTGCTCGGTTCGATGATCCTGCGCCCCGCCAGCTTTGACGCAGTCACGATTGCCTGCATGCCGGGCACGCACTCAAAATGGGTCCGGATTGAGAACGGCTCTGTAACCGGCTTTTCCACCTTCATGACAGGCGAACTCTTTGGCCTTGCGGCAAACCATTCCATCCTGTCCAAAATGATTGCGACCAATGCCGGCTTCGAGGCTGGCGACAATCGGTTTCTGGAAGCCGTTATTGCCACTTTCAGGGATCCGGCTCCCGTCGCAAACCGGTTGTTCTCTGCCCGCTCGGCTCGGCTACTTGGCTATTGCGACGATGCTGCAGCAGCTCCCGCGACTTCGGGCGCGTTGATCGGGCTGGAGCTGGCGGGTGCCACAAGTTTTCATAGCCAGACAGACCATGTTGTGCTGATTGCATCAGGCCGCTTGTCCCGACTGTATCAGGCTGCGCTTGACGCCATCGGAATTGAATATCAATTCATTGATGCCGATGACGCTGTCAGGGCCGGGCTCTTCGCCGCCTGTGTCGGTTTCGTCCCCGTCTCTCCCTCCCTCCAGACAGGATCATCACGCCCATGACCCCGCTAGTCGCCTGGCCACAAATGCGCCGCTCGATGGTTGCGATCCTGCGTGGTATCGAACCCGCGATGGCACGTGATACGGCGCTTGAACTGGTCGACGCCGGTTTCACCGCAATTGAAGTGCCGTTGAACTCGCCTGATCCTTTCATCTCCATCGAGGCAATGGCAAAGGCTGTACCGGACGATTGCCTGATCGGTGCAGGAACGGTTCTCGCCACCGACAGTGTCGAACGGCTATATTCCTCGGGTGGAAAGCTGATGGTCAGCCCCAACGTGGATGGAGCCGTCATCCAGCGCGCCGGTTTTCGGGGCATGGTCACAATGCCCGGCGTATTCACGCCTACCGAGGCACTGTGCGCGGTGAGCTATGGCGCGTCTGCCCTCAAGTTCTTTCCGGCAAGCGTTCTGGGACCTGCCGGTATTGCGGCCATTCGGGCCGTGCTTCCCGGTGGCCTCGAAATCGGCGCGGTCGGTGGCGTTGGCAATGCCGACTTTGGTGCCTATGCCGCCATGGGCATCAGGACATTCGGACTTGGTTCCAGCCTTTACAAGCCCGGTGCGACACCGGCAGAAACCGGCCAGCGTGCGCGTAAGGCGGTAGCCGCCTATGATGCAGTCTTTGGCAAAGCTCAATCATGAAAGCGTCGCTGGGAATTTGCTATTACCCGGAACATTGGCCGGAGGAATTGTGGGCCGATGATGCGCGCCGCATGGCGGAGCTTGGAATTCGCCATGTCCGCATCGGTGAGTTTGCCTGGTCACGGATCGAGCCGTCTCGCGGCAGGTTCCGGTTTGACTGGCTCGACCGCGCAATCGATACGCTGCACGCTGCCGGGTTGGAAGTCGTGCTGGGCACGCCAACGGCAACTCCGCCTAAGTGGCTCGTGGACGAAATGCCGGACATGCTTCCCGTCGACCGCGAAGGGAGGACACGTGGCTTCGGTTCCCGCCGCCATTATTGCTTTTCGCATCCTGGCTACCGCATTGAATGCCGGCGCATTGTTGGCGAACTGGCGAGACGATACGGCACCCATCCTGCCGTTACCGCCTGGCAGACCGACAATGAATTTGACTGCCACGCCACCACGTTGTCATGGTCAAGTGCTGCGCGTACCGCCTTTCGGGAATGGCTGGCACAGCGCTATCAGTCGCCTGAAGCATTGAACCGCGCCTGGGGCAACGTTTTCTGGTCGATGGAAATTGCCGATTTCAGCGAAATCGAATTGCCAAACCTGACGGTCACCGAGGCAAATCCCGCCCATCACATGGATTTCCGGCGTTTCTCCTCCGAACAGGTCGAGAGCTTCAACCGGCTGCAGGTGGACATCATCCGCGCCCACTCGCCGGGCCGCGACGTCATCCACAATTTCATGGGTCGCACCCTTGCTTTCGACCACTTCGATGTTGGTGCGAGTCTCGACATATCAAGCTGGGATTCCTATCCGCTGGGCTTTCTGGAAGACCGCTCCGATCAGGGTGACGAATGGAAGCGACGATACATGCGCGCAGGTGATCCTGATTTCCAGGCCCTTCACCATGACATCTACCGCGCCACTTCCGGCGGTCGCTGGTGGGTGATGGAACAACAGCCCGGCCCTGTGAACTGGGCACCGCACAACCCCGCGCCGCGCGGCGGCATGGTCCGGCTGTGGACGCTCGAAGCCTTTGCCCATGGTGCCGAAACTGTCAGCTATTTCCGTTGGCGGCAGGCGCCATTCGCGCAAGAGCAGATGCATGCAGGCCTGCTGCGACCCGACAACCAGGAGGCTGAAGGTTTCAACGAGGTCGAAACGGTGGCGGAAGAGATCGGCGCTCTGGAACTGGATGAGACCGGACGTGCTTCGGTGGCTATCGTCTTTGATTATCCTTCTGCCTGGGCCTGGGAAATCCAGCCGCAGGGCAAGGAATTCGACTATTTCCGCCTTGTCCTCGATTTTTATCGCGCACTGCGCCGCAAGGGTCTTTCGGTCGATATCGTTCCTGCTTCAGCACCCGACATCGCAAATCGCAAACTTGTGGCGATACCCGGACTGTTCTGTTGGAATGAGAATCTGGTTACAGCTTTGCGCGGCTTTGACGGTGAGGTGCTGGTCGGTCCGCGTTCCGGTTCGAAGACCGCTGAATTTGTCATTCCTGCTGACCTGCCGCCGGGTCTTCCGGTTGAACTGCTCGACGCGAAAGTGGGAAGGGTGGAATCGCTGCGTCCCGACATGCCGGTTCCAGTCAGCGGTGGCGGCAATTTCCGCTTCTGGCGTGAAATGGTCGAGACAGCCAGTTCTTCCTGCACCAAGCAGCTCGAAACAGATGATGGCAAGCCAGCCCTCTTGCGCCAGAACCGGTTGAATTATCTGGCTGGCTGGCCGGACGAATACCTGCTCGACCGTGTTCTCGCAGACATTATGGCACGAGCCGGACTTCCCGCACTTGACCTGCCGCCCGGACTTCGCATTCGCCAGCGCGGCAGGCATCTTTTTGCGGTCAATTATGACGACATGCCGCATCTATTGTCCGGGCACGGGATAACCGGAAGCTTCATTCTCGGCAGTGATCTGCTCGAGCCATCCGGCGTGGCGGTCCTCGAGAATTTCCAGATCTAGAACTTCCCGCGCAGCCGCAGGATCAGCATACCACAAAGGATCAGCCCGACGCCAAGGGCAGTTGCAGCCAAAGGCACGCTGCCATGAGCTGCAACCAGGGCCAAACCTCCAAGGGCAACACCGGTCGGAACAATATGGGCCATGACCCAGAATTCGGATCGACCGTTTTTCCGCGCCATCTGAAAGGCGTGGCTGGTATGCGCCCGCAAAATGTTCTCACCAGCCAGCACGCGACGCAGCAGCGTGGATACCGTGTCAGTGAGATAATAGCCAAACGGCAGCAGCGCCGCTGCCGGATTGAAGGTAAACCACAATTCCAGGGCAACAAGCCCACTGACAAGTCCCAGCACCAGGCTGCCATTGTCACCCAGATACAATCTCGCTGGTGGCAGGTTGAACGGCAGGAATCCGGCGAGCGCACCAGCCGCGACCAGTGCAAGCACACCAAACATGTTGCCAGGTTCCTGCATCAGCAGCAACGCGCCGGAAAATGCCAGCGGCACACCCAGTCCCGCCGGTCCCATCATGTCCATCCCGTCCATGAAATTGACCATGTTCATGAACCAGGCCAGCACCACCATGACAAGCAGCAGCATGGGTGTGGGAAGATCGGCACGGTGCAACGCTGCGACAAGCGAGCCAGCGACAATCAGTTGCACAATCAGTTTCGGCAGGGCACCAGGATGACGCAAATCGTCATACATGCCGAGCGCCCAGATCGCTACAATGGAAATGATGATCGACAGGGTCTCGTGCGCGGCTGCGGTGTTGCTCCATCTGGCAGCCAGCATGGTGGTGACCAGCGCAACCATGATCGCGATACCACCAATCTGCGCAACCTGCCGGATGCTGCCGGTATGAACACGCACCTGCGACGCCATGAAGGAGGATGGCAGAAGGCGCCGCATGATGCAGAGCATCACAGCCGTAATGAGCGCGGCGCTGATGGCGGCTACGACTGAAGCGAGCGTCATGATCACGTCACCCTTCGCCCGATGGCTTCGCGGGGTACTGCCAACACCACAAGCGTGGCTATGACCACCACGAACAGGCTGTCCATGATGTCATGATCGAACAGGATATTTGTCGAGCCGCTCATGACGAAAGCCACCAGTGCAGAGGTCAGCGCGCGCCCGGCAAGAGCCGCAGTTTCATCCTTGCCGGCATGACGCAAGGCGATGAGTGGCGCAAGCAGAATTGCAAATATACAAAGCGTGCCCGTCAGGCCAGCACGGACCATCTCTGTCAGGATGAAATTGTGAAAATGCGAGAAGGCAACCACCGTTCCGCCATGAGCGGCAGAACGTTCGGCCATGATGATCTGCGGTGAATCAGGGCCAAAACCAAGGATCGGCCGCTCGGGAATGGTTGCGATCGCGGTTTTCCAAACAACGATGCGCTTGCCAAGCGAAGTCATCATCTGGTCGTTGCCGGCCGCAGAGATGTCAGTGAAAATTTCTTCAATGCGTTGTTTGCCGGGACCAGCCAGCAAGATCGCGACAGATACAACGGCGACGGCAATCCCCGCCGTCAATCCCTGCCTCGCTCCCCGCAACATCGTGCCTCCAGGCAACATGGCGAAGATGAGGGGAAACACAATGATCACTGGCCACAAGCTGCGGGTGCCGGACAGGATGATCGCTCCGGCAGCGCAGGCCGCTCCCAAAAAGTTGGTGAACCGGGGCAGGAAGCTGTTTCGCCGCATCACCGATACCAGTGTGAACGCATAGACGACCGACATGCTGACAGCAAAAATCGCTGCATTGCCCGCCATTCCCTGTGCGCGGATATCCATCGCCCATACCTGCCATCCAGCAAGGGCAAAGCCGGGCATGGCAGCAATCGGTGCAAAGCTGGCGAGAGCCGCAAGCAGGCTGTGCCGCCCTCGGGTGATCAGCGCGACAAAGGGCAGGAAGCCAAGGAAGGTCAGGTTTTCCAGGATTTCCCGCAGGCTGGAAATGCCGCGCCAATTGACAATGGCTGACAATGCCTCGGCGCAGAAGAACGCCGCCATAGCGCCTGCGACCAGTATCGCCTCCCGGCTGAATTCCTGCTTTGGCCGCAGGAAAACCAGAATCAGCAAACCGGTCAACATCAGGATGACAGCCGCGAGGCTGTTGATGCTGCCCAATACGGGATAGCCCAACAGCAATGCCGGCAGCACATAACGGTTCGCACGCCTCAGATTGGCCCTGTCAGGCCATAACCAATGCGCATTCCTGCCTGCAATGGAATTGCGATTTTCCACCCGCTGCCCCGAAAACTCGATACTTTGCAGCAGGTTGCATGTTGTGCATGAAAATGGAAGGGCAGAGTACCTCGGCACTCAGTGCTGGTCGTAATCGACGACCAGTCTGTCACCGAGCGGATGGCACTGACAAGTCAGCACATAGCCCTGTTCGATTTCGTAATCTTCAAGCGCGTAATTGGCTTCAAGCTCGAACTCGCCCTCGACTACCTTGGCCCTGCAGGTCGAACATACACCCGCCCTGCATGACCATGGCGCATCCATGTCGGATGCGAGCGCGGCTTCAAGAACCGACATTCCCTTGCGCGGCATCGTCATGGTCCGAGTGGTACCGTCGAGCGTCACCGTGAGCTCAACTTTCGGACCACTGTCATCGGCGGTAGCCGTGGCCGCCGCCTTGCCGTTCTTGCGCAATGCCGTCTTGAACAATTCGAACTTGATGCGGGAATTGTCGATGCCGCTTTCCCTTAGCGCTTCCGCAATCGCAAGCATCATCGGCTCGGGACCGCAAATGAAGGCGAGATCAACGCTCGCCGGATCGATCCAGCCATGGAACAGCCGCCTGACCTTCTCGCTGTCGATCCTGCCGGAAAACAGGTCGAGGTCCTGCGTGTCGTTTTCAAGGACATGCAGGATCGCAAGCCTGCCGAGATTCGTGTTCTTCAAGTCCTCGAGTTCCTCACGGAACATGATCGTGTTTGCGGAACGGTTTGCGTAAACCAGTGTGATGCGCGACAGTGGCTCGCGCACCAGCAGCGTGCGGATGAGGCCGAGCACCGGCGTGATCCCGCTGCCACCGGCAAACATCAGATAATGCCGTCGCTTCCCAGCTTCGATGGGCGCGTTGAACTCACCAGCCGGAGGCATCGCCTCGACGATGTCGCCCGGCTTCAATTCCGTGTTGGCCCAGTTGGAAAAGGCACCACCATCCACCCGCTTGACGCCAATGCGCAGCCTGTCGTCATCAACGCCGGTGCAGATCGAATAGGAGCGGCGCAGTTCCTCGCCATCGAACTCCCTGCGGAATGTCAGATACTGGCCCTGCACATAGCGAAACGCATCGCGGTCGGCCTCGGCAGGTTGCAGCGTGATGGCGACCGCGTCGCGGGTTTCAGGCCGGATGTCAGTGACGGTGAGTGGAAAGAAGCGGGCCATGGTTGATCTCGCGGGTTCTCGTCAGATGCATTTGAAATAGTCGAAGGGTTCAAGGCAGGCCTTGCATCGCCAACTGGCCTTGCACGGGGTGGAACCGAAGCGGCTGATCATTTCGGTGTCCGGGGACTTGCAGCGCGGACAAGCAACCGCAAGGGCTTTCGGCGCGCCGGTCCCGCAGGCTGCGGTACCCTCGATGGGTGGCGCGATCCCGTATTCGAGCAGAGCCGCACGACCCTTTTGTGAAATCCATTCGGTGCGCCATGCAGGTGACAATTGCCGCCTGATCTCGAACTCGCTGATACCGTGGTCGCTGAGCGCCCTGCCAATCTCGAAATTGATGATCGAGGTCGCCGGGCAACCGGAATAGGTTGGTGTGACCGTGACGACCAGTTTGTCGCCCTCCGCACTCACATCTCGAACGATGCCAAGATCAACCAGCGAGATCACCGGTATCTCGGGATCCGGCACTTCCTCCAGCCAGTCCAGCACCGTCTCGCGGTTGGGCAGGGTGGTTTGGTGAGTATCGCCTACCATGTCGCGCCCGGATAGGTCCGCTGCAGGAATTGCATCTCGGCCAGGATATAGCCAAGATGTTCGCTGTGCCTTCCGGTCTTGCCGCCAAGCTGGGCAAAGTCGTCACCGGGTCGCTCCAGTCCGCCTTCGCGAAGGACTGAAGTGACAATGGCTTCCCAGCCGTCACGCAGGCTTGAGGGCAGGGGGGCAACACCCTGACCGGCAAGCGTCGCATCGACTGCGTCATCGGCAAACATCTCGCCGACATAAGGCCATAGCGTGTCGAGAGCCGACTGAATGCGGGCTTTGCTTTCCGCTGTGCCATCAGCAAGCCGCACCACCAGATCGCGCGAGCGCTCGATATGATAGGCAACCTCGCGTGAAGCCTTGGCGGCGATTTCGGCGATGCGTTGGTCGCTTGATCCGGCTAGCGCATCAAGGACCAGGTGGTGCCAGGCATCAAACAGGAATTGCCGCACCAAGGTCTGGCCATAGTCGCCATTCGGCCGTTCCGTAAGCAGCAGGTTGCGATAGTCCCATGCGTCGCGCAGATAGGCGAGGTCATCAGCAGTTCTTCCCTTGTCTTCCTGCTCTCCCGCGAGTGCCAGCCACAACTGTGCCTGACCCAGCAGGTCAAGTGCCATGTTGGACATGGCAATGTCTTCCTCGATCACAGGCGCATGGCCACACCATGCAGAGACACGCTGTGACAGCACAAGGCAGCTGTCACCCATCCGCGTCAGGAATTCGAAACGTGCGTCCATCACATGTTGCCCACTTCGTCGGGGATCGGGAAGAAGGACGGATGGCGATAGACCTTGGAATTGGACGGCTCGAACAATGGCCCCTTGTCTGATGGGGCGCTGGCGGAAATGTCATCGGCCTTCACCACCCAGATCGAGACGCCCTCATTGCGCCGCGTATAGACATCGCGCGCATTTTTCATGGCAATCTCGGCGTCCGGAGCATGCAGGCTGCCCACATGGCGATGCGACAACCCGTGCTGGCCGCGTATGAAGATTTCCCAGAGCGGCCATTCATGCGCGGTAGAGGCCGACGGAGATTCCGGATTCTGTGTTGGCGACATGCTGATCTCCTATTCTGCCGCTTGCGGACGGGTACGTTGTTCAGCCTTTTCGGCATGGGCCATCAGCCCCTGCCTGAACCACTCACCGTCATCCCAGGCTTTCTGGCGCGCATTGAGCCGCTCGCGATTACAAGGCCCGTTGCCGGCAAGCACATTGAAGAACTCGTTCCAGTCCGGCTCGCCAAAATCGAAACTGTTCTGTTCATCATTCCATTTCAAATCAGGATCGGGAACCGTGAGACCCAGATATTTTGCCTGCGGCGCAGTGGTGTCGACAAAGCGCTGGCGTGCCGCGTCATTGCTTTCCTGCTTGATCTTCCAGGCAAATGACTGCGCTGAATGCACCGAATCCTTGTCAGACGGGCCAAACATCATCAGGGCCGGCCACCACCAGCGGTTCAGCGCATCCTGCGCCATCCGTTTCTGTTCGACCGTGCCATTGGCAAGCTTCATCATGATGTCGAAGCCCTGCCGCTGGTGAAAGCTCTCTTCCTTGCAGATACGGATCATGGCACGGGAATAAGGCCCGTAGGAGCAACGCTGAAGCGGCACCTGGTTCATGATCGCGGCTCCATCGACGAGCCAGCCTATGGCTCCGATATCCGCCCAGGTCAGCGTAGGATAGTTGAAAATGGAGGAATATTTGGCCTTGCCACTGAGCAGCTGTTGCGTCAGTTCATCCCGGCTGACCCCCAGCGTTTCGGCCGCACTATAGAGATACAGGCCGTGCCCCGCCTCGTCCTGAACCTTGGCCAAGAGGATCATCTTGCGCTCCAGCGTCGGAGCGCGGCCTATCCAGTTGCCTTCCGGCAGTTGCCCGACGATCTCGGAATGGGCGTGCTGGCTGATCTGGCGGATCAGGTTGCGCCGATAGCCCTCCGGCATCCAGTCCTTCGGCTCAATCTTCTGGTTGTCATCGATGCGACGCTGGAACTCGCGCTCCTGCGCGCTCATCTCATCGAGTTGGCGCACCGGCTTGCCGGTACTCTCCACCATCTGCGCATACATGATCCTGCCTCCCGGAATTTGTCACTGCTGCACGATAGCAGACAGTCAACCCGCAGGCAAGAATATGTAACACAATTTAGGAAAAATCAGAAAACGTGTAACGCTTTGCGTTATTCGACCGGTTTCAGCCCTTTCGCAAACCGTTTGTAATTGGCGACATAGACCTGCGACGACATTTTGAGAGCCTTTGCCGCGCCATCATCGAGCTGGCGCACTGCCCGAGCGGGGCTGCCGACAATTAGCGAATTGTCAGGGAACTCCTTGCCTTCCGTTACCAGCGCTCCTGCTCCAACCAGTGAGTTCCTGCCGATCTTCGCGCGGTTCAGGATGACGGCACCCATGCCAATGAGGCTGTTATCGCCTATGGTGGCCCCATGCACGATGGCGTGATGGCCGATGGTGCAACCCTTGCCGATGGAGATCGGCGCGCCTGGATCTGTGTGCAGCATGGCGCCTTCCTGGATATTGGTTTCGTCACCAATCACTATTGCCTCGTTGTCGCCGCGCAGCACGGCACCAAACCAGATGCCGGTATCATTGCCCAGCGTGACATTGCCGATCACATGCGCATCGGGTGCGACCCAGTAGCGATCCTTTTGCGGCAGTTTCGGACTGGTTCCATCTAGGCTGTAAACCGGCATTGTATAGCTCCTCCTGGATTTGCTGGTGTGATTGAACCCGGCTCTCGGTCGATTGTCCACCGGTGAGACAATCCCTGTGGCAAAGTCACCCGCCCGATTCCCACCAGCAGTGAAACTAATTATGTTGTGCTGCAAATCATACCAGTGATTCCGCAAGGCCGGAATCGTCACCGCCTGGAACAGTGAAACAATATTGGCCGCCCGGATGAGATGACGGCATGATGATTGTACGCATTGAGATGCTGATCCGAAAAAGCCTGGACACTCCGGCTGCAACGGATTTCGTCTATCGCAACAAGGTCTATGTTGCCGCGCGCCGCGCTTGGCGCGACAATGCCCGAAGGCGCGAAATTCCAGAAGACCGGATCGACGCTTTCCTGCGCGAGATCGAGAACTGCATCGAGAACATCGAACTGGAATTCCAACTGGGTTCATCGCCGGAACCCGAACTGCCGCCATTGCAGTCTGCCAGACTGGCATTGCGTTCCCCTGTTGAAAGGAACACTGCGAAGAGGGAAGACTCCGGCAGGAAATTGGGCCCGTTTGCCGATCCGGAAGAATGGCCAGAACCACGCGACGAAAACCTAACGGAAAAAGTGGTTACGATTCCTCCCCCTGCGCGCAAGCGCTGGAAACTTCTGCCGCGTGAGAAACTGGCCTTGGCGGTACTGCTGCTGCTTAGCGTTTCTGCAGCATTGATGGTGTTGCTGCGCTGAATTCATCCTCACTGATCGCGGCAAATCCGCCTTGAAGCAGCCCGCCGACCAGACTCGCATAGTCGAGGCGTGCCTCGACTGTGTCGTCCCGGTTCCACATGTAGAACCAGTTCAGCATGCCAAACACCGACATCGTCGTTGCATGCAGTTTTCGACTGTCATTGGCTAGCCCGGCTGGACCCGCTTCTGCGATCGCGGAACGCATCACTGCCACGATCTTGCGCTGGCAGCTTTTCAGCTTTTCCTGTTCCCCGACCGGTAACTGGCCGATCGCATTGATCTGCAGCCGGTGTTCGTCATCCGCACCCCGATAGGCCAGGAGAATTTCGCGCAACATTGCATTGAGGCGCTCTTGCGGCTTTGCTGCGTCGATACCCGAAAGCCGTTCCGCCAAGGCGTTGAGGTGGTGATCCAGAATGTCGAAAAGCAGCGCCTGCTTGCTGGCGTAATAGTGATAGATGGACGCCTTCGATATCCCGCAATCTGCGGCCAACTGGCTCATCGAGGCCCGGTCGAACCCGGTCTCGGCAAACACCCTCGCTGCGCGCTTGCGAATCAGCGCGCGTTTTTCCTCGTGGTCGCGGGCAATGGTGCGCGCCAAACCGTTATTCCCTCGGTCGCTTGTCGATGATGCGCACCGCCTTGCCCTGTGAGCGCTCAACGCCACCCGGTTCGCGAACACTCACCTTCGCTGTCACGCCGACGGTTTCCTTGATGCGGTTGGCCAGCGCATTGCCTGCTGCCTGGCGGGCATCGTCATGCGCCGCATCCGGCATCGCCTCGGTGTGAATGATCATTGCATCGAGACGGCTTTCACGCACCAGCTCTATGACGAAATGCGGCGCCAGCTCCCGGACCTTGAGGATCTGCTCCTCGATCTGGGTCGGGAACACGTTGACGCCACGCAGGATGATCATGTCGTCGCTGCGACCGGTCACCTTTTCCATGCGGCGCATCGAGCGTGCTGTGCCTGGCAACAGGCGGGTCAAGTCGCGCGTGCGGTAGCGGATGATCGGGAACGCCTCCTTGGAGAGCGAGGTGAAGACAAGCTCGCCGCGCTCGCCATCCGTGACCGGCTCGCCCGTCTCGGGGTTGATGATCTCGGGATAGAAATGATCCTCCCAGATATGCAGCCCGTCCTTGGTCTCCACGCATTCATTGGCGACGCCCGGCCCCATCACTTCCGACAGGCCGTAAATGTCGACGGCATGCATGTCGAAGGCCTGCTCGATTTCACTCCGCATCGCGTTGGTCCACGGCTCTGCTCCGAAGATGCCGACTTCGAGCGGGCTCTCGCGCGGATCGCGACCCTGTGCGCGATATTCATCCAGCAGCGCCAGCATGTAGGACGGCGTCACCATGATGGTCGTCGCCTTGAAATCCTCGATCAACCGGACCTGTCTCGGCGTCATGCCGCCTGAGACCGGAACAACCGTGCAGCCGAGTTTCTCTGCGCCATAATGGGCGCCAAGCCCGCCGGTGAAGAGGCCGTAGCCATAGGAGATGTGGACGAGATCGCCCGGTCGTGTGCCAGACGCCCGCATGGAGCGGGCCATTACGGTTGCCCAGGTGTCGAGGTCCTTTTTCGTGTAGCCGACCACTGTCGGCTGGCCGGTGGTTCCCGAAGAGGCATGCACGCGCGTGACCTGGTTGCGTGGGACCGCAAACATCCCGAACGGGTAATTGTCGCGCAGATCCTGTTTCACCGTGAACGGGAACTTTGCCAGATCTTTCAGGCTTTTCAGATCGGACGGGTGTACTCCGGCAGCATCAAAGCTCTTGCGGTAATGCGGCACGTTTTCATAGGCATGCGCAACTGACCATTTCATCCGCTCAAGCTGCAATGCTTCAATCTCGTCGCGCGAGGCAATCTCGATGGGATCAAGGCTTTTTCTGTCCGGCGTCAGGTCTTTCATTGGCTTGCTCCTCCCGCAATGTCTTCCTGGAAATGCTGCCCCTTGATCACCCGCGAGCAGCCGCGGAATTCGGCAATCACCGTCCCGTCAGTTGAGGTTACGGTTACGTCATAGATGCCGGAACGCCCGCTGCGGCTGATCTCCACCGCGCTGGCTGTCAGCCGGTCGCCCTGTTTGCCCGGTGCAATGAACGAGATCGTATTGTGCTGAGCCACGACGATCTGGTTGTGCGAGTTGCAGGCAAATGCAAAAGCACTGTCGGCAAGCGTGAAGATGATGCCACCGTGGCAAATGTGATGCCCGTTGCAATGATGAGGCTCGACCGTCATCGACAAGGTGGCGGTTCCAGGACCTACGGCGTCCAGCGACATGCCTACCCATTTGCTGGCTTTGTCAGTGGACCACATGGCGTCAGCACTTTTCCGCGCCCGTTCTTCTGCTGTGATACCCATCAACGTTTCCCGGTAAAATTCGGCTTGCGTTTCTGCAGGAAGGCCGAAACGCCCTCGGCATAGTCAGGCGTTCGCCCGGCGATGCGCTGCAACTTGGCTTCGAGGTCAAGCTGCTCTTCGAGCGAATTCATGGCCGCCGCCTGTATCGCCTGCTTCTGCAAGGCAAGCCCGATCGTTGGTGCCTGTGAAAGCTCTTCCGCGAGGTTGCGTGCCTCGATCATCAGGTGATCATCTGCGACCGCCTTCCAGATCAGGCCCCAGTCGGCAGCCTGTTTGGCGCTGATCGGCATCGCGGTCATGGCCAGCGCCTTGGCACGTGCCTCACCCACAAGGCGCGGCAGGTTCCAGCTGCCCCCGCCATCCGGCACAAGGCCGACCTTGGCGAAGGACTGGATGAATTTGGCGCTCTCTGCGGCCAGCACCAGATCACAGGCAAGTGCGATATTGGCGCCAGCTCCGGCAGCAACGCCATTGACCGCACAAATCACCGGCTTTTCCATGGAACGGATCAGCCGGACCAGAGGGTTGTAGAACGTCTCAATTGTATGGCCGAGATCGGGTGGACCATCCATCTTCGACGGATCCCGGTCACCCAGATCCTGGCCCGCACAAAAACCACGACCGGCACCGGTGAGGAGCACCGCCCGGATTTCTTCATTGCCACCCGCACGGGTCAGGATATCCCGCAATTGCAGATGCATCGCATCGTTGAAAGAGTTCAGCCTGTCGGGTCGGTTGAGGGTCACTTCAACCCACCCACCATGATCCTTTGCCAAAACCAGGTCACTCATTGGCTCGATCCTCCTCACGACGTCGGTCGAAGAAAACTGTTTACATAAACCGACCGGACGGTCAATAATAATCCATCGAATATTACGGGAGGAAAGCATGAGCGTACTCGAACTGGCAAGCTATGCGGTGGGCAAATGGGTTGGCCCCGGTGCCAATGCGGCCTCGATCCTGTCTGCAATTGACGGCGAAGCCATCGCCCGTTCCGGTGGTGCGGAACTTTCCTTCGAGGCGATGATCGACCATGCGCGCAAGAGCGGTGGACCTGCCCTGCGCGCCATGACTTTTCATGATCGCGCCCGCAAGTTGAAAGAACTGGCGGTTTATCTCGATGCCCGCAAGGATGCACTTTATGCGCTGTCGCATTTCACCGGTGCCACCAGGACTGACAACCGGATCGACGTCGATGGCGGGATCGGAACGCTGTTTGTCTATGCTTCCAAGGGCAGGCGCGAACTGCCGGATGCGAAAGTTCTTGTTGATGGTTATGTCGAGCAATTGTCGAAGACCGGCAGCTTTGTCGGCCGTCACGTCCTGACTCCGCTTCAGGGCGTTGCGGTTCACATCAATGCCTTCAATTTCCCGGTCTGGGGCATGCTGGAAAAGCTCGCACCCACGCTGTTGGCGGGCGTTCCGGCCATCGTGAAGCCAGCCACCGCCACAGCTTTTGTCACGGAAGCCTGTTTTCGCATGATTGTCGAAAGCGGGATTTTCCCCGAAGGTTCGGTGCAGCTTGTTTGCGGGCGCACCGGTGACCTTCTAAACCGGCTTGGTTGCCAGGATGCCGTCAGCTTCACTGGCTCGGCAGCAACAGCGCTGGCGCTGCGTTCGAGCGAAAACCTGTTGTCCAATTCGGTACGCTTCTTTGCTGAACAAGACAGCCTGAATGCCTCGATCCTGGGGCCCGATGCGGTTGCCGGTACGCCTGAATTCGACTTGTTCATCAAGGAAGTCGTGCGCGAGATGACCGCAAAGGCCGGGCAGAAATGCACCGCGATCCGGCGCATCCTGGTGCCCCACAAACAACTGGCAGAAGTGAGTGACGCGGTTTCCGCGAAATTGGCGACGATCACCATCGGCGATCCGCGCGACGAGAAGGTCCGCATGGGCGCCTTGGTATCGCGGGCGCAGCGTCAGGACGTTCTCGACAAATGCGCTGCCATCGGCAGGGAAACCATCCGTGTCTTCGGCGACCCGACCGCTTTTGATCTGGTGGGCGCTGACAAGGATCGCGGTGCCTTCCTGCCGCCGATGCTGTTTCGCTGTGATGATCCCGACAGCGCGCGCAACGTCCATTCCGTCGAGGCGTTTGGTCCGGTCTCCACCATAATGGCCTATCGCGACATTCCCCATGCTATCGAAATTGCAAATCGCGGTGGTGGTTCACTCGTGCTTTCAGCGATTACCCACGACCCGGCGGTGGCAACACAAATCGTCGAAGGCTCGGCAAGTCACCATGGCCGTATCTATTTCAACGACCGGACTTCGATGGCCGAGAGCACCGGGCACGGTTCACCGATGCCGCACATGGTCCATGGCGGACCGGGCAGGGCTGGCGGCGGCGAAGAACTGGGAGGTATTCGTGGCGCAAAACACTACATGCAGCGCACGGCAATTCAGGGAAGTCCGGCCGTGATTACCGCTATAACCGGCGAGTGGGTACCGGGCAGCCCCGAGATTGCAGCGCCCGCCCATCCCTTTACCCGCAAGTTTGGTGAGCTTGCCATCGGTGAGACCATCCACACTGCCTCGCGCACCATCACGCTGGAGGATATCGAGCATTTCGCTGCCTTCACTGGCGACAATTTCTATGCCCACATGGATGAAGAAGCAGCCAAGGCCAATCCGTTCTTCCCCGGCAGGGTGGCGCATGGCTATCTGTTGCTGTCTTTTGCTGCCGGACTGTTCGTCGAACCCGCTCCAGGGCCGGTGCTTGCCAATACCGGACTTGAAGGTCTGAGCTTCAGGAAGCCGGTCAGCCCGGGCGATTCAATCGCCGTGCGGCTCACCGTCAAGAAGAAGACACCGCGCACCGATACCTATGGCGAAGTGCGTTGGAACGTTACGCTGACCAACCAGGACGGCGAAGAGGTCGCGCAATATGAATTGCACACGATGAATTCATATTGAGGAGGGGCTCAATCTTCAAGGTACAGGAAGGCGCAATTGGCAGTGGCGGCCAGCTTTCCCAACGGCTTGCCGTCCAAGGCCTGTCGCATTTCCACGCGAACCAGCGCGCTTTTGCGCCCGTTCGACAACACCTCGCCACGAATGGAAACGGGTCCCAGCATCAGCGGTCGAAGGAAATTGGTGGCCATGTCGAGTGTCGTGCAATTGCGGAAGCGCTTGTTGACACCGGCAAGTGTCAGCACCGAGACGGTGTCGGCAACTGCCATGACGGCCTGCCCGCAAATCACATCGGTTCCCGGCCCGCCGCTCAGGCACAGATCGCGGTTTTCGGGCAGGGTGAAGTCGCCGCCGTTTGCATCAAATCCGGTCGCTTTCAGCTTGAGGGCACGAACCCAAGGCGCAAATACCGTCGCCAGCAGATCATCTGCGTCACTGGTTCCAAAACTGGGTTCCATCAACGAAATTCCTCCCCTTCTGAGCTGCCTCTTTCACTTGCGTGATCCGTCCCTTATACCGGCGCACATCATGACTGCGAAACCTTTTGCACAAGCTTTCGACATTTGGCTGGCGAGATTGCATCAATCGGGCCGCCTGCGGGTATGGTCTGTTGTCGTGACCATTTTTGGCGACACCATCATCCAGCGCGGTGGAATTGTTTCTGCTGCCACATTGCAGGAACTTGCGACACGGCTGGGCATTGAGCCTGGAGCATTGCGCACGGCCATTTCCCGCCTTGTTCGTGATGGCTGGATCACACGGCTGAAATCCGGGCGTACCAACTCCTACCAATTGACCTCCAATGCAGCACGCGTAGGGTTTGAGGCAGCGCGGGTGATCTATGCAGCAACCCCGCAAGCCCCAACACGCGGATATCAATTGGCACTGCTGCCGCAGCCGGAAACGAGACCCGGCGAGGATGATTCGGCACTGTTCACGAACGCAGGATTTGTGCAGATCAGTCCGGGAGCCTGGCTTGGGCCCGCGTCAGGTCATCTCACGGAGGTGCCAACGGATACCGCGAATATACTGATGGCGAATGTCGCAGCTGGCAACTTGCCCTCCTGGGTGATTGCCCGGATCACGCCACCTGAAACCGCTGCTGCACTGGCAGAATTGCTGCATCAGGCGGAAAACCTGATCCAGGCTTTCCGGGAAGGGGGTGCCGATCCGCTTGATGCGACGGCAGCGCGCGTTGTTCTCATTCACGAATGGCGCAGGATTGCCCTTCGTCAGGCACAGGCAGGTAGTGCAATATTGGGGCCCGATTGGCCCGGTGAAAGCTGTCGTTCAGGGGTTTCAGCGCTATACCATTTGCTTCTGGCGGCATCCGCGCTTTGGCTCGACACGAGACCGGAACTTTCGCCTGCTTCAGGTGACGACGAAGCCGGGCGTTTTGGCAGGCCATCAGGTTGACCTCATGCGGGATATGGCGATATTCAGGAGCGGAGCCGGATAGAAAACCAGCAAGAATTCGATCTCGGCCGGGGAGGGTAATTCAGTGAAATCGACAGTCAGCGCAACGCAGGCACCCATCCGTCTGCTCGCCAAGTGGACGGCGATCATCGGTGGCCTTGTGCTCGTGGTGATTACCACTGTCTCCGTTGCCAGCATCGCAGGGCGCGCGCTCTACACCATGGCCAATCTCGCGGAAGTGCAGGGCGGTCTGCTGAATTCAATGTTGCGCGCTGTCGGCAGTTTTGCAACGTCGCTGGGGGCCGGTCCGGTGCCCGGCGACTATGAACTGGTCGAGGCAGGAACCGCCTTCGCCGTCTTTGCATTCCTGCCATGGTGCCAATTCAATCGCGGCCATGCCGCTGTCGAGATCCTGGCCGGTCTGTTTCCCGGCTGGTTCAACCGCGGCATCGACGTCGTTTCCAACCTGTTGATGGTTGCCGTCGCCGTTCTCATTGCCTGGCGGCTTTATCTCGGCATGGCAGACAAGATGGCTTACTCGGAAACGACCCTTGTCCTGCAATATCCGGTCTGGTGGGCCTATGCGGCCAGCCTTTTTGGCGCAGTGATTTTTGTCGTTGTTTCAGCATGGTGTCTGGGACGGGCAATCACGGAACTGTCCGATCATGACGAATACAAGGCAGCGGGAGCAGTCCATTGACGAATTTTGAAATTGGCCTGTGGTCGTTCCCGGTCCTGCTGGCGCTGATTTTTCTGCGCATCCCGATCGGCCTTGCGATGTTTCTTGTTGGCATCGGCGGTAACTACATGATCACCGGTTCCACCGCGATGATGTTTGGCCAGCTCAAGCACCTGACCTATTCGACATTCTCGAGCTATTCGCTTTCCATCGTTCCGCTGTTCCTGCTTATGGGACAGTTCGCGACGCTGGGAGGCATGTCCAAGGCCTTGTTCAAGGCTGCAGAAGCGTGGCTTGGCCATCGACGCGGCGGTGTTGCAATGGCAGCGATTGGCGCTTGTGCGGGTTTTGGCGCGATCTGTGGTTCCTCGCTTGCGACCGCTGCAACCATGGGGCAGGTGGCATTGCCGGAGCTGCGCCGTTACGGTTATTCGCCAGCTCTCGCGACCGGCACGCTCGCCGCCGGCGGAACGCTTGGCATCCTCATTCCGCCGTCTGTCGTGCTGGTGATCTATGCGATCCTTACCGAGCAGAACATCGCCAAACTTTTTATCGCGGCCTTCGTGCCCGGCATCCTTGCTGCCATCGGCTACATGATTGCGATCTCGATCTATGTGCGCATCTATCCGAATTCCGGTGGCGTGCGCGAGCGCCAACCCTATGGCGAGCGCTTTGCCGCTCTGTTCGAGGTATGGCCTGTGCTGATCGTGTTCTTCGCGGTTGTCGGAGGAATTTATTCCGGTGTTTTCACACCAACCGAGGCTGCGGCAGTGGGCGCAGCTGGCACCTTCCTCATCGCGCTGGCCAATGGCGGCATGACCGGCGCATCTTTCCGTGATTCCGTGCTCGCGACTGCAAATTCGACTGCGATGATTTTCCTGATCGTCTTCGGCGCAGCCGTCTATAACGGTTTCCTCGCGCTGTCGCAGGTGCCGCAGCTTTCCGCTGAATATGTGGCTGGTATGGGCATATCGCCCTGGATGGTGATGACGCTCGTTCTGGTGCTATATCTGGTCTTCGGCTGCGTGATGGACTCGCTGTCGATGATCCTGCTCACCGTTCCGATCTTCTTTCCAATCATGGTTGCGCTGGATTTCGGCCTTCCGGCCGAAGATTTCGCCCTGTGGTTCGGTATCCTCGTGCTGATCGTCGTGGAGGTGGGATTGATAACCCCGCCGGTTGGCATGAATCTCTTCGTCATCAATTCGATGGCGAAGGATATCCCCATCTCGCAGACATTCCGCGGCGTCTTTCCGTTCGTGATTACCGACCTCATTCGCGTCGTCATACTGACGGCGTTCCCGCCAATAACACTGTTCTTGGTCTGGGCCTTCCACTGATCCGGTGACAGATCAGGCTGGTTCGAAATCGGGCTGATTGGCTGGTGCTGCCTGCGAAAAGGCTTCGAGCTTCATGCAGGCCTCGCTGATCCGCGAGATTACCGGATAAGGCGTCATGTCAACCTTGAAGCGGGCGTTGTTGATGACTTGCGGCACCAGGCAGATATCGGCAAGCGTCGGTGTCTCGCCATGGCAATAGGTGCCGGTATGGCTGCTGTCGGCGAGCAACTTTTCCATCGGCGCGAATGCCTCGTTGACCCAGTGCCGGAACCAGTTGGCGATCTCGCCTTCGTCCGCGTTGTAGCGGCTGCGCAATTGCGCAAGGATCCGCAAATTGTTCACCGGGTGAATGTCGCAGGCAATCATGTTGGCAAGGCCACGCACCCGCGCCCGCTCGAACGGATCAAGCGGGAGCATCGGTGGTTGCGGCACGATTTCCTCAAGAAATTCCAGTATCGCCATCGACTGGTGCAGCACTTCGCCATTGCTCCAGGCGAGGCTGGGCAGCAGACCCTGCGGGTTGATTGCCAGAAAGCCCGGTTCGCGGTGCTCTCCCTTGCGCAGGTGATGCGCGACATAGCGATATTCGATCCCCTTCATGGCAAGCGCGATTCGCACCCGGAACGAGGTCGATGAGCGGAAATAGTTGTGGAGCACAGGAATTGTTGTTGTGTTCATCACTTGGCATTCTCCCGTGTATCCAGGAATTTCATGATTTCACCGGCGACAATTTCGCCATGGGTGTGGATGATCCAGTGGTCGGCATCCGGGATTTCGACTAATTGCAATTTGGGTGCAAACGCTTCAAGTCCCAACCGCGACACTGGCAACAGGGCCGGGTCTTTCATGCCCCAGACGACAAGATGTGGCATCGAAATGCCATAACGCGCAGGCGTACCGGAAGCCAGTGGCGCTTCAATGCCGGCTTCACCGGGCTTCGGTACGACAATCGGCGAAGACCGGTACCAGTGCAGCATCGCCTGCAGTCTGCCCGGCTGCGACCATGCGTCGAGATAACCCTGACGTTCTTCGGGACCAAGCCATGGCGTCGACGAAAACTTCTCGAACATCGAAAAGGTACGGGCAAAGCCGTTTTCCGACATTCGGCCTGCAGCACCTTCTGCCGTGAGGATATGAAAATACTGGCTTGCCTCGCGCTGCGCAGCGTCCTCGACAAGCGCACGCTGGAACAGCACCGGATGTACGCCATTGACGATGATGAGTGCACTGATGCGCTCGGGCGCTCCTATAGCAATCGCATATGCGACTGACGCCCCCCAGTCATGACCGGCCAGCACGAATTTTCGGTTGCCGATCAGCGTCGAGGTTAGCGCCAGAAGATCGGAAACCAGTTTTTTTGTCGCGTAGTTTTCAGCGCGCTCTGGCGCGTCCGACAGGTTGAAGCCGCGCTGGTCGGGTGCAATCACCAGATAATCTTGCGCCAGCCGGGTCATCACAGGCTCCCAGGCGGCCCAGTATTCGGGAAAACCGTGCAGGAACACTATCACCGGACGCGGATCACTGATCGCCGGTGTCCGGCCAAGGTCATGTTCGCCATTGGTGACAAAATGCAATCGGACTTCGCCGCAATCAGCAAAACCCGATCTGAACCCCGCTGGCAATCCCGTCATGGCAACCCTTTCAACTCCGGCACAAGCCGAAGCTATTGTGCTTTGTTGCGAAAGGGAAGGCTTCAACTGATCCGGTTTCGTTCGATCGCCAGATGTTCGAACTTGCTGCCGTCCCGCGCCATGTCGCCTGTCACCGCCTCATGCCAGCGATAACCTACGACGGCACCTTTTGCGGTTCCCGAAATGATGTTCTCTGCAATCACCGTGTCGCCTGAACCCTCCACCACCGTGACATAGATGCCGGTCTCGCATTTGCGGATGACATTGGAAGTGGCAACCACATCCCTCAGGTAAGGACCCCAGCCGAGCAGCATCCCGAACCGTTCCGCGCCCTCGATCACATTGCCGGTGACGCTTGTGTCCGCCTCGACCGAAATTCCGACGCCAAAGAAGTGATCCTTGTCCACATAAGGCGCGTTCTGGTGGATGTTGCGTACCAGATTGCCGGAGCACACCGCCATCCTGCCGCCCTGCATGAAATTGGTGATCGAAATGCCCTGCGTGGCCTTGTCAACGATGTTGTTGGAAATCACTGCACCATTGAATTCGAATTCCGAATAGATCGCGGTCTCGCCGGAGCGCAGGCAGGTATTGCCGGTGATCTGGACATTGCTGCCGGAGTTCGAGCGGATTGCCGAAAATGCGCAATCCGACACATGGTTGTTTGCAATCATCACCGAACCGGCACGAAACACATTGATGCCGTTGCCCCATTGCCCGGTCCCGCCATTGCGCGCGCCGATATTGAAGATGCGGTTGCCGGTCACCATCGAGCCGTCTTCGCCATCCTGGTAGCGATGCACCAGAATGCCGCCATTTGAGCAGGCGCTGACTTCATTACCGGTGATCGCCAGCCCCTTGTTCTGCAATGCATAGAGGCCGCAATCGCCCTGCGCGCCCGAAATCAGGTTGCGCTCGATCCGTCCAGCCGAGCCATCAACCTGCAGGCCGATGGCGGTCGCACCCAGAAACTGGCAGTTGTCGACAACGACATGTTCGGTGCGCGAAATCCGGACTGCGGCCAGCGCATAATCGGCAACACTGCGATTGGCTCCGTCAAACACCAGGCCTGACAGTTCGACATGGCTGGCGCTCTCGGTCATGATGAAATGGCCGCCACCGGCATGGATCAGCCGCGATGCGCCGGGTATGCCCATCAGTCGGGTGTTTGCCGGCAGTGTGATGTTGGATACATGGTAATTTCCCGGCGGAAGAAAGATCGGCCGGTTGAGTTCTGATGCCGCATCCAGCATCGACTGCAATTTGCGGCTCTGGTCGCTTTCGCTTCCAGCCACCATTCCCAGATCCGAGGCATTGAGCGATCCGCGAAGATCGGCTTGGCCGAGCAGATCCTCCGCTCTCGCGGTTGCGGGAAGGGTTGCCATCGCGGCAAGCGGGGCTGCAGCCAGTGCCTTCAATACGGACCTGCGCCCCGTTTTGGGTCTGTTCTGTATCATTTTCGCACGACCTTCGCCTAGTTGAAACTCGTCTTGCGGTACGCAGCATGAATCATGCCAGGGCAGTTTCGATGCTGGTCACGCCCCGATTATTCCACCAAAGGGGCCGGTTTCGGTTTGCGTGCAATTGTCTGTGCAGTATATGGAGGCGTTTCCAGGGCTACTGGCCAATGATATTCGAAACGGGAGAACGCCATGCTTCAGGACGGGCAAATATATCTGGGTACCAGCCGCAAGCCCGATGACAGCATCTCCGATCCGCAATACCTGATCCTCAAATATGCCAACCGCCACGGCCTCATCACCGGAGCCACCGGCACTGGCAAGACTGTCTCGCTGCAAGTGCTGGCGGAAGGCTTTTCCAACGCCGGTATTCCGGTATTCTGCGCCGATGTAAAAGGCGACCTTTCAGGGCTCGCCGCGAAGGGCGAGATGAAGGATTTTCTCGCGGCCCGCGCCAGGACCATCGGTTTTGACGATTACGAGCTCCAGGAATTCCCCGTCGTTTTCTGGGATCTGTTCGGCGAGAAGGGCCATCCCGTCCGCGCAACGGTTTCTGAAATGGGACCATTGTTGCTTTCGCGCCTGATGGACCTCAATGACACGCAGGAAGGTGTGCTCAACATCGCCTTCAAGATCGCTGATGATGAAGGCCTGTTACTGCTTGATCTCAAGGATATCCGCTCGCTCCTGGCAAACATTGCCGAGCGGGCCAAGGAAATTGCATCAACCTATGGCTATGTGACAACTGCGACCATCGGCGCAATCCAGCGCCAGTTGCTGGTTCTCGAACAACAGGGCGGCGAACAGTTTTTCGCAGAACCCGCGCTGAAAATCTCGGACATCATGCGCACTACCCGCGACGGGCGCGGCTCAGTCAACATTCTTGCCGCCGACAGGCTGATGACATCACCGCGGCTCTACGCGACTTTCCTGCTTTGGCTGCTTTCCGAATTGTTCGAGGAGCTGCCGGAGGTCGGTGATCCGGAAAAGCCAAGGCTTGTCTTCTTTTTCGATGAGGCGCATTTGCTGTTTGACGAGGCGCCCAAGGTCGTCATTGAAAAAGTGGAGCAGGTTGTCAAGCTCATCCGCTCCAAGGGCGTAGGCGTCTATTTCGTTACACAAAACCCGCTCGATATCCCTGATGCAGTTCTCGCCCAGCTTGGCAACCGCGTTCAGCATGCCTTGCGTGCATACACCCCGCGTGAGGCAAAGGCGGTAAAGACTGCGGCCGAAACCTTCCGGCCAAATCCCGAATTCGACACCGAGGACGTGATCAAGAATCTCGGCGTTGGTGAAGCGCTGGTCTCCACGCTTCAAGCCAAGGGCATCCCCTCGATAGTCGAGCGCACGCTGATGCGTCCGCCATCCTCACGGCTCGGTCCGATTGATGACCGTGAGCGCGCAGCGTTGATGGCAATGAGCCCGGTGGCAGGCGTCTATGACGAAGTTATCGACCGCGAATCGGCCTTTGAAATATTGAAACAACGCGCCGACGCCGCAGCGAAGGCCGAGGCCGAGCAGCAGGAACGCGAGGCAAGGCAGAAGGCCGAAGAAGCCTTGCAAAAATCGCGGGCGCGCTATGACAACCCGCCGCGTACAACCCGTTCGACTTCGACACGGCGCTCTTCGGGTCGCCAGTCCGTGACCGAGGCCGCGATCAAATCCGTCACCCGCAGTGTTGCTTCCTCACTGGGCCGGGCACTGGTCCGGGGTATTCTCGGTTCGATCAAGAAGGGCTTCTGACAACTGCTTTTCACAGCAGCCCGTTCAGGTCTTTCAACACCGTTACCGGGGCCAGGTCCCGGTACTCGTCCGGCTGGCCCGAACGGTTAATCCAGTTGCATTTGTAGCCGAACGCGGTTGCTCCGGCGATATCCCAGCGGTTTGAGGACTGGAAAATGATGTCCTGGGCCCTGACCCCATAGGCATCCGTGACCATGCGATAGGTTTCGGGGGCCGTTTTGAAGATCCCGACCCGATCAACGGAAAATACATCGTCGAGCACTTCACCCAGCCCTGCAGACACCACCGCGCTGGACAGCATTTTCGGTGAGCCATTGGAAAGGATGGCGAGCCTGGCACCATTTGCCTTGAGCGTGCCAAGGACTGCTGGAACCTCGACAAAGCAATCCAGCGTTTCATAGGCCCTGAGCAGATTGGCTTTTGCACCCTTGTTGGCACCGGGAACCACGGCCAGCGCAAAATCAAGCGCTTCTTCCGTCAATTGCCAGAAGTCTCGATAACGACGCATTCCGGTATAATTCCACGAATACTCCAACTGCTTGTTGCGCCAGATTTCAGAAACGCGGGCGTGATCTGGCCCCGTTTCCTGCGCGTGACGCGCAACCGCTGAATGCACGTCAAACAACGTGCCATAGGCATCGAAAGCGTAAATCGGCTGTGTCATGCAGGCTCCGCGCCGGTTTTGTTGATGATTTCCCACAAACTGCACATGCCGCCATTGTCACGTCAAGCTGTTGGACTTAGGTATGGGGCACAACCAATTGGGCTTGTGCGGGCAGGGAAATTGGCTGCACACGCGCCACCATATTGCAACAGGAGAGCACCATGTCTTTTGAACTGCCGGAACTTCCCTATGCCTACGAGGCGCTCCAGCCCTTCATGTCACGCGAAACACTTGAATTTCACCACGACAAGCATCACCAGGCCTATGTCACCAACGGCAACAACCTGTTGAAGGATTCCGGCTTTGAGGGACAGTCTCTGGAAGATGTCGTCAAGGGCAGCTTCGGCAAGAATCCGGGCCTGTTCAACAATGCTGGTCAGCACTTCAACCATATCCATTTCTGGAAATGGATGAAAAAGGGCGGCGGCGGCAACAAGCTCCCTGGCAAGCTGCAGGCGGCAATTGATTCAGACCTTGGCGGTTATGACAAGTTCCGCGCTGATTTCATGGCAGCCGGCGCAACCCAGTTCGGTTCCGGCTGGTGCTGGCTCGCGGTGAAGGGCGGCAAGCTCGTCGTAACCAAGACCCCCAATGGCGAAAATCCGCTTGTTCACGGTGCAACGCCAATCCTGGGCTGCGACGTGTGGGAGCATTCCTATTACATCGACTACCGCAACGCACGGCCCAAATACCTTGAAGCCTTCGTCGACAGCCTCGTCAACTGGGAATATGTCGAGGAACTGTTTGAAGCAGCGATGTAAGAACACTGGAAAGGCCGGTCGTGACCGGCCTTTCCGTTAGTTGGCTTAGGTCGCTGCGAGGGGTCACGGATTGTTGAGCGTCAAGGCTGGTTGACGCATTGTTTACCGAAAATTCGCGTTTGAGGTCTGGAGCGCTATCGAAATAACACAAAGCCGGTGCAATACTGGGTTGTGACAGTTTCAAACCAGTGCCTGGCCCAGCCAAGGCGAAACGGAGGATAGAATGCGGAAATTCATCTACGCAATTGCAGCTGCCGGTCTGCTGATTTCAGGTGTTGCCCATGCCGATGCCATTTCTGACCGCAAGGCGGTCATGAAGGAAAAGGTTGGCGCCTCCATGGGTGTGCTTGCCAAGATGGCAAAGGGCGAAATGGACTATGATGCGGCTGCAGCCGTTGCGGCTTTCCAGACCATGAACGATGCATCCAAGACCTTTGGCGATCTGTTCCCGGCTGGTTCCGAGTCCGGCGGGGAAACAACCGCAAGCCCGAAAATCTG
Source organism: Nitratireductor sp. (assembly GCA_041397525.1). Taxonomy (GTDB): domain Bacteria; phylum Pseudomonadota; class Alphaproteobacteria; order Rhizobiales; family Rhizobiaceae; genus BOKV01. The sequence goes on from JAWKWL010000005.1 coordinate 28,400, forward strand.
GGAAGACATGGATGGTTTCAAGGCAAAGCTTGCCAAGTTTGGTGACGACACTGCAGCCGCCGTCGCTGCCGCACCAGCCGACAAGGAAGCCTTCATGGCCGTGTTCGGAAACGTTGCAGGCAATTGCAAGGCCTGCCACGAAGCCTATCGCGTCCAGAAGAACTGAGCGGTTCTGAAAAGGATTTGCACATGAAACGTCTTGCGGCCGCATTGGTAGTGATTGCCATTGCGGCCGCAGGCTTGTTCTGGCTGCTGACAATGCCAGCCCATCTGGATGCAGCGATCACCGCAAATGCTGATGCGGGCGATGCCATCAGGGGTGAACGCATCTTCAACGCTGGAGGTTGTGCCTCCTGCCATGCGGCCAAGGGTGCCAAGGGCGACGAGCGCCTTGAACTGGGCGGTGGATTGCCGCTTGCAACACCCTTTGGCACTTTCCATGCCCCCAATATCTCGCCGGACGAAAAAACCGGAATTGGTTCCTGGTCTGGCGCTGCATTCATGAATGCGATGCTCAAGGGTGTCAGCCCGCAAGGTTCCCATTACTATCCGGCTTTCCCATACACTTCCTATGCCCGCATGAAGCCGGAAGACGTAGCGGACTTGTGGGCATATCTGAAAACCCTTCCCGCGGTCGAGCGGGCCAATATTGCCCATGAACTTCCCTTGCCGTTTCGGCTGCGCCGGGGATTGGGATTGTGGAAAGCCCTGTTCCTCTCCGATCAGCCGGTGGTGGCCATTGACGAGAGTAATGCCCAGCTTGTGCTGGGGCGCTATCTTGTCGAAGGGCCGGGCCATTGCGGCGAATGTCATACGCCTCGCAACCTGATCGGCGGACCGGTGAAATCCGGATGGCTCGGCGGCGGTCCGGCACCCGAAGGCGATGGGCGTATTCCGAACATCACCAGCGGCAAGGGCGGCATTGCCTCCTGGTCAGACAAGGATGTTGCCTATTACCTTGAATCAGGGTTCACTCCGGACTTCGATGCCGTCGGCGGCAGCATGGTCGAGGTACAGGAAAACATGGCGCGTCTCACCGCGCAGGATCGCGAGGCTATCGGAGCCTATGTGAAAGCACTGCCTTTCGCTGATGCCAAATAACAGCGCGTTACCACCAGGGGCCGCATGAAGATCATCAAGGGTCACTGGCAAATGTTCCTGATTACCCTCGCAGTTTATACGCTGTGGAACACACCTGTCATTTACCCGTTCAAGATGCTGGTCATTTTCCTGCATGAGTTGTCACATGGCCTTGCCGGTGTCCTGAGCGGCGGCTCAATTCTCTCGATAACGCTGGACCCGCGCGAAGGCGGCCTTGCACGTGTGCTCGGCGGCAATGCATTCTTGATTTTCTCAGCTGGCTATCTCGGCTCGTTGATGTTTGGGGTGTTGATATTGCTTGTCGCGCTTTGGACGAAGGCCGACAGGTTCATTCTTGGCCTGTTCGGCGCAATCATCCTGCTGGTGACAGCCCTTTACATCCGGGATCCGTTTCCACTTGGCTATTGCATACTTGCCGGTATGTTCATGTTGTTGTCTGCATGGTTTCTAGGCAACCGCGTCAACGACCTGATCCTGCGGGTAATCGGCCTGTCGAGCATCATCTATGCTCCATATGACATTTTCAGCGACACGATTGCCCGCTCGCAACTTCGTTCCGATGCACGAATGCTCTCAGAACATGTTGGAGGAACAACCATGTTCTGGGGCGGATTGTGGCTCGCAATCAGCCTGGTTGTGATCGTGCTTTGCCTGCGATTTGCGTTTGGCGAAGACAGCAATCTGCACCGGTTTTCGTTGGGGAAAAGCAGCGACGACAGCCCGGCGCCCTGAGATGGCGGCTGCCGGGCCATCATTTCGGCTCAGGCGATTTCGAGCCCAGCCGCCTTGATTGCAAAGGCATAGCTGAAGGCAATTTCCTCAAGCCGTGCGAACCGCCCTGGCGAACCGGCATGGCCGGCACCCATATTGGTCTTGAGCATGACAGGAGCCTGGCCTTGCTGGTGCTCGCGCAGTTTCGCGACCCATTTTGCCGGTTCCCAATAGGTCACCCTGGGATCAGTCAGACCGCCAATGGCCATGATCGGCGGATAGTTGCGATCCCGGACCTGGTCATAGGGCGACCAGGACGCGATATTTTCATACTCTTCCTTCGAGGCGATCGGATTGCCCCATTCCGGCCACTCGGGCGGTGTCAGCGGAAGTGTGTCGTCAAGCATGGTGTTGAGCACATCAACGAATGGCACTTCGGTAAGAATTCCCGCAAACAGTTCCGGTGCCAGATTGGCAATCGCGCCCATCAACATGCCTCCGGCACTGCCGCCCTGTGCAACAATGCGCCCTTCGGCACAATAGCCTTCGCTGGCAAGGAAACGCGCCGCCGCAATGAAGTCGGTAAAGGTGTTGGTCTTGGTATTTCGCTTGCCGCCCTCATACCAGGCAAAGCCCTTGTCCTTGCCGCCGCGCACATGTGCGATAGCATAGACAAAGCCGCGGTCAACCAGGCTCAGACAATTGGTGTTGAAGGCGGAAGGGATCGATATGCCATAGCTGCCATAGCCGTATAGCAGGCATGGTGCGCTGCCATTGATCGGCGTGTCGCGGTGATGCACCAGCGACACCGGCACAAGTTCACCATCTTCTGCGGAAGCCATGATGCGCCGTGTGACATAGTCATGCGGATCATGGCCTGACGGCACTTCCTGCTCCTTGATGATCGCCCGCTCGCGCGTTTCCATGTTGTATTCATAGGTCCGCGATGGCGTGGTCATGGACGAATAGGTGAAGCGGATGACATCGGTGTCATATTCGAAGTCACCCGCAAGCCCGAGCGAATAGGCTTCCTCGTCGAATTCGATGGCATGCTCCGCACCATCGCTGATGCGATGGATGACGATGCGCGGCAATCCGTTCTCGCGCTCGATCCGGGTCAGGTGCCGCTTGTAGACGCCATGGCCGAGTATCAGCCGTCCCGGCTTGTGCGCCACCAGGTCAGCCCAGTGTTCGGGTTGCGGCGTGGCAACCGGCGCTGTCACGATCTTGAAGTCCTTGGCGCCGTCCCGGTTGGTCAGGATATAGAGAATGCCGCCACCCTCATCGATGTCATATTCGACGCCGGTTTCCCGCGCTGATACCTCAATCAGATCGGCGTCAGGATCATTGGCAGGCAGCAGCCAGGCCTGTGAACTCTCATGGTCGTGCGAGTCAATCACGATCCAGTCGCCCGATTGCGTTTTCCCTGCCCCAAGGAAAAAACCCGGATCGCTCTCCTCATGGATGAGCTTGTCCGCGTCTGTTTCGCCAATCCGGTGCAGATAGAGTTTTGACGGGCGGTGATTGTCGTCGACTCGGGTGTAGACAAACGCCTTGCTGTCCTTGGAAAAAACACCGCCGCCATTGGTGTCGGTGATGGTGTCGGCCATGTCGGTCCCGGTCGACAGATCACGGAAACTGATGGTGTAAAGTTCCGACCCCTTGTCGTCATGGGCCCAGGACAACAGCTTGTGGTCGGGCGAATGGCCAGCGCCCCCAATGCGGAAAAATGCCTTGCCTTCGGCCTCCTTGTCGCCGTCGAGCATGACTGATTCCTCGCCGCCCCCGCTTGGCAGACGCACATATTTGGCGTGTTCGCCGCCAGTGGTGAAACGCACGCCATAGGCCCAGGCGCCGTCACGCATCGGAACCGAGCTGTCATCTTCCTTGATGCGCGCCTTCATCTCCGCAAACAGGGTTTTTTGCAGCCCTTCGGTGTCCGCCATCAAAGCCTTCTGATACTTATTCTCCGCCTCCAGATGGCTGCGGATGCCAGCGTCGAGTTTGGATGGATCGCGCATCACCTCTTGCCAGTTGTCTGCCCTGATCCAGGCATAGGGATCGCTCAGCACGATCCCGTGATGGGTGGACACCTGCGGCTGCTTGCGGGCGTGCGGTGGCGTTGTTTTGCCGGGTTCAAAAGGCATTGGTTCTCCACAAAGCTCGGTTCAGGAATTTTCGTCGGGTTCAAAGGTCAGTGCATGGCCGTTCATGCAATAACGCAGGCCCGTTGGTTGCGGACCATCGGGGAATACATGACCCAGATGCGCATCACAATCTGCGCACCGCACTTCCGTGCGGGTCATGAAGAACGAGCGGTCCGAATGTTCCGATACGGCATTGGCATCAGCAGGTTTGAAAAAGCTTGGCCAGCCGGTTCCTGACTCGAACTTTGACGCCGTCTCGAACAGCGGCTTGCCACAGCACACGCATTTGAACATGCCCGGACGCTTTTCGTGCTGATGGGGCCCGGTCCCCGCGCGCTCGGTGCCGTGTTTGCGGGTGATGTGATACTGCTCGGGAGTCAGTTGCGCCTTCCATTCAGCATCGGTTTTGGTGATTTTGACCATTTGTCGCGCCATTCCTTGTTGCAAATGCCGGGATCAACCCTAACTCAGGGTCGATGGCTTTCCTCAGATAGGTCTGCACAAACCTCGATCAACCGCAAGGGCGGTACAGGGAGGCGCATATGTACGGTCCTGCCCTCTGGATAACTGGCCGGACATGTAGCTTTTGCGCCTTGCCTGTCTTGCGGGTGGGTGCGCTAGCCGTTAATTCCATGGAATGCCACGATCTCCAGTGAGGTCGGTAGGCGAGGGAGCTTGTTTCTGTATGGCAATGTTGGCCGACCAACCGACCCTGCTTGTTCTGGCACTGCCGTTTCTGGCTGCATTCCTTTCGCCACTTGCCGTTCGACTTTTCGCATACAGGGCAGTGTGGTTGCTGGCACTTTTCCCGTTTGCAATCTTCCTCCATCTCGCAGGTCATGCCGGAGCTGTTGCCAATGGCGAAGTCTTTACCGGAGGCATTTCCTGGATACCGACACTTGGCGTCAGCCTGTCCTGGCGTATGGATGGGCTGAGCCTTGTTTTCGGCATGCTGATTTCCGGCATTGGTACGCTGATCATCCTGTATTCCGGCGGCTATCTCAAAGGGCATGCTGCACTTGGCCGTTTCCTCGCCTTCATGTTCCTGTTCATGGGCTCGATGCTCGGTCTGGTGATGGCCGACAATTTCTACGCGCTTCTCGTCCTGTGGGAAATGACATCGGTCACCTCCTTCCTGCTGATCGGCTTTGACCATAACCGCCAGGCATCCAGGCGCGCGGCGATCCAGGCGCTGGTCGTCACAGGCGGTGGCGGACTGATGCTGATAGCAGCAATGATCGTGATCCAGGGAATAACCGGCGTTTCGGAATTGTCGCTGTTGCTGGCGACCGGTGACACGCTGCGCGAAAGCCCGTATTATGTGGTTGCCTTCATCCTTGTCCTGGGCGGTGCATTCACCAAATCGGCGCAGTTTCCACTGCATTTCTGGCTCCCCAATGCGATGGAAGCGCCAACCCCGGTTTCAGCCTATCTGCATTCCGCTACCATGGTGAAGGCAGGTGTCTACCTGCTGATGCGCATGAATCCGGTGATGGGTGAAACCGTTCTTTGGGAAACCGTATTGCCGTTGTTCGGTATTGCCACGCTGCTTGCAGGAAGCCTGCTGGCCATCCGCCAGACCGATCTCAAACTCAAGCTTGCCTATACCACCGTGGCTTCCCTCGGCCTTCTCGTCATGCTGACCGGCTTTGGCGGCGAAAAGGCAATCGAGGCCGCAGTCTATTATCTGGTTGCGCACTCGCTGTTCAAGGGAACGCTGTTCATGGTCGCAGGCACCATAGATCACGAAGCGGGAACCCGCGACATCCGCAAACTGTCAGGCCTTCGCGCCGCCATGCCGCTGACCTTCGCAGCAGCACTTCTTGCCGCCCTTTCCATGGGTGGCCTGCCGCCATTGTTCGGGTTTCTCGCCAAGGAAGAAATCTACTATGCGCTCGCCAAGCCCGGTGCCTGGGCAATCGCACTGACGATTCTTGCCATTGTCGGAAATGCGCTGATGCTGGTGATCGGTTTTGCGGTCGCGTTGAAGCCGTTTCTCGGAAAATCACGCGATGAATTGCACCATGCCCATGAAGGACCGGTATTGCTGATCGCCGGACCGCTGGTCCTGTCGGTGCTTGGACTGGTTCTGGCTCTTGCCAGCGGCTTCGCCAACCGCATCCTCGTATCACCCATGGCAAGTTCGGTGGCTGGGGAAGCGGTCACCGCCGTGGCTGGAGTCATTCCGCATATTGGCCTCCCATTGGCGCTTTCGGGACTGACGGTGCTGGTCGGCATCGCCATCTACATGCGCCTCGACAATGCCCGCCTGACGATGGCAAAGCTCCTGTGGCGCATCGGCTGGGGTCCGGACAAGGGCTTTGACCAGGCCATTGCGGGGCTTGTGCGGTTTTCGGTTGCTGTAACCCGCTTCATTCACAACGGGCGGCTGGAAACCTATGTCACCGTGGTTTTTGTCGCACTGGCCGCAACGCTGCTTGGCGCTCTCGCCGGGTTTGGTGAAATGCCCCGCATGCCCGCATTGCCCGGGCTTACCTTTTATGAATGGGGAATACTGGCCATTGCGCTTGCCGGCCTGATGGCGGTGATCTGGGCTGACAACCGCCTGACGGCTATCGTCTCGCTCGGCATTCAGGGCTTTGCTGTCGCGCTGATCTTCATGCTGTTTGGAGCGCCCGACCTTTCCTTTACCCAGTTCATGGTGGAAACGCTGTCAGTCGTCATCCTCGCCCTTGTCATGACCAGGCTGACCTTGCACAAATCCGACCATCGGCCAATGTCACAAAGGCTGGTGGATGCTGCCATTGCCCTGACCTGCGCTGCTGGTTTCGGCCTGCTGCTGCTTTCCGTGACGCAATTGCCATTCAATTCGGAGCTGTCGGATTTCTTCGCTGAAAACAGCCGCGTGATTGCGCATGGCCGCAACATCGTCAACGTGATCATCGTTGATTTCCGCGGTCTTGACACGCTTGGCGAGATTGCAGTCGTCATGGTGACCGGACTTGCGATCCTTGCATTGATCCGCATTCGCCACCAGCCACACACGGATGAGGTCGAGGACCTTGAATTGACTGGTGAATTGCCTGGCGAGCTGAAAGGCGGCAGGAACAGCGCGGAGGCGGTGCAATGAACACGGTAATCTTCCGAACGGTTGCGCCATATCTTACCAGCCTGATGGTGCTCTTTTCGATCTTTGTCCTGTTACGCGGACACAACGAACCCGGTGGCGGTTTCATCGGCGGTCTGATCGCAGCTTCCGCTTTCGCCATCTACGGCATTGCCTGCGGCGTGCAGCCTGTTCGTCGCGCCATGTATTTCCACCCCATGGCGCTTGCTGGTTTCGGCTTGTTCATCGCGGCATTGTCCGGATTTCCCTCGGTCTTCGAGCGGGTGCCGTACCTGACCGGGCTTTGGGTATTCCCGATGATCGGCAATGTCGAGCTCGCGCTTTCCACCCCGATGTTGTTCGACATTGGTGTCTATTTCGTCGTTGTAGGTGCGATCACCTCCATCGCGCTTGCGCTTGAGGAAAGGGAAACCAGCTGATGGAACCCGCACTTATATTTTTGGTTACGGCATTCTTTGCCGTATCGATTTACCTGCTGCTTTCGCGCCATGTCATTCGAATGTTGCTTGGCGTGGCGTTGTTGGGCAATGCCGTGAACTTGTTGATATTCACGGCTGGTCGTCTGACCAAGGAAGTGCCTCCAATCATTGGCATTGACGACAAGGTGCCACAGATGGCTACCGCCAATCCGCTGCCGCAGGCGCTGATCCTGACGGCCATCGTGATTTCATTTTCGTTCTTTGCCTTCCTGTTGGTGCTCAGCTATCGCGCCTACCAGGATCTCGGCACCGATGACACGCAGGAAATGCGTTTCGCCGAGCCACAGGCAGAACCGCTGCCGCCGACGGGTTACTGATCTCATGCCGGTTTCCCAACGCCATGGAAAATCCCGAGGAAACGCCTGATGGCCGCTGCTCCAACCACGCCGATTGATATTTCCGGTGCCATGATCGAGACGCCGCTGGCTGCACAAGACTGGCTTGTTGTGGCACCTGTGGTGCTGCCCATCGTGGCGGGTGCCCTGCTGCTGATGTTGCGCAAGCGGACAGGCTGGCAGCCAGTAATTGCAAATTCGGTGCTCGGCCTCTTGCTGGTTTGCTGCGCCGGTCTACTCGACCTTGTCTGGCGCGAGGGGCCACAGACCATGACCATGGGACGGTGGCTGCCGCCTTTCGGCATTTCCTTTTCGGTTGACCTGACCGGCGCGATCCTGGCGCTCACCGGTTCGCTCGTCACTTTCATTTGCGGCATTTATGCCGCCAACGATATTGACCAGACCCGAATGCGTTACGGCTTTTATTCCTTTGTCATGCTGATGGTTGCAGGCGTCAATGGAGCTTTCCTGACCGGCGATATCTTCAACCTTTATGTATGGTTCGAGGTTCTGCTGATATCGTCCTTTGGCCTCATCATCCTGGGCTCCGAGCGCACCCAACTTGACGGCGCTTTGAAATACGCCTTCCTCAACCTGATTGCTACGACACTGTTCTTGCTGGCAACCGGTTATCTTTATGGCGCATTCGGCACGCTCAACATGGCCGACATAACCCGCAAAGTGGCGGACATGCCCGACACCGCGCCGATCATGACCATTGCTGCACTCTATATGTTTGCCTTCGCGATGAAGGCAGCGGCATTCCCGCTTAACTTCTGGCTGCCCGCTTCCTACCACACGCCTCGCCTCGTGGTGTCGGCTCTGTTCGCGGGCCTGCTCACCAAGGTTGGCGTTTATGCCCTGTTGCGGGTCATGGTCATGATTTTCGCTGCCGGGCGTGCGGAACTCGCATTCATCCTCGCTCTGGTTGCTGCAGCCACCATGATATTCGGCGTGTTGGGTGCGCTTGCGCAATCCGACATTCGCAGGCTGCTGGGCTTTCTGGTCGTCTCGGGGATCGGCTCCATGCTGGCCGGTATAGCGCTCGCTGGCGAACTCGGCCTGGCGGGAACGCTGTTTTATGCTGTCCATTCCATGGTGGTGATGGCTGGATTATATCTTGCCGTTGGGATCATCGTGCGCATTTCCGGTGAACATGACATGCGCAAGCTAGGTGGCCATTATTCGGCCTCACCCATGTTTGCCGCCGGGTTTCTGGTACTGGCGCTGGCGGTCTCCGGCCTTCCACCATTTTCGGGCTTCTGGCCCAAGCTGATGATCGTGCGTGGAGCAATTTCGGGTGGAGCCGGCTGGCTCGCGGGTGCCATTCTGCTCACCGGCTTGCTGACATCCATCGCCATAATCCGCGTTTGGGCCTATACTTTCTGGCGTGGCGGAGCCGAAGGCGTGCGCGACGGTGCGGAAAACTGGCATCTGACCCCGCTTCCAGCCGGCATCGCCCTGCCAACCTATCTGCCGTTTGCGGTGCTCGTCATGGCATCGTTGTGGATTGGCCTGTTTCCTGAGACGCTTGCCAATGCAGTCTCAGATGCAACCAGGGGACTGGCGGATCCTGCTGCCTATGTCGACTCGGTTTTCGGAGGAAGCCAATGATGCTTTTCTTCATCAATGTGCTGCTTGCGCTTGCCTGGGCAGCTGTTTCCGGATCATTTTCCGAGCTTAATCTGGCTTTCGGTTTCCTGCTGGGAAGTTTTGCCCTTTGGCTGATCCGCGAGCAGGTCGGCACCACCGGCTATTTTCAGCGTGCCCGCAAGGTCGGATCGCTGGCGCTGCTGTTCCTGTATGAACTGATGATGTCGGCGGTGAAGGTGTTTCTGCTGGTCATACAGCCGAAGCTTGATGTCAAACCCGGAATTTTTGCCTATCCGCTGAAGGTTGATCGTGATTTCGAGATCACCCTGCTTGCCAATCTGATCACGCTGACGCCTGGGACCTTGTCTGTCGATGTTTCGCACGACCGGCGTTTTCTCTATGTCCACGCGCTTGACTGCTCGGACCCGGAAGGCACCAAGCGCGATATAGCAAGCGGTTTTGAGCGCAAGATCATGGAGGCGTTCAGATGAGTGCGGCAATGGCATTCCTGGATTTTGCAATCTACCTGTCGCTGGCCATGCTGACGGCAGCCTTCATCCTGACTGTCATTCGTGTGGTGCTTGGCCCAACCCTTCCTGACCGGGTGCTGGCGCTCGACACGCTGGTTGCTGCTGCCATCGGTTATATCGCGGTTATAGGGGTCAAGACCGGATATTCGCTCTATCTCGATATCGCCATAGCGCTCGGACTTGTAGGCTTTCTTGCCACTGTTGCTTTCGCCCGCTTCATTCTCGAACGAGGTCAGTCCGAAACGAATGATACGCAAACCGGCATTGCTGATAACGGCGAAGCGGAGAAAACCTCATGACCGTCATTGCAACCTGTCTCGCGGGCATTCTGATCATCATCGGCTCGTTCTTCGCGCTGACATCGGCGCTCGGGCTGATCCGCCTTCCCGACGTTTATTCCAGAATGCATGCCGCATCAAAGGCAGGCACCATGGGGTCCGGACTGATGATGATTGCCCTGGCATTGGTATCGGATGATCTTGCAACTGTCACCCGCGCTGTTGCAGGCGTGATTTTCTTCCTGTTGACTGCTCCGATCGCCGCACATTTGCTGGCCAAGGCTGCCTATGCGGTTGGCTATAAATTGTGGGAAAAATCTGTTCTGGACGAAATGTCGGATAGTTAGGGAACCAACAAGATTCAATTAAAAGTCTTGGCATTGCAACCTTGGAAACACAAAATTCACCTGCAGCGATAAAGTCATTGCCATGCAACCGGATTCAAATTATTTGAAAAAACTTTTCGTGGATATGAAAAAAGACAGGTCCATCAATATTTGGACATGCCAAAACATGCTTGTAACTTGACTAAATAATAGCGAAGCAGATATTAAAGCCGCGTGTGCCGATTACAGGGGTGTAGTCTGGGCGGTCGGCTTGCCTAAACAACAAGAACAGCAGCGCCAGCGCTGTGGAAAAGAGAAAAACATGGATATCAATGAATCCCAGAACAACGCAGATGAAATGACACTGGTGGAACTGGCGGCTGACGTCGTTTCTGCCTATGTCAGCAACAATCCGGTCTCCACAACGGATTTGCCAAACCTCATCGGTGAAGTACATGCAGCACTTGCCCGCCTTGGCGGAACAGTCGCTCCTGCACCAGTTGAGCGTGCCAAGCCGGCCGTTTCGCCGAAGAAGTCTGTTTTCGACGACTACATCATCTGTCTTGAAGACGGAAAGAAGTTCAAGTCGCTGAAACGCCACTTGCGCACGCATTATGATCTTTCGCCAGAAGATTACCGCGAAAAATGGGGCCTTGCCTCGGACTATCCGATGGTTGCACCCAATTATGCGCTCGCCCGCTCACGTCTGGCGCGTGAAATGGGTCTCGGTCGCAAACCGGGCGCAAAGCGCAAGTAAGAACTGCCGGTCCCGCCGGGGAAATGCGGGTCCCCACCCTTTGCCCGCAACCTCATGGTCAAGTTTCCCCGGCTGGTCCCGGACATCGACAGTTGACAATTTCGCCAAGTGTTCGCAATGCCTGATGCAGTGCCACATGGCGATTGAAGTCGTAGCGCCTGCTGCCGACCCTGGCTTTGCCGCGTTCCCGCACCAGTGCCAGTTGCAAGCCCTTGACCACTCTCTCGCGAACCGCTGATTGTTCTCGCATCTCTGCCATGCTCGCTGAAATGCCTGTCAGCGCCAGTATGACGGAAGCAAAACCGTTCTCGCCATGGCGTGCCGCCATCATCCGGCTGACATGTTGGCGAGCCTCGTCCGCCAGTTTCTGCGCCATGAGGTTCATTTCACCGCTTGGTTGGTTCTTCATATCTTGTTCTCCAGACATGCTCCAACCTGTGCCTCGTTGCATCAGCGGGCATTGCCGACAGGGATGAATTTTCCTGATCGCTGCCTAACTCGCTGAAAAACAGAACAGAATTCTGTTTGCTCGCCAATTTCGTGCCGCAAACTGTCCCCACACCCTTGCCTTGCAGATAATAGGATTATATTCCTTTATATGGGGGTGGGTCATGGGAAGCGGATTTTACGAAGCATCACCGGGTTTTTGGCATAACCAGCCGACGAGACAGCAAACGGTATCCGGGCGGGATGGCGCGGTCTCAGCCTGCGCTGCGGCCCCTGTGGGAATTGCGGCGAGGGTAGTTCTGCGGCTGGTCGCCCACGCGACCGGCTGCGAGACCGGCAAGCTTACGGCAGCCAGTCGTGGGACGAGTGCCGAGGCCCGCGCCCGACAACTGGCCATCTACCTGATCCACACATCGCTTTCTGTTTCCTACAACGACATCGCCTTGTTGTTCGGCAGGGACCGCACCACCATCGCCCATGCCTGCCGCACAATCGAGGACTTGCGTGACGTGCCCGCATATGACGACTGGGTGAGCGGGCTTGAAGAAACCATCGAGTTGATGACAGCCATGGCCGTGACGAATACCCTTAGCGTTGTCGATACCGCGTCGGGAGAAGCAGCATGAGCGCGGTATCGGTGGATGGCGCCCAACGGCAATTGCTGCGCTTGCTGAAATGCCTCCGCCGGTCGGCCAGTGCAATGACTGCCTCAGCACGTGATGATGGTCGCCTTGAGTTGTCAGGCCCGGAACGGCATCTGGTTTTTCCCGCTACGACAGTTGGTGTGGCAAGCAAGGCTGGCCTTGTCTCAAACAGGGATGGAAAGCTGCATCTCACTGCTGCCGGTAGGTCCTACCTGCTTCGCCAGTCGGACCCGGTTGCCGGTGCCGCAGCACAACACCGAAGCCTCGCCCAAAAGACGATAACGCATAACAGTGGTTTTGCCGAAGTCAGTGTCAACGAGTTCGAATCCCCGCTCTCGCGGCTTCATTCACGAAAGGACAAGAACGGGAAGTCATGGATTGATGCCGATGAATTTGCCGCCGGCGAGCGCATAAGGGCCGATTTCGAGCGTGCCGGTCTGTCACCGCGCATCACGGCGGGTTGGGATACACCGACCGGCGGGAGGAGTGGGCCAAGAAACCTCGCGGGTGAACTGTCCGACTTTGCCTTGGATGCGAAGCGTCGGCTGCATCATGCCACAGACATGCTCGGACCGGAACTTGCTGGAACCGTGCTTGATATCTGCTGTTTCCTGAAAGGGCTCGAACAGGTCGAGCGGGAGCGTTCATGGCCGCCACGTTCGGCAAAACTGATGCTGCGCACCGCGTTGCGCATGCTCGCCATCCATTACGGGATTACAGGTGACAGGCGTCAATCTGCGCCCATGAAGCATTGGGGAACGGATGATTACCGGCCAAAGGTGGCTGTCCCGTAATGGCGCCACAGGTTCTCAGACATTGAGCGCGTTCTCTGCTTCTCGCTTGATCCGGGCGACCATCGATCGCAGCCCGTTCGAGCGCTGCGGCGTGATGTGCTCTTCAAGATGCAGCCGTGAAAACACGGTGCTCTCATCAGTGGCGCGAATTTCGCTGGCATGTTTCCCCGAAAAGATCGCGAGCGTCACGGCAATCAGCCCGCGCACGATATGAGCATCCGAATCGCCGCGGAATGTCAGCACCGGATCAGCGCCATTATGCGCTTCGCTGACAATCCAGACCTGGCTCACGCAGCCCTGCACCTTGGTTTCAGTGGTCTTCTCCGAACTGTCCAGCGGCGCAAGGCCATTGCCAAGTTCAATGAGGTATTTGTAACGATCCTCCCAGTCGTCGAGAAATTCGAAATCCTCGATGATGGTCTCGATAGCGGGTTCGTCAGCCATGCTTTGTGACCAATGCAGTCAAATATGAGGGTACGGACCCTGTAACAAGCGCGGATTGCCACGCAAATCAAGCACCGGGCAAAGGCAAATTTTGCCTCTGGGAGTTATTGCTTGTGGATTGATCCGGTATGGGTGGCATCGGGCACCACAGCTTGCCCGGAAGGGCCTTCTTGCATCGTGGTGCTTGAATTGTCGAGAACGGCGGAAAGATAGGAAGCTCCCGCTTTTACCTTGGCTCCGAATTGCGAAGCGATCTCGCTTCCTGTCTCGCATGTCGAGGGGTTGCGCTCACAAAATCCGCTCATGTCCGAAACGACGGAACGAACCGCGCCCAGGGTCTCGAATGGCGAAACAGGGCGCTGGCCATCTTTCAGGTCAGCCGGGTTGACTGGAATGAAAGCCACTACCAGCCCGAGCCAGAAAATTGTTCTCAACATGGAAACCACACCTCTTGTCCTGCTGGTGCGATAGCATTTCGGATTTGACGGCTTGTTCTGCGTGGCGTGTCAATTTTACTAAAATGCCGAATATCGCATCCCGACGGCCTCGTACTTTGTCCGGTCCCCGTCCGGGCGACAACCCAACGGCGGCCTGGAAAGCCTATGCGTCTGAAATGTCTGCATTATTTGTAAGGCATTCGACATGTGGCCAGTATCGGCAGGTGTTCGGCGGCACTAACCCGCTGTTTACCATAATGGAAAATTGGCTCTTACAAACCGGTCCATCAAGGCGTGAACCGCCATCCTTAGTGTTGTGTTAAAGGGGCTGTGCCACGGTTAATCCGTTCCGCAACATCATCCTTGAAGCGGGAACATGTGTGCATTGCGTACCTGCGAATGGCCGTGTCGTCATGGCAGGAAGAAAGAAGTAGCCATGAGTGCGACTGCCCCGGTGACAAATTTGAATATTGCAGGTTTGGACCTGACCGAACTGGGACCGGATTGTTACTCGCTGCATGTTGAAAATGGCGAGGCATTGTTTGTCAATTCGAATGCTGCCCGTCTGTTTGAAGTCGATCCGGAGAGCCTGACAGGCAAGGGCTTCCTGTCGGTCGTTCATGTCCAGGACCGTGTCGCGGTCGCGCGCGCAATTGATGATTGCCTCAACCGCGGTACAGGCACCAAGGCGCAATTCAGGACAGCCGGCACCGGTGCCTCCCGCGCCCTGTGGTGCGAACTGCGCTGCAAGCGCGTTGAGATTGATGGCAGGCAACAGGTTCTGGCGGTTTGCCGCGATATCTCCGAGCGCCGCAAGCTTGAGCAGGAACTGCAGCAGGCACGTGAGAATGCCGAGAGTACCACGATCGCCAAAAGCCGCTTCCTCGCCAATATGAGCCATGAATTGCGCACCCCCCTGAATGCCATTCTTGGCTTTTCCGAACTGCTGCAATCAGATGTGATGCAAAAGATGCCGCCTGAGCGCAGCAAGGAATATGTCTCGCTGATCCACGGTTCCGCTTCGCATCTGCTCAATGTCCTTAATGACATTCTCGACATGTCCAAGATCGAGGCCGGCAAATACGAGATTTTCACCGAGCCGTTCAATATTGCTACCACCCTGAAATCATGCTGTTCGATGATGCGTGGACAGGCGGACAAGCGTGGCGTCGAGATTTCATTGAGGGTTCAGGAAGGGCTTCCGGAAGTCACAGCAGACGAACGTGCCATCAAGCAGGTGATGATCAACCTGCTCTCCAATGCGGTGAAGTTTTCCGAGGATGGAAGCCATATCGAGGTGGACGTCCGCCGCACTGGCATGAACATCCGGATATCGGTCACTGATCACGGTATCGGGATTTCGCCCGAGCATATCAAGAGCCTCGGCCTGCCATTCTATCAGGCAGACAGCAAGTATGACCACAAATATGAGGGCACCGGCCTTGGCCTGTCTGTCGTCTGCGGCCTTGTTGAACTTCACAAGGGCAAAGTCAGGTTTGAAAGCGTCAAGGGCGAGGGAACTACCGTGACGGTAACTTTGCCGATTGCACAGAAGGAGCCAAAGCCGGTTCCCGCCAGCGAGCGGCTGGAGATTGTCAATCTGGCGCAGCACCGCAATTCCGTACTCGGCGCGGAAGATGGTGACGCCCGCAAGGCGATTTGAAGACAAAGGAGACCACGATGAGAAGCATCACATCAATGGCCCTCACGACCATTCACCAATATCCCTCCATTGCGGCGGGGAGTTGTGCATTCGCGGTCGCTTTCGCACTCGTCGCCGGCAATGCACTTTATGCCCAGCCTGGCGGACATCCGGTTCCGCTATGGGCTACACGCGATGCAATGACCACAAAGTCCATTGCCCGCCAGCAACCGGGGTCATCCAGTTCCACCGAACCGGGCAGCATCGGGCTTGCGGCAATCGCGTTGGAGCGCATTCCGGTTCCATTGTCGAGGCCGCAGCGTGATGCAACACCTGCGTTGCAGTCATCGCTGGTGGCGGACACCCAGAAGGCCCTGAAACTCGCCGGATATTATGATGGCGAGGTTGATGGCCTGTATGGCCGTCGTACCCGTGACGCCATTATTGCTTTCCAGCGCTCGAACAGTTTTTCGCAGACCGGCCAGGTCAGCATATCGCTGCTTTCCGCTGTCCGGCAGAAATCCGCTGGTGAAAACGCCGAAACACAGTCGGTGAAGGTTGCAGCCCGCATCCGCCCGGAAGAGCCGACTGCCGTTGTTGAAAAGACTTCAAACCGGGCAAGCCCGGTCACGCAGCAGCCCGGCGATGTGGTCCGCGAAGCCATGATCGCCCGCATCCAGATCGGTCTCATCAATCTGGGCGAAAGCGGTGTATCAATCGACGGTTTGCTCGGACCACAGACGATCTCCGCGGTCAAACGCTTCCAGGCAAAATATGGATTGCCGACCACGGGTGAACCCGACACCGGTACCATTCGCAAGCTTGAGGAAATCGGGGCGCTCCGCAAGAGTTGACCCTCCAATGCGGTTGCAATCGCATATCTGGGTCTCCGCCTTCATCCGCAAGGAGCAGGGGGATGGCGCATGGGCGGCACCCATTCGCAAGGGATCGCCGGAAGCTGGCACAATTTTCATTTCCTGCAATCATCTTGATGGCAATTGGTCGCTTTATGCTCCCTTGCCCCAGGCTCTGGCGACAGGGGATGAAGGCATTGGTCGTCGTTTCGAATGCGTGATCGACCACGGGAAAGAAGAGGCTGTCAAACTCTATCTGGAAAAGCAGATGCGCTTTGACAGCGATTGCTGGATCATCGAAACGGAACGCCGCGAGGGCATCCCTTCATTCATGGGTGATTGATTCCGGCTAACCCCGTGAGGCGCGCCCGAAACTTCTGGGTGGGACCCGTTCTCCGGGTCTGGGAGCGGATTTTGCCTGCTGCAGCAGGTTTGCGCGTCTTTGAGCAGCAGCTTCCATCAGCCGGGCAGAGGGCGGCTTTGGTTCCCTTGTATGCTCCGGTGACAGTCTGGTGCCAGAAAGCGCCAGCATGGCTAGCTTGCAACGATCCCGATTGAGTTTTTGATACATCGCTTTGAGCGACTTGTATTTGGCGAAATCGCGTCCCGCCTGCGGCAGGAGGCGAAGGAAAAGCTGCATCGCCTCGATTTCCTCGACAGCCATGCCTTTCATCAGTACCGCAAGCGATTCCCCGTCCAACCGCTCAACCATCGCGCGGATGATTGCAGCACGGACTCCGGTCCGGTAGGCCGCAGCTGCGACAAAACCTTCTGCGCCGCCATTGCGATGCGCTTCCAGCAATTCCCGGCTGGCAGCAATTGTTTCTTGTGTCGGACCCTGGGGTCTCTCCGCCTGTCTTGTTGCAGCTTCACCTGGATTTGCCTTTCCAAGCCTGCCGCCGCGAGAAGCAAGATCGACAAGTTCACGTGCCGGATCATTGGGTTCCGGTTTGAAGATGGCTGGTTTTTCATGTGCTTTCGGGTTTGCAGTTGGCATTGGTGGCGCCGCGACGGGGCCTGTCCGCATGTCGATGGTTTCGTCCCCGGCAGAGGCGGCAAGGAGCGTGCGGTTTTTCGCAAGGATTTTCGCAACTTCGCGCCCGCCGGAATGGCGCAGTGCCCGCGCGCCATCAGCGGTGATTGCCTCTCTCCGCGCCAGGACTTTCAGATGCTCTAGATCACTGCGCCGTGCGAGCGAGATAATGTCAGCCTCGTTGATCAATGGAGAAAACAGCAGGACAGGGGCAGCAACTTCCAGCACATCCATGGCCAGAAACAGGATGACCGTGCGCGGAATGTAATGGTTTCCCGCAAGCGAGGCCGAGATCGAGCGACGGTCTGCGACACTTGCCGACTGGATCAACTGGTAGAACAGTTCCTTGAACCGGGCGATGTCGGATTGTTGCGGTCGTTCCAGCTGGCAGAAATCACGCACGCTATCCATCAGGATCATGCTGCGGCGCGACGAAAGCGAAGCAGCTCTTGGGCGTGTGGCCACACCCTCGGCAGGCCGGTGCGCGGTACGAAATCCGCCACTGTCCTCGTCGGCTGTGACTGGTGTCGCAATCATCGGAATTTGTGCTGTTCTGGCCATGGTGAAGTGATTCCCGGCAGCGACGATTCGTGCCCCGCGACCATGTTCACCGCCAATCGCTAACGATTGATTAACCATGTTTCGTGCTGGCAAATTTCCGGTAAAACAGGTTGAAATGTTCCGCCATTCGATGTGTCCTGACCTTGGTCAGCAATGTGGAGGTGATCCTTGAAAGCCGTTTCGCCATTTCGTCATCTGGAGGAGGGCGATGTGCTTGTTCGGGTGGTTTTCGAGGGAAGCGAATACCGGCTGCGCAAGGGCGGAAATCTCGCCGCTGAACTGCTGGCTGCCGGTATCGTCGCCATTCGAAAAACGGTTGTTTCCGCAGCTCCCCGCAACCCGTATTGCATGATGGGTGCCTGTCATGACTGCCTTGTCTCGATTGATGGTGTGACCCGTCAGGCCTGCATGGTCGAGGTGCAGGAAGACATGACTGTTTCGATGCCACCGCAGCGGGAAAACGGCAATGCTTGAGGCAGACCTTGTTATCCTTGGCGCCGGGGCTGCCGGAATGGCTGCAGCACGAACCGCAGCCGATAATGGATTGTCTGTTGTGCTGCTCGATGAGCAGAGACAGCCAGGAGGTCAGATTTACCGTAATGTCGGTAAAGCGGGCGCTGAACGTTTGAAGCTGCTTGGAAGTGATTACGCTGCGGGCAAGCCGCTGGTTGATGCGCTCACCCATCCCGCGATCACGCATCTCGCAACCGCCATAGCCTGGCAGATCGACGTCAAGTCTGGCATTGCCTGTTCCATTGACGGTCGAGCCAGCCGGGTCGTCGGCCGTCGGTATTTGCTGGCTACAGGTGCCATTGAAAGGCCAATGCCACTGCCCGGTTGGACCTTGCCTGGTGTGATGACGGCCGGGGCCGCGCAAATACTGCTCAAGCAGTCCGCGATCGTCTGCACGGACGCTGTTCTGGTGGGCTCCGGTCCGCTCCTGTATCTGGTGGCAGCCCAGATGGCACGTGCCGGATCACCGCCGCTGGCAATTGTCGAAACACAGACAAGGCGCGATTTGCTCGCAGCAATGCGCCATGGCTTGGGTGCCTTGCGCGGATGGCGTTATCTGGCTAAGGGAATTGTGCTGCTTTCTGAAGTCCGCCGTGCAGGCATCAAACGCCATGTGGCTGCGACTGACATCGCCATCGATGGCAAGGAAATGGCCGAAGCTGTGAGTTTTACTGCCGGCGGAAAGCAGTATCGCATCGAATGCAGCACTGTCCTGCTCCATCATGGCGTTGTTCCCAACAACAGTGCTGCACGTTCTGTTGGCATATTGCATGAGTGGAACCGGCGGCAACGCTGCTTTGTTTCGCGCCGGGACGAATGGGGCCGCACGAATGTCGCGGAACTGTTCGTGGCAGGGGATGGCAGCGCTATTGGTGGCGCCAATGCGGCAGTCATTTCGGGGCGTCTCGCTGCACTCGAAATTGCGCGCGAACTCGGAGTGATTTCACTCACTGAGCGTGACCGCAAGGCTGTTTCGTTGAATGCGTCACTGAACTGCGAACTGGCCGCCCGGCCTTTCCTGGACCGGGCCTATCCGCCTTTTGCAGCAGCCGTGTTACCAGCCGACGGCACCATCATCTGTCGTTGCGAAGAAGTGACCGCAGGTGAAATCCGCCGTTTTGCCGGACTGGGCTGCATTGGCCCGAACCAGGCAAAGGCGTTCAGCCGGGCGGGGATGGGGCCGTGCCAGGGCCGCTATTGCGGACTGGCGGTTACCGAATTGCTCGCTCATGCGAACAGGTTGACGCAGGATGAAACCGGTTACTACCGCATCCGCCCGCCGCTGAAACCGGTTACGCTTGGCGAACTTGCGGCAATTGCGGATGACACTTCCAACTGAGCGCTGATCGGTTGCAGCCGTTGGATCGGCCAGGAATTGTGTTTAACGTATTCTTAACCAATTCGGTTCCTCACTTGCCGGGAAAGCATGCAAACCTGTTCTGTCCGGTATTCCGGAAACCATCCTGGCCCTGACCCGACTACGCCAGACGTGGCCGGAATGAAGAGGGAAGATGCAATGGCGGAAATCATTGATCTGAGCGAATGGCGATCCGAGCCCAAGGCGCGCATCAAGTCTCTGGCAGATTCCGGCGTCAGGTCGGGATCCGGTGCCATCCTGCTATTCAATGGCGTTCGGTACAGCCGAAAGGAAATTGAGCCTTCCGGCTCATCGACGGAAAGGGCAGGCCGCGGCCAAAATCATAGTTAGAGCAAGTTTCGAACAGATCGGATCAGCCCGAGGGTTGGCTTTCTTCGCCATCCTTGGAAGCAGGAGCCTGTGCAGGCACCGCATCTCCGGGATCATAGGCTTCGCATTTGACGGATTTCAAGAAGTTCTGCGTTTCTTCATTCCAGCTTTCATTCGGACGCAACACCCGCAACACAATGAATCCGGCCTTTACATCGGCTTCAATGATGATAGCCGATTCAGCTTCAGCAGGCTGAGCCTCGCGCAGGCGCAATATCTGCACCGGATTGAGCACCATCAAGTCCAGCTTGTTGTCAATCGCCGTGCGGCTGTTGAGACTGTAAATGACGGTTCCGTCCTCATCGACCAGTGTCGCAGACCAGAAGGTGTCAATCTTTGGAGCTGTCATCTTGACGCTGGTATTTGATAGCTCGAAACTGCATGCTCCATAGGAGAAGAACGGATCAATGTCGGAGAGTTTTAGGGCGCTGTCCTTGTTGTTGACCGGTTTGAAATCCAGCGGCGCGAGCTTGCCGGATATCATGGCATAAGCGTCCTTGGTGCCGAATTCAGGCACCAGGAGCACAACGGCAATATGGACAATCCCGGCAACTACAAGCGTGCAAAGAGCATAATATATACCGCGCCAGATCATGACAGGCACTCCCCGCGGCGGATTGCCGGCATCAGCAGGGCATTGATGCCCGAACTGCCAGTCACTGGCGTATCATACAGGCGCAAGGTCAGGCGAAACGGGCCCCTTCCGGTTACCGCAAGCCAGTTGCCGGGTTTTGGCCTTCCTGCAAGATCAACGCGGAAAGTGCCATCGGGAAAGCGCAGCAACTCGCCTGAGTAAAGTGCCGAAGTTCCACCGTTGGCAGGGGGCACGGGGTCTCCCGCCTGTTCGCCTGATATCTGGTAGGAGACCAGCGTCCACAGCCGCGCCGGGGGGGTTGCGCCTTCGATCGCATATTCGCAGGCAAGATCAAGGAGGCGGCCGTCACTGTCAGCTGTTGCCGAGAAGGACAGCCCCTCTGTGGCACCCAGGGGAACAGAGCCTTCTATCACCGATTTGGCAATCGTGTAGGGATCGAT
Source organism: Nitratireductor sp. (assembly GCA_041397525.1). GTDB lineage: Bacteria > Pseudomonadota > Alphaproteobacteria > Rhizobiales > Rhizobiaceae > BOKV01. The sequence goes on from JAWKWL010000005.1 coordinate 49,896, forward strand.
CTCCGTCGTGTCGGCAAACGGAACCGCCGTCCACGGTCCGGCTTCAATGGCACCTATGCCGCTGGCGCGCGAGATTGTGTAGATGGCACTCAGTCCGCCAAGCGCGGTACCGCAAAGGGCAATAGCCAGAATGGTGAATACAAGCCGCAAATAATTGCTCCGTCGACGGATTTCAGCGCGCTATGGCGTCGCCACTGCCTGGCTGTTTCCCGGTACTGGTTCCAGCGACAATGCGATTGGCGGAAACCGGTTTTGCCTCGCGCAGTTTTTGTTCCAGTTCCTGCAACATGTTCTGCGCTGGTTGCCCCAGTGTCTTCGGCCGCAACACCGGCGCTTCCTCGGTCTCGCTTTCAGCCACCGTCGCCTTCGAAGTTCCCTCTGGCGTGCCGGGGAAGGGGTCATCAACAAAGGGAACCGGCAACAATTCAATATTCTGCAGCGCATAGGACATGAATTTCTGCCAGGTCATGGCCGGCACACTGCCACCGGTCATGCGCTTGGTCGGTGTGTAGTCGTCATTGCCATACCACACAGCCGCGACATAGTTGCCGGTATAACCGACGAACCAGGCGTCACGATATGCCGATGTCGTTCCGGTTTTGCCGGCAATCCGGATGCCCTCTATTGCCGCACGCCTCGCCGTTCCCCATTCGGGAACCTGAACCAGCATGCGATTGATCGACTGCACGGTGTGTTCTTCCAGCGCCCGCACCGGAGGTGCCTTGTCCTTGCGATAGTCAAACAACACCTGGCCGCTGGAGTCGGTAATCTGGCTGATCGTGTGTGAATCGAGCTTCATGCCGCCCGTCATGAAGGCGCCGTAGGCAGAGGCCATTTCATAAACGGTCAGACCGTTTGAGCCGAGCACCATTGGCGGGTTGAGAACCAGCGGCGAGGTAATGCCCATCTTGCGGACGGTTTCCTCGATACGCTTGCCGCCCAGCGGCTTGAGATCGTCCCGCCCCAGATAAAGCTTGACCGGCGGAATGTTGTACGACTTCACCAGGGCCGTGGTAAAATTGGTTCGACCTGCATAGCCGCCCGCATAGTTTTTCGGGGTCCACTTGCCGGTGCTGACCGGTCCGTCCGTGATCTTGGTGTTTTCGTCATAGCCGAATGCCTCGATCGAGGACGCATAGACAAACGGCTTGAACGAGGAGCCCGGCTGGCGGCGCGAGGAGTAGGCACGGTTGAACTGGCTCAGGCCATAGTCACGACCGCCCACAATCGAGCGCACGGAGCCGTCGTGGTCGATCACAACCATGGCGCCTTCGCTCGCGCCATATTGTGCACCATATTGGCGAAGATTGCTCTCGATGGCATCTTCGGCTGCGCGCTGCAGGTCAAGATCGACTGTAGTCTTGGCAATGAAAGTGCGCGTGGGGAATCGCTGCGCCATCTGCTTGAGTTCCTCGAAGGCAACATCGAGAAAGTAGTTGGGCCCTTCCGCGTCCTGCCGCTCGACAACGCTTGCCGGCTTGCGCCGCGCGGCAATCACCTGTCCCTCGGTCATGAAACCGGCCTGCACCATGTTGGTCAGCACCTCGTTGGCGCGGGCACGCGCTGCGGGCAGGTTGATGTGCGGGGCATATTTGGTTGGTGCCTTGTAAAGACCAGCAAGCATCGCAGCCTCTGCGAGCGTCAGGTCTTTTACCTGCTTGTCGAAATAATATTGCGCGGCAGCCGCAACCCCGAAATTGCCGCCGCCCATATAGGCGCGGTCGAGATAGAGTTTCAGGATTTCCTTTTTGGTGAGGTTTGTTTCGAGCCACAATGACAGGAAGGCTTCCTTGACCTTGCGGTCGAGCGTCCGTTCATTGGTCAAAAACAGGTTCTTGGCCAATTGCTGGGTGATGGTTGACCCGCCCTGCACAACGGAATTGGCACGCACATTCTCGAACAGGGCGCGCGAAAGCCCCAGGAAATCAATGCCGTAGTGATCAAAGAAACGCCTGTCCTCGGTTGCCAGCACCGCCTTGATGAAAATGTCGGGAAGCTTGTCGACATCTTCTGAATCGGTCTGGCGAATGCCACGACGCCCGATTTCCTTGCCGTAGCGGTCGAGGAAGGTGACGGCGAAATCGGCGCTGTTGCGCCAGTCCTTGTTGGTTTCGTCGAAGGCGGGCAGGGCGAGCCCGACCATGAGGATCATGCCTCCAAGCCCGAGGGTGACACCCTCGTCGAGGATCTCGACGAGAAACTTCTTGAAACCGGTAACCCGGAACTTGCGGAAGAAGATGTTGATTGATTCCAGCCGCTCGCCCGCATCCGATGACAGGTTGAACAGGGATGAATCGATCCAGGAATCGAAATCCAGCAGTCTGTTCCTGGTCTTGCCCCGGTTGGATGTGTCGAACGGGTCGCGCACGGTTCGTTCCTTGCAATCGATCTGGATGGCTTATCCTGTGTTTCTTATACCATCTTGGCGGGAATATGGAGCGTTTTCCGGCATGATGGATAATTCGCGGGCGGGCGTCTATGTTGGCACCCGCAATTGCAGGATTGAAGAGAAGTGCCGATGACGAATGGCGATGCATACCCGTTCTGGAAGACCAGGAAGCTGGCGGAAATGAGCAAATCCGAATGGGAATCGCTCTGCGACGGCTGTGGCCGCTGCTGCCTCAACAAGCTGGAGGACTGGGACACGGGCGAAATCTACTGGACCAATGTCGCCTGCTCGCTGCTCGACTGCCAATCCTGCCGCTGCTCGGACTATGAAAACCGCTTCGAAAAAGTGCCTGATTGCATCAGCCTTGACGCTGAAAAGGTGGAAACGCTGACCTGGCTACCGCCGACCTGCGCCTACCGGCTGGTGCATGAGGGCAGGGATTTGCGCCCCTGGCACCACCTGGTGTCGGGCAGCCGCGACACGGTGCATGAGGCAGGCATCTCCGTGCGTGGCAGGGTGATTTCCGAGGAAGGCATCACCGTCGAGGACTATGAGGACTATCTGGCCGACTGGCCGGGCGAGGATGTTGTCACGGATTGATGAACGCTCGTTGATCGTTCAGGACATCGATTCCAGTGGTTTTCTTAAGTGGTGTAGTCGAGGTTCAATTATCTCCTGCGACGCGGGATTTGGAAGATGTGGTTACATCAGCCAAGTTGGGAGTGAGCAAAGCTTTGCTGGGGCAAGGGTGGGCATGTAACCAATAATGCGAAGGCTCACTGTTGCAAGCTTGGTGAAACCGCGTAATTTTAAGCAGAAAGCCAATCGCCTCTTTTGGAAACGATGCAAAAGGCGAATAGACTCCAACATATAATCTTTAATAAGATTTACGCGATCTTTCGATTCGTGCTGATCGCTACACCCCCTGTGCATGCTTTCACTTGGGCCACTGCTCAGGAAAGGAGGTGATAGCAATGTCGAAGATCAAAATCGGTCGCAGTGCCGTGACAGGCAAGTTCACGTCGGTGAAAACCGCCAAGAACAAGCCGCGCACTCACGTCGTTGAGACCATAAAGCGGAAATAACGGGAAACTGTTATCTCTTGCGGGCAGGGCGGGGTTTCTTTGCCGGGACACCGCCCTGTTCCTTTTTGTCATCGGATTCGGTTAACAAATTCTTTACAAGCGGCTTAGGCCGCGTTTCCAGCATCCGCTTTAACGTTCGTTGAAATTTGCTTTCTTCGTAATCCGTATGCGATTTGTCTCGACTCCGGTTCTGCATTTTCTTTCTGCGCCTTGTCCCGAGCTAATTCTATCACCGTAATCGAGCAGAGACGAAACAGCATATCTGCTGAAACGGTGTCCAACGTATCTCTTGGATGCATTAATGGATTTCGCTCAAGTTCGCGCAACCTGTCCAACATGGCAGCAACCTTTGCTGACGGCTTAGTTTTTGCAGTATCATCCTTGATGAGCTTTTCCGCGGCCTTGATGTGATCATTCCAACTCTTCATTGATTCGGGTTTAATACCGAACGACTCTAAATAGTTGGACATAACCAATTCCAAGCCGCGCAATGCATGAAAGCCGCATGCTGTAGGCAAATCAAATGCCAAGCACTTACCAGCGTTGTTGAACTCATCAAGTGCCTCATTCGGAATGAGCACCTGTGTTTCTGCAGGTATAAAATTAGCTCCATTTGCTACCAACGCAGACGTTTTATATATTGAGATCTGCCCGACAGAATAAACATCAACATCATGGCATTCTGCAGAAAATACGCTTTTAAACACAGTAATTTTTGAGGCAATTACGCTATATTGCCAATTGTTCAATTCAACGTCGAATTTATCCATATCTATAGAAGGCGGGGAAGCACCATCTAGCGCATATTTATTTATCCAATCCTCAGCGATTGCCGCGAGTTCGGAGGCAACGTGCTTGCATGTAGAAAACCCATTGTCTTCGTCAACGAAGTTTCTGAGCTTCCCTGGCAGCGGCATAATCCCAAAATAAATTGATCCAGCCTTGGAAGAATCTGGCGTGGTTGCCCTATGTGCTCGATGCAAGGTCTCTGCCAAGTCGAAATAGTCAACAAGATTGACGCGTTTCACTCTACCGTTCCTTTTTTCAAGAGAATTGAGAAAATCATAGCAAGGCTTAAGCGTTTTCGCGAACGCCTAGTTATGTTTTCCCCGTTTGCTTGTCTCTTCCATAGGATCTTTTCTTAGTTCCTTGACGCAAGTCGGTGCCTGTCTGGCAGTAGCCGATACGAATCGCATATTTATTTTACGTATAAAAATAGGAAAAAAATCCGCATATTGTATTTCGCGTACCCACACGATAAATTAGTCGAATGTCGATTCATGATCCCAAGGCACTACTTGAAGAATTGTGCTCGGAGACTTCCGAGAGAGAGTGGTTTGAATTCAAAAAAAGTAACTTTGAGCCTGAAAAAATTGGCGAGTACGTATCGGCGATTTCGAACTCGTGCATGCTATTGGCAAGGCGGGCCGGTTATGTTGTTTGGGGTGTAGATAACAAAACACACGAAATTGTTGGAACGGACGTAAATCTTAAAATAGAGAAGGTGAAAGGCGAGGAATTCGAACACTGGTTAAATAAACTTTTAAAGCCAAAAGTAGGCATTGAGTTTCATACATTTTGGATAGGCGGGAAAAGAGTTGAAATAATCGAAATTACACCAGGGTATGAGCAGCCTGTTCGCTTTCTCAATAATGCTTATATACGTGTGAACTCAATAACAAAACGCCTTGACGAGTATCCGCAAAAAGAAAGAACCCTGTGGAGTATCACCTCTCGCTATTCATTTGAGGATGGAATAGCTGGATCCCATCAAAACATTCTTGATATTGAAGATTCGGTTAAGGTATATGGCCTCTATAAAATGCTATTCCCGGATACTAGAGTCACAACGAATGTAATACGTGATCTTCTATCAAAAGGACTAATTATTGATGATAATCAAGGTGCCTTTGATATCACAAATTTGTTTGCGCTGACTGCTGCAAACGATATTTCGAAGTTTACTACGATTGCAAATAAGGCACCAAGGGTAACAATATTTAACGGAACGTCGAAACTAAAAACGAAAAAGGATATTATTGGAAAACTTGGGTACGCTGTCGGATTTCGCAAATTGATGAAATTTATTATGGAAAATATTCCACAAAGGGAAGTAATAGAGCACGGAATACGAAGAAAAAAGTATGAATATCCAGAAATTGCAATTAGAGAGATTTTGGCAAATGCGCTAGTACATCAGGATTTCACTATAGATGGCACGCATCCGCTTGTAGAGATATTTGATGATAAAATCGAAATCACAAATGCGGGGACGCCATTGATTGATTTGGATCGATTTATTGATCATCCTTCGAAATCGAGGAATGAAAAGCTGACCTCGCTGTTTAGGGAAATCGGAATATGTGAAACAAGGGGCAGCGGAATCGATAAAGCGATTTGGGAAATCGAAAAAGAGAATTTACCACCACCATTGTTTAAGGTCGTTGGCGAGAACACTGTGGTAACGTTATACAGAAAAAGAAAATTTGCGGAGACGTCTAAAGAGGATAGGTTAAGGGCATGCTATCAGCATGCATGTATTAGGCAGCAGGTCGGTGATCTTATGAGCAATTCTTCTTTGAGGGATCGTTTAGGATTGGACAAGAACCAATATCCACAGGTGTCAGTTGTAATCAGGGAGGCGATAGAGTCTGATCTAATTCGTCCACTGTCGGCGGACCAAGGGAACCGCAATGCCCGATATGTACCGTTTTGGGCCTAGGTTATGTAACTGATTCGTCCGAAAATCCGAATCCGGCAATAGAATCAATAGACTAATTTGTAATTATGACATTCTAGCAATCTTACCGATTGCGAACTCAAACGTTTCACCACTTTCATCCGCGCCAAGTTCCCGAGCGGTCTCAATGAACCGCTCGGATTGTTCCTTAGCAGTCATCTTCTTCGAAGAGCCAGCCTTGGCTTTCTTCTCCGCTGGCTTCTTCGATGGGGATGATTGGGATGCGGACTTGTCGCCAGCCAACCGGCTTGTATTTTGAGGGTCGCCAGACGCCATAAGCTTGTTCACCTTGCACCAATCGTTTCATAGGTCAGACGCTTGCCAGTGACGCCGCAAAGGATGCGATCAGCACGTGCAACATCATTCACGCCAAGCGCTACACGGCCATTGTGGCGAAAGTCAAATTCAGCAAGGTAACGGTGCAAGTGCTTTTCGGCACAATGCTGATAGGTGCCGCGCATACCGCGCTTGAAGATGCTGAAATAGCTTTCAATGGTGTTTGAGTGAACGCCGCCACGGGCGTACTCACCGCCGCGATGCTTCACTGACTGATGATCTGCAAAGTTCTGGTTCATTCCGCTGTAGAGGCGGCTTTCATCGGTGTACAGGGTGCTTTCCTTCGCTACGTTTTGGGTGACCAGTTCAGCGACATTCACCTTGGTGGCTTGTTTGATATGGAAAGTGCGGACCTGTCCGCCACGTTCGATCAAGCCAAGGATTGCCCGCTTGTGCGAAGGGCCGGTTTTGCCGCCCTTGGTGAATGGCCGTCCGCTGGTGGTCACGGTAGGTGCCGGACCTGCCTTCTTACCCATGTAGGTTTCGTCCGCTTCCACAATCTGACCTTCACCACCAAGCGGGCCAAGACCGCCTTGACGCATGGCTTCACGAATACGGTGAGACATGAACCATGCGGTTTTGAGAGTAACGCCAAGAGTACGATGCAACTGGTTTGAAGAAATGCCTTTCTTCGAGGAAGCCATAAGGAAAATCGCCTGTAGCCAAAGATGCATCTTGACGTGGCTGGCTTCAAAGATGGTGCCGATCTTGACGGTAAAAGGCTTGCGGCAATCGTAGCACTTGTAAGTACCAATGCGGGTGCTTTTGCCCTTCATTTTGCCGATGCGATCCATGCCACCGCAATGCGGGCAAGTCGCGCCATTCGGCCAAACCCTGGCTTCAACAAACCTGTAAGCGGCGGCTTCATCGTGAAAGTGGCGGTCTGAAAGTACGGACATTGGTCTAACTCCTTGTAGACTCAATGTAATCACTCAATGTGGGTACGTCAAGTATAATATACGGAAAAAAATCCTTGACACCGAAACGGTGATCGGCTAGGTTCTGTCTACGGTCGGAGAACTGCGGCTTGAGCCGATCTTCCCGCCAAACCGCCACTTTATCACACCCTGAAAATCCGGAGATTGCGTGTTGGAAACCATTGTGGATTCCGCCGCCGGCTCCGCTTTGCCCGTCGAAGGGAGCGAAGCAGAACTGGCATCTCTTGCGCCACGCCTTGCCACCCTCATTCGCAGGCAGGTCGCTGCCATCGAGGATGAGCTGGAAACCGGCGCACCTGCCTATGACGAGAAGCGCATCCGCGCATTGCTGATGCTGACGAAATCGGTTCAGGCCATGGAGGAGGCCGCCCAAAAACAACAAAAGGCTGACGATGACCGACATGGCGGACCGCGCGACATTGTGGAATTCCGCGAGCGCCTTGCGGCAAGCATTGCGGCACTTGTCGAGCGCGACCCTGAGGATGAACTGGTTGCAGGCGCTGGGCCTGGCAGAACTGGAAGGACTGGCGCGTGACTGGCCGGTCTTTTCGCTCCCGGCCCAGCGCCCGCCCCTGAGCCGCTGGCGCACCTGGCTGTTGCTGGGCGGGCGTGGTGCGGGCAAGACCCGCATGGGCGCGCAATGGCTCAAGGGCATTGTCAGCGGCGATCCGCATTATGCGGGTGACGCGGCAGGGCGTGTAGCGCTGGTGGGCGAAACCTATGCCGATGCCCGCACCGTGATGATCGAGGGCGAGAGCGGGCTTCTGGCCGCGCATTCGCGCTCCGAGCGCCCGGTCTGGATTTCCGGCAAGCGCGAGCTGGTCTGGCCTTCGGGCGTGATTGGCCAGGTGTTTTCGGCCAACGATCCCGAAGGCCTGCGCGGCAGCCAGTTCGGCGCGGCGTGGTGCGACGAGATTGCAAAATGGGCGCATCCGCAGGAGACCTGGGACATGCTGCAATTCTGCATGCGGCTGGGCAGCGACCCGCGCCAGGTGGCCACGACCACGCCCAAGCCGCTGAAATTGTTTGCGCGGCTGATGGAGGAACCGACAACGGCGGTGACGCGCTCGCCGACAAGCGCCAACGTCACCAACCTGGCACCGGGCTTTGTTGAATATCTGCGCGGTCTTTATGCCGACACACGGCTGGGACGGCAGGAGCTTGACGGCGAGATCATTGAGGATGTCGACGGCGCGATGTGGCAGCGCGGCTGGATCGAGATGCACCGCTCGCTCGATACGCCGCCATTGCAGCGCATCGTGGTGGCGGTGGATCCGCCCGCCAGTTCAACGGCGTCATCCGATGCCTGCGGTATCGTTGCTGCCGGTATTGACGCAGACGGCATTTGCCATGTGCTGGCGGACCGGACGGTTCAACCGGCCACGCCCTATCGCTGGGCGGTGGAGGCGGTGGCCCTGTATGAGCGGCTTGAGGCTGACGCCATTGTGGCCGAGATCAACCAGGGTGGCGACATGGTCTCCGCCGTCGTGCGCCAGGTCTCGTCCAACGTGCCGATCCGCACTGTGCGCGCCACCCGCGGCAAGGCCGTTCGCGCCGAGCCGGTGGCAACCCTTTATGAGCGCGGGCGGGTGGTCCATGCCGGCCGCTTTCCCGATCTGGAGGACCAGATGTGCGCCTTCACCCGCGAAGGGCTTGCCGATGGCAGGTCGCCGGACCGCGTGGACGCGCTGGTCTGGGCAATTACCGACCTGGCGCTGACGGCGCGGGGCTCTCCGCGCATCCGCATGATTGCGAAGGACTGAAACAGTCTGACAAGGACAGGACATGAACCGATTTCTTCAATGGTTGTCTCCAGCCGGACGACAGTCGAACAAGCTGTCGCATCCCGCGACGGATATCGTTCCAGCTATTGGTCGTGCACAAGAGTGGAAGCACTATTCCGGGCCAATGGTGGCACTGCATGGCCTGTCGGACGCTGCCTGGTCGCCGCCTTCGGCTGCGGCACTGACACGCGAGGGCTTTGGCCGCAATCCGGTAGTCTATCGTTGCGTGCGCCTGGTCTCTGAAGCCGCCGCATCCATGCCATGGCTGATGTATGACGACACGGCCGAGATCACCACCCACCCAGTTCTCGAACTGCTGCATCGTCCCTCGCCGCTGCGATCGGGCTGCGAGTTTCTGGAGACCCTGTTCGGCCACATGCTGGTTTCCGGCAATGCCTATGTGCAGCTGATTGCCCATGATGGCGAATTGCGCGAACTGCATCTGCTGCGGCCCGACCAGGTGCGCGTCGTTACCGACACGGATGGCTGGCCCCAGGCCTATGAATATGGCGAGGGAAACCGCCGCCATCGCTTCGAGATCGAGGAGCAAAACCCGACCATCTTGCATCTCGCGCTGTTCAACCCGCTCGATGAATTGTGCGGAATGCCACCGCTCACCGCTGCGCATATGGCGCTCGACATCCACAATTCAGCCTCTCGCTGGAACAAGGCACTGCTCGACAATTCCGCAAGGCCGTCCGGCGCCCTTGTCTACAATGCGCCGGAAGCCTCGAACCTGACACCTGAACAGTTCGAACGGCTCAAGAGCGAATTGGAGGAGGGCTATTCCGGGCCTGCCCGGGCCGGTCGCCCGATGTTGCTCGAAGGCGGACTTGACTGGAAGGCCATGGGTTTCTCGCCAAAGGACATGGATTTCATCGAAGCCAAGAACGGCGCTGCCCGCGATATCGCGCTCGCCTTCGGTGTGCCGCCCATGCTGCTCGGCATTCCCGGTGACCTGACTTATGCAAATTACCAGGAGGCCAACCGTGCCCTGTGGCGCCAGACGGTGCTGCCGCTGGCATCGCGGGTTGCTGCCTCCCTTGGCAACTGGCTTTCCGGACATGGCGGCGAGAACTTCCGTCTTGATTTCGACCGCGACGGCGTCGAGGCATTGGCCAGCGACCGCGAAGCACTTTGGAAACGCCTCAATGAGGCGACCTTCCTCACCGATGACGAAAAGCGGCAGGCCGCCGGTTATGGTGTCGGTGAGCCGGTGGAGATCAACTGACCGGACGATACGCCCGCCTGTCACAGGAAACATCACATGCCCTATGCTTCCTTGCCGGACGGCCTTGTGCTGCTTCTGGCCAAACTTGCCGGTGCCTTGTCAGGCGCTGCGATTTCGCTCGCTTACATGTTGCCAAAGGGCCGTCGCGAGGCGGCGCTGCGCTTCTTCACCGGTTTCGCTGCCGGCATGGTCTTCGGCTATCCGGCCGGGCTGAAACTCGCCGCCGTGCTCGATCTTGGCGCGGAGTTGAGCCGGGCTGAAACAGCGCTTTGCGGTGCAGCGGCTGCGAGCCTTGCATCCTGGTATGCGCTCGGACTTTTTGCCCGCTTCGCTGAACAATACCGCTTCACCAAACGATAGGAGTATCCCATGACCGGATTTCAGGTCGCGGCGCGGCGCGAAACCAAGTTCGCTGCCGCAGCGCTCGAACGCGTCCAGTCTGATGGCACCTTCACCGGCTATGCCAGCCTGTTTGGTGAGCGTGATCTCGGCAATGATGTGGTTGAGCAGGGAGCCTTTGCCCGCAGTCTTGAGCGGCGCGGTGCCAGCGGCATCCGCATGCTGTGGCAGCATGATCCGGCGGAGCCGATTGGCATCTGGCGTTCGATCATCGAGGACGGGCGCGGCTTGCGGGTCACCGGCAAACTGACCAGCCAGGTCGGGCGCGGTCGCGAGGTGCTGGCACTGATGCGCGAAGGCGCGATTGACGGTCTGTCCATCGGTTTTCGAACAGTGCGCGCCCGCGGCGACAAGAACGGTAGCCTGCGCCATATCATCGAGGCCGACCTGTGGGAGATCTCGGTCGTAACCTTTCCCATGCTGCCCGGCGCCCGTGTCGAGACCGTCAAGGCCGATATGATCCAGGCTGGGCGGCAAGCAAATTGCAATTTGCCGACCACCAGGGAATTTGAACGCTGGCTCATGCAGGACGCTGGGCTGACGAGAAGCGAAGCCCGTCTGGTTATCCACAAGGGGTTCGCCCAACTGCCCGGCAGGCGGGACGCTGCCAATGCATTCCACCGCCCTTCGCAAAAACGGGAAACCAGCCTGGCCGAAAGAATGCGCCAGGCCGCCAGTTCCCTGCGCAACGGCAACTGATCCCCAAACCAAGGAAATCCAAATGAAAACCAGAACCGCTCCGGGCCGCAAGGCTCCGGAAACGAAAACTGCTGGCGAAGCACAGGATGTCGCTGTCGCCTTCGATGAATTCATGCGCTCCTTCGAGGCGTTCCGCCAGGCCAATGACGAAAGGCTTGCGCAGATCGAAACCGTGGTCGGCGAGGATGTCGTCACCACCGAGAAGATGAACCGCATCTCGTCTGCGCTCGACAGCCAGAAACAGCTGCTCGACCAGTTGGTCATGAAGGGCAGGCGTCCTTCGCCGGTGGGTGGTTCGCCCCTCCTTGCCGTGTCGGAACACAAGCGCGCGTTTGAAGCCTATATGCGGGGAGGTGAGGCCAACGGCCTCAAGCGCTTCGAGGCAAAGGCAATGTCGGCAAGCTCCGACCCCGATGGCGGCTATCTCGTTCCGGATGAGACCGCAACCGAGATCGGGCGCAGGCTGGCAACGATTTCGCCGATGCGCTCGATTTCGGATGTACGCGTGGTCTCCGCGTCGGTCTACAAGAAGCCGTTCGCAGTAAGCGGACCGGCAACAGGCTGGGTCGCAGAAACTGACATCCGTCCGCAGACGGGTTCGCCTGCACTGGCTGAATTGCAGTTCCCCACGATGGAACTCTACGCAATGCCTGCAGCCACGCAGTCGCTGCTCGAGGATTCGGCTATCGATCTCGATGCCTGGATCGCCAGCGAAGTCGAGATCGCCTTTGCCGAACAGGAAAGTGCGGCCTTCGTCAATGGCGACGGTGTCAACAAGCCGAGGGGCTTTCTGGATTATCCGGTCGCTGACGAGGCGATCTGGAGCTGGGGCAATCTTGGCTACATGCCGACCGGGGTTTCCGGAGCGTTCCAGGCAACCGATGCCTCCGACACCCTGATCGAGACGATCTATGCCCTCAAGGCAGGCTATCGCCAGAATGCCCACTGGGTGATGAACCGCAAGACCCAGGCCGACATCCGCAAGCTCAAGGACGCGGATGGCAATTATCTGTGGCAGCCACCGGCTGCTGCGGGTGAGCGCGCAATGCTGATGGGCTTCCCGCTGGTCGAGGCCGAGGACATGCCCGACATCGCGGCAAACTCGCTGTCGGTTGCCTTCGGTGACTTCACGCGCGGCTATCTCGTCATCGACAGAATGGGCGTACGCGTCCTGCGCGATCCCTATTCCGCCAAGCCCTACGTGCTGTTCTACACGACCAAGCGTGTTGGCGGCGGTGTTCAGGATTTTGACGCGATCAAACTCATCAAGTTCGGCACGGCGTAACGGCTTTTCCCTCCAGCCGTTTCGTGCCGCGCGCGGCCCCGTTTCCTCCCGGCGGGGCCGCGCAACTTTTTCAGATCCCGGAGCCAGTGATGATCAGGACACTCATAGAACCGCCCGCCTTGCTTCCTGTCAGCGTGGCGGAAATCAAGGCGCATATGCGCATTGATGGCACGGACGAAGACGCCTATCTGGCGGACCTTGCCGCTGCAGCCACCAGTCATGTTGAGGCCAGAACCGGCGCGGCGCTCATTACCCAGACCTGGCGTGTCTTTCTCGATGACTGGCCGGATGCCGTGATCATCGCGCTTCCGCTTCGTCCGGTTCGCTCGATAACCGCGATCAGGGTTTATGACAGCGAAGGCAATGGTGTTGAACCGGCACCTGGCACATTCGTACTGGACGCTGCATCGGAGCCCGCGCGGCTGCACATTACTGATCGTCACGCCCCTTCAAGGCCGGTCAACGGAATCGAGATTGATGTCGTTGCCGGTTTTGGCGATACTGCAGTGGAAGTGCCCGACACGTTGCGGCGCGCTATCCTGGTACTTGCTGCGTTCTGGTTCGAGGTGCGCGGTTCTGCCACCGACGCCGCAGCCCTCGGCATGGAGCCCAACGGTTTCGACCGGTTGATCCGTCCCTGGCGGAGGATCGGCCTGTGAGTGGCGTGATTGATCCGGGCTCCCTGAAGTCCCGGGTGGATTTGCTTGAGCAGCAGATGGTCGCTGACGGACTTGGCGGTTATGAACCGCAATGGAATGTCGTGGCGCAGTTCCACGCCCGCATCGAGCCGGTTGCAGCATTTTCGCAAGTGTTGGCGCGGACTTTGGAAACAGGCGTCACGCACAAGGTCACGCTGCGCCATCGCGTCGGCATTGAGCCGTCGATGCGACTGGGCCTCGGTACCCGTCGCCTCGAAATCGTGACCATGCGCGACCCCGATGAAACCAGCCGTTATCTCGAACTGGCCTGCCGCGAAACGAAGCAGGCATAGGCAGGAGTGAGATCATGTCCGCTGCACTTGCGCTGCAAAAGGCGCTTTTCGAGGCTTTGACCTCCGACACAATCCTGACAGCCATGCTTGGCACCGGCAAGGTGTTCGACGAGGCATTGCCGACAACAAACCCGCCTTATGTTGTGTTCAGTCCGGCGACCAGCAATGACTGGTCAACCGGCACCGAGACTGGCGAGGAGCACATCCTGACGCTCGACGTCTGGTCATCGCACAAGGGGAGTGTTGAGGTCGCAAGCCTCGCTGCCCAGGTTCGCGACGTCGCGCTGACGCTTGCTGAAATCGCACCGCCGCACCGTTTAGTGAACATTGTTCACCAAGCCACCCGCATCACCCGTGAAGACCAGGGCGGATATTACCGTGCGCAGCTGCAAATGCGTGCAGTTACCGAACCACTTTGATTGTGAAATTCGAGGAAGGATCGTTCCATGGCATCGCAAAAGGGCAAGGACTTGCTGTTGAAACTTGCCGACAGCAATGGCGGGTTTGTGACCGTTGCCGGCCTGCGCGCGCGACGCATCGCGTTCAATGCGCAGACGATAGATGCGACCGACTCGCAATCTGCCGGGCAATGGCGGGAATTGCTGGCCGGTTCGGGTGTGCGCCGTGCCTCGGTTTCCGGCAGCGGAATTTTCAAGGACTCCCAGTCAGACGCGCTGGTGCGTGAGGCTTTCTTCGAGGGGACCTCTCCGTTCTGGCAAATGGTAATCCCGGATTTTGGCATCGTCACGGGGCCGTTCCAGATCACGGCGCTTGAATATTCCGGCAATCACGATGGCGAGCTTGCATTCCAGATGACTCTGGAATCATCAGGTCAACCCGATTTTGCGGGGTTGTGATGGCAAATCTTCATCGCGGTGAAATCGCTGTCATGATCGACGGCAGCGAGCAAACTTTGTGCCTCACCCTTGGCGCATTGGCTGAACTCGAATCCGGCTTTGGCGTTGACAGCCTTCCTGCCCTCGTTGACCGGCTGTCGCGAGGCGCGCTGACCTCGCGCCAGATTACTGCAATCCTGGCCGCGGGATTGCGCGGCGGCGGCGCCACGCTGACCACGGCCGAGGTTGCCGCAATGCGCTTCGAGGCCGGTGCGACCGGAATGACAGAAGCAGTGGCCAGGCTTGTTGCGGCAACCTTTTCCGTTCCCGTCCGCTCCAGCGATACGGAGGGCGGTACGTCAACCCTGCCAAACCCGCGCTAGCCGCAGCAGGTGACACCGGCTTTTGGGATCGTTTGGCGGTCTTTGCCTGTCACTTTCTGCGGCTTGACCCGGCGCGATTCTGGCAATTGCCGTTTCGCGATCTCGACACTCAGCTGAAAGCCCTGCGTCTCCAGCGCGAACATCCCGCGCGCGAAGAACTCAACCAGCTTTACCGCCAGTTTCCAGATATCGAGGAAAAGCACAAATGAACGACCAACAAGCAGCGCCGGTGCGCATCACGGCTGATACCGCAGCCTTCGAGGCATCGATGCGCGACATTTCGCAATCCGCTGAACGCTTCGGCTCGGTATTCGCCCGATCAATGCGGGAGGCCGCGGTTTCCGGTCGCGATCTCGACGAAACCTTGCGCTCCGTCGCGCTTCGCATTGCCGACATGGCACTCGACAAGGCATTCGCGCCGCTTGAGCAAATGGCGGGAAACCTGATCCAGTCAGTATTTGCAGGTGGCCAGTCAGCCTCCGCCAATCCCGTGCAACTGTCGGGGTCAGGCCGACAGAACATCACTTTCAATGTCCAGTCAGCAAGCCCCTCCGCATTCGCAAAATCGCAAAGCCAGATATCGGCCATGCTGGCGCGCACCGTGAAGACCGGAAGTCGCAGCCTGTAGGATCCAGACCCAGGGAAAGAGATGGGACAAAGCCAATGCCAGTACTTCAGGCCTTTCATGAAATCCGCTTTCCGTTTGCCCTGGCGCTCGGCGGTAGCGCCGGGCCGGTCACCCGCACGGAAATCGTCCAGCTTGCATCCGGCAGGGAACAACGCAACGGCCGCTGGGCCCGGGCCAGACGGCGCTTTGACGCAGGCAGCGCGATCCGCACCTTTGCGCAATTGCAGGAAATCGCCTCCTTTTTCGAAGCGCGCCATGGCAGGCTTTACGGTTTCCGTTTTCGCGATCCGCTCGATCACAAATCCTGCCCCGCCTCGCGGGCAATAACGCCGCTCGACCAACTGATCGGCACTGGCGATGCGGCAACCGCATCCTTTCAGTTGGTAAAGACCGGAGAGATCGGCGCTCCGCAGCGCGTGATCTCCAAGCCGGTCGGCGGCACTGTGCGCGTGGCGGTTGACGGTATCGAGCAGGATGCCGACACGGCTTTCACGCTGGACACGGCAAGCGGTGAAATTACTTTTGCAACCGCGCATGTGCCGGCGCAGGGCGCGCAGATTACAGCAGGATTCGAGTTCGACGTCCCGGTGCGCTTCGACAGTGACGAACTCGTCATCAATCTCGCTGCCTTTGGCGCTGGCGACATTCCCTCCATTCCAATCATCGAGATAGTGCAGTGAACAAACTTCCCGTAGGGCTGGCAGACCATTGTGCCGGCGAGGTGACGACGCTTTGCAATTGCTGGAAGCTCATTCGTCGCGATGGCATGGTGCTGGGTTTCACTGACCATGACCAGGAACTTGTATTTGACGGCATTGCCTTCGAACCTTCGGGCGGCCTGGCGGTTTCCACGCTGGAACAGCGAAGCGGTCTGGGCGCTGACAGTGTCGAGGTCAGCGGTGCACTGGTTTCCGAGCGTATAACCGCTGCCGATATCCGTGCAGACCGCTATGACGGCGCACGCATGGAATTGTGGATCGTCAACTGGTCACAGCCGCAGGATCGCTTGCTCCAACGCATATTGCATATCGAGGCCATCACGGAGCAGGACGGGGTATTCCGCGCCGATCTGGCAGGGCTGTCAGCAGTGTTTGACCGTAGCCGGGGCAGGCGGTTCTCGCGCCGCTGCGACGCCAATCTGGGGGATGTGCGGTGCAGGGTCAACTTGTTGCAATACAAGTTTCCCACGTCCGTTGCCGCCGCCCGCTCGACCACCGTCATCGAACTGGGCCAATCGGGTTCATTTGCATCAGGCTGGTTTCGCGGGGGCATGCTGCGTTTCGTGACGGGCATCAATGCCGGCCTCGAAATCGAGATTGCCGACCATCTGGTAGACGGCTCACTGGCGAGCCTGCATCTTTGGAAACCGCTCAATGACCTTCCTGCCCCGGGGGATGAAATTGAAATGACCGCAGGTTGCGACAAGAACTTTTCGACCTGCAAGGCGAAGTTTGCCAATGCGGTGAATTTTCGTGGCTTCCCGCACATTCCCGGCAATGATGCGATCCTTGGTTATGCCTCCTCTTTCACCACCATGGATGGCGGAGTGATTGTGCCATGAACCCGCAAACCGGCGACAAGTTACTGCAGCACGAGATCGTCAGCGAAGCCCGGAGCTGGATCGGCACTCCCTATGTGCACCAGGCATCGGCGAAAGGGGCGGGTTGCGATTGCCTTGGCCTGGTTGCAGGCGTTTGGCGCGCGATTGGCGGCATAGTGGATTTGCCGATGCCGGCTTATACTCCCGATTGGGGCGAGATTGACCGCTTCGAACACGTGCTCACCGGTGCCGCCGAACGGTTGACGCAAATCCCGGCGAATGAAAGCGGGCCGGGCGATCTGGTGGTGTTTCGCTGGCGCCGCGGGATGATTGCCAAACACATGGGGATTCTCAGCGACAACAACCGTTTCATCCATGCTTGGGAGCGTTCCGGCGTGGTCGAAGCTGTGCTGGTGCCGCAATGGCGAAGCCGCATTGCGGGATGGTTCCGTTTTCCAGAAATCCCGTTCAACACGCACAACTGAAGAAAGGGACAGGCCATGGCAACATTGTTGTTGCAAACCGCTGGTGCTGCGGCTGGTGCTGCCTTTGGCGGTCCGTTTGGTGCCGTGCTGGGCCGGGCTGCAGGTGCCTTTGCAGGCAATCTCATTGACCAGCAGATTTTCGGACGCGACAAGGTCATACAGGGGCCGAGGCTCGATCAGGCTCGGATCTTGTCGTCAGCCGATGGTGCTGCCATGCCGCGCATCTATGGCCGTGTCCGCATCGGTGGCCAGATTGTCTGGGCGACCCGCTTCGAGGAGGTTACCTCCACCCGCCAGTCCGGTGGGGGCAAAGGCGCGCCGTCCGGGCCGAGCGTGCGTGAATATTCCTATTACGCCAATTTCGCGATCGGCCTGTGCGAAGGCCCGGTTTCTGCATTTCTGCGAATATGGGCCGATGGAGTGGAAATCGACCGCACACGCTATGACATCCGCTTTTATACCGGAGATAATGCGCAAGACGTCGATCCCCTGATTGCCGCCAAGCAGGGCGAAGGCAATGCCCCTGCTTTTCGCGGAACGGCCTGCGCCGTGTTCGAGGGATTCCCGCTTGAGGAATTCGGGAACCGCATACCGCAATTTTCTTTCGAGGTGGTCCGCTCGATATCGCAACTTGACCGCAGCTTGCGTGCCGTCTGCATGATCCCTGCTGCAACGGAATTCGGCTATCATCCCGAGCCTGTTGCAAGGATTGCAGAAGCGGGAAAATCAGGCTTCGTCAATCGCAATTGTCTCACCCACGCCAGCGACTGGCAGGCGTCGCTGGACGAACTACAGGCGCTTTGTCCCAATCTCGAAACCATTGCCCTTGTTGTACCCTGGTTCGGCACCGATCTTCGCGCTGGCGAATGCGACATCGTTCCAGGTGTCGAGCACAACGCATCGGGGGGCGTTAACTGGAGCGTCAGCGGCATTGCCAGAAGCAATGCCCGCCAGGTCAGCCGCCATGAAGGTTCACCGGCCTATGGCGGCACACCTTCCGACAGCTCGGTCCTGGCGGCAATCCGGGACATCAGGGCCCGTGGCCTGAAGGTGGTTTTCTATCCGTTCCTGCTGATGGATATCGCGTCCGATAACAACTTGGCGAGCCCCTATGGCGGATCATCGCAGCCGGCATATCCCTGGCGCGGTGAGATTACAGCCACACCAGCATCGGGCCAGCCGTCAAGCGCGGACGGTACGTTGTTGGCGACGAGCCAGGTTGCTGCCTTTTGCGGTTCCGCGCAGGCAGGCAATTTCTCGGTTGTGGGCGACAATGTGACTTGGACCGGCGGGGCTGACCAGGGCTACCGCCGCATGGTGCTACACTATGCAAAATTGTGCACTGCGGCTGGCGGCGTCGACGGATTCCTCATTGGTTCCGAGCTGCGCGGCCTTACCACTCTGCGCGACGAAAACGGCAACTTTCCTTTCGTTTCCCAATTGATGAGCCTCGCGACAGATGTGCGCCAGATCTGCGGACCGGCAACGAAACTCACTTATGCCGCCGACTGGAGCGAGTATTTCGGGCATCATCCCGGCGACGGCAGCAATGACCTGCTGTTTCACCTCGACCCGCTCTGGGCGCATCCAGCGATCGATGCAGTCGGTATAGACAACTACATGCCGCTGACCGATTGGCGCGTCGATGGCGATCCCGGTGCCCCGGACGTTTTTTCCCAGACGACTGCCGAATATCTGCGTTCCGGAATTGCAGGCGGGGAGGGCTATGACTGGTATTACGCAAGTGACGCTGAGCGCAGGCAAGGCATTCGCAGCCCGATTACCGACGGCTTTGGTGAGCCGTGGGTCTGGCGCTACAAGGACATCCTTTCGTGGTGGGAAAACCCGCATCACGAGCGCATAAACGGCGTTCGCCAGTCCCGGCCGACTGCCTGGGTGCCGCAATCAAAGCCGGTCTGGTTCACCGAATTCGGCTGTCCCGCAATTGCCATGGGCGCAAATGAGCCCAACGTGTTTCCGGATGAAAAGTCGGGTTCGGCTGGCCTGCCGACGTTTTCGACCGGCGGGCGCAACGACCTTGTTCAATATCTGGCAATCCTCGAGCAATTGCGCTGGTGGGACAACGCGGAAAGTGACTTGCCGTCGGGTCGCAATCCGGTCTCCCCGATATATGGAGCTGCGATGCTGGAGCCGTCAAACATGTTTGCATGGGCCTGGGACGCCCGCCCGTTTCCAGCCTTTCCATCCGCAACGCAATTGTGGTCGGATGGCACCAACTGGCAAACCGGGCATTGGTTGAACGGCCGGCTCGGCGGTTGCCCCGTTGGCGAACTTGCGCAGGCAATAGCGGCCGACAATGGCGGTGAATTCGAAACCATTGAATGCGACGGTTTCGTGGATGGCTATGCTTCGCCCGGTCTGGTGCCCGCGAGATCTGCCCTTGATCCACTGATGGGCCTTTTCAACCTCTCCCATGCCGAAGACGGCGAGGGGATGAAGCTGCGCAGCAAGGCGCATGGCGACGCGGTGGCCATCGATCCTGACGACCTGGTAGGCGAGGATGGCGAACCGGTAATCCTGCGCGAACGTCAGTCGGAAGGAGAGCTGGCAAGGGAGGTCGAACTCTCTCATGCTTCAGTCTTCAATGCGTATGAGCCCGATCTGAGCCGCTCGCGGCGTCTGGTGGGTGGCGCGGAGCGCATTCATTCGATGGATGTGCCCGTGGTGATGCCACCATCCGTGGCGACCGGCGTGCTTGATGCAAGATTGCGTGACGCCTGGATTGGCCGCGAGACCCTGACCATCGGTCTGCCCTGGAGTTACCTGAGTCTGGCAGTGGCAGACCAGGTTTTCTTTACCAGCAGGATCGAGGGCATATGGCAGGTCGACGCCATCGAGGACGGTGCCTGGCGGCAATTGCATTTGCGCCGGATTGCCCGGTATGACGAAAGTGCTTCATTTGCCAGTGACATTAACTTGCGCCAGGCAACAGTTCCAGCATTCGGGCAGCCGGTCTTCCACGTCATGAACTTGCCGCTGTCACCGGAAGATACCACACCGCACGTACATGTAGCGCTCGCAGCCGAACCCTTTGCCCGGCAATATGCGGTTCACGCCTCACCCGGCTCTTCGGGCTTCACCTTGCGTGCCTCACTGACCAGGAATGCGGTGACCGGGACCTTGCTGGCGCCGCTTGCGGCAGGCCCTGAAGGGCGCTTCGACAACAGCAATGCAATAACCTTGCGCCTGCTCGGCGGTGAACTGGCATCAGTTCCGCAATCACAGTTGTTCAACGGTGCCAATGCCGCAGCCATTCGCAACCAGTTCGGAGAATGGGAAATCCTGCAATTCACCACCGCCGATTTGCAGCCGGATGAAAGCTGGGTGTTGTCAAAATTGCTGCGCGCGCAGCTTGGAACCGACGCCGCCATGCTGGGCGGGCACTTGGTGGGAGCCGCATTTGTGCTTCTCAACGAGGCGGTGACTACCGTGCCAATGGCAACGCTGGAAACAGGTCTGCACCTCAACTGGCGTGCGGGCCCCGCGGGCGACCCGGTATCGGCCGACAGCCATGTTGGCAAAAGTCACACGCACGCGCCGGTCAATCTGCGCCCGCTGAGCCCGGTTCATGTCCGGGCCGAGCGACAGGCCAATGGCGATGTCGCGATCAAATGGGTCCGGCGCAGTCGCATCGACGCGGACACATGGGATAATGCAATCGTGCCGCTGGGCGAGACGGATACGAACTACACCGTCGAAATCCTCCGCAGCAATGGCGATTTGGTACGCAGCATCAACGTCATTACCGAGGCTGCATTCTATACGTCGAGCGAACAGCAGACCGATTTCGGCCTGCTGCCGTCTCAATTGGAAATCGCCGTGCGCCAGTTTTCAGGCAGCGGGCTGGCAGGGACCGCCCGCCAACTGACTGCAAGCTTTTGACCCCGTTCCCACCAGCACCACGAAAGGAATATGCAATGGTTGATGAAAAACCCTGGTTCATGTCGAAAACCATCTGGGGCTCGCTGATTTCTGTGGCAGCAGCCTTTACCGCCACGCTCGGCATTTCGCTCGATCCAACTGCCCAATCGGAGATTGCCGATGCGCTGGTGCAACTGATCGGTGCTGCCGGTGCGCTTGTCGCCATCTATGGCCGTTTGACAGCAACCGACATCATCTCGTGAACAGTGCTGGGCAAGTTAGGGGTGATTTTCAGTGAACTGGCTGGCAATCCTTGCCGCAGCGCTGGCTGCGCTGCGGCAGGTCCTCAACCTCATCTCGGCGCATGCCCGCAGCAATGCCAATGAAACGGAAACCGAAATCCGCCAGAAGGCGCAATCCTATGACCGCATGCAGAAGGCGATCCGCATCCGTGAAGGCTTGCGCAACGGCTATGGCTCTGGCGACGCTGGCGGCAACGATGGCAGCATGCGCGACGCGCCCTACCGCCGGAACGAAGACTGACAGCGCGGACTGGGTCTGCGCTGCCTTTCGACCGATCACATGGTCAAGCCGGGACACGCCGCAAACCCTGCAGCAGATCAGCGAACACAACGGCGTATGGGATGCGTTTTGCCGACGGTGAGGGAGAGAGGGCAATTTTCTCCCTGCTCGTTCATTTTCAGTTCAGCAGGAATTTGCTAACAAGGGCGAATGAAAAACACCGTCGCTCCATTCCTGCTATTTGTCCTCATGGCATTTGCATATCCCGCACATGCCGCCGATTGTGCGCAGGCAGCAGCCAATGCCGCCAGTTCCATGGGTGGCGAAGTTCTTTCGGTCAAGGCCGATGGCGACCAGTGCGTCGTCAAGATCCGCATTCCGGACAAGAATGGCGGCCCGCCGCGCGTCGAATCCGTGACAGTGTCTGGCTGAGACCAAGGGGACAACATGCGCATTCTCGTGGTCGAGGACGACAAGGATCTGAACCGCCAACTGGTCGAGGCTTTTGTCGATGCCGGTTATGCGGTCGACAAGGCGCTCGATGGGGAGGAGGGACACTTCCTCGGCGATACCGAGCCCTATGATGCCATCATACTGGACATTGGCCTGCCGGAAATGGACGGAATCACGGTTCTGGAAAACTGGCGCCGAGCCGGGCGCAACATGCCGGTCCTGATGCTGACAGCGCGAGACCGCTGGTCCGACAAGGTATCCGGTATTGACGCCGGCGCTGATGATTACGTGACGAAGCCCTTCCATGTCGAAGAGGTGCTGGCGCGTGTAAGGGGTCTTATCCGCCGTGCTGCTGGCCATGCCGCCTCACTGATCGAATGCGGCCCCATTGCGCTGGACACCCGGATTTCCAAGGTTACGGTGGACGGCAATCCGGTGAAACTGACTTCGCACGAGTTTCGCCTGCTTTCCTATCTGATGCACCATCAGGACAAGGTGTTGTCTCGCACCGAACTGACCGAGCATCTCTACGATCAGGATTTTGATCGCGACTCCAATACTATCGAGGTATTTGTCGGCCGGTTGCGCAAGAAGCTCGGCATTGATTGCATCGAGACCGTGCGCGGACTTGGTTACCGGCTGCAAGCGCCTGGCCCCACCGGCTCGGAATGATCATCAATGAAAGCCGGAACGCTTTCCCGTCGGCTTTTCCTGCTCAATTCACTGTGGGCACTGGTTGCCGTCGCTTTGATTGCCTTCGTGTTGACCGAGGCTTACCGCCGCAATGCCGAGCGCCGTTTCTCCGACCTGTTGACGGCCAATCTCTACATTTTGATGGGAACGGTTGAACCGGGGGGCGATGGCACCCTTTCCGGACAGCCGGATTTGCGCGATTCACGCTATCTTACATTCGGCTCGGGCTGGTACTGGACGGTAAGTTCGGTCCAGAAGCCGCTCAACCGCATCGCGTCCGCGTCACTCGCTGGTGGTAGTATCACAGCGCCGCAAGGAATCGCCCTCGACAGCAATTACCTGCGGCTGTTTTCCTATGTCGATGATCGCGGCCAGTCCATCTCCGCCGTCGAAGGCCAGACCTATCTGGGCGATGGGCAACAGCTCTATTCCTTCAAGGTTACCGGCAACAAGGCGGAACTGGCGGAGGAGATAGCCAGTTTCCGCCGGACACTGGTAGCATTGCTAGGCCTGTTCGGCCTCGGTTTCGTTGCCGCGACTTACTGGATCGTTAGGATCGGGTTGAAGCCAATTACGGCTGCGACAACACTGCTGGCCGATATTCGCGAGGGCAGGGCAGAGCGGCTCGACGGAAATTTCCCCCGTGAAATCCAGCCGCTTATTGACGAGACCAATGCGTTGATTGAATCAAACAGAAGTGTCGTCGAACGCGCCAGAACCCAGGTTGGCAACCTCGCCCATTCCCTCAAGACCCCGCTTGCCGTGCTGAAAAATGAAGCCGGTGCAGCGCCGCCGCAACTTGCCCGGATCATGCAGGAGCAGACTTCGATGATGCAACAGCAGGTGCAGAACTATCTCGACCGCGCCCGGATCGCGGCGAGGCATGCGACAGTGACATCGCGGACGGAAGTGACACCCGTTCTGGAGCGGTTGGTGCGGGTAATCGGCAAATTGAATTCACATGTCACGATCGGGCTCGAGCTTGCTGATGACACCAAATTGATTTTTGCAGGCGAGCAACAGGATTTTGAAGAGATTGTCGGTAACCTGCTTGAAAACGCTGCCCGATTCGCCGATGAGCGGATCATCGTGAAAGCAGCTGGTCGCAAGGAAAACGACAAGCAACGGCTGGTCCTGCGCATCGAGGATGACGGGCCTGGCATGACGCCGCAACAGTGCGAACTGGCCATGAAGCGCGGGACAAGAATTGATGAATCTACCCCGGGATCGGGTCTCGGCCTTGCCATCGTACGCGACATTGCAAGTGAATATGGTGGCAGGATTTCGCTGGGTCGCTCGGACCTTGGTGGTCTGGGTGCCGAACTCGAACTGCCCGGTCGTTGAGGCATTTGATCAAATTCCGGCCACTGTTGTGGTTCAGGCAGGAAAAAGCATCCGTTATCGGAAGGTTCACGAATTCTAGCTTTGATAGCGGCAAATGGATGGGGAGGCTGCATTGAGGGCAATCAAGTTTACGCGACTGGCGATGGCCGGTGGTCTCATGCTGATCCTTGCAGCCTGTCAGACAACCGGCAGCAAGCCGGGCATGGCAGTCAGTGCCCTTTCAACAGGCGTCCTTGCAAGCGATTTTGGTAGCAGCCTCGACCCAAAGGCCAAAAGGCTGGCGGCCGACGCCGAATACAAGGCGCTGGAAGGCGGTCGCGCGGGGGCAGAAGTCCCGTGGAAGGCTTCCGAAACCGTTTATGGCTCGGTCATCCCGCAACAACCCTATCAGGTTGGCTCTTCCAATTGCCGTCGTTATGTCCACACCATTACCCAGAACGGGCAATCACGATCAGTAGCGGCAACAGCATGCCGTGACCCGGAAGGGGTCTGGCATCCGCTTTCCTGATTTGATTCCCATGCTGGCTTGAAATTGCCATGCAGATTGCGACCAATTGGCCCTGAACCGTTCACAAACCCGACAAGGCATTGTTTCCAGCGCAATCGGTAGTATGTATGCGCCATGATTTTCTGGATCGCTGCAACAGCACTAGTGGCAATAGCCCTTGCCAGCCTGGCATTTCCACTTCTTCGCAAGAATGGGGAAAGCGGATCGCTTTTTTCCTATGACCGTGAGCTTTACAAGGCCCGGATGGACGAGATCGACAAGGATCTCGACCTTGGCAGGATAGTCGCGGAGGAGGCAGACGCCGCAAAGGCTGAAGAAGGCCGCAAATTGCTTGCGCTTTCCAATGCGCATGAAACCCGCAATGCGCTGGGCAGCAGGCAGAGGTGGGTATTGATCGGCGCGGCCGCCTTGTTCGTTCCGGTTGCCTCTGTTGTTTTCTACCTGCAGAACGGCAATCCCGGAATGCCGGACATGGCCATCGCCTCGCGCCTCAAACAGGATCCGACCGGCCAGTCAATCGAGCAATTGCTGGGTCGTGCAGAAGCCCAACTCGCAAAGAACCCGGACGATGAAAAGGGCTGGTCGGTTGTCGCACCGGTATATATGCGTCTTGGCCGTGTCGAAGACGCAGTGATTGCTTATCGCAACGCAGTTCGCCTGAAGCCGGAGGACGTGGACCTCAAAACGTCACTGGGTGAAGCAATGGTGGTTGCCGAGCAGGGGATAGTTACCGAGGATGCCCGCCACTGGTTTGAAGAGGCAGTCAAGCTGCGCCCGAGTGACCCCAAGGCACGTTTCTTCCTGGCGATAGCCTTGGGTCAGGAAGGCAAGCTTGACGGTGCAGCCGCAGCGTGGCGGTCACTGATAGCTGAGGCTCCCGCTGACGCGCCGTGGCTGCCCGTTGCCAGGGCGCAACTCAGCCAGGTCATGGCCCAACTGACCGGGACGGCTTTGCCAAATGCCGGGCAAACTGCTGAAAACAGTCCTGGTCCCGGTCGCGAGGATATTGAAGCGGCAGCAAAAATGACACCTGAAGGCCGTCAGGAAATGATCCGCGGCATGGTCGCCAACCTCGCCGAAAAGCTGAAGGCAGATCCGTCCGACAAGGACGGATGGCGAAGGCTCATCCGCGCCTGGGCAGTACTTGGAGACGCGGAAAATCTCGCCGCGTCAATTGGCGATGCGAAAGCCGCTTTCCCGAATGATGCCGCATTTGTCGCCGAACTTGATGCCATGACTGCATCCGCTGGTGTAACAGGGAACCCGCAATGACACGCAAGCAAAAACGCCTTCTGTTTATTGGTGGAATCGGTGCTGTGCTGATGGCTGCGGTATTGCTGGTCATGACCGCGCTGCGCGATGAGATTGTATTTTTTTACACGCCAAGCGACATTCTGGTGGACGGCAAGGCTTCTGCCGGACAGCGCATACGCCTTGGCGGTCTAGTGAAGGAACAAAGCATCGTAAAGGATGGCGAGAACATCACCTTTGTCGTTACCGACACCGACAAGGAAATCCCGGTCAGCTATTCCGGCATCCTTCCCGACCTTTTTCGTGAGGGGCAGGGCGTTGTCGCGGAAGGCGTCGTAGGGCCGGGCGGCAGTTTCGTCGCGGACACGGTCCTGGCCAAGCATGACGAGAACTACATGCCCAAGGAAGTTGCGGACGCGCTGAAGGAAAAGGGCGTCTGGCAAGAAGGCGCAGACACGGTCAGGAAATGAACGGGGGCGAAATCGCATGACTGTCGAACTCGGCCATTTTGCACTAGTTTTGGCGCTGGCATTGTCGCTGGTCCAGTCAATTATTCCAGTTTATGGCGCGCGCCGTGGCGATGTACGCCTGATGGCGACAGTCAATCATACCTCGCTTGCCATCTTCTTCATGCTGGTGGTGTCATTTGCCAGCCTGACCCATGCCTATGTGACGTCAGATTTTTCCGTCGCCAATGTCTATGAGAATTCCCACACTCTGAAGCCGCTATTGTACAAATACACAGGGGTATGGGGCAATCATGAGGGCTCGATGTTGCTGTGGGTCCTTATCCTGGGCTTTTTTGCTGCGCTGGTTTCGGTGTTCGGGCGCAACCTGCCACCACAATTGAAGGCCAATGTGCTGGGCGTCCAGGCCTGGGTGCTGACGGCGTTCCTGCTGTTCATCCTGCTGACGTCAAACCCGTTCCTGCGCCTGCAGGAAGTTCCTTTCGAAGGGCGAGACCTTAACCCGATCCTGCAGGATGTTGGCCTCGCCATCCATCCGCCAATGCTCTATCTGGGCTATGTAGGTTTCTCCGTCACATTCTCCTTCGCAGTTGCTGCGATGCTGAGCGGACGCATTGATGCGGCCTGGGCCCGCTGGGTCCGCCCCTGGGCGCTGGTTGCCTGGGTTTTCCTGACAGCCGGTATCGCAATGGGGTCGTATTGGGCTTATTATGAACTGGGCTGGGGCGGCTGGTGGTTTTGGGATCCGGTGGAAAATGCCTCCTTCATTCCCTGGCTGTCCGGCACGGCATTGCTGCATTCTGCACTGGTCATGGAAAAGCGCGATGCGCTGAAGATCTGGACAATCCTGCTGGCGCTCATCACCTTTTCCATGTCACTGCTGGGGACCTTCCTGGTGCGTTCGGGTGTGCTGACTTCGGTTCATGCATTCGCCACCGATCCTGCTCGCGGAATATTCATTCTCGCAATCCTCACTTTGTTCATCGGTGGCTCCCTGTTCCTGTTTGCCTTGCGCGCACCTGGCCTGAAGTCCGGAAACCTGTTCGCTCCGGTTTCACGCGAAGGCGCGCTGGTGTTCAACAACCTCTTCCTGACGACAGCCGCCGCGACGGTTCTTGTCGGCACACTCTGGCCGTTGGTGCTGGAAGCCTGGGACGGTTCGAAGATTTCCGTCGGCGCGCCGTTCTTCAACCTGACCTTCGGCCCGCTCATGATTCCGCTCCTGATCGCCATTCCGCTCGGACCCTTGCTGAGCTGGAAGCGCGGTGACCTGATGGGCGTGTTGCAACGGCTCTATTTCGTTGCCGGAACGGCTTTGCTCGTTTCGATCATCGTGCTTGCCTACAACGATGGCGGTCCCATTTTGGCTTCGCTCGGTTTCGGGCTTGCCGCCTGGGTAATCCTGGGGGCCCTGGCGGAAATCTGGACCCGCTCCGGCCTGCCAGGAGTTTCGCCATCGGTGGCGCTGGCCCGGCTTTCGGGAATGCCACGCTCGGTCTGGGGAACTGCAGCCGGACATTTGGGTCTGGGCCTCACCTTGCTCGGGATCGTTTCCGTCTCGACCTTCCAGCAGGAAGTCATCCGGCAGGTCCGGCCCGGAGACGGTCTTCAGATTGCCGGCTACAACCTTGTCTTCGAAGGTGTCACACCCAACAAGGGATCGAACTATGTCGAGGACGTGGTCAGCTTTATCGTGACCGGGAACAATGTCCGCGAACATCGCTTGCAACCAACCAAACGCGTCTACACCACGCGACGCATGCCGACGACGGAAGCGGCAATCGAGACCTATTGGTTCTCGCAGCTCTATGTGTCGCTCGGCGAAGTCGAGAAGGACGGGTCTGTGACGGCCCGCATCTGGTGGAAGCCGCTGGTGACACTGATCTGGCTTGGCGCGCTGATTATGGTATTCGGCGGCGTGGTCTCGCTGTCTGACCGTCGTCTGCGTGTTGGTGCACCCAAACCCTCCCGCAGCAAGATCACAACGGCACCTGCCAATGCGTAGACTTGTCACCATCCTTGTTTTCCTGCTGGTGGCTTCACCGGCATTTGCGGTTCAGCCTGACGAGGTGTTGCCTGATCCGGCACTTGAGGCGCGAGCCCGGACCTTGTCCGCGGAACTGCGTTGCATGGTTTGCCAGAACCAGTCCATTGACGATTCGGACGCATCGCTCGCTCGCGATTTGCGCGTGCTGGTTCGTGAGCGCCTTGTCGCTGGTGACAGCAATGAGGAGGTCCTTGACTATTTGGTCTCACGCTACGGCGAATTCGTGCTGCTGAAGCCCCGCCTTTCAATGCGTAATGTCGTGCTGTGGGGAACACCGGTCGCCCTGCTGGTTCTTGCCGGTCTGGCTTTCATCTTTTGGCAAGGGAGCCGCCCGTCAGGCAAGAAGGTTGCAGTCCTTTCCAGGGACGAGGAAGCGCGCATTGCAGCGCTCCTTGACCGCAAAGACTGACGCGAGGGACAACCACCAGGCGCCAGTATTACCAAAGTTTAATTTGCCGGAAAGACTGATGTAATCCGGAACTCCCCATATTCCGTTTTCAAGGGGTTACCCGCTCGTCCGCTGTCTTGGCGGACAAGTCCACGGAATATGAAAAGGGAATGACATGATCCGACACAAATCCAGGACTGCCCGCCGCTTTGCTGCAGCTCTACTCGCGACGACGATGCTGCTTTCTCCAGCTGCTGTTGCTGGTTTCCCGGTCTCCGTCCTTCAGGCAAATGCCGAAGCCGTATCTGTAAATGCACCGGAAGTCCCGGGTTTTGCCGATGTGGTGGAAGCAGTGTCGCCCGCAGTGGTATCGGTTCGCGTTGAATCGGAAATGCAGCCGGCAAGCAACAGGAACGGCAGGTTCGATCGCCGCTTTTCCGGCGAGGATGATGAATACAATTTCCGCCTGCCGCCATTTTTCCGCGACCAGCCCTTCTTCCGGCACGGTCCGGATTCGGATAGGCCGGGAAGGGGACAACGCGATGAGCGCAGGCAGGGCCGAAACGGCGATGACAATGAGCGCTATGGTAATCGCGATGGCATGCCGCGCGACGGCTTCCGCGAACGTGGGCCGCGCCGCTTCGGCATGTCACAGGGTTCGGGCTTCCTTGTTTCCGACGACGGCTACATCGTTACCAATCACCATGTCGTCGAGAATGGATCGAAATTCACCGTCGTTCTCAATGATGCAACGGAACTTGAAGCGACACTTGTCGGCGCAGACGCCCGTACTGACCTCGCCGTGCTCAAGGTCAAGGACGATCGCAAGTTCACCTATGTGAAATTCGATGAAGGCAAGGTACGCATTGGCGAATGGGTAGTTGCCGTTGGCAATCCATTCGGCCTTGGCGGCACCGTGACTGCTGGTATCGTTTCGGCGGCAAACCGCGAAATCGGCTCACGCCGTTACGACGATTTCATCCAGATTGATGCCGCCGTCAACAAGGGCAATTCCGGTGGCCCGGCCTTCAATCTCAAGGGTGAGGTCATCGGCATCAATACTGCCATATTCTCGCCATCGGGTGGCAATGTCGGTATCGCCTTTGCCATTCCGGCAGCAACTGCCAGCCAGGTTGTGAAGGAACTGATCGACAACGGCCAGGTCGTTCGCGGCTGGCTCGGCGTCATGATCCAGCCGGTAACACGCGACATTGCCGAATCCGTCGGTCTCGATGATGCCCATGGTGCGATCGTCACCAATCCGCAATCCGACAGCCCGGCCGACAAGGCGGGAATCCGCCCCGGCGATGTGATCACGGCTGTTAATGGTGACAGCGTCAAGAACCCGCGTGAACTGGCCCGCAAGATCGGCAATTTCGCGCCGGAGGAAAAGGTCACTGTCAGCCTGTGGAGAAACGGCAAGGCAGAGGATGTCCAGGTCACCCTCGGCAAGCTTGAAGGTGGCACGCAACTGGCTTCCGCCCGCGCCGACAGTGGTGATACGGAGCGCCTGACAACGCTCGGCCTTGCGCTTGAAACCAATCCTGACGGCAATGGCGTCGTGGTCGCGGAAGTTGCTGCTGACAGCCCGGCAGATCGCAAGGGCTTCAAGGCAGGCGATATCATCTCCTCCGTGAACGGCGAAGAGGTGAGCGATCCGGCGGCAGTTTCCAAAGTCGTGAAGGAA
Organism: Nitratireductor sp.; assembly: GCA_041397525.1. Lineage (GTDB taxonomy): Bacteria > Pseudomonadota > Alphaproteobacteria > Rhizobiales > Rhizobiaceae > BOKV01. The sequence goes on from JAWKWL010000005.1 coordinate 80,887, forward strand.
GCTGACGATCTTGGCCGCAAGGCTGCACTTTTCCAGGTCCGGCGCGGTGAGGATTCGCTGTTCGTTGCCCTGCCGCTGAAACGCGGCTGAGCGCAGCAAATGCAGTCACGCTAAAGCAAGTTGGTCGCCCCCGGCGTGACTCGCAGAAGGTGACGGGCCTTTTCCCATCCGGCCCGTCACCACTTACCCGTTCCATCCGGCACCAAAACGGGATATTCCGTTGAACATGAGAATTCTGATCATAGAAGATGACCGTGAGGCTGCCACATGGCTTTCAAAGGCGCTGAAGGAGGCTGGCCACGTCAGCGAACTTGCCGGCAATGGCGAGGAAGGCCTTCACCAGGCATCGACCGCCCGGTTTGATGTGATGATCGTTGACCGCATGATGCCGCGTCTCGACGGTCTGGAAATGCTGAAGCGCCTGCGGGCTGACGGCAATGATACACCGGCACTCATCCTGTCGGCATTGGGTCAGGTCGACGACAGGGTCGAGGGGTTGCGGTCGGGTGGCGATGACTATCTTTCGAAGCCCTATGCCATCAGTGAGCTCCTCGCCCGCATCGAGGTTCTGGCGCGCCGCCGCAGGCCCGAAGATGCCGAAACCCGCATCGTCGTGGGTGATCTGGAACTGGACCGGCTGTCACATACCGTCAAGCGTGACGGCAAGGCGATCCCGCTTCAGCCCCGCGAATACCGCCTGCTCGAATATCTGATGCGAAACGCCGGCAAGGTCGTAACCCGCACGATGCTGCTGGAGGAAGTCTGGGACTATCATTTCGATCCCCAGACCAATGTCATTGATGTGCATGTCTCGCGGCTGCGAGGCAAGATTGACAAGGATTTCGGCCACCAGATGCTGCAGACCGTGCGTGGCGCGGGATATATCCTTCGCCCCGCCCAAGACAGCTAGTGCCGGTCTTGCATGCAGCGGCTTCGCACCATTCTCGCCATTACCGCGGTCCGGCTTTCGATCGCCTATTCGCTGATCTTCGGCCTGGTTGCCGTGATCATCGTAATGTACCTGACCGGCAGCACCGTCGGCATCATCCGCCGCCAGATACAGGATTCGATAAACACTGAAGTCGCCGACCTGTCCACGGTCTATGAGCGCGGCGGGATCAACGGATTGATGCGGGTGCTGGAGCGAAACGCATCTGCACCCGGAGCCAACATCTACATCGTCTCCGATCCCACCGGAAACATCGTCGCCGCCAACATTCTCGATATCGAGAGCGGTGTGATCAACCACGAAGGCTGGACTAACCACCCCTTCGCCTATACCCGGCACCAGGACAATGGCGCCCGCACATGGACGGCCATGGCCAGGGTAGTTGAACTGCCAAACGGCATGCGGATGCTGGTTGGCCGTGACCTCGGCGACCCCGAGCGGTTTCGCGCGATTGTCGGCAGGGCCTTGTTCCTGGCGCTCGCTGCCATGCTGGCCCTTGGGGTTCTCACCTGGTTTGTCGTGGGCAGGCGCGCGCTCAAGCGGCTTGATCTTGTGTCAAAGTCGACCGCGCGAATTCTCGCCGGGGATCACCGTGAGCGGCTTCCGCTTTCAGGTGCCGGAGATGAATTTGACCGCCTGTCCGCGCGCCTCAACGGCATGCTTGACCGGATTCACCTGCTTGACGACGGGCTGAAACAGGTTTCAGACAACATCGCGCATGACCTGAAAACGCCATTGACACGACTGCGCAACAAGGCCGACACAGCCCTTTCGGAAGCAAGGAGCACTGACGAAATGCGGGCAGCCCTGGGCGAGGTGATTGCCGACACTGACCAGATCATCAAGACATTCAATGCCCTGCTGATGATCTCACGCGTCGAATCTGGCTCTGCCGTGACCGGGCTTTCCAGTCTCGACCTGACTGCAATCATCAAGGATGTGGCGGAGCTGTATGTGCCGGTCGCCGAGGATGAAGGTTTCGCAACCAGGGTGGAAATTGCCGAGGGACTGCGCGTCACCGGCAGCCGCGAACTGCTTGCCCAGGCACTTTCCAATCTTGTCGAAAACGCCATGAAATACGGTCGTGACCCGGCTCGCAAACCCTTGCTTTCCATAGCCGCAAAGACGGAAGGCAGGAATATCCGCATCTGCATTGGCGACAATGGCCCTGGAATTGCCGAACCTGATCGCGAAAAAGTCACCGAGCGCTTCACAAGACTGGAAAAAAGCCGCACGCTTCCCGGCAATGGATTGGGTTTGAGCCTTGTCCGGGCAGTTGCGGTCCTGCATGAGGGAAGTCTGGAACTTAGTGACGCCAAGCCCGGTCTTGCCGCTTGCATCCTCCTGCCATCCGAGGGAGGAAACAGATGATTGGTACTATTGCAATTCAAACACCACCGTTGAGCCTCGCCCCGGCCAGCGCGGCTGAAGCACGCAAGTGGCAGGGTGAACTTGACAGCCGCCTGAAACAGGACGAGCTCGACGAATGGCGGGAAATCATCGCAGGGCGGCCCGATATCCGCGAATTCCTGGGCGCCGTGTTCACACATTCCTCATTCCTTCGCGACTGCGCACTCATTCGTCCCAAACTGTTGTGTGAAATACTTGCCAGACCATTCGGGGAGAATTTCACGGCATTGGTCGAGGAGACTGCCGGTTCCTGGCGTGACGCTTCCAGCGACAGCGAGATCATGGCGCGACTGCGCATTGCCAAGCGCAAGGCCGCATTGCTGTGCGGACTTGCTGATCTGGGCGGTTGGTGGAGTGCTGAAATCGTCACGCGCTCACTGACCGACTTCGCAAAGGCAGCACTCTCAGCCGCTGTGAATCACCTGCTTTTCAGCCTGCACAATTCAGGAAAACTGGTCCTGGAAGATCCCGCTGATCCGGCTCGCGGCAGCGGCCTTATCGTTCTTGCCATGGGCAAGTTCGGTGCCGGGGAGCTGAATTACTCATCCGATATCGATCTGATCCTGTTTTTCGAAAAACGGCAGATGCAGTGGAACACCGATGATCCTGTTTCGCTGTTCGTGCGTCTGGCCAAGTCGCTGATTCGCATCATGCAGGAGCGCACTGGTGATGGGTATGTATTCCGCACCGATCTGCGGCTGCGCCCCGATCCGGGTTCCACACCTCTTGTGATTCCCGTCGAGACTGCACTGCATTACTACGAGGCCTATGGTCAGAACTGGGAACGCGCCGCCATGATCAAGGCGCACCCGGTTGCAGGTGACATCGAAGCAGGCAAATCAGTTCTGGGCGAACTCGCCCCCTTCATCTGGCGCAAATACCTTGACTACGCAGCGATTTCCGACGTGCACTCCATCAAGCGTCAGATACATGCGCATCGCGGCCATGGCGAAATCAAGGTCGCTGGCCACAACATCAAGCTTGGCCGGGGTGGCATCCGCGAAATCGAATTCTTCGCCCAGACCCAACAGCTGATTGCAGGTGGCAGACTGCCAGCATTGCGGGAAATCCGCACACTTGATGCGCTTTCGGCACTGTGCCGCGAGGGCTGGATTGACGAGAAGGCACGCGACGAACTAGGCGAGGCCTATTGGTATCTGCGCAGCGTCGAGCATCGTATCCAGATGATTGCCGATGAGCAGAGCCACACACTGCCTGAGGACAGAAAGGGCTTGACCCATATTGCGTTGATGATGGGCGAGCATGATGCTGACAGGTTTTCGCAGCGCCTCACCGGGTATCTGCGAACCGTGGAGAAGCATTATGCCGGTTTGTTCGAAGCTTCGCCCGAACTGACGGTTCCAGGCGGCAACCTTGTCTTCACCGGTGACGATGACGATCCCGCGACTGTCGAAACGCTGTCGGTCATGGGATTCGCAAAGCCTTCCGAGGTCATCAAGATCGTGCGCGGCTGGCACTATGGCCGCTTCGCCGCAGTCCGTACCGCGCAGGCGCGCGAGCTGTTGACCGAGCTGACGCCCGGCCTGCTTGAGGCAATTGCCGCCAGCGACGAGCCCGATGCGACGCTGATTTCCTTTGACCGCTTTCTGGGTGGCCTGCCAGCAGGCATCCAGTTCTTTTCGATCATGAAATCCAATCCCGGCCTGCTGCAACTGATGCTGCTGATGCTGGGATCGGCTCCGCGGCTTGCGGATATCATCACCCGCCGGCCGCATGTCTTTGACGGTTTGATCGAACCGGCCTTTGCAGGAACCGCCCCTGACCGCGCCACACTCCGGGAGCGGCTTGCTTCCAGCCTTTCGCGTGCTCCCGACCATGAAAGCCGGCTGGATGCCGCCCGCATCTTCGCAGCCGAACAGAAATTCCTCATCGGTTCCCGGCTGATCACCGGACAATTGTCCGCCGCCCAGGCTGCTCGAGCCTTTGCCAATCTTGCCGAAGTTCTGATCCAGGCCATGGTCGAAACCGTCAGCACCGAATTCGCCGTCAGGCATGGCACGGTTTCGGGCGCACGGCTTTGCGTTCTTGGCATGGGACGGCTCGGAAGCCGTGAACTGACCGCCGGTTCCGATCTCGATCTGATCCTGTTGTATGAGCATGACCCGGATGCCGAATATTCCTCTGGCGATAAACCGCTCGCCGCCTCGCAATATTTCATGCGCCTGACCCAACGGCTGATCGCAGCCATGAGCGCGCCGACAGCGCAAGGGGTCTTGTATGAACTGGACTTCCGGCTGCGCCCGTCCGGCAATGCCGGGCCGCTGGCAACCGAGGTAAATGCTTTCCTGCGTTACCAGCGCGACGAAGCCTGGACATGGGAGCGTCTGGCGCTTACCCGCGCGAGGGCGGTTGCCGGTGATCCGCAATTCTGTGAATACGTCGAGCGGCAGGTTTCCGACCTTCTTGCAAAACCGATGGACAGGGCTGTTCTCGACAAGGATGTCCGTGAGATGCGCAACCTCATCGACAAGGAAAAGGCCTCGCCGAACCCGTTCGAGGTTAAGACCGTCAAGGGCGGACTGATTGACATCGAGTTCTTGGCGCAGTGGTCGGTACTGGCATCGGGAAGGCGCGAGGACACTGCACCCCTGGTCGCGATTGATGACATGCTGGCGGACGCACCATCAACGCTGCTTGGCGATGATGAACGTGCAAGTTTGCGATCCGGCCTCGAACTCTACAACACCGTGCAACAGATCTTGCGGCTTTGCATAGAGGACGGTTTTGAGCCTGCCGACGCACCGGCGGGGTTGTCGAGAATGCTGTGCGAGGCGCTGGACCTGCCTGACATCAGGACCGTGGATGCCTATCTGAGAGATACCCAGAAATCAGTCCGGTCGATCTTTAACCGGCTTCTGGGTTAGCGCACCCTCGCACGAAGCGGAGTGCGCCCGTCCCGACAATTGCTGCGAAGGGAAATAGTGGCAATGGCCGGATCCCGCATCGGGGGTGACGATGCAACAAAGGAACATGAGATGAAACGCTCTACAAAATACATCATTGCCGGACTTGCTGTGGTTGCCACGGCAGGTGTTACTTTCGCCGCACAAGGTTTTCGCCACCATGGTGACCGGGCGCGCATGGCGATGGAAATGTTCAACAAGACTGACACCAATGGCGACAAGGCCATATCCCTTGATGAGCTGATGGCCGCATTGACCAGCCGTTTCGACAAGGCAGACGCCAATGGTGACAAGTCGATTACGAAGGCCGAAGTGGTTTCAGCTGTTGAAAACAACCCTGAAATGCCGCGTGCCGCACGCTGGTCAGGCCGGATTGCCGACAACGTCGTCTATCGTCTTGACCTTGATGACAACGGCTCGGTTGCGTTTTCCGAACTCGAAAACCGGGCAGGGAAGCTGTTTGCCCTGCTTGACCGCAACGATGACGGAAAGCTTGAGCTTGCCGAATTGCGCCGCGACATGGGCGGGATGCGTGGACATCACCGCCGTGGTCCCGGTCGTTGGTGGGGCGGGAACGACGCAGGCGATGACGCTGGCGATATTGCCACCCCGCAGCCTGCCCAATAGCCTGCTCAGTGAAAAAAATGCCCCGGAACATTTGCGTTCCGGGGCTTCCAGTCCTGGCAGGGAAGTTGTAGTCCTATGATCAGTCGGATATTGGCAGCAGTTCGGCCTTGAACTGGTTTTCAGGTGCGCATGTGGCGCTACCGTCATGGCGCAGTGGCAGGCGCAGGGATACGATGGTGCCCTGACCCTCTCGCGAACGGATTTTCATCGCGCCGCCATGCAACTCGGTCAGCGATCGTGAAATTGCCAGTCCAAGTCCCGATCCCTTGTGGCTCTTGGTAAACTGGTTCTGGACCTGTTCGAACGGACGGCCGAGCTTTTTCAGGTCTGTGCGTGAGATGCCCACGCCCTTGTCCTCGATGGAGATCGTGACGCAGCCTGAAACCTTGCGGGCGCGAACGAAGACCCTGCCGCCTTCCCTGGAAAACTTGACGGCATTGGAAAGCAGGTTGATCAGGATCTGTTTTGTCGCGCGCCTGTCCGCCTCAAGCTTGATGCCCGGTGCCACTTCATCGATGATCTCGATATTGCTGTCTTCGGACTGGAACGCCATGATGCGCAGCGTTTCGTCGAGGATCTCATTGAGGCTTACTGTCTCGAAATCCAGACTGAAACGACCGGCCTCGATCTTCGACATGTCGAGGATGTCATTGATGACGCCGAGCAGGAATGAGCCGCTCTGGTTGATATCGCGACAATATTCCTTGTACTTCGCCGAGCCGAGTTCACCGAACATGCCGGTATGCATGATTTCGGAAAAGCCGATCACGGCATTGAGCGGTGTGCGCAGCTCGTGACTGATATTGGCCAGGAATTCGGACTTGATCCGGTTGGCCGCCTCCGCGCGGTTTTTCTCGACTGCATATTTTTCGGCCATGTCGGAGAGTTGTTGCGCCTGGATTTCCAGCTTCTGTTGCGAGGTGCGCAGGTCCTCGATCGTCGCCATCAGCCGCCGCTCAGAGTCAATCAGCCGCCGCTCATGGCTCTTGATGGTGGTGATGTCGGTACCCACCGATACAAACCCGCCATCTTTCGTGCGACGCTCATTGATCTGCAGCCAGCGGTTGTCCTCTAGTTGCGCTTCCATGCTTCGGGCACCTTCTTCGCCTGGAAGATGCGAGATCAGCTGGTTGCGCACCATCGGTGTGCGCGCTGCATCCATGACCTCGTCATAGGTCATGCCGACTCGGGCGTTTTCCTGAGCCAAGCCATGCAGTTGCTGGAATTTCGAATTGCTCATGACCAGCCGTTTTTCGCTGTCCCACAACACGAAAGCCTCGGAGAGGTTTTCAATCGCATCACGCAGCCTCATGTCATGCTGCATGTTTTGTTGCTTGACCGCCTGTTCCTCGGAAATGTCGACGATAATGCCGATCAGGTGCGGCTCGCCATTGAGGTTCTCTACGACTTGAGCACGGGCACGCAACCAGACCCAATGCCCGTCGCTATGCTGCATCCTGAACGCCTGGTCGATGAACGGACGTTTTTCGACCAGTACCTGGTTGGCAAGCGCATAGAGGTCGGTGTCTTCGGGATGGACAAGCCCGGTAACCTCGCTGAAACCCAGCATTTCGTCACGCGGGTTCATCCCCAGCAGGCCGAACATGGATCGCGACCAGTAGAATTTGCCGCGCGACAGGTCCCAGTCCCAGAGCGCTGCGCGACCGCGCGACAACGCGGTGTCGAAGCGGTTCTGGATCACCTTGGTGATTTCATCAGCTTCCTGCGCCCGCGCGGCCTGAGCGAAATAGGCATAAAGGATCACCAGCAATATGCTGGATGTGCCTACATAAAGGCTGACATTGAGCGCAACCGTCTTTTGCCATGCGCCATAGATTTCGGATCGCGGCTGTATCAGTGTCACCCCGCCAAGTGGTGCTTGCAAAATCCGGTGAACCGCCAACGCCCTGGTTCCGTCGGAAAGTGTCACCGAACGGGTTTCGGCAGAGCGTCCGAATGTGGTCAGCAAAAGCGTGTCGTCGACCAAGCGATCAAGGGGCAGGTTGATGCGGGCGGCAAAATATGGCGCTGTCGCGATAATCCGGCCCTCGACATTGGTCACGATCGCTTCCCGGCCATTGCGCAGGAACCGCGAAGGCACGGCATCGGAAAGGATGTTCTGGATTGCCATCGCATTGGCTTGTTCACTCAACGTGTCAGCCGGGATGCTGGCACTTCTGGCGTCAAGCCTGTCGGCGATCATTTCGGCGATGAAGTTGAGTTCGATTTCTGCCGATATCTGCAACTGGTCAGCCTGTGTCGAAAGTGACATCCAGCGGGCGAAGCCGACAATCGCCAGGAACAAGACGATCAGGAACGGCACGAAACGCCGCATGACCGATTCGGAGCTGAGCAGGTTTTCATAGGCGGGATGGCTCAGCAGTCGCGCATATCCACCAACGCGGGACGCCCTCGCCTCCCTGCCAAAAAGGCCGCCAAGAATCGCTGTGCGTGATCGCACACGCCTGGCTTGCGCCTGCGCCATCCTGGCCTCCTCGATTTGCCGCCTGCCCCGATCCGGCAATACCGCATAACCGAATCACTTCCATTTGAATCGCATCGAATCAGCTTGTCCAGAGTCCGGGCTAACAAAAATGAAAAGAGGCAAAATGCGATTTCCACATTTTGCCTCTCGATCATTGTCTTTCAGGCGGTTTTCAAGTGTCGGCGAGTATCCTGTCGAGGATGTCTTTCGTGTCGCGTGAAAGCGCATTGCCTGACTGAAGGGACTTCATGGCCGCCTGAGCCAACTTGCGCCGGCCCGGCTCCAGCATCCGCCACGACCGGAATGCCGTCATCAGCCTGGCTGCGACCTGCGGATTGATCGTATCGATTTCGGCGATCTTCGCGCAAACAAGCTCATAGCCCTCACCGCTGGCAGCGTTGAACCCGGTCGCATTGGCAGTCGCAAACATCCCGATCAGCGAGCGTACCCGGTTCGGATTGCGGATCGAGAATGCAGGATGCTTCATCAGTGTCTTCATGCGTGCAGCAGGCTTGGGGCCATGTGCCATCGCCTGGACAGAGAACCACTTGTCCATGACAAGCGGATTGTCACCGTGGCGCGCTTCGAAGGCTTCGAGCGCCTTCGCTGCTGCGCCACGCGATGCATGTAATTGCACGATCCGGCTCAGTGCGGCAAACCGGTCATTCATGTTGTCGGCAGTTTCAAACTGCGCAATGCTGTCGGCTTCTGCGGCAGAACTTCCCGACATGACTCCGAAAGAGAGCAGCAGGTTGTTGAGGCTGCGTTTGCCAGCGTCCCTGGCCTGTGGCGAATAAGGCGCTGGCGTTGCGAGTTCATCCTTTAGCGCGATGCGGACCGCTTCCAAGGATTTGCCGAGCATCTCCCCCAGCGCAGAGCGCGCGCGCCGAATGGCATCGGGGTCCACGTTTCGCCCGATTGCCTGCGCGATTTCACCTTCGACCGGCAGCCCGATTGCCATGGCACTGTATGCGGGCTCCAACGATGCGTCACCGGCAATTGCGACCGCCGCTTCCACGAGCTTGGGATCATATTGCGGAGCCTTGCCGCGCGCGAGGGCCCTTGCACCGGCAATGAGCTGTCGCATCGCGAATTCCTGCCAGGCCTGCCAACGGTTGAAGGGATCATCGTCACAGGCAGCAAGCAGCGCCAGATCCAACTTCGATTGCGAAAAGTCGATGACGACAGGCGCTGTGAAGCCTCGATTGACCGAGACGGCCGGGCGTTCGGTGATGCCAGTAAACACGATCCGGTGGTTTGCCTTGCGCAGGTGAAACAACTCGCCGTCATTGTCAGCGCCGCTCGCAGCCTTTGCCACCATGCGTTCGCCTCTGGAATTGAACAGCGCGATGCGCAGCGGAATATGCATTGGTTTCTTGCGCGCCTGGCCAGGCGTTGGTGCCAGCGTCTGCTCGATTTCGAGCGTCAGGGTGGCTTTCACCTTGTCATGTGTTGCCGAGACAGGGACATGCGGTGTTCCGGCCTGTGAATACCACAGCGCAAACTGGCTCAGGTCAGTCTTGCCAGCATCCTCGAAGCATTTGATGAATCGCTCGATGGTCGCAGCTTCACCGTCATGCCGTTTGAAATAAAGGTCCATGCCCTTGCGGAATGCCTTTGGCCCGAGGATCGTCGCGATCATGCGCACGACTTCCGCGCCCTTTTCATAGACGGTTGCCGTATAAAAATTGTTGATCTCGCGATAGGCTTCCGGACGCACGGGATGTGCCAGCGGCCCGGCATCCTCGGGGAACTGTGCTGCCCGCAACTGCCGCACATCGCCGATGCGCTCGACTGGGCGCGAACGCTCATCTGCGGAGAACTCCTGGTCGCGATAGACCGTCAACCCTTCCTTGAGGCAGAGCTGGAACCAGTCGCGGCAGGTAATGCGGTTACCGGTCCAGTTGTGAAAATACTCATGCGCGATGATAGCCTCGATATTTCCGTAATCGGCATCGGTTGCAGTATCGGCATCCGCCAGCACATATTTGTCGTTGAAGACGTTGAGGCCCTTGTTCTCCATCGCACCCATGTTGAAATCCGACACGGCTACAATGTTGAAGACATCAAGATCATATTCGCGACCAAACACCCGCTCGTCCCATTGCATGGACCGGATGAGCGAATCCATCGCCCATGCTGCCTTGTCGCCCTTGCCCTTCTCGACAAAGATGCCGAGTTTCACCTTGCGGCCGGACATCGTGGTGAAGTCGTCATGCACCACCTCGAGGTCACCGGCAACCAGCGCAAACAGGTAGGATGGCTTTGGATGCGGATCATGCCACACCGCGAAATGCCTGCCGCCGTCAAGTTTGCCGGTTTCGATCAGGTTGCCATTGCCCAAGAGGACAGGATTGTCCTTGCTGTCGGCTTCCATGCGCACGGTATAAACGGCCATGACATCGGGCCGGTCCTGGAAATAGGTAATGCGGCGAAAGCCTTCCGCCTCGCATTGCGTGCAATAATTGCCACCGGTGCGGTAAAGCCCCATCAGTCGTGAATTGGCAGTCGGGTTTATGGCCGTCACGATTTCAAGCGTGAATTTGCGCGTGGCAGGCGGTTTGCGCAGGACTAGCCGGTCAGGCGTCGCAGAGAAATCCTTCGGCGCAACCGGCTTGCCGTCGATGCTGACGGATACCGCCTGCAGTCCGTCGCCATCCAGTTTCAGCGGCGTGCCTGCCGGCGTTTCCCTGGCGCGTTCATAGGTAACGCTTGAGGAGATTATGGTATTTTCAGGTTCAAGGCGGAAGTCCAGCACAACCGTTTTGGCGCGATAGGCAGGTGGCGCATAGTCCTTCAACTTCACGAGCTGGCCATGGTCGGTTCTCAAACTTTTTTCTTTCCTGTAAATCTGCCAATCTCAGGCATCACGATTCTTCTGTTTCCGGCATATAGACCCGCCTGATCATTTTGCCAACAAATACGCAAAGGCAACATGACTGCCTTATGGCATGTCAACTCCCGGGGATTTCCAATGACCAGCCATGATCCAGCTCGCGCAATCGCGAAACTCGCACCGCATCAAAAGCGCCTCGCTGGCGTGCACATGCGCGACCAGTTTGCCGGTGACGCAAAACGGTTTTCAAGGTTTTCTGCAAGCCTTGACGATTTGCTCCTCGATTATTCCAAGAACAGGATCGACGGCGAAGCTTTTGCGGCACTCGTTGAACTTGCCCGCGAGGCCGGAGTCGAGGAAAAGCGCGGCGCGATGTTTGCCGGTGAGCCGATCAATTCGACTGAAGGCAGGGCAGTGTTGCACACCGCCTTGCGCAACCGTTCGACTGATCCCGTCTATGTTGACGGCAAGGATGTCATGCCGGGAATACGCAAGGTGCTTGCCGCCATGCGCCGCTTCGCCAATGCCGTTCGCAATGGCAAATATGCAGTCAGTGGCGGCGCGATAACCGATGTCGTCAATATCGGCATAGGCGGTTCCGACCTTGGTCCGGCAATGGCGGTACGCGCACTGTCGCCTTATGCAAAGGGCCCGCGACTGCATTTCGTATCCAATGTGGATGGCGCTGATATCGGCGACTGCCTCAAGGGCCTTGATCCGTGCACTACACTTTTCATTATCGCATCAAAGACCTTCACCACGGCTGAAACCATGGCCAATGCCGCGACTGCGCAGGCCTGGGTGGCAAAGGCTGTCGGCAGCAAGAAGGCCGGCGCGCATTTTGCAGCCCTTTCGACCAATCTGGAAGCGACGCGGAAATTCGGTATCTCCGACGAGCGCACTTTCGGTTTCTGGGACTGGGTCGGTGGGCGCTATTCGATCTGGTCAGCAATCGGCCTGTCGTTGATGATTGCCATTGGCCCCCGCAATTTCGATGCCTTCCTTGATGGTGGCTACAGCATTGACCGGCATTTCCGCTCCGCTCCCATCGAGAAGAACCTGCCGGTGATTCTGGCATTGATCGGGATCTGGAACCGCAATGCGCTGGGCTATGGCGGTCACGCCGTTCTTCCCTATGACAACCGGTTGTCACGCTTTCCTGCCTATTTGCAACAACTCGATATGGAATCGAACGGAAAGCATGTCACGCTAGCAGGCAAGCAAGTCCGCTGGGCAACAGGCCCGCTGGTCTGGGGCGAACCGGGCACCAACGGCCAGCACGCATTTTATCAACTGATCCATCAGGGCACCGACATCATTCCGTGTGATTTCCTGCTTGCAGCCGAGCCACAGGAAAAGCTGGGCAATCATCATGTCATGCTGACAGCAAATTGCCTCGCGCAATCCGAGGCCCTGATGAAGGGCAAGACGCTTGCAGAGGCAACAGCAGAACTCACGGCGAGGGGAATGGACGTGGCCAGTGCACGCTCGCTTGCACCGCACAAGGTGTTTGAAGGCAACCGTCCGTCCAACACCTTGCTTTACAAGAAACTGGATCCGTTCACGCTTGGTCGCCTGATTGCACTTTATGAGCACAAGGTCTTTGTCCAGGGCGTGATCTGGAACGTAAATTCCTATGACCAGTGGGGGGTGGAGCTCGGCAAGGTTCTGGCGGTCGAGATCGAACCGGCACTTGCAACCGGCAAGGTCGCGCCCGGAAAAGACGCTTCAACAAAGGGCCTGGTTTCGCATTGGCGCAAGCTGCGCGGCTGACTTTCCGTCAATGCGGCACGTGGCTTCGCACCTGCGGGTGCGAGGTCATCTCCTTCTTCACCCGGGTCTCGCGGTGAATGGTGTAGATTGACGCGGCAACAATCACGCCCGCTCCGATCCATGTATGAATGCCGGGTAGTGCTGCAAAGAAAAACCAGCCAAACAGGGTGGCATAAAGCAGGCGCACATAGTCGAGCGATGCCATGACACTGGCTTCGCCGAAACGGTATGCCATGATGTTCAGCATCTGCGCGACATAGGATATTCCGCCCATCAGCAGAAGCAGCAGCCATTCATGTGGCGTTGGCCATTGCCAGAACCAGATACCGGGGCCTGCCATGGCAATGCCGATGCCCAGCGCCTGCCATGTCAGGATCGTTGTATTCGATTCAGTGCGCGACATAAGCCGGATGATAACCATCACAATGCCTGCGCCTGCGGCTCCGGCCAAACCCATGAGACCGTAGTAGGAAAAACCCTCCGTTCCCGGTTTCAGCATGATCATCACCCCGACAAAACCAGCCGCGACAGCGGCCCAGCGGCGTGGTCCCACAGCTTCGGCCAGGATGATTGTTGCAAAGATCGGAACGAAGAAGCTTTTGGCAAAACCAATGGCAGTGGCCTCGGCGAGCGGCAGGTGGATAACGGATGTAAAGCCGAACATCATTGCGCAAAGCGCGAAGGCGATGCGGGTCAGCTGCAGGCCCGGACGGTTGGTGCGCAAGACGCCTGGAAACCCTTTGAGGATCATCGGCAGCACAATCGTTGTCATCACCATCTGCCGGACAAACAATATTTGCGTGACATGCAGGCGCTCGCCAAGGAGTTTCACTAACAATGTCATGACCGAGAAGAACAAAGCCGCCATCATCAATACGGCAGCGCCCTTGGCATTGTCCGGCAACGCCTTGATGCGATGGATGGTCGTGGACAGGGGCATGAAGAATCTTCTTGCGCGAGCGATGGTGCAAATCTGGGTAGCGGGCATTGCTGCGGACGTCAAATGGCGCAATTTCAACGCCAATATCCGCATTTGATCGTGACGCCACCGGCATGCCGCTGTAGTGTTGCCCAACACTGGGTGCGAAACCGGAACTACGGGAATGGCAATGATTATCAAACGCGAATTTTACATCGATGGCAAATGGGTAGCGCCGAGCGTGGCAAGGGATTTGGAGGTTATTGATCCCGCCACCGAAGAAGCCTGTGCCGTGATTTCGCTGGGTTCACCGGCCGATGTCGACAAGGCTGTTGCTGCCGCACGCAGGGCATTCGGCAAATGGAGCGCCACGCCACTTGCCGAGCGCGTCGCCCTGCTCGAAAAACTGTTGGAAATCATGAAGCGTCGCAATGCCGACATGGGCGAGGCGATTTCGCTTGAAATGGGCGCGCCTATCGATTTCGCAATTTCTGGCCAGGCGACGTGTGGCCCCTGGCACCTTGAAGGGTTCCTCAAGGCACTCAAGGATCTCCACTGGGAATATCCTTTCACACCAAAGGGCGAGCGCATCGTGCGCGAACCGGTTGGTGTCTGCGGCCTGATCACACCTTGGAACTGGCCGATCAACCAGATCGCACTGAAGGTTCTGCCGGCAATCGCGACCGGTTGCACCTGCGTTCTCAAGCCATCCGAAATTGCGCCGCTGTCGGCCATCGTTTTCACCGAGATGATGGACGAGGCCGGTTTCCCCGCCGGCGTCTACAACATGGTCAATGGTGATGGTATTGGCGTCGGTTCGGCCATGTCCGCCCATCCCGATATCGACATGATGTCGTTCACCGGTTCAACGCGCGCCGGTATCCTGGTCTCGCAGGCATCGGCCCCGACCATCAAGCGGGTCACACTCGAACTCGGTGGCAAGTCGCCGAACCTGGTATTTGCTGACGCTGATCTCGACAAGGCGATCCGCAAAGGCGTCACCCATTGCATGGAAAATACGGGCCAGTCGTGCAATGCGCCTACGCGCATGCTGGTCGAGCGCAAGGTCTATGACGAGGCAGTCGATTTGGCGGCCAAACATGGGAGCGCCGTCAAGGTCGGCAATCCGCGCGAACACGGCGACCATATCGGGCCGCTGGTCTCTCAAATGCAATATGACAAGGTGCAGGAACTCATCGAAGCCGGAATTGGCGAAGGTGCCCGCGTCGTGATCGGTGGTACCGGCCGCCCCGAAGGCTTCAACCGCGGATATTTCGTGCGCCCCACCATCTTTGCTGATGTCAACAATTCCATGCGCATTGCCCGCGAGGAAGTGTTCGGTCCGGTACTGGCAATGATTCCCTTCGAGGACGAGGAAGAGGCAATTGCCATTGCCAATGACACGCCATATGGCCTCGCCGCCTATGTACAGACCGGTGACGCCGCGAAGGGCGAACGCGTTGCACGCGCGCTCCGCGCCGGCATGGTCCGGATCAACGGCGCAGGACTTTCCATGGGCCACCCCTTTGGTGGCTACAAGCATTCGGGCATAGGTCGCGAAGGCGGTGTCTTCGGCATTGAGGATTTCCTCGAAACCAAGATTATCAGTGGCCTCGCGCGGAACTGATCGCTACATTGCCGTGATGCAAATCGCGCACTATAACCGACAGGCCGAACCGGCATCTTCGGATGCCGGTCGATCCTCCCCGCATAACTGACCACCGGGAAATCATCATGAACGAGATTGTTCAGACCAAATTCGGCATGGGCGCTTCCGTGCGACGCAAGGAAGACATGGCGTTCATTACCGGCAAGGGCCAGTATACCGACGATTTTTCAGCGCCGGGCATGTTGCACGGATTTGTCCTGCGCTCTCCTTATGCGCATGCAAGTTTTACCATCACTGACCTGTCGGCGGCCGAGGCCCATCCCGGCGTGCATTTGGTGATGACGGCCGGGCATGTTGCCCATCTCAAGCCGTTGCCCTGCGTTGCGAAAGTCAGGCAGCCCGATGGCAGCATGAACACCAATCGCGATATTCCGTTGCTCTGTGACGGTGTGGTGCGCCATGTCGGCGACGCTGTTGCCTTCATCGTCGCTGATTCAGTGGCGATAGCCAGGGATGCTGCGGAACTGATCGAGATCGATTTCGAGATGCTCGATGCTGTCGCCGACACAGAGGCAGCACTCGATCCGTCCTCGCCGAAGGTCTATGACGATGCGGTCGACAACATCGCCTTCGTCACGCAGACCGGTGACTATGCAGCGACCGACGCGGCTTTTGCCAAGGCTGCCCATGTCAGCGAATTGCGCATCATCAACAATCGCCTCGTTTCGAATTACATGGAGCCGCGCTCCTGCCTGGCTGAATGGTCCGGCGAAGACGACCGCTTTTCGCTGATTGTGTGTTCGCAGGGTGTTTACGGCATCCGCAACATGATGATGAACGTCTTCGGCATCGAGGAGAAGAACATTCGCGTGCGCACGGCAGACGTCGGTGGCGGCTTTGGCACCAAGGTCTTTTCCTATCGCGAATATCCGCTTGCGATGGAGGCAGCTCGCCGCATCGGCAAGCCTGTCAAATGGACATCCGACCGCACCGAACATTTCATGGTCGACGCGCATGGCCGCGACAATATCGCCGTGGCAAAAATGGCCATGGATGAGAACGGCAGGTTCCTGGCGATCAGGATCGATCTCGTCGCAAACATGGGTGCCTATCTCCACGCATACGGGCCGTATATTCCGACACTCGGCATTTCCATGACCACTGGCGTCTATGACATTCCGGCCATGGCGGTGGACCTGCGCGGCGTCTATACCCACACAGCGCCCGTCGATGCTTATCGCGGTGCCGGCCGTCCGGAGGCTGCCTATCTGATCGAGCGGCTGGTCGACCAGTGCGCACTCGACATGGCGATGCCGCGCGATGAGATACGCCGCCTGAATTTCATCCAGCCTGGGCAGATGCCCTACACCACGCCTGGAAAGCGCATGTATGACACCGGCGAATTCGACGGGCACATGACGCTGGCCATGGAGCGTTCCGGTTGGGCCATGTTCGACAGCCGCAACGAGGAGGCCAGGTCGCGCGGCAAGTTCCGCGGCATCGGCCTGGCGACCTATATCGAAGCCTGTGCCTTTGCCGGATCCGAACCTGCCTTCATCGAACTGACCGGCAAGGGCGATTTCATCCTGAAGATCGGCACGCAGTCGAACGGCCAGGGCCACGCTACAGCCTATGCGCAGCTCGCCGCGGAAAAGCTTGGCGTCGACTACGAGAAGATCAACCTTCACCAGGGCGATACCGATGAATTGCGAACCGGTGGGGGAACCGGCGGCTCACGCTCGGTCCCTCTCGGCGGTGTATCGGTGGTCCGCGCCAGCGAGCAGCTCAGCGAGAAATTGAAGAAGATCGCCGCCGACAAGCTCGAAGCATCGGCTGCCGATATAGAACTCGTCAACGGTACGGCTCGCATCGTGGGTACCGACCGCATCATCAGCTTTGCCGATATCGCCGCCGCCGCACCTTCGCCGGAAGACCTCAAGGGCGAGGGCGAGTGGAAGCAGGCCGAGGCGACCTATCCCAACGGCACGCATGTTTGTGAAGTGGAGATCGATCCCGACACCGGCATCACCGAGGTCGTGGCCTACACGATTGTCGATGACTTCGGTGTGACGGTGAACCCGATCCTGCTCGCAGGCCAGGTTCATGGCGGAATCGTGCAAGGGATCGGCCAGGCGCTTACCGAGCGGGTGGTCTATGACCAGGACGGCCAGTTGCTGACGGCATCCTTCATGGATTACGCCATGCCGCGCGCTGCCGACTTCCCGAATTTCCATTTCGAGACCCGCAACGTGCCATCGATCACCAATGCGTTGGGCATCAAGGGAGCAGGCGAGGCGGGCACCATTGGCGCCTGTCCGGCAGTGATGAACGCGGTTTGCCATGCGATCCAGCTCGAAACCGGAATCGCCAGCGTCGATATGCCGGTCACGCCGGCTGTGATGTGGGACCTCCTGCATTCGGCAAATTAAGGGCGATGTTTGATCCGCCAGCTGCGGCGAGG
This sequence comes from Nitratireductor sp., assembly GCA_041397525.1. Classification (GTDB taxonomy): domain Bacteria; phylum Pseudomonadota; class Alphaproteobacteria; order Rhizobiales; family Rhizobiaceae; genus BOKV01. The sequence goes on from JAWKWL010000005.1 coordinate 98,880, forward strand.
GGCCTGAAGTCATGATTGCCTTCGTTGTGGCGGTTTTCTTCCTGATCATTACTCCTGGTCCCGGCGTGCTTTCGACTGCCGGGATCGGTTCTGGATTCGGCTTTCGTCCAGGCCTGAGCTATGTCGCTGGCCTGTTTGTCGGCTCCAATGCGGTAGGTCTTGCCGTTGTCACCGGCTTCGCCGCACTCTTGTTCTCGATACCGGGAATGCGGATCGGACTGTTCTCGCTTTCGATAGCTTATCTGCTTTATCTCGCGGCAAAGATCGCCTTTGCCGGATCGAAGATCGGCTTCATCCATTCCGAAAATCCGCCGGGTTTCCTCGGTGGCTTGGCACTGCAGGCCATCAACCCGAAGGCCTATGTCGTCAACACGGCGCTTTTCACCGGCTTTCCCTTTATGCCCGACAACCTGCTTCTGGAAGCCTCGTTCAAATTCCTGCTGATGAACCTGATCTGGATACCGACGCATCTGGCATGGCTTTGGGCGGGAACGGCGCTTCACCGCCTCGACCTGTCGCCACGCGCCCATTTCGCCATCAACATCGCCATGGCAACTGCCATGCTGCTGGTTGTGGCAATTGCGAGCTGGTCCACATTCCATCAGGCAGTGGCAGTTCCTGCTTGAACCCGGCGCAGCGGGCTATTATGACATTTCCATCTCATGGAGGTGCCCGGGCCAGCGGGCTGAGAGGATGCCACAACGCGGCTCCGACTCTTTGAACCTGATCCGGATCGTACCGGCGTAGGGAATGAGGCGCGAACCTTCCATACCGAGCCGTGCCTTGTTTCCCGTTTGCCGCAGCAGCAATGGATGTAACATGGAACGCTTTGCGCCCGAGGCGGTATTTGCCCGACTGGAAAACCTGCGCGCCAATCGCCCGTTGGTGCAGAACATCACCAATTTTGTCGCAATGACGGTCTCGGCCAATGTGCTGCTTTCGCTGGGCGCCTCGCCTGCCATGGTGCATGCTTCGGAGGAGGCGGCGGATTTCGCGAAAATTGCATCTTCACTGGTAGTCAATATCGGCACGCTGACGCCTGCCTGGGTGGCATCGATGCAGGTCGCAGCCACTGAATATTCGCGTCTCGGAAAGCCGTGGGTGCTTGATCCGGTCGGTGTTGGTGCAACCCGGCTGCGCAATGAAACTGCTGCCAGCCTGATCGCCCTCAAGCCGACGGTCGTCAGGGGCAATGCAGGTGAGATCATGGCGCTTTCAGGCAGCATGGGCGGCGTGAAGGGCGTTGATTCTACCGCGGGATCAAATGCTGCGATTGCACCTGCGATCAGCCTTGCGCGGTCCAGCGGGGCGATCATTGCCGTTACCGGTGAGACCGACTACGTGACAGATGGGCAAACGGTGTTTTCGGTTTCCGGTGGTCATGCGCTGATGCCGCAATCCACTGCCCTTGGCTGCGCGCTTTCGGCGGTGGTTGCGGCCTTTGTTGCGGACAACGATTCCTTCGACTCCACCGTTTCGGCGCTAGCCGTATATGCCGCAGCAGGTGCGCTTGCGGGCGCCCGCGTCAGCGGACCAGGGCATCTGCCCGCCGAATTGTGCGATGCACTGTATAATCTCACCGCCGCCGATCTGGCGGCAAACATGAAAATATCGCAGGTGCAGGCATGACAGGACCGCTCGATCTCTCCCTCTATCTGGTCACCGATCCGCAACTGGGCGGCAGCCGAGATCTCATCGAGATCGTCGAAGCGGCGATTGCTGGCGGCGTGACAATCGTGCAATTGCGCGATCCAAATGCAGGGACGAGGGCCATGGTAGAGACCGCAACAAGGCTGCTGCAAGTCACCCGTCGCAACGGCGTGCCACTGCTCATCAATGACCGGGTCGATGTCGCATTGGCAGCCGGTGCGGATGGCGTTCATCTCGGCCAGTCAGACATGCAGGCAGATCAGGCCCGCAAACTGCTGGGTGCAGAAAGCATCATCGGCTTGTCTGTCGGTTCTGAGGCGGAGCATGCCGCCTCTTTGAAAGTGCTTCACGCAGTTGACTATCTCGGTACCGGCCCTGCCTACACAACTTCGACCAAGCATGACGCAGGCGCTGCCATCGGCGAAGCAGGCATCACGGCCTTGAAGGTGCGCACTTCGCTGCCGGTTGTGGCCATTGGTGGGATAGATGTCGCCCGCTGCGCTGGTCTCATCAGGGCAGGGGCCGACGGTGTAGCCGTTGTCTCTGCAATCATGGCTGCATCTGATCCGAAATCCGCAGCCCGGGCGTTCACAGCCGAAATAGCGAAAGGGAGAAGCGCGTGACCCTGAAAAACGCACTCACCATAGCGGGTTCCGATTCAGGCGGTGGTGCCGGCATTCAGGCGGATATCAAGTCGATGTCCGCGAATGGCGTCTTTGCAACCACCGTCATCACGGCGCTGACCGCGCAAAACACGCTTGGCGTGACGGCGATCCACGATGTACCGGCCGATTTCATTGCTGCGCAGATGGACGCGGTCTTTTCCGATATCGAGATTTCAGCCGTCAAGATCGGCATGCTTTCGCGCGCCGAAACTATCCGTATCGTTGCTGAGGGACTGCGCCGCCAAAAGGCCCGCAACATTGTGCTGGACCCGGTGATGGTGACGACCAGCGGCGATCCACTGATTGATGACGCTGCCGTTGAAAGCTTGATGTCGGAACTTTTTCCGCTGGCAACGCTCGTCACGCCCAACATGCATGAGGCTGCACGGCTGACCGGCTCCGCTATTGCGTCCAATGCCGCCGAAATGGTGCGCCAGGCTGAGATCCTGCATGCGGCTTGCGGCGCTGCAATTCTCCTCAAGGGCGGTCATGGCGCGATGGCGACAAGCGACGATCTGCTGTTCAGCGACGCAGGCGAACAGTGGTTTTCCGCGCCTCGCATCGACACGCAAAACACCCACGGCACCGGCTGCTCGCTGTCCTCGGCCATCGCCGCAAACCTTGCAAACGGCATGCCGCTTGCCGACGCCGTCTCGTCTGCAAAACGCTGGTTGAGCGGTGCCATCGCTGCGTCGGGCAGCCTCGATGTCGGCAAGGGCCACGGCCCCGTACACCATTTTCACAACCTGCTGGAAGAATGACCATGAAGACCACCCGCCGCGCCGCTATCACAGCTCTAGGTGCAACTGCCATTGGCGCAACACTCGCAGCCCCGGCAACCGTTGCTGAGGAGCGCATCGAATGGCGCATGATCACCTCCTGGCCGAAAAACCTGCCTGGACCCGGCGTTACTGCGCAAAGGCTGGCAGACCGGATCGGTACGCTTTCAGGCGGCAGGCTGACCATCCGGCTCCATGCAGCGGGAGAACTGGTTCCTGCCCTCGAAGTCCTGAACTCGGTCGCATCCGGCGTTGCCGAAATCGGACACACGGCTCCCCTGTTCTGGGCCGGAAGAATGCCCGCAGCGCCACTTTTTACAGCCGGCCCCTTCGGCCTGACCCCGCTAGAGCACATCACCTGGATAGACCATGGCGGCGGGCAGGCACTGTGGGATGAACTTTACGCTCCACAAGGCGTGAAGCCCTTCATGGCCGGCAATACCGGCTTCCAGATGGGTGGCTGGTTCCGCAAGGAAATCAATTCGCTTGAGGACATAAAGGGCCTGAAAATGCGGATGCCGGGTCTTGGCGGCCTGGTGCTCGGCAAGCTTGGTGGCACTGCAGTGACGATATCGCCGCCTGAAATCTTCACCAGTCTGCAAACCGGCATCATTGATGCGACCGAGTTTCTCGGCCCGTTTTCCGACATGGCCATGGGATTCCAGAAAGCAGCCAAATATTATTACACCCCCGGCTGGCATGAACCCAACGGAACAGGCGAGGCGATTATCTCCCTCGACGCATGGAATGCACTGCCCGGGGACCTGAAGGCAATTGTCGAAACTGCTTGCCGCGCGGAAAACATATTCTCGCTTGGCGAAGCCGAATGGCAGAATGGCGAGGCACTGAAACGCTTGCAATCCGAGTTTGGGGTTGAAATCCGCAACTTCCCTGCAGATTTTCTGGAGGCAGCACGCAGTGCTACTGTTGAAATCCTGGCCGAGCTCGCCAGGCATGACGAACTGACAGGCCGGATCGTCGGGAGTTACCACGCTGCTGCCGTCCACCAGGCACGGTGGTCGGAAATCTCGCTCACCAGCTTTTTGTCTGCGCGAGGCTGATTGTCTCAGCCGTAGTTCTCCGTGGGCGGAAACTCGGCCATTTCCGGGTCAATCAACGGCATCAGTTCAAATGTTTGCGGAGTTTGCGGCGTCTGGCCTGGAAGCGGGATGATCGGCTGGACGCTTGTCGTCTCATCTGGCCTCACCCGGCGCCTGCGCGTCATGCGCCAGGCCGCATATCCGGCAATCATCGCATTCATGGCTGCGATGGTCATGAACATACCGCCCGCGCCGAAAAGCGCGGTGGTGCGTGCGGTAATCACCGGCCCGGCCATCGAGCCCATGCCATAGATGAGATACATGCTCGCAGAGACATGGACATAGTCTGCCGGGTCGGCATGGTCATTGGCATGCGCCACCAGCACCGTGTAGATCGGATAGATGAAACCGCCGGCGAGCATCATCAGCCCGAAAAACAGCCATCCCGGGTTTTCGCCGTCAAACGGGTGAACAGCAGCAAAGCCGCAGACCAGCGCCCCCGCAAGTCCGACCGCGACCATGACAATGCGCCGGTCCATTCGGTCGGAAATCTGGCCCATCGGGTATTGGAACAGGATGGAACCCACCATGACGATGGCCATCACATTGGCAATATTGACATTCGACAAGCCTGACATGGTGCCGAATACGGGCGCGAAGCTCTGCCACGAACCGGCAATCGATCCGGCAAGAAATATCCCGATCAGTGCCACCGGAGAGTTGCGAAAAAGCTCGACAATGTTGAGCCGTACCTCGGTCAGCGCCTGGGGCGATTGCGCGGTTGAAAGCGCTGTCGGCAGGATGGCAAGCGCAAACAGGATGCCTGCCACCATGAAGGGTGATTGCGAGCGGGGATCGACAAACAGGATCACATATTGCCCGGTCATGACGCCAGCCATGGTGATCATCGCATAAATCGCAAACAGCGAGCCGCGTTGCTCATTGCCAACCCGCTCGTTCAGCCAGCTTTCGATGATCATGTAGGACCCGGAAAAGCACAACCCGCTGATCACGCGCATTGCAAACCAGGCAACCGGATTGACTGCCATCGCGGTTACCAGGATCGCGATTGCGGCAAGCGCCAGCAGCGATGAGAAAGCCCGCACATGTCCGACGCGGCGCACGATGCGCGGCACAATCAGGCAGCCTGCCGTGAAACCGGTAGCCCAGCCAAGCCCGATCACGCCGATGGCATCGGTGGAAAATGCTTCCATTTGCGCCCGGATCGGCAGCACGATCCACTGCACACCGCCACCGACCAGCAGGAAGAAAGTACTGGTGAACAGCGCCAGGATCGGCAGGATTTGTCTGGTCATCGCGCACTCCGGGCAACTGCAATCACGCAGCCCTACTATCCGTCTGTGCCGCGGCTGTGACACATCCGATTGCGCAATTCATGGCCTGTTTGCGGCATGGCTGCTGGTATTGCTGGTGGCCGGGCAACGTGTAGTCGCCCCGGCAACCATCGCCTCAGGAATTCGTGCCGGGTTGATGCAACAAATGGTTGATGGGGGTTGTCATGTGTGCAATCTTGTCGGGATAAGAAATGAAAAAAAATGCAATCGGATACTTCTGAAAACCTCAACTTTGGATGCAGCGCGCGACGGGAGACCAGGGAAAAGCGCAGTTAACCTGAACCGTTAATGAGCATCGCCAGAGGTCATAAGGCACAACAATGCGCCAAATTCGGGGTTGTTGGGGGTATGCGCACAGGTAGGCAGGATTTGAAGGATGTTGATCGCGTTTTCAGCGCGGTATGTTCAGTTTCGTATGTTGCGGGACATATTGCTCGCGGCCGGTCTGGTATTGGCAACGTTTGCTTTCAATGCGGCAGCGGGCGAACAGGTCGGTGAAGCTGCAGTCGTCACCAATGTTGTCACTGGATCGCAATCCGGCCAGTTGTTCGTTTCAGCAGCTGTTTTTGCGAAGGAAGAGATTTCAGCCAGCAGCAAATCGCATGGGGAACTCAAGCTCAGTGACGGTTCGTTGGTTATTGTCGGCGAAAATTCCTCGATCTCCCTTGATGATTTCGTCATTGACAATGGCAGTTTTACCAATGCCACCATCAAGGTCGCCAAGGGTGCCTTTCGTTTCATCACCGGAAATTCCCCAAAAAAAGCTTTCAAGGTGGAGACACCACTTTCCACAATTGGTGTGCGCGGAACTGTATTCGATGTTTATGTTGATGAATCTGGCGCCAGCAGCGTCGTACTGCTCAAGGGCGGTATCACTGTTTGCACGACAGCCAGTGAATGCATCTCAACTGACAGTTTTTGCGACATTGTAGAGGTCAAGTCGCCAAGCGATATCAGGAAAGCCCCGTTTCTGCGCAGCAAGAAACGGGATCGCTCGCAGGAATCGAGGGATTTTGCCCTGACTGAACATCAGGAACGGTTCCAGAGCAGTTGGCGCGCTCCAACCAGAAGCTGTGAGCAGCGTGCAGCACGTGAGGCAATCGGTGACGGCGGTGATCCGGGGCAGGGCGACGAGCCGACGCAGGACCCCGACGAGGATCAGTTGCCGCCCTACAAGACCATTGATCCACCCCAGACCGATCACGCCGGGGCTGCACCGGCAGGAACTCCGTTTGGCTATGTGGCCGGATTTCGCGGTTTCGGCGGTGTCTTCTCCTCTTCATTCGAGACGCCGGTCACCACCGCAAGTGGCACCCTGTTGGCAGGGGCAAATACCCTGACCGAATTGGGCGGCAGCATGACCGTCAATATCAATGCGCAATTTGGTTCGAACACCTATAGCACTTGGGGGAGTTGGACATCATCGGATGTTGCATCATCCGGCGCGATTTCATCCACGGGCTTGATTTCTTCGCCCTATGCCGCCTCGGCGGTGATACTTGATCCTGTGCAGGAAGGTTATTGGGTTCTTGGCACCATGACGCGCCCGACTGATTTAGCTACCCGGACCGGCACGGCATTCTATTCTGGCGAAATTGCTGGCCTCGGCGTCGACGGCAGCTTGATTGGCGGGACCGTCGGACTGGAAGCTGACTTCTCGACCATGAGTTTGACCGCCGGTTTTTACTTCACCGACGACGGCTCAGCCTGGATCAGCGCGACGTCAAATCCCGTCTCCATTTCAACCTGGGCGGATGGAACGGTGAACGGGATTGGTTATGAGGGTGCGCTGACAGCCGACGGTGGGGGTTCCGGCTGGTTTTCGGGCGCGTTTTTCGGACCCGGTGCGCAGGAAACCGGGGGCATTTGGCATATTGGCAACATTCCTTCAGGCCCTGCTTTGATAGAAGGCGTGTTTCTGAGCGCGGAAACCACTACGCCGCCACCACCGCCTCCACCTTCATCAACTCGCTGGCTCGGCGCGCTTTCGGGAAGCGTCGATGCCTACAGCTTGTTCACTACACCTGCCCAGACCTTGAACAATGGTTTTACCGCTCTTTCGACAGGTCCCGGTGTCATCACCGGCGATGCTGGAAACCTTCAGGTTGCAGTCAACGTTTCATTCTCCACCTATTCATACAGTGCCTGGGGCAGCTGGAACGAGAGTGATGCCACGGGTTCGCCTTCCTTCTATCCGGGATCCGTTCCCCAAGGGGGAAATTGGGTCATCGGCAGGGCAACCACGGCAGCCGAATTCTCCACCCGCGCCGGCAATGCAACCTATTCAGGCCAGCTGGCAGGGACGCCCTTCTTTGGTGGCACGGTCGGCGGCGGGATCAGCCTGAACGCAGACTTTGCATCAATGAGCGTTACCGCTGCGCTTGATTTCACATATAACGGTTCCCCTTGGGTGAGCGCGCAGACCGCCGAACCAATGTTTATCGTCAGCAACACCGATTCCGTCCGCTATAATGGAGACCTGACGGTGCTTGGCGGGGGCACCGGAAACATCGAGGGGCTGTTTTACGGTCCGGGGGCGCAGGAAACGGGTGGTTCGTGGGCGATCTGGAATGTCCCCACCGGGCCTGGCGGTGCCGATGGCGTTTTCATAGCGTCGGAACAGTGAGGGCGGACATGAAATCCAGGCTTTTCCTCGCGCTGCTTCTTCTCTCTTCATTTGTCTCGTTGCCGGTATCCAACGCTGCTGTTGCACCCGAAGTGGAATTGCAGGCACAGCGGTTGATGGAATCGGACAACGCCCAGGCGGCTTTCGAATTGCTGTATGCCCAAAGGAAATCCGGTCCACAGGACTGGTTCCTCTACGCGATGGCTGCACACCGTTCCGGGCATCTTCTGGAAGCAGCAAACGCCTATCGCAAGGTGTTGCGGCTCGATCCGTCATCAAGTCGCGCCAAACTCGAACTCGCCACCGTGCTTGCCGAGAGCCAGCAGTGGGAAGAGTCCCGCCGCCTGTTTCTTGACGTGCGTTCGGAAAACCCGCCTGAGCGGGTGCGCCAGAACATCGATCGCTATCTTGCCCTCGTCGAAGAGCAACAGGGGAGCGCGTCGCAATGGCGTATTCGCGCCTCGGCAGGTCTGCTGTATGATTCCAACGTCAACAATGCGCCGAGCGTCGACACGGTGGTGATGTTCGGACTGCCTTTCACCCTTTCGGATGACGCCAAGGCACAGGCAGGTCTCGCTTATACTTTCAACTATGAGGCAGACCAACTGGTTCGCCTTTCCGACGCCATGGCCTGGCAGACCGGTTTTGCGCTTCAATGGACGGATTACATCGGGTTGAACGGCTACGACAACATTCATTTTGCGGCCTCTACCGGCCCGGTATTCCAGCCGGTCAAGGGCACGTTCCTGTCTGTCCCCGTCAGCTTTGAGGCAACAGCCTATACCCAAAGTGGAGATGTTTCCTCCAGTGCCGTTTCGATTTCTCCGCAACTTCGAACCCAGCTTGGTTCTTCCCTGGCCCTTACGCTCGATACGGCTGTAACCTGGCGGCATTATTCTGGTAGCGCCGAAAGAGATGCATTTTCCTACTCAGTGGCACCGGGACTTGTGTTTTCGGCTTGCGGCAAGGGTGCTTTGAGCCTGGGCGGAAGGTTTGGTCGCGAAGACGCCGACATCGAAACTTATGGCTGGGACAATTGGGGCCTTTCAGCTTCAATAAGTTGTCCGCTGGGTTCCGACTATGCCATGAGCGCCTATGCAAGCTATGACGAAAACGACTACCATGCACGTGAGGCAGCATTCTCCGATACGCGCCATGATCGCAAGACGGCGGTTGGCATAAACCTGGTCAAGGCAAACCGTGAAACCCGGTGGGACACCATGATGGGCGCGTCATATGTCAGCAACCAATCCAACCTGGCTTTGTACGGCTACGACAAATACCAGCTCATGCTGTCTGCAAGGAAGAGGTGGTAAGGGTCAGGAAATCCTGGAACCTGCTCCCACTTTCGCCTTGATCTGCAGCAGATCCTGCCAGGCGAGACGTTTTTGCGCAGGCTGGCGCAGCAGATAGGCCGGATGCAGTGTGGCAATCGCATCAGCCTTCCCACCCTGATAGGGATAATCCATCCAGCGCCCGCGCGACTTCAGGATGCCGTCGGCACTGCCGGTCATGCCCTTGAACGAAACCCCGCCGACAAAGACGATCACTTCCGGCCTCACCAGCGCCACATGACGGTCAATGAACGGGCGGCAGACCTCGATTTCCTGCGGCGTAGGCGTGCGGTTGCCGGGTGGTCGCCAGGCCAGCATGTTGGTGATATAGACGCATGTCCGGTCCAGTCCGATTGAACCCAGCATCCTGTCAAGCAACTGCCCGGCCCGGCCTACGAATGGCAGGCCGACCCGGTCTTCATCCGCGCCCGGTGCTTCGCCAATCAGCATGATCCGCGCCTCGGGATTGCCATCGGCGAAGACGGTGTTCTTTGCCGTGATTTTCAGGTTGCAGCCGTCAAACCCCTCCATCGCCTTGCGCAACTCGTCAAGTGTCGAAGCGCTTGCCGCCAGTTCGCGTGCGCTTGCCACCATCCGTTCGTCGGGAATGGCTGCATTGGCAAAGCCGCCCGTGCCGACGGTTTTCGATTGCATCGAAGCGGCTGCGGATCGCTCCGACGCTACCGGTCTTGCTGCATCGGCCTGACGCGTCCGGGGCGAGGGGCGTTGCTCCCCCTGCGCACTTTCGACGAATCGGTCAACCGGCGCATCCTCCAGTGCCAGATCCACGCCAATATCGGCATACCAGCGCGCCAGCTCGCGAATGTCATTCGCGCTCATTGATGTAGTACCGGTCTCGTGCTGGTCTGCACCCTTGTCCACTTGCCTTCTCCGTGAAGCTGCATTGTAACGGGTGCCACCAACAGGCGCAAAGGCCAAGGCGGCCAAGCTTCCGAAAATAACTTACGTTGACGTAAAAGTAATTCACTGCTACGACATTCGCGACAAATTTTGCCCTGCACCATGTCGCTATCGGCTGGCATGGCGGGCAAAAGCCGTGATAGCAAACAATCTGGATCATATGCCGGTTGAACTGCCGAGGGAGCGCAGCAATGAGCGAAGAAATGGAACTTCCCGAACGCGAAGCGATGGAATTTGACGTGGTGATTGTTGGCGCGGGCCCTGCGGGTCTTGCTGCCGCCATCCGTCTCAAGCAGCTTGACGAAAATCTCTCGGTTGTCGTCCTGGAAAAGGGCGCGGAAGTCGGCGCACACATCCTTTCAGGTGCCGTTGTGGACCCTGTTGCCGTCAACCGCCTGTTTCCCGACTGGAAAAACGAGGACGACCATCCCTTCAAGACACCGGTCACCGATGACCAGTTCTATCTGATGACTGCGTCGGGCCGTATGCGCCTGCCGAACTTCGCCATGCCGCCGCTGATGAACAATCACGGCAATTACATTGTTTCGCTCGGCAACGTCTGCCGCTGGCTCGCCGCGAAAGCCGAGGCGCTTGGCGTGGAAATCTATCCCGGTTTTGCCGGTTCGGAAATTCTCTACAATGACGATGGAGCGGTGATTGGTGTTGCCACCGGCGACATGGGTGTCGGCAAGGATGGCAAGCCGGGACCCAACTACCAGCGCGGCATGGCACTGCTCGGCAAATATGTGCTGATCGGCGAAGGTGTACGAGGCTCGCTCGCCAAACAGCTGATTGCCCGCTTCTCGCTCGACAAGGACCGTGAACCGGCCAAGTTCGGCATCGGCATCAAGGAATTGTGGGAAGTCGATCCCGCAAAGCACAAACCGGGCCTCGTGCAGCATTCTTTCGGCTGGCCGCTCGACCAATCGACCGGCGGCGGCTCCTTCCTCTATCATCTGGAGGACAATCTGGTCGCGGTCGGTTTCGTGCTGCATCTCAACTACAAGAACCCCTGGGTCTCGCCGTTCCAGGAATTCCAGCGTTTCAAGACGCACCCCAAGGTTCGCGAGACCTTCGAGGGTGGCAAGCGCATTTCCTATGGCGCGCGCGCCATAACCGAGGGCGGCTGGCAGTCGGTGCCGAAGCTGACCTTCCCCGGTGGTGCGCTGATTGGCTGCTCTGCCGGCTTCGTCAACGTGCCGCGCATCAAGGGTTCGCACAATGCGATGCTGTCGGGCATTCTGGCGGCTGAAAAGCTTGCCGAGGCACTGGCAGCAGGGCGTGCCAATGACGAGGTCATCGAGATCGAGACCAATTGGCGCGAGGGCGATATCGGCAAGGACCTGAAGAAGGTCCGCAATGCCAAGCCGCTCTGGTCGAAATTCGGCACCCCCATCGGTATTGCGCTGGGCGGCTTCGACATGTGGTGCACGACGCTGTTTGGCGGCTGGTCGCCTTTCGGCACGATGAAGCACGCAAAGTCCGACGCGAAGGCATTGGAACCGGCGGCAAACTACCAGCCGATCGACTATCCAAAACCCGATGGCGTGCTGACCTTCGACCGCCTGTCCTCGGTGTTCCTTTCGAACACCAACCATGAGGAAGAGCAGCCCGCGCATTTGCATGTTGCCAATATGGAACTGCAGAAAACCTCGGAACTTGGGATTTATGGCGGCCCGTCAAGCCGCTTCTGCCCGGCTGGCGTCTATGAATGGGTTGACGCCGACGGCAATGCAATCACCGGCACCAATACCGATGGCGCGCGTTTCGTGGTCAATTTCCAGAACTGCGTCCACTGCAAGACCTGCGACATCAAGGACCCGAACCAGAACATCAACTGGGTGCCGCCCCAGGGCGGCGAAGGGCCGGTCTATCCGAATATGTAATATTCGGATCAGGCCCGCAGCCGCCCGCAGACCTGCCGCACGTTGAGGGCGCGGCCCGAAGCGCAAGATCTGAACCAGTGGGAAGTGATCGCACGTTGAGGGCGCAGCCCGAAGCGCAATGTCTGAACCACCGGAGTTGGTCGCCAGGCTGCTGATAAATGCGGTGCCGTTGGGTGCCCAATGTGCCGCGCGGAAGATGCAATTTATGCTTGTCCTGTGTTGGTTCTCTGGTATTAATTCTGTCTACTTGATAAGCTGAATTAGGATATTTCTTTGGAGACCAGAATGGACAAGGGTAGGAATGTATATGTTGAGGGATTTTATCTGTTTTGGAAAATGAGGTATTTCGTCATTATTCTATCAGCAACTATTTCATTACTGATTTCAGTCACAAATTTGTATCCACAGTTTGAAAATAGCGTAATGACTGGGCAGGGAATTGCCTGGTCATATTTTGTGTATTTTGGCTTTCGTTATTTCTTGGATCCTGAATCGACAGACAAGCAAAATTTGAAATTTGTTCACAAGTTCATGTTAAGGTGTGTGCTCTCTGGTATATTATTATTTATTTTGGCATTTATTATTTCATTTTTGATAATTACATTTGCTGGCATTGATGATTATCTATTGATGGCAATTATTGTATTTCTCTTTGTTATATCGTCTATTGTTTTGTTTTTGTCATTTGCTGGCACCTGGTTTCCGGCAATTGCCCTTGGCGAAAACAAAGGACTCGTGTCTGCAATTCGATCCGGCCGGCCTGTTGCAGCATACATTCTGTCCCGCTTTATCGGCGGGGTTGCTCCAGCCATCATTCTGTCATTCGTGCCATTGCTGTTGGTGGCGGTATCGGGTGTGCAGCCTGAAGCGATTTCACCCACAGGTTCGATTGGTTATTCAATTATCATCGCCGGCTTTTTGGGCTTGGTGCTGGAGGGACTGTGTCTGACAATTCTTGTTGTTGTCCTTTCCCGCGCCTACCAGCGCATTCGAGCCGAGGGGGCGATCGCTGATACTGATCCTGTGCCAGAGTGACCGCCTGTCCTTGACTTGTCCGCCCTGAACCGATTGGCTGTCGGTGACGGAGAAAGGCATTTCGATGGACGAAAACCGCAACATGTATAGCGAGGGGGCGGCACTGCTTTGGCGGTTGCGCTACTGGGCTCTCGCCCTTGCTGCCTGGTTGCTGGTGGCCGATGCACTGGCGGTATTTTTTCCCGCCATCGGCAATGCGCTCAATGTGGGAACCCTGTTCGTCTGGGCGTGTTTCACCTTTTTCGGCCATGCGGAATTTCTGCAGCCCAACCGGGATCGGGTTGATGATACGCTACTGATGCGCGGTTTCATCTGGCGCTATGCCGGCACGCTGATCCTCGCGGGACTGCTCAGCCTCGCTGGTGTTGTCGTGCTGTCAATTGGCGCGGGAATCAATAGCGAAGCGCTGATCGCGCTCCTGATCATGGTGGCACTAGGCATATTCACGGGCGCTGCTCTCGCGCTTGTCGGCACATGGTTCCCCGGCCATGTGATGCGTGACCCGTCGGGCCTGCGCGGCGCATTGCGGCGCGGGCCGGGCGTGTTTGTCTATGTGATCGGCCATTTGCTGGTCAGTGTCATGCCGCTCGTAGTGGCAACACTGTTCTTCTACATGGCGCCGGCCATCTGGGGCTACACCACCAGGGTGGTGACCGGCGACGGCGCATTGCATCTGCTTGGCGCAGCGACCAATCTCGCTGCCATTGCCATTTCCCTTCTGGGAAATTGCATCATGGTCGTCATTCTTTCGCGTGCCTATGAAATGGGTGAAGACCGTCGCAACGGCATGACCTGAGCCGGATTGAAACTGGTTCCATGTGCCATGTGCCTTGCCTTCGCCATGATTTCGTGCCATTAGCCTGCCATCGAGTTTCGGCCGAACGACTTGGCTAGCGCTCCGTGTGAAACTCCGGAGCTCCGCTTACGACCCTCTACCCTGGACATCGATGTTACCCGGCATGCGACCTGTCGCATGTCAACTTCTCTACCGTTCCTTGAAAGGACACACATATGCAGACCGGAACCGTGAAATGGTTCAACACCCAGAAGGGTTTTGGCTTTATCCAGCCTGATGCAGGCGGCAACGACGTTTTTGTCCACATCTCGGCAGTTGAGCGCGCAGGCATGCGCCAGCTCGACGAAGGCCAGAAGATCTCCTACGAGATCGTTACGGACCGTCGCACCGGCAAGTCCTCTGCAGGCAATCTGCAGGCCGCATAAGGTTTTGGAAATCGCCTTCTCCAGGGGAGGCGGTTGACAGCTTTGAACCCGTCGCGAGTTTCGCGGCGGGTTTTTTCAATTCCCGGACCGTTCATTTTTCCACGGTGAATTTGACCAGGATTGGCAGATGGTCCGAGCCTGCGCGCTCCAGGCGCTGTGCCGATAACACCCTGATCCTCCCTTTGCGCATCACATTGTCGATCGGCAGTCCCAGAATGGCGGGGAACCAGTAACTGCGCTCGCGACCGATATGCCCCGGTCCCCAGGTAGAGCCAATGCCGCCGACAATCTGCAGGTTTCCCGCTTCGGCAAACCGCTGCACGGAATGGCTCCAGGTAACCGAATTGAAGTCGCCGGCGATGAACGCGTCAGGTCCGGTCTCTTGCAGCTTCGGCCTGATTGCGGTGATCTGCCTTGGTCCGCTTGCAGGCCATGGCCAGCGCAGATGCACCACGCCGAAATCAACCGGCAGGCCATCGACTTCGAAGGTTGCCAGTCCGAGCGAGGCGTAGGAACCACAGAAGTTTTCACTGACGAGTTTCATCCGCGAAAATATCACGCTGCCGCCAACCGTACGCCACTCTGCACAATGATATCGGTACGGATAGGCTGCTTCGAGCTTCGCCAGATTGTCTTTCCAGCGCTTCGATACTTCGGTCAGGATCAGGAAATCCGGGTTCTCGTGCGCAATCCGTTGAAGCACCTTGTCCTGCTCGCGATTGTTCCACAGGAGATTCATCACGAAAACCGAATGCACGGTGCTGCCGGTGTCCTGCTTTTCCGCTTGACCAACAGGGAGCCCCGTCCGGCATGTCAGAATGGCGAGAAGTGCCACAGCTTCCGCTACCACTGCCAGACGCCGCATGCGCATGATGAAGAGCAGTGCTGCAAGCAGCATCAATCCGGCAGCGACATGCAGGCGGAAATTGCCCAATGTGTCGAATACCGGATGCAGGAAACCCGGAAAACCAAGAGCAAGGACCAGTACCGCTCCAAACAACATCAGCGCCAGGAATTTCTGGAAAAGGCTCATTGGCTGGAACCGCGAATTGGCACGCACGGCATTTGTTGCCTACTGGAACGCAGTCTCGTTAAAACTGCGCAATTTGCGTGAATGCAGCCGCTCCGACGGCATGTCGCGCAATTTCTCCAGTGCCTTGATGCCGATGCTCAAATGCTGTGAGACTTGCCGGTTGTAGAATTCCGTCGCCATGCCCGGCAGTTTCAACTCGCCATGCAGCGGCTTGTCGGACACGCAAAGCAGCGTTCCGTACGGGACCCGGAAACGGAAGCCGTTGGCGGCAATGGTCGCCGATTCCATGTCGAGACCGACCGCGCGCGATTGTGAAAGTCGTTGCACCGGTCCCGACTGGTCGCGCAATTCCCAGTTGCGGTTGTCAATGGTGGCAACAGTACCGGTCCGCATGATCTTCTTCAGTTCATAGCCGGCTAGGCCAGTCACCTTGGCGACCGCCTGTTCCAGTGCGATCTGCACTTCCGCAAGTGCGGGAATTGGCACCCAGACCGGAAGGTCATCGTCAAGTACGCTGTCCTCGCGAACATAGGCATGCGCCAGTACATAATCACCCAGCGACTGGCTGTTGCGCAGGCCGGCACAATGGCCAAGCATCAGCCATGTGTGCGGGCGCAGAACTGCAACATGGTCGGTAATGGTCTTGGCGTTTGAAGGACCGACGCCAATATTGACCATGGTGATGCCGCTATTGTCCGGACGCACCAGGTGATAGGCGGGCATCTGCGGCAGCCGGGCAGGTGCCTTGCCCGAGGAGGGTTCAATGTCGCCAGCATGGGTAATCACATTGCCGGGCTCCACAAGTGCGGTATAGCCCTTGTCACCGTCATTGAGCGTGGTACGAGCGTAACGTACAAATTCATCGATGTAGAACTGGTAGTTCGTGAACAGCACGTAATTCTGGAAATGTGCGGGGCTGGTCGCAGTGTAATGCGCAAGCCGGTGCAGCGAATAGTCGACCCGCGGCGCGGTGAATGGGGCGAGAGGCTGAGGCACTCCGGGCGTATCGTCAAATTCGCCATTGGCAATGCGGTCATCCGTTTGTGAAAGGTCCGGTGCATCAAAGACGTCGCGCAACGGACGGCTGATCCGTTCCTGGATTGAGCCCTCGATATGCTGTCCCTCGGCAAAGGCGAAATGCAGCGGGATCGGGGTCTGCGAAACCGAGATGGAAACCGGCACATTGTGGTTGGCAAGCAGCAGACCGATCTGCCGGGTCAGATAATTGATGAACAGGTCTGGCCGGGTGATCGTGGTCGAATATTCACCCGGTCCGGTCACGTGACCATAGGCAAGCCGTGAATCGACATTGGCAAAGCTCGTCGTTGTCAGCTTTACCTCGGGATAGAATGCCCGGTAGCGTTCGGTGATCGGCTCACCAGCCATCATTGCGTCAAAGCGCTGGCGCAGGAAACTGGTTCCGAGCGTGTAAATGCGTTGCAGTTCCGCGACTGCCTCGCTGGCGTCCGAGAACAGCTTGGGTGAATCATAATCGGGTGTGATGACCGGCAAATCTGCGGTCGACAAATCAAATTCTCTTCTCATGGCGGAATCATAGTGATCCGCCTTGGACTTGGCGACAGAAAAAATTAGCCGATCTGCAGTTTCAGTGCCGGTTTTGCAAATATTTCACATTTGTGCATCTCAGCGCATCCGCTCCGCGCTGTCGGCAATTGCCATTCCTGCGAATAGACGCGCGGGCTGCGGGTTTCCTGGATGAGATTTGCCCCGATTGCGCCAAAAGCAGCAATGAGGGCCGCAATCAGCACAAAACGGCGATACAGAATGGTGTCGAGCATGGAAGTCCCCTTTCCGTGATGGGGTCATGCTCGCATTGCCGCCTTGAACCAGCCCTGACTGGCGCGTTCAGGCGAGGTTCAGATTTGTTGAAACCAAAAAAAGGGCCCGCAGGCCCTTTTTGTTATCCCAATGATGCTGTTTTCGGCGTTATTGGCGTTGCCAGGTCTCGCCTTTGCAGATGAAGCCTGCCACGCAACCCTTCAGGGCCATGGAACCGCCATTGACGGTCGCCTTGCCGGAATAGGTCTTGCCTTCATCGAGTGCAATCACGGTTCCCTTGTAATTGGCGCCACTACCGCTCATGCAGCCGATGGATTTGCCCTGATGCTTGCCCGAAAGCACAGTACCGCAATATTTGCCGCCTGAGCCCGAATATTTGACCAGCGTGCCGGTGGACGGACGCTTCCATGTGCCTTCGATTGGTTCCGCCGAATAGGCGGTTACCATGCCGCCAACTGCCATGATGGCTGCCAATGTTGTTGTTGCCAGTATTTTTCCCAATTTGTCCTCCCTTGAAGCAGGGGCGGTGTCGCTCCCATGCCGGGATGTTATCACCGGGAATTGATGTTTCCAAGCGGGTGTATGCCGGTTGATCGCCAGCCAAATTACCTAATCCGGTCACGCGTATTTTCTTCAAATTTCACCTGCCTTTGCGTGCCTTGGTTACGGGAGTCTTTCGTCACAGGTCTGAATCTTTAATGAAAATCGTCGTAAGTCATTGAAATCACGTAACATCGAGAGTCAACGACAAGTGAATTTTACTTCCCGTTCAAATTTGATTCCGCTTCTCTTAATCATGCTTTTTTACGCCGATTTCAGGTCCGCCGGGCATTGTCACATCAACGAAGCGAGGCCGGAACCAACCAGCCCGACAAACCCAATGACAAGAAAATGATGCCGCAGGGACATTGCGCGGCAGGTGAGGAAAAAGGGACAAAGAAAATGGCACGTTTTGATGCTGCAGGCGCAGATTTCCAGGACATGGCAGCGACGGGCAGCGCCGAAATCCTGTTCGAACTCGGACTTATCTATTCAACCGGCCGCAATGGCGTCACCGATGTCGTCAGCGCCCACAAATGGTTCAACATCGCAGCCTATCGCGGCCTTGCCGCGGCCAAGGCGCGCCGCGAGGAACTGGCAGTCGAAATGACGCGCGAAGAGATCGCTGCAGCCCAGCGTGCGGCTCGCGAATGGCTGACCACACACTGAATTCGACCTGCGTTTCATTGCAGGAAACCCATGCTCCCGGGGACGGGGCCAACCGCGCCGCAGAAGCGTGGACAACGAGCCGCAAAGCGGCCAACTTGAATGACTGATACAAGAACAAGAGTGCGAAAAGCACCAGCATGAAAAGAGCGTGAAAAACGCCGGATCGGCTGCAACGTCAGCCAGGGCTTGAAGCCCGCGCATGAAGCCGGGGCATACCGGTATCATGACCTCGAAGACGAGGGCAGCTGTCTTTCTCAATCTGGGCCGTGCACATGGCACTGTGTTGGGTGGGGAAGAAAGACAGCTGCCTTTTCTTTGTTTTCCTCACTATTTGCCTATGCTGCGATGTTCCGCTATTCCCGGATGCAAATCGGGCGAAACGGGGTGCGCCATTATCCATGCCTTCACCAGAAGCTGACCAGACCTTCCGCCAGAAGCTGGCGAAACTCTATTACGGTTCAAGCGGCCCGGCGCGTGTCTTCCGACTGGCGATGGTGACAATCGATATCGCGGCAATCATCTATTTCCTGGTAACAGTCTCGATTCCGCATGACGCGATCTTTCGCGTTGTCGATCTTTTCCTGCTCGTCTTTTTCAGCCTTGAGTTCCTGGCGCGTATCTGGATCGCCGACAATCCGCGCCGCTTTTTCTTCCGGCTTTCAACACTCGCCGATGTGCTGGTGCTGCTGTCGCTGGCATTGCCGCTGCTGGTCGAAAATCTCGGTTTTCTGCGCATCCTTCGCACGATGCGGTTCATGCGCTCCTACCGGGTCATGGAGGAACTGCGAGGACTGTTTCCGATTACCGGCAGGCATGAGGATGTGGTGATCGCCAGCATCAACCTTGCGGTATTCGTCTTTGTCGTCACTTCCATCGTCTGGGTCACCGAGGCGCGCATCAATCCCGATCTAAACACCTGGATCGATGCGCTTTATTTCACCGTTACCACTCTGACGACCACAGGCTATGGCGACATCACCCTGAAGGATCCGCTGGGCCGACTGCTGACAGTCCTCATCATGATTTTCGGTGTTGCCCTGTTCCTGCGTCTGGCCCAGTCGCTGTTTCGTCCCTCGAAGGTCGCCTATACCTGCCCGTCCTGCGGTTTGCAGCGCCACGATCCGGACGCCAGCCATTGCAAGCACTGCGGCAATATTGTGCATATCCGCACCGATGGGGAATGGTAGGATCGCCCGCGGCGCAAATCAGGTTTTACATGGCATTTCTGCCGTTGTTCTGTTGATAGAGGGAGGACGATGCATGCAGTTTGCTGCCATCGGCGGAAACACAATCCATTTTGCCGATACTGGACCGCGTGATGCGCAAACAGTCGTGTTTTCCAATTCGCTGGGAACCGATTTCCGCGTCTGGGACAAGGTGCTTTCAGCGTTCGAGTCCAGCTACCGCGTGATCCGCTACGACAAGCGTGGCCACGGCCTGTCCGATGCGACGCCCGCTCCTTACCGCATGGAGGACCATGTCAATGACCTGGCCGGCCTTCTCGATCATCTCCGTGTGACCAATGCTGTCATCGTGGGCCTTTCGGTTGGCGGCATGATCGCCCAGTCACTGCATGCGGCAAGGCCGGACCTGGTGCGTGCCATTGTGCTGATGGATACTGCGCACAAGATCGGCACCGAACCATTGTGGAATGACCGCATTGCCGCCGTCGAAGGCAAGGGCATCGCCTCCATTTCGCCGATGATCCTTGAGCGTTGGTTCTCCAGGTCCTTTCGCGAGACGCAGAAACCCGAATTCGCGCTGTGGCGCAACATGCTGGAACGCACGACCGTTGCGGGCTATTCAGGCACCTGTGCTGCCCTCCGCGATGCCGACAACACCGAAAATGCCAAGCGTATCAATGTGCCGGTGCTGTTAATGGTCGGTTCCAATGACGGGTCAACGCCGCCGGACCTCGTGCGCTCGACCCATGAACTGATCGCCAATTCACGCTTCCGCGTAATTGATGGCCCTGGCCATCTGCCCTGCGTTGAAGCGCCAGATGAAACTGCCCGGCTGATCCTCGATTTTTTCAGGGAGAATGAAATTGTCTGAACCCGTTCGCAACGCTCACAGTCCGGCAGGAGCCAATTTCTCGCGTGACCGGAGCTGGCACCCGCCGGCATTCACACCATGGTACAAGACATCGGTGCCGCGCTCGCCAAAACATGCGCTCATCTCGCTTGATGGCACGGTCTCGGAAATCACCGGACCGGTTTTCGGCCACAACATGCTGGGTGAACTGGACAATGATCTCATCCTCAATTTTGCCAGGCCCGGTGAAATGCCCATCGGACAGCGCATTGTCGTGCACGGTCGTGTGCTCGACGAAACCGGGCGAGGCGTTCCTGGTTGCCTGGTCGAGTTCTGGCAGGCCAATGCAGGTGGACGTTATCGCCACAAGAAGGAGACCTATCTCGCACCGCTTGATCCGAATTTCGGCGGCTGCGGGCGTACGATTACGGCAGATGACGGTTCCTACTCGTTCCGCACCATCAAGCCGGGTCCCTATCCCTGGCCCAATGGCGTCAATGACTGGCGTCCCGCGCATATCCATTTCTCGGTTTTCGGCCATTCCTTCGCGCAGCGGCTGATCACTCAGATGTATTTCGAGGGTGATCCGCTGATCTGGCAGTGCCCGATCGTCAAGTCGATCCCCTCACGCGAGGCAATCGAAAGCCTGATCGCGCCCCTCGACATGGCCAACACCGTTCCCATGGATGCGCGCGCCTACAAGTTCGACATCGTTCTGCGCGGTCGCCGCTCGACCCTTTTCGAAAACCGGATGGAGGGAAACTGAAATGGTCCAGTCCCTTGGCCTCATCAAGGAAACCCCGTCACAGACCGCCGGACCCTATGTGCATATTGGCTGTGTGCCGAACTTCTGCGGAATTGACGGTGTCTATCCCGTCGACCTCGGCCAATCCATGGTCAATGAAAAGACCAGTGGCGAACGCATCACCGTGACCGGTCGCGTAATCGACGGTACCGGCACGCCATTGCGTGATGCGCTGGTCGAAATCTGGCAGGCAGACGCGCATGGCCTGTATAATTCGCCGATGGAAACACGTGGCAAGGCGGATCCCGAGTTCACCGGTTGGGGGCGCTGTCCCGCCGACATGGCAACGGGCGAATTCCGGTTCGAAACGATCACGCCCGGCAGTGTTCCCTTCCGTGATGGCCGGATGCAGGCACCCCACATCACCTTCTGGATCGTCGCCCGCGGAATCAATATCGGCCTGCATACGAGAATGTACTTCCCGGAGGAGGAATTGGCCAATGCCGCCGATCCCCTGCTGTCGCGCATCGAGCACAAGGTCCGTGTGCCGACACTGGTTGCCAAATCTGCCGGCGGCGGTGCATACGTGTTTGACATTCACTTGCAGGGTGACAACGAAACCATTTTCCTCGACATCTGATCGCGACCACACGGAAAGCCGCCATGACTGACGCCTATATCTGCGACTATGTTCGCACCCCCATCGGCCGCTTCGGCGGCGCCCTGTCCGCAGTCCGCCCGGACGACCTTGGTGCTGTGCCGATGCGTGAATTGATGGCGCGCAACACCTCGGTGGACTGGGCCGCGATCGACGACGTCTTTTATGGTTGCGCAAACCAGGCGGGCGAGGACAACCGCAATGTGGCACGCATGTCGCTGCTCTTGGCGGGATTGCCGGATACGGTTCCAGGAGCCACAATCAACCGCCTGTGCGGTTCGGGCATGGATGCGCTCATCACCGCTGCGCGCGCCATAAAGTCAGGTGAGGCAAGCATCATCATTGCCGGTGGCGTTGAATCAATGTCGCGTGCGCCCTTCGTCATGCCAAAGGCGACAGAGGCGTTTTCCCGTGCCAATGAAGTGCATGACACCACTATTGGTTGGCGCTTCATCAACCCGCTCATGAAGAAGCAGTATGGCGTTGATTCCATGCCGGAGACTGCGGAGAATGTTGCTGAGGAATTCAACATTTCGCGCGTTGACCAGGATGCCTTTGCCGTGCGTTCCCAGGACAAGGCTGTTGCTGCACAGGAAAATGGCCGTCTGGCCCGTGAGATTGTTGCCGTCTCCATTCCGCAGCGCAAGGGTGAGCCGGTTGTCGTTGACAAGGACGAGCATCCGCGTCCTGGTTCATCAGTGGAGAAACTCGGCAAATTGCCAACGCCATTCAGGCAGGGTGGCACGGTCACCGCCGGAAACGCATCCGGCGTCAATGATGGCGCTGCTGCCCTCATTGTCGCTTCTGAAGAAGCTGCCAAACGGCACGGCCTGACACCGGTTGCCCGCATTCTGGGCGGAGCGACGGCTGGCCTTGCCCCGCGCATCATGGGTTTCGGTCCGGCGCCCGCCACGCGCAAGCTCTGCGCCAGGCTTGGCATCAAACCCGCCGATTTTGACGTTATCGAACTCAACGAGGCATTTGCCAGCCAGGGGCTTGCCGTGTTGCGCGATCTCGGCATTGCTGATGATGCAGCGCATGTAAACCCGAATGGCGGCGCGATCGCGCTGGGTCATCCGCTCGGCATGTCAGGTGCGCGAATTGCCGGCACAGCAGCGCTCGAACTGCAACTTCGCGGCGGGCGCCTGGCGCTTGCTACCATGTGCATTGGGGTCGGACAGGGAATTGCAGTTGCGCTGGAGCGCGTCTGAAGGCAGAAGGGTGAAATGTCATACACGCCCTTCAATGCCCCGATTCTTGCCGGATTGCTCGGCGACCGCGAGATAGCTGCCTGTTTTTCCGTCAAGGTAGAGGCTGCTGCTTGGGCGCTGTTTGAATCTGCCCTTGCCCGCTCGCAAGCAGGTGAAGGGCTGATTCCTGCCGATGCTGCGCGCGCAATCGCCCAGACCTGCGCGGTCTTTGAGGCAGACATGGCGAAAATCACCGACGCGACAGCGCGCGACGGCGTGGCCATTCCCGAATTTGTCCGGCAACTGCGTGCCGCGGTTGGAGAGCCGCATTCTACATGGTTGCACAAGGGCGCAACCAGCCAGGACGTCATTGATACCAGCCTCATTCTGCGCCTTCGTCCGGTTGTCGAGAAATTCAGGGCACGGCTCGATGCCCTGCAGGTGGCTTTTGATTCGCTTGATTTCCGGTTTGGCGCACATGGCATCATGGCCCGGACCAGGATGCAGTCGGCACTGCCGGTCAATGTTTCGCGTCGCATCCGCGACTGGCGTGAGCCGCTCGCCCGCCATGTTGAGCGCCTTGGCGAGCTTTCGCCACGTCTGCTCAGCCTGCAACTGGGAGGACCAGCGGGAACGCTCAGCGAAATGGACGGCAAGGGCGAGGAAGTTGCCATCGGCATGGCAGGCATTCTGGGGCTCGCCGCACCAACGGGCAACTGGCATGCGCAACGGGACAGTATCGCGGAATTTGCCAGCCTGCTTTCACTGATATCCGGAACGCTCGGCAAGTTCGGACAGGACATTGCGCTGATGGCACAGAATGAATTCGGTGAAGTCGCACTTTCAGGTGCCGGAGGCTCTTCGGCCATGGCGCACAAGCAGAACCCCGTCAAGGCCGAGGCGCTTGTCACACTCGCGCGCTTCAACGCAACTCTGGTTGGTGGCATGCACCACACGCTGGTGCATGAGCAGGAACGCTCCGGCTCCGCTTGGGCGCTGGAATGGATGCTCCTGCCACAAGTTTGCGTCGCCACCGGTGCTTCGCTGCGCCTCGCCCTCGAACTCGCCGGTTCCGTGACAGCCATGGGCCGCGAACCCGACTGATAGCCAGGACTGGACACGAGCGATGACCTATCTCATTACCGGTGCCGCCGGTTTCATAGGGTTTCATACAGCCCGTGCATTGCTGGCGCGCGGCGAGCGGGTGGTCGGCATCGATAACCTGAACGACTATTATGCTGTCGAACTCAAGCATGCCCGCCTGCAACGCCTCGCCAATGAAAGGCATTTCGAGTTCATTGCCTGCGATATCGCTGAAATGGACGATCTGAAGGCTGCGGTTGCAGGCAAGGGCGTTGATCGCATCATCCATCTGGCGGCGCAGGCAGGGGTGCGTTATTCCATTGACAATCCGCATGCCTATGTGCGCTCGAACCTTGTCGGGCATGTCAACATGCTGGAACTGGCCCGCCACATGGACGGGCTGAAACACATGGCCTACGCGTCGTCCTCCTCGGTTTATGGCGGGCGGACCGACCTGCCGTTTCTGGAAACCGACCGCGCAGACACACCCGTTTCGCTCTATGCTGCCACCAAGAAGGCGGATGAATTGATGAGCCATACCTACGCGCATCTATACCGTATTCCGTTGACGGGCCTGCGCTTCTTCACGGTCTACGGTCCCTTTGGCCGACCTGATATGGCTTATTGGTCGTTTACGAAGAAGATCCTTGCCGGTGAGACAATCCAGGTCTTCAATCACGGCGACATGCTGCGCGATTTCACCTATGTCGATGACATTGTCGACGGCGTGGTCAGGATCGCCTCAACAGGTCATGTGCGGGAGTTGGAAACCCCGCATGCCGTCTACAATATCGGCAACAACAACCCCGAACGGCTGGATGATTTCATCGCCATCCTTGAAAAGGCGACCGGCAAGCGCGCCAATCGTCAAGACCTGCCGATGCAGCCCGGCGATGTGCCGGCGACCTATGCTGACATCACCGCCATCCGCCAGGATTACGGCTTTGAACCCAGCACCGGTCTTGAAGAGGGGTTGACCCGTTTCGTTGGATGGTACCGGCAATATTTCTCGCAATAGTCCCGAAGCGATTACCGGTTCGTAACTTGCCAAGGTTGGCTTGCAGTGCCACACATTGGCAAAGATCAAACCGGGAAGGCGGCTATGACATTGCTTAGACAAACCACGAAAAGGCTGGCGCTACTGATCACCTTGTGCACGCTTGCATTGGCAGTGCCTGCAATGGCTATGGCCCAGTTGTCCCTGATCAGCGGTGCGGCAAAGTCAGGGGACAAGGAAGCGACCACCATGGCGCAGGACCTCGCCCCGCTGGTGGACAAGGCCAAGAAGGAGGGGATGAGTGTTGTTGTAATTTCTCCTGCGCCCGCAGCCACCGACGTGGCAGCAGCACCTGAAATGTCGATGACCGAGCAGGGCCTGATGATCCGCAGCAAGGTCAAGGCGATCTTTGCCAACATTCCCAATATCCCGACCCAGTTCATGGCCACGCTTCGCGCTGCAAGTCCTGACGGCACCATGAACTGGCTGTGGTACGCGATTGGCATTGCGGTCGTCGGCCTGGTGATCGGCAACACGATTTCTTGGGGAATGCGCAAGGTCATCCAGCCCTATTTTGCCTATATGTACAGCGAAAATCCCGAAAGCCGGGCCGAGAAAATCGGCTATCTGCTGTTTCGCGCCGGCATGATCGCATTCAATTGCGCGGTCATGTTCGTTTCCTCGATGCTATTGGCGGTCATCGTCGACTATGGCCATGAACCAAGCCGCACGACGATCATTGCCATTGTGGCAGCCTATGTTTCCTACTGGGTCATTCGTGCGGTGATCCTTTTCAATATCATCGCGCATGACTTGCCCAATCACCGGATGATCAACCTGAGCGATGAACGCGCCAAGAGCCTGCAATATGACATGCGCAACTCCATGGTTGCCGTCATTATTGCCTTCGCGGTATGCGGCTGGATGGAAAGGCTCGGCCTCGACCGCGACGCCCACAAGTTGTTCCTGATCTCGGCCATGCTGATTGCAGCACTCATCTTCGGCTATCAGACGATCAAGCATCGCGAAGATCTGCGCTCTGTCATCCTCGGCAAGGGTGATGTCGCTTCGAAGCCGTTCATCCTTCGCGCCATTGCGCTGGCCGCACCAGGGCTTGGCACCCTCTATCTCATCGTTTCATGGATCGTCAGCAGTTTCCGCCTGATCATGGACATGCCAAGCGCCAATCTTCTGGTGGCGGCACCCATGATCGCCTTTTTCGGTGCCCTGCCGATTTACGGCATCCTGCTCATCATCATTGACAAGATATATCAGGCTCGCCGATATCGCTTTGACATCAAGGTGCGCCATGCCCGCCAGGCCCAGCTGCGTGAAATGGCAGCTGAGCAACAGGCCCGCGCCGAGGCGCTCGCAGCAAATCCCGAAGCGGAAGCTGACATCGTGGAAAATGTGGCGGCGCTGAAATCCGACGACGGTCATTATCCTGTCTTCAAACCGCTTTTCCGCCCGGTGCTCGAACAGGCTGCCGCAATCATCGTCTTCTTGATGGCGGCTGGCTATGTGCTTTCTGCCTGGGAAGTGAAGATCGGTGACAAGGGCAACCCTGTCACGGCATTCATGGATACCCTGACAGTCGCCTTCATCGCATGGCTGCTCTACCGCGCAGTCGTCATTCTGGTCGATAACCGGCTTCGCGAGGAGACCGGCGCCGATCCATCCAAGGCAATGGACATTGACGACGAACCGGCCGGCCATGGCTCGACCCGTCTGGGCACACTGCTGCCATTGCTGCGCAATGTTTCCATCACGGCAATAGCCATCATCGCAGGCATGATCGTGATGTCCAACCTGGGCGTTGACATTGCGCCGCTCTTCGCTGGCGCCGGTGTCATCGGTCTTGCAGTCGGCTTTGGTGCACAGACGCTGATCCGCGATATTTTCTCGGGTGGGTTCTTCCTGTTCGACGACGCCTTCCGCAAGGGCGAGTATATCGAACTGGGCGACATTCGCGGCACTGTCGAGAAAATATCCCTCCGCTCGTTCCAATTGCGTCACCACAATGGTCCGTTGCATACGGTTC
The DNA here is from genome assembly GCA_041397525.1 of Nitratireductor sp. Taxonomy (GTDB): domain Bacteria; phylum Pseudomonadota; class Alphaproteobacteria; order Rhizobiales; family Rhizobiaceae; genus BOKV01. The sequence goes on from JAWKWL010000005.1 coordinate 126,182, forward strand.
CCTTTGGCGAGATCAAGCAACTCACCAACTATTCACGCGACTGGGTCATCATGAAGCTTCCGCTTCGCGTTACCTACGACACGGATGTCGACAAGGTTCGCAAGCTGGTCAAGAAGCTTGGACAACAATTGCTGGAGCATCCCGATGTTGGCGGCAACTTCATCCAGCCCCTGAAATCGCAGGGCGTGGTGCAGATGGAGGATTCCGCCATGATCATCCGGGTCAAGTTCATGACCAAGCCGGGTGACCAATGGGTTACACGAAAGGTCGTCTATGCCGCCATCCAGGACCTTTTCCGCAAGGAAGGCATCCATTTCGCCAATCGTGAGGTGACTGTGCGCATAGCAGACCATGAAAACGGGAAGCTGAACGAACGTCAGCGTGAGGCAGTTACGGGCGCTGCGCGGTCTGTCATTGATGAAACTGCCGCAGCCGGTGCGCCGGACGACCGTGGATGATGGCAATTTGAGTTACCGGACTTGCTGATTCAGGTTCCGGAAACATTTCTGTCTGTGGAAAGGCCAAGGAAATTAACATGGCCGTTGTGTTTGAAGTGTGACTTGTGTCACTTTGCGGACATCAGGGTTTGTGTAAACCTCAAGAAAATGACGGACCGCAGTCAACTGCGGACAGGTGAGGGGCAGTCGGTACATGGCGGATGAACGCCGGATATTGCTTGAAGTGAAAGACCTGCACGTCGCGTTCGCCATTCAGGGCGGAACTGTAGAAGCGGTCAAGGGCGTCAGTTTCAAGTTGAGAAGGGGCTCCGTACTGGCCCTGGTTGGGGAATCGGGTTCCGGCAAGTCCGTGATAGCCCAGTCAATACTTCGCATCCTGCCCAAGAATGGCCGGATCAAATCCGGCCAGATACTGTTCCATGATGAAAAGCGCGGGCCCGAGCCGGTTGATGTTGCTGCGCTTGGTGACCGCGACCCGTATCTCTACGAAATGCGCGGCGGTCGCATTTCCATGGTCTTCCAGGAGCCGATGACGGCACTTTCGCCGCTGCACACCATCGGCAACCAGATTGAGGAAGCGCTGCGCCTGCATCACAGGCAATCATCGCAGATGGCGCGGGCCGAGACCGAGGAAATTCTGCGCCTTGTAGGTTTTCCTGATCCTGCCAAGGGTTATGAACGTTATCCGTTCGAGCTTTCCGGCGGCCTTCGCCAGCGTGCGGTCATCGCCATGGCGCTGATATGCAACCCTTCGCTCGTGATTGCTGATGAACCGACAACCGCACTCGACGTGACGGTGCAAGCGCAGATCCTTCGGCTGATGAAGGAACTGCAGAAGAAGTTCGACACCTCCATCCTGCTGATCACCCATGACCTCGGCGTGGTTGCCAACATGGCTGACGAGGTTGTTGTTGCCTATCACGGCAAGGTCATGGAAGCTGGTCCTGTTGAGACCATTTTCCGCAGGCCGGAACATCCCTATCTCAAGGCACTGATGGCGGCTGTTCCGCATTTCGACATGAAGCCCGGCGAGAGGCTTGTATCGCTGCGCGACATGGGCGGCGAGAGCGCAAGGACCATTGAGGCCATGGCTGACCGCTTCCAGGTTCGCGACGCTGTTCCCGATGGTGTGCCGCATCTTGAGGTGAAGAATCTGCGCAAGGAATTCATCACCCGCAAGGGAAGCTGGTTCGGCAATGGCGCGGCGAACCGCATTGTCGCAGTCGATGATGTCAGCTTCTCCATCCGCAAGGGCGAATGTCTCGGACTGGTCGGTGAATCCGGCTCGGGCAAGACCACCGTATCGAAACTGATCATGCGCGCGCTTTCTGCCTCCGCGGGCGAAGTCCGCATGCATACTGACGGCAGGATGGTTGATGTCCTGGGGCTGGAGGGTGCGGACCTGCTTGCCTTCCGCCGCAAGGTGCAGATGATCTTCCAGGACCCTTTCTCCTCACTCAATCCGCGCATGACGGTGCAGAACATCCTGGCTGAGCCGTTTGTCATTCACGACATTGGTGACGCGGAGAGCCGCACCAGCGAGATCGTCGACCTGATGGCCCTGGTCGGTCTCGACCCGCGTTTTCTCAACCGCTATCCGCATTCCTTCTCGGGCGGTCAGCGCCAGCGCATTGGCATTGCCCGCGCCCTGGCCCTGCACCCCTCGATCATGATTTGCGACGAGCCGGTTTCGGCACTTGACGTGTCGGTGCAGGCGCAGATCCTGAACCTGCTCAACGATTTGCGGTCTGAACTCGGACTTACAAGCCTGTTCATCTCGCACAATCTGGCAGTCGTGAACTATGTAGCCGAGCGCATCGCAGTCATGTGCCGTGGTCGGCTGGTCGAGATGGCACCGCGCGAGGAATTGTTCGCCAATCCACGCCACCCTTACACCAAGGCATTGCTGGCATCGGTTCCCTATCCCGATCTTGACCGGTTGCTCGAATTCGAAAACATCCGCTATTCTGGCGCGGATGACACATCTGCATGGGGAAATGCGTTCGTCTCGAGCGAACGCGGAAATCTGGCCGCGATAGAAGTCGGAAAAGAACACTTCGTCCTGGCTAATTCAAACATCGACATGAGGGAGCTTGCTTGATGTTCGCGTCAAACTGGAAATGGCTGCGTGGGTTTGCAGCTGGCGTCGTGTTCACCTTGGTTGCGCCGTTAGGATTGGTTCCCGCGGGCACCCAGGCTCTTGCCGGTGAGGCACCTGAACTGGCCAAGCTTGTGGAGGAAGGAAAGCTTCCGCCGCTCGCCGAACGCCTGCCCAAGCACCCGTTTGTGGTCGACATGGCAGCCGAAAACAAGGAAATCGGCAAATATGGCGGGTCGCTGAAGTTGCTGATGGGCAGCGTCAAAGACCTTGGCCAGATCACCGTCTACACCTATGCCCGTCTGGTCGGCTACGGCCCGGATATCGAGATCAAGCCGGACATCCTGGAATCCTATGATTCGGTTGATGACAAGGAATTCACATTCCACATCCGCGAAGGCCACAAGTGGAACGACGGCCAGCCTTTCACAGCCGAGGATTTCCGCTATTTCTGGGAGGACATGGTCAAGGACCCCGAACTGGGGCGTGAGGGCGTGCCACAGGAAATGCTGGTCGATGGCGAAGAGCCGAAATTCGAGGTCATCGACCCGCTTACCGTGCGCTACAGCTGGTCAAAGCCCAATCCGGCTTTCCTGATTGCGCTGGCAGCACCGGCCCCGCTCTACATCTATCGCCCGGCGCACTACATGAAGCAGTTTCATGCCAAATATGCCGACAAGGCGAAGCTCGATGAAATGGTCGCGGCTGCCAAGGCAGACAGCTGGACAGCGTTGCACACCCGCATGCAGCGGCAGAGGCGGCCTGAAAACCCTGACCTGCCGAGCTTGCAGGCCTGGTACAATTCCACCCCGTCACCCAGCGAGCGCTATGTCTGGGCTCGCAATCCGTATTTTCACCGTGTTGATACCGACGGCAACCAGTTGCCCTATATCAACGAGATCGTGATGGACATCGTTTCTGACGAGGTCATTGCTGCAAAGACCGGTGGTGGCGAAAGCGACCTGCAGGCGCGCTACATCCGCTTCGACAACTTCACCTTCCTCAAGGAGGCCGAAGAAAAGCACGGCTTCCACACCTATTTGTGGTCGACGGGCAAAGGCTCGCAAGTGGCGCTTTTCCCCAACCTCAATGCGCAGGACACGGTCTGGCGCGGACTGATGCGTGATGTGCGTTTCCGCAGGGCGCTTTCACTGGCGATTGACCGCGACGAGATCAACGAAGTGATCTATTTCGGGCTTGCCTCGCCGAGCGCCAACACGGTCATGCCGGAAAGCCCGCTGTTCAAGGAAGAATACAAGGATGCCTGGTCGGTCCGCGATCTCGACAAGGCCAACCAGTTGCTGGATGAAGCGGGCCTCGGCGCGCGTGACAGCGATGGCGTGCGCCTGTTGCCGACCGGCCAGCGCGCCGAGATTACGGTGGAAAGCTCTGGTGAAAGCACCGAGGAAACCGATGTGCTGGAACTGATTGCCGACCACTGGTCCCAGGTCGGGATCAAGATGTTCGTGCGTGCCTCGCAGCGCGACATTTTCCGCCGCCGCGCCTACAACGGTGAAACACTCATGTCCGTATTCTCCGGCATGGACAATGCCATCGCCAATTCGGAAATGAGCCCGCAGGAAATGGCCCCGACATCACAGCCGCAATTGCAGTGGCCGAAATGGGGTGAGTATCACGACAGCAAGGGCAAGTCCGGCGAGCCGGTGGACATGCCGGAAGCGCAAGCCCAGCTCGACCGCTACAACGCATGGCTGCTGGCTGGCACCAAGGCCGAGAAGCGCGCCATCTGGCAGGAAATGTTGCACACCTATACCGACCAGGTATTTACCATCGGCACGGTCAACAATTCCCGCCAGCCGGTAGTTGTTTCATCAAAACTGCGCAATGTGCCGGAAGAGGCGATCTACACCTGGGATCCGACAGCATTCTTCGGGGTTTATCGTCCGGACACATTCTGGTTTGCGGAATAGGGCTGGTTTGCAGAATAGGACCGGGTTCGAACAACCAGTGACACTGGGCGTCATGGTGCAGTAACGGGCGGTAGAGGGACGGGCGAAAGAAATGCTGGGATACATCATCAAGCGGGCACTCTACATGGTGCCGACACTGGTGCTTACCAGCATCCTCATCTTCACTCTTATCGAACTGCCGCCCGGTGATTATTTTGAGAGCTACATCACCGAGCTTCTGGCGTCAGGCGAAACGGTTGACCCGCAAAAGATCGAATTCCTGCGCCAGGAATACGGTTTCGACCTGCCCGCCTATGAGCGCTATTTCAAATGGGCCTTTGGCCTGTTGCAAGGCGATCTCGGCTATTCCTTCGAGTACCAGTTGCCTGTAAGCGACGTGATCGGCGACCGCCTCTGGCTGACGATCATCGTGACCTTTTTCACGATCATCTTCACCTGGGCAATTGCCTTCCCGATTGGCATCTATTCCGCAACCCGCCAGTACAGTTGGGGTGACTACGGCCTGACCTTCCTGGGGCTCTTGGGGCTTGCGACACCGAACTTCCTGCTTGCACTTGTCATGATGTATTTCGCCAAGGAGTGGTTCGGCACGTCCATTGGCGGCCTCTATGACAGCGAATATATCGGCCAACCGATGAGCTGGGGCAAATTCCTGTCCGTGCTCGAGCATTTGTGGATACCGGTCATTGTGATCGGAACATCCGGCACTGCCGGCATGATCCGCCGGGTGCGGGCAAACCTGCTGGACGAATTGCGCAAGCCTTATGTGACGACGGCGCGGGCCAAGGGCATGCCGGAATTCCGCGCATTGATGAAGTACCCGTTCCGCATGTCGCTGAACTTCTTCATCGCCGATATAGGCGGCATCCTTCCCCAGGTTATTTCAGGGGCTGAAATCGTGGCGATTGTCCTTTCGTTGCAGACAACGGGGCCGCTGCTGATCACCGCGCTTCAGAGTCAGGACATGTATCTCGCGGGTTCGTTCCTGATGTTGCTTGCTTTCCTGACGGTGATCGGCACACTGATTTCCGATATTGCGCTGGCCTTCCTTGATCCGCGCATCCGTCTCGCTGGAGGAGTGAGCCGATGAACGATACGGGAAGGAACCGGGAAGTGGCCGCAAAACCAGCCACCGGCGACAACGGCATTGAACATTATGTCTCGCGCGAGCCGTTCGATGCTGCCGCCATCGAAAAGCTGACGCCGGAACAGGAAAAGATATTCCTCGCCTCGCAGAAAAAACTGATGTGGTGGAAATTCAGGCGCCACAAGGTTGCGGTTTGGTGCGGCATCTTCCTGCTCTTCATGTTTTTTGTCGTGATCTTTGCCGAATTCCTTGCGCCCTACGGCCTGGAAACCCGCAATTCGAAATCGATCTATGCTCCGCCGCAATCCATTCATCTTTTCCATGAAGGCAGTTTTGTCGGGCCTTTTGTCTATGGTTACAAGACCACGCTCGATCTCAAGACGCTCAAGCGCAATTATGTCGAGGACACGAAAAAGGTTCAGCCGCTGCGCTTTTTCTGTCGCGGCGATTCCTACGTGTTCTGGGGCCTGGTAGAATCCGACCTGCATCTGGCTTGCCCGGCAGAAAAGGGCGAATTCTATCTGCTTGGTGCCGACCGCCTTGGCCGTGATGTGTTTTCACGCATGATTTACGGCTCGCGCATCTCGCTGACCATCGGCCTCATCGGCGTGACGATCTCCTTTATCCTCGGCATCGTGATCGGTGGTCTGGCCGGCTATTATGGTGGCTGGATCGACCTTGTATCGCAGCGCGTCATCGAGGTTATCCAGTCGCTACCCACTATCCCGCTCTGGCTGGCGCTCGCCGCCATCATGCCCGTGACGTGGAGCCCGATTGTCGTCTATTTCGGCATTACCGTCATTCTCGGCCTGCTCGAATGGACCGGGCTCGCCCGCGCCGTGCGCTCGAAGCTGCTTTCCCTGCGTGAAGAAGACTATGTGCTTGCGGCAAGGCTGATGGGCGCGCGCCCCGGCCGCATCATCGGTCGCCACCTGATACCGGGCTTCATGAGCCACATCATCGCTTCTGCCACGATTACCATCCCCACCATGATCCTGGGCGAAACGGCACTTTCCTTCCTTGGGCTTGGATTGCGCTCGCCGGTTGTCAGCTGGGGTGTGTTGCTCAACGAGGCCCAGAACATCAACGTGGTCGCACTTTATCCATGGCTGATGTGGCCGGTTGTGCCGGTGATCCTCGTGATCCTCGCCTACAATTTCTTTGGCGATGGATTGCGCGATGCGGCAGATCCTTACAGCACCTGAGCCGTTTGTCTGGCCGTCGTGAGCGATATCGACAATCGTTCGCGGCACGTTCGTTCCAGCGCGCTCTCGGGCACCGGAAATTCCGAAAGCCTGCGCCAGCCAAAGCGCTGGCGGGCTTCTTCCGGTGTCAGCTCTTCGCCATGCACGACACCTGCCTCGTCGTAACCGGTCGGATCGACATACAGTCTGCCAAAGCCTGGCTCATGTGCATTGGGAAAAGTCGAAGGTTCATAGCCGCGCGCATTGATGTTGAAGATCAGCGCCGGGCCACCTTCTGCTGAAAACCAGTGAACATTGCGCTCCCATTCGCTGGCATTGAACACATCGCCCGGTCCGAGCACGGCATCACGCACCAGTTCCAATGTGACATGTTCGCCGTCTTCGCGCCCATTGCGCTGATATTCACGCAGATGGATTTTGCCGGCAATCACCACCTGGGTTGATATCATGTTGAAATGTTCATGCGGCGGATGTGCCTCGCTATCATCGACCCGGTACAACAACGCTGTATAGCGGCATTCATTGACGTGACAGCGCAGCAGTTCCAGCTGGTCATGGCTCGCCATGGCCTTTCCGATCTCGGCGGCAAGCGACTGGCCAAGATTTTCCCCCTCAAGCATCAACAGCAATTCGCGCTGGTAATCGGCTCGAGAGATCTCACGCAGCCGCAATCGTTCCAGCAGGGCAAACAGCGCCCCCGGCATTGGCCCGGCCCACCGGTTCGTTTTGGTGCGAACAACCGCCTGTCCCATCTACTCTCCCCAAGAAAGACTGTCCAAGTTCCGTATAAAACGGCTCTGATTTTCCAAATCAGATCAGGTCATCCGCCGCCACCCACTTTATGTCGGTCTTTTCGCGGCTCCAACGAAAAACATTTTCGCTGGTTTCCCATGCCACGCTGTCATGGTCGAGATGATGCAACAACAGTCCGACTGCCTCGCCGCCGCGCTGGCGCGCGCTCTTCAGGTTTTCAAGCAGGTTGTAATATACCCACGAGGCTTCGCGTCCCCTGCGTCCGCCCTTCCAATGGATCACATCGACATGTGCGTTGATCATCCGGATTGCAGTTGGTTCGCTCCAGCCATGCGCTGAAACAGCGGCAAAACCCGCATCAGCAATGCGGTCCCGCACGCTGTCATGGATCCGGTTCCACGGTGGAACGAGAATGGCCGAAATTTCCGGGTCGAACATGGTTTCGAGTTTCCGCCGACCCTCGGCGAGTTCGCCGATTACCGTTTCCACAGGTCGATGCGTTCCCAGTTCACAGACCTTTTCACCCTTGGGAGAGTGGCTGACATGGCGAAAACCGTGAACAGCGGGCGTGATGAGCTTCCGGCTGGCAATTGCCTTGGCAAGCGCTGGTCTTGCCGGGTCGGGAATGACCGCCAGAAGCAGGGGGATATCGTATTCGCGGGTCAGCGCATCAAGCCTTGTCAGCGCCGGAGTGTCGTCCACGGCGTCATCGTCTCGCAGGAAAATCCGGGGCACCAATCCGAGCGCTTTCCAGTGCCCAAGTTCATCGCCAAGCGCCTCCTTGATCGCATCCACCGGCAGTTCCGTCTCCGGGTGATGCACGCTCATGGCGCTTCTCCCTTGTGCGCGTCGAAGATGGGCTCAAGCAATTCCCGCAACCGTCCCGCTGCAATTGTGCCATTGCGCTCATTCAGTGCAAAGTCCTGCGCCCCCTTCGACAGCGATTTGCGCAAACCGCCAACGGTGATGATCCGCGCCAACTCTTGCGCATAGTGCCCGGCGTCAGGTGGATTGGCCAGAAGCCCGCTGCGGCCATGCTCGACGACCAGCGGCACCCCCATGTTGTCCAGCGCCACGGCTGGGGTCGCCTGGGTGGCAGCCTCCAGATAGACCATGCCATAGGCTTCGCGCGATCCCGGCCAGGCAAGTACATCCGCCATGCGCATCAGGCTCAGTACTTCTCCTGGCAGGCACTCGCCGGCAAACCGGACCCGCTCGCCGAGCGGTGCCATCATGGTTTCGATTTCCTCGCGGCCCGGTCCTCCACCTGCGATCACCAGCGACCAGTCAAGATCGCTTATTTGCTGCAAGGCTTGCGACAAGATCGTGTAGCTTTCAAGTTTCGCCCCCGGGCGCATCATGCCTGCTGTCAGCAACCGGCATCCGCTTGCAGCCGGCCAGGGATCGGTCAGCAATTCCGGGCGCAGCGGCAAGAGTTCCAGCAGGTCCGTGTCGATGAACGGCTTCAGCCATGCGATCCGCCTGGCGGGAATGAAGCCGGAGAGATAGTCATGGTCGGACTGGGTCATGACAATATTGAGTGCTGCCATCCGCATGCTCGCTTGCGCTTCCTCGCGCCAGGGCAGCCATTCTCCATCGGGTCCCTGACCGGTCTTGCAGGGTTCGGCAGTCACCATGGGAATGCCAAGCCGCGTGCATATCTCCATGCCCAGCCAGTCCGGCGACTTGTCATAGGGATGATAGCAGAACCACATGTCAGGCATCCGGCCTGCTGCCTGCCATTCCGCGATCAGGCGCTCTGCCTCGTCATGCGCAGCCTGTTTGCGTTGCGCCATGTGCTCCAGCCCATGCCGTTTGGAATAGGAGATCACCCGGCTCGCCAGAAATGCATCATGTCCTGCCTTGTTCAGCGCGGCGAGCAACATGCGCGCCATTTGCCGGTCACCCGAGGGAATGGGGTGATCAGGTGGTTTGAGAGGGGCATAAAAGGCAATTCTTTTCATGGTATCCTGTTTGGCCAAATCGGCGTGATGGGGCAAGGGGGCAGGTTGAATATTGCCAATCATCACCTCGGTGTCACATTCCTGCGGCACTGTTTGATGCGTTGCGCAAACGCAACACTGAATTTGCGCGTTGCGCTTGTTCAAGGGCGTATAAATGGGATAAAATACGCCAGTCGTTTTTCGGACAGGAAGCGAATTCGCAAAGCCTGGCCGGTTCTAACCGGTTCTGGTGACATTGACAGGCAAACAAAAGCAAGCGACCGCTTTCATGAAACGTCTCGAACATGTTCGCATTCTGATGTATTCGCACGACACGTTCGGGCTGGGCCATCTCCGCCGCTGCCGAACAATCGCCCATGCCATTGTCGAGCGTTTCAAGGGTGTGAATGTCATCATCATTTCCGGCTCGCAGATCGCGGGAGCATTTGATTTCCGCGCCCGTGTCGATTTCGTCAAAATCCCGAGTGTCATCAAGCTCTACAATGGCGAATACGATTCCATCGGCGAGTATATCGACCTCGAAGAAATCCTGATGATGCGCAAGCTCATCATCCAGCGCACCGCCGAGGCTTTCCAGCCCGACATCATGATCGTTGACAAGGAACCGCTCGGCCTTAAGGGCGAGTTGGAACCAACGCTGGCAATGTTGAAAGAGCGGGACGCCAAGGTCATTCTGGGCCTGCGCGATGTGATGGATTCGCCCGAACATCTTGAGCGCGAATGGGCGCCGAAGCACATGCTAGCCAAGATGGAAAAATATTACGACCGGATCTGGGTCTACGGGCCGGAGCATTTCTGGAACCCGCTTGGCGGGCTGGATGTGACGCCGGAGCTTGAGAGCCGGATCCGCCACGTCGGCTTTCTCGAGCGCGAGCTGCCGGCAGCGCTCGGCGATATTCACTTCCTGCCTGACAAATACATTCTCATCACAGCCGGTGGTGGCGGTGACGGCAGCCAGCTGATGGAACAGGTTCTGGCAGCACGCGAACATGACTGGCAGAACGATTATCCGCTGGTGATGGTGCTCGGCCCGTTCATGAAGGGTGAGAACCGTGAGCGCATCCGCTTGCGCGCCTCCGGTCTTGCCAACATCACCGTAGTCGATTTTGAATCCCGCCTTGAGGTCATGCTGGCCAATGCCGTTGGCGTCGTTGGAATGTGCGGCTACAACACCTTCTGCGAAGTGCTTTCCTTTGATCGCAAGGCACTGTTCGTGCCACGCACCCATCCGCGGCAGGAGCAGTATATCCGCGCAAACCGCGCCCGCGAGGTTGGCTTGTGCGAAATGCTGACGCCGGACGAGGCGGCCATTCCGCAGGTCATGGCCAAGGCGCTTCGCCGCCTGCCTGAAATGGCAAAGCCGTCGCAATTCCTGCAGCCCCGCGATCTATCCGGTCTGGATGTGATCTGCGAGGAAATCGAGCGTATGGCGGTTGCACGTCCGCCATTGTCCGGGGAACGCCGCCGCGCCCGGCTGTCAAAGCAGTTTGAAGCAGGGGAATAGTGTGGGAAAGACCATCGGCATTGTGCTGAAGGGCTACCCCCGGCTCTCGGAGACTTTTATCGCCCAGGAGATTCTGGAGCTTGAACGTGCAGGCTTCGATCTGGAGCTGATATCCCTCCGTCACCCCACGGACAAGGCGCAACACCCGATCCATCGCGAGATTGCAGCACCCGTGCATTACCTGCCCGAATATCTGCATGATGAGCCGGGCAGGGTGCTGAAGGCATTGTGGAGCGCAATGCGCATGCCCGGATTTGGCAAGGCGGGCCTCGCTTTCCTGCGCGATCTTGCCCGCGACCTGACCCGCAACCGCGTTCGCCGGTTTGGCCAGGGCCTTGTCCTGGCTGCCGAATATACCCCCCGCCTTTCACTACTTTACGCGCATTTCATCCACACACCAGCCTCGGCAACGCGGTACGCCGCGATCATTGCCGGGTTGCCCTGGTCCGTTTCCGCCCATGCCAAGGACATCTGGACAACGCCTGCCTGGGAATTGCGCGAGAAGCTGGTCGGGTGCGAATGGTGCGTTACATGTACCAGTGGTGGCCGCGATGAACTGGCTTCACACGCGCCTGACCCCACCAAGGTGGCGCTGGTATATCATGGGATTGACCTTGCCCGCTTTCCGCAGTCACTGCCGCATTCGGCCCGCAATGGCAGCGATCCTTCCGACCCCGTGCGCCTGCTCACGGTTGGCCGTGCGGTAGCCAAAAAGGGCATCGACACCATTCTTGATGCGCTGGCCTTGTTGCCGGGCGACATGCATTGGCAATGGACCCATATCGGTGGCGGACCATTGAAGCCTGATCTGCAGGCGCAGGCTGTGCGGCTGGGGATCGCGGATCGCTGCATTTTCCTGGGTGCCTTGCCTCAAGCGGAAGTCCTTCAAACCTATCGCGACTGCGATCTGTTCGTCCTGCCGTGCCGCATCGACGAAACTGGTGACCGCGACGGCCTTCCCAATGTCATCGTTGAGGCGCAGAGCCAGGCACTTGCCGTGATCTCGACGCCGATATCCGGTATACCCGAACTGATCCGCGATCACGTCAATGGCCGCTTCGTGCAGCCGGATAATCATTCAGAGCTTGCCAGTGCCATTGCCGGTCTTTGCCAGGATCCGGTGAAACGCATAGCGCTTGGACTTGAGGGCGAGAGGCTGGTGCGCACCAGGTTTGACCACAAGGCTGCGATCCGCGATCTCATCGCGAAATTGCAGGCTTCGCTCGACAAGGCAGGTGAGGGCACCCGACCATGACAGGCAGGCCGGTGATCCTTTTCTATGTCCAGCATCTGCTGGGTATCGGTCATGTTTTTCGCGCAACACGCATCGCTCGTGAACTTGTACGCCATGGCGCCCTTGTCCACATGGTCTGGGGCGGCACCAGATTGCCGAAGATGAATACCGACGGACTGGAAATGACCTGGCTCGATCCGGTTCGCGTCGACGGTGCGGATTTCCAGAACCTGGTCAACGCAGACGGGTTGCCGGTTGACGACGGTATGAAATATGCCCGCCGCGACACGATCCTCAAACTGTTTCATGACCTTCGTCCGGACATGGTCATCACTGAGGCTTATCCCTTTGGCCGCAGGCAGATGCGCTTTGAACTGGAGCCGCTGATGCGCGCCGCCCGCTCGGCGGAATGGAAGCCGGTCACTGTTGCCTCGATACGCGACATCATGACCGAGAACCGGGCAGAAAAGCGGGTACGTGAGTCGCTTGATGCAGCAAACGCCTGGTTCGACCTGATACTGGTTCACGGTGACCCCGCCCTGATCCGGATCGAGGAGACCCTTCAGGGCGCGGAAGAGGTTCTTCACAAGGTCCGGTATGGCGGCCTGGTGACGCCGGAGCCACCTGACCTTGCCATGGCGCCTTCGGTTTCGGCGGATGTGGTGGTCTCTGCTGGTGGTGGCGCGGTAGGCCACGCCCTTACAGCCGCGGCACCCCTGGCGATGCAGTATTCGGCGACTTTCCCGGACAACTGGCTGCTGATCGTCGGGCCCGAACGCCCGCAGGAAGACACCAATGCGCTGGCCGCGATTGCGCCGAAAGGCATGAGGGTGGAGCGTTTCGTGCCTGATCTCGCCAGGGTTCTGGCCTCCGCGAAGGTTTCGGTCTCGCGTGCGGGATACAACACCACCGGCGACCTGATGCGGGCAGGCACGAGATGCGTGCTCGCCCCGTTTGCCGGCGGTAGGGAAACCGAACAACTGCGTCGAGCCGAAATCCTCGCGGAAAAGGGCCTTGCCTCGCTGTTGCGCGATGAGGATTTGACACCGCAATCCCTTGCCGCCGCCGTGGACAGGGCTGCAACGCTGCCGCCGATGCGGGCAGGCTTTGATCTTGAAGGCGCCAGCCATGGCGCTGCTATCCTGCTGGAATTTTTGAAAAATCCGGAAAACGCCGGCAACTGATCCTATTGAGTCTGGAATCATTCCAGTTTGGAATGTTTCCAAACTATTGAAAACAATAGGTTTTTTGTTGACTTGCTGGTAGCGCCTGACTATCCCTTGCTCGTCAACCTGATTGTGCTGCCTTGAACAGCACGTATTGGAGAAAACCATGAAAAATCTGCTCAAGCCCGCATTCGCCGGGTTCACCCTCATGTTCGCCGCCAGTTTTTCTGCCACAATGCCTGCGATGGCGGATGGCGAGGTGAACATCTATTCCTACCGGCAACCCGAACTGATCGCGCCCCTGCTGGAAGCCTTCACCAAAGAGACCGGCATCAAGACCAATGTCCTCTTCCTCGACAAGGGACTGGAAGAGCGTATTGAGGCAGAGGGCCGCAATTCACCAGCCGACGTTATCCTGTCAGTTGACATCTCCAAGGTGGTTGTCGCTACAGAAAAGGGTATTACCCAGCCAGTTGATGACGCCTCGATCACAGCCAGCATTCCCGCGCAATATCGCGATCCCGGCAATGAATGGTTCGGGCTTACCACGCGCGGCCGCGTCGTTTATGCCTCGAAGGACCGCGTGGCCCAGGATGCAATCACCTATGAGGAACTTGCCGATCCGAAATGGAAAGGCAGGATCTGCATTCGCGATGGCCAGCACAGCTACAATATCGGACTGATCGCCTCGATGATCGCGCATCATGGTGCAGCGGAGACCGAAAAATGGCTGACGGGAGTAAGGAACAACCTGGCCCGCAAACCAGCGGGCAATGACCGGGCACAGGCAAAGTCGATCTTTGCCGGCGAATGCGACATCGCCATCGGCAATACCTACTATGTCGGCCTGATGATGACCAACGACAAGGAGCCGGAACAGAAGGATTGGGCGGCATCAATCAAGGTGCTCTTCCCCAATGCGGCTGACCGCGGCACCCATGTCAACATCTCGGCCATGGCGCTGGCGAAGCATGCTCCCAACAAGGACAATGCCATCCGCCTGATGCAGTTCCTGTCAAGTCGCGAGGCCCAGGAAATTTATGCGGCTGAAGTTTTCGAATATCCGGTGATGCCAGGTGCCCAGCCTTCGGCAATCGTTGCATCCTTCGGCGCCATCAAGCCAGACAGCCTGCCTCTTGCCGAAATAGCAGACAACCGCAAACTGGCCTCGGAACTGGTCGACAAGACCGGGTTCAACGACTGAGTGGATAAATGCGCCGCCGCCATATGAGTTGCCAATAGCCGCTCATATGGCGGTATGCATCCGGTATCCGGGATGGAAAGTCAGGCGAACTGATGTGATCATGCCTTTGGCGGTCCAGGTGCTGCGGTCGATCACAAACAGCCCTTCATTTAGCCCGCAGCCGAGGATGCCCGCTTCGCGCTCGCCTGCTGAAATCGCCGAAAATCCGATATCGCCGCCCTCGAATGGAATATTGTTGACGAGCCACTCATTGGGGCTCTGGTTGGTGAAATCGGCGCTGACAATTTCGGGAATGGTGCGCGGATTGATCCACCGGTCTTCGAAAACATAAGCACGACCATCGGCCATGTGCAGAGCCACCAGATGCAGCAGCTTTTCCCCGTCGTGGCTTTGCATTCGTGCGCGTATTTCGGACGATGGCAAAACCATGTCATGGCTCAGCAGCGAATAGCGATAGGCAAGGCCCTTTCCTTCGATCTCCTGTCGAATTACCGGAATGTCGAGTGTTGCCTTGCGCACAGGATTTACTGCAACGCGGGTTCCAGCCTTGCGCTTGCGGTCAAGCAGCCCGCTTTCGGCAAGGCCACGCAGTGCCCGGTTAACTGTTGCCCGCGCACAGCCGAACTCGCGCGACAATTCCTCCTCATTCGGGATGAAATCGCCGGGCTTCCAGTGCCTTGCCGCAATCCGGCGCAGAACCTCCTCCTGGACTGCCTGCCAGTTCCTGAGATCACTGTTTGTCAAATCGCGTCCCCCAACTCCCGCATGACCGCGCGATAGTTGGCGACAATCGCATCATGCTGGCGGTGCCTGCCGCCTTGCACCAAGTGCCGACCCGCCGACCAGACATCGCTCACCATCCGGTCATCGCCGGCGAATATGAAACAGTCGAGTATCGTGTCACCGTGGCGGCCGGCAAGATTCGTCGCATCGTGGTCGAGTGCCATCAGATCTGCGAGCTGGCCAACGGCAATCACTCCGCAATTGCGGCCCGCAGCCAGTGCGCCGCCGAGATTGATGGAATCAAAAAGCCTGCGTCCCGTGGATTTTTCGGCAGTGGCCAGTGCCGCGCGCGAATGGTCCCGAAGCCTTTGCGAATGGTCGAGCGTGCGCAATTCCTCACTGAGTAAAATGCGGATGTTCGAATCGGAGCCGATTGCAATTTTCCCACCTGCATCCATCCAGCGAACCCCATCGAATATGCCGTCCCCAAGGCTCGATTCGGTAATCGGGCACAGCCCCGCGATCGCACCGCTCCGCGCCAATCCTGACGTCTCGTGCGGAAGCATCTGCGTGCAGTGAATGAAGCAGGTTGGAGTGCCGAGGTCCATGCGGTCCAGAACCAGTTCCACTGGACGCTTGCCGTGATGGGAGACAACTTCGTCCACTTCCGCGATCTGCTCAGCCAGATGCATGTGCAGCGGATTGCCATTGGCAATTTGGCGATGGCGTTCGAGGTCTTCCAGCGCCACTGCGCGAAGACTGTGCGGCGCAACGCCAATCCTGCAATCCGCCGGCAGTTCCTGCATTGCTTTTGACGAAGCATCGTGGAGGAGGGCAAAATCGTCGATGTCATTGCCGAAGCGGATCTGGCCCGGTCCAAGAGGGCGCTTGTCACAACCGCCATACTGGTAGTGAACCGGCAACAGTGTCAGGCCGATCCCGGTTTGCAGGCTTGCAGCAATGACCCGTTCCGCCATCTCCGCCTTGCTGGCATAGGCAATGCCGCCCGGCTGATGGTGCAGGTAGTGGAATTCGGTATTGGTCGCATAGCCCGCTTCCAGCATTTCCATCTGCACAAAAGCCGTGATGGCCTCGACATGCTCCGGTGTCAGCCGGTCCAGGAAACGGAACATCAATTGCCGCCAGGTCCAGAACGAGTCCGAACTACCTGGCCCCCGCCGCTCGGTCAGGCCGGCCATGGCACGCTGGAATGCGTGGCTGTGCACATTCACCGGGGCAGGCAGCAATATGCCTGTGCGCGTCGCATCCGCCGGAATGGATGACGCCTGCAGCCCGGTTTCAATTGTCGAGATGAGGCCATTGTCATCGATGCTGACAAGCACGTCATCCTGCCAGCCCGTTTCCAGCAAGGCTGTTCCAGCTGAGATTCGTATCATGATGCAGGTCCCTTGACGAATAATATGTTTATACATATAACCAAAATACACCTGCATAACAATGGAAATCCGATGCTGTTTCACAACGCGAATCTGGCGAGCATGGATGGCGGATCGCCCTATGGCCTGATCCGCGATGCGGCATTCGTCCTCGCGGGCGAGCGCATCGCCTGGGCCGGGCCTCTGGCCGAACTACCGGATGCCTATTCCGTTCTTGAGCGCGTCGATCTGGGCGGCAGGCTGGTGACGCCGGGCCTCATCGACTGCCACACCCACATTGTTCATGGCGGCAACCGGGCGAAGGAATTCGAACTGCGTCTTGAGGGCGCCAGCTATGAGGAGATTGCGCGGGCAGGCGGCGGCATCGTTTCCACCGTTGCGGCAACCCGGGAGGCGAGCGAAGGCGAATTGCTGGGTTCAGCGCTGAAAAGGGTTGATGCTCTCATCGCCGAGGGTGTTACCACAATCGAGATCAAGTCGGGCTACGGCCTCGACATCGACACTGAATTGAAGATGCTGCGCGTCGCGCGCCGCATTGGCGTCGAGCGGTCAATCCGCGTCAGAACCTCATTTCTGGGAGCGCATGCCGTTCCGCCGGAATATGCAGGCAACGCCGAAGGCTATCTTGCCGAAGCCTGTTTGCCAGCGCTCGAGGCAGCGCATGGGCACGACCTCGTCGATGCGGTGGACGGGTTTTGCGAGGGCATTGCCTTTTCAGCCGAAGAAATCAGGCTCGTCTTTGACAAGGCGCGGCAAATGGGATTGCCGGTCAAACTGCATGCCGAGCAATTGTCCAATCTCGGCGGCACCAGACTTGCCTGCGAATATGCTGCCCTTTCAGCGGACCACCTCGAATATGCCGATAATGGCGACGCTGCCGCCATGGCTGAGGCGGGAACAGTAGCCGTGATTCTTCCCGGCGCGTTCTATACGCTGCGCGAGCGCCAGCTCCCCCCGATTGAAGCCTTCCGGCAGCATGGCGTCGCCATGGCTGTCGCCACCGATTGCAACCCCGGTTCATCGCCGCTGACATCGCTGCTCCTGACAATGAACATGGCCTGTACCCTGTTTCGCATGACCCCGCAGGAAACACTGGCCGGCACGACAGTCCATGCTGCCCGCGCGCTCGGCATTGCCGATGCCGGCCGGATTGCGGCAGGACTGCGTGCCGACCTGGCGATCTGGGATGTCAGCCATCCTGCCGAACTCTCCTACCGCATCGGCTTCAACCCGCTTTGGAAGCGCATTTTCGGAGGTGTCTTGTGACCGCCATTCTCACGCCGGGTGAAGTCACACTCGCGGAACTCGAAAAGCTGTGGCGCAGCGCTACGGCTGCACGTCTTTCTCCGGCTGCCCGCCCGGCAATCGAGGCTGCTGCAGCCATGGTGGCGCAGGCTGCTGCGGGATCTGAGGCAGTCTATGGCGTCAATACCGGATTTGGCAAACTTGCGAGCGTGCGCATCAAGCCGGAAGATACAGAGACGCTTCAGCGCAACCTGATCCTGTCGCATTGCTGCGGGGTAGGTGAGCCGCTCGACATTGAAACCACCCGGCTGATGATGGTGCTGAAGCTCATATCGGTAGGTCGTGGCGCTTCAGGCATTCGCTGGCAGACCATCGCACTGATCGAGGCGATGTTGGAAAAAGGCGTCACGCCGCTTGTTCCCTCGCAAGGCTCGGTCGGTGCATCGGGTGACCTTGCACCTTTGGCGCATATGGCTGCGACCATGATCGGTGAGGGCGAAGCCTTCCTGGACGGAGTGCGCATGCCTTCAGCCGATGCGCTTGCAAAGGCAGGTCTCAAGCCGGTGGTCCTTGGCCCCAAGGAAGGGCTCGGCCTCATCAACGGTACCCAGTTTTCAACTGCCTGTGCGCTTGTCGGCTATTTCAATGCGCTGACCAATGCCAACACCGCAATCGTTTCGTCCTGCCTCTCGACCGACGCGATCATGGGCTCGACTGCGCCGCTGGAAAAGGCAATCCATGCGCTTCGCGGACACGCGGGCCAGATCGCCGTGGCGAGCGCAATGCGGGCGATCATGGACGGCAGCCAGATCAGGGAAAGCCACCGCGAAGGCGACACCCGGGTTCAGGACCCGTATTGCATCCGTTGTCAGCCACAAGTGACCGGGGCTGCCATTGATCTCCTGCATTTCGCCGGCTCCACTCTTGAGGTGGAAGCTAATGCGGTATCCGACAATCCGCTGGTACTGGTGGATGAGGGCAAGATCGTTTCTGGCGGCAATTTCCACGCGGAGCCGGTGGCGTTCGCGGCTGACCAGATTGCGCTCGCAATTGCCGAGATCGGGGCGATTGCCCAGCGTCGCGTGGCACTGATGGTAGACCCAACGCTTTCGTTTGACCTTCCACCATTCCTGACGCCAGAGCCTGGCCTCAATTCAGGCCTCATGATCGCCGAAGTGACCACAGCCGCACTGATGAGCGAGAACAAGCACCTTGCCCATCCCTGTTCGACCGATTCCACGCCAACTTCTGCCAATCAGGAGGACCATGTATCCATGGCAGCGCATGGCGCCCGCCGACTCAAGCGGATGAACGACAACCTCAGCGTTATCCTCGGGGTCGAACTGATGTGCGCTGCCCAGGGCATCGAGTTTCGCGCGCCGCTTGAGACAAGTCCCGTCTTGCAGCAGGTGATGAAAACACTGCGTGGCAAGATAGCAAGCGTGAAGCAGGACCGCTTCATGGCAATTGACATGACGCTGGCAGCAGCCATGGTTGCCAATGGCGATTTCACAGTCAACGCCGGAGACGCATGATGAATCCGGTTGAAGTCAGGCGTGGTAACAGCCCCGTTGTACTTGGCCTGCCGCATACGGGGACCCATGTTCCACAACGGATATTCTCGGCTCTTACTCCGCTTGGCCAGACCCTTTCCGATACAGACTGGCATATCGAGCGGCTCTATGACGGCTTGCTGGGCGATGCGACGAGCGTCCGCGCCACGTTTCATCGCTATGTGATTGATGCCAATCGCGATCCGTCCGGCGCGAGCCTCTATCCGGGCCAGAACACAACCGGCCTTGTCCCGCTTACCGATTTTGACGGCAAGCCGCTTTGGCATGAAAATCCCGGCGATCAGGAAATCGAGGAGCGCCGCGAGCGCTTTCATGCCCCATATCATGCGGCACTTCAGGCCGAGCTGGAACGGGTGAAATCGATCCACGGCGTGGCGATCCTCTATGATTGCCATTCCATCCGCTCGCACATCCCCTTCCTGTTTGATGGCAAGCTGCCCGACTTAAATATCGGCACCAATGAAGGCAGAACCTGCGCAACCGTGATTGAAAAGGCGGTCTCCGGGATTTGTGCCAATGCGCCGGGATATACCAGCATTCTCAATGGCCGGTTCAAGGGTGGCTGGACCACGCGACACTATGGTCACCCTGAACACGGCTTCCACGCCATCCAGATGGAATTGGCGCAATCCACCCATCTTCAGACAGAAGCTTTGCCTTTCGCCTATGACAACGTGAAAGCAGCCGCCTTGCGGACCCACCTCAAGACCATTCTTGAAACGCTCGAAACCCTCGCACCCTCGCTTGGAGCAAGATCATGACCAATCCACGTCACAACCAGCGCGATGTCTATCCGCCGACGGGCACTGAAATTACCGCCAAGAGCTGGCTTACCGAAGCGCCGATGCGCATGCTGATGAACAACCTTCATCCCGACGTGGCCGAAAACCCGCACGAATTGGTGGTCTATGGCGGAATTGGCAGAGCTGCGCGCACCTGGAAGGATTTTGATCTCATCATCGACAGCCTGAAGAAGCTGAACGAGGATGAAACACTGGTCGTGCAGTCTGGCAAACCCGTTGCGGTCGTTCGAACCCACGCCGATGCGCCAAGGGTGCTGATTGCCAATTCCAACCTTGTGCCGCATTGGGCGAACTGGGACCATTTCAATGAACTGGACAAGAAGGGACTGGCCATGTACGGCCAGATGACCGCCGGTTCATGGATTTACATCGGAACGCAGGGCATCGTGCAGGGCACCTATGAGACCTTTGCCGAAGCTGGACGCCAGCATTACGGCGGAAATCTCAATGGCAAATGGATATTGACCGGCGGGCTTGGTGGCATGGGTGGCGCACAGCCGCTTGCAGCAGTCATGGCAGGCGCCTGCTGCCTGGCGGTTGAATGCGACGAGACCCGCATCGATTTCCGCTTGCGTACCCGCTATGTCGATGCCAAGGCGAAGTCGCTCGACGAAGCACTGGAAATGATCGGGAACTGGACGAAAGCGGGCGAAGCCAAATCCGTCGGCCTGTTGGGCAATGCGGCAACGGTCTTTGCCGAACTGGTGGAACGCATGAAAGCGGGCGGTATGCGCCCCGACATCGTCACCGACCAGACAAGCGCCCATGATCCGCTGCACGGCTATCTGCCGGAGGGTTGGACGGTCGGCGAATGGCGGCAAAAGCAGGAAAGCGATCCCAAGTCAGTCGAAAAGGCTGCCCGCGCCTCTATGAAGAAGCATGTGGCCGCCATGGTGGATTTCTGGAATGCCGGTGTGCCGACCCTCGACTATGGCAACAATATCCGCCAGGTCGCCAGGGACGAAGGGCTGGAAAACGCATTCGCCTTTCCGGGCTTCGTGCCTGCCTATATTCGTCCGCTTTTCTGTAGGGGGATCGGACCCTTCCGCTGGTGCGCGCTTTCCGGTGACCCGGAAGATATCTACAAAACCGATGCGGCGATGAAGAAACTGTTCCCGGACAATGCGCATCTGCACAATTGGCTGGACATGGCGCGCGAGCGCATTGCCTTTCAGGGATTGCCCGCCCGCATCTGCTGGATCGGGCTTGGCGACCGCCACCGCGCCGGACTGATGTTCAATGAAATGGTCGCTTCCGGCGAATTGAAGGCACCCATCGTCATTGGTCGCGACCATCTTGATTCAGGCTCGGTTGCCTCGCCCAACCGCGAAACAGAAGCCATGCGCGATGGTTCCGATGCGGTCAGCGACTGGCCGCTTCTCAACGCACTCGTCAACACTGCCTCAGGCGCCACCTGGGTTTCAATCCATCATGGCGGCGGTGTCGGCATGGGCTTTTCCCAGCATTCAGGCGTCGTCATTGTAGCCGATGGCACCGACGCGGCAGCCAGGCGGCTGGAGCGGGTCTTGTGGAACGATCCGGCTTCCGGTGTCTGGCGTCATGCTGATGCGGGCTATGAGATCGCGCTTGATTGCGCCCGCGAGAACGGGCTCAAGCTTCCGGCTATCCTCGGCTCATGAAAATATCTGGGAGCAAATGGGGAAAAGATATGGCGGAGAGGAAGGGATTCGAACCCTCGAGACAGTTACCCGCCTACGCCCTTAGCAGGGGCGCGCCTTCGACCACTCGGCCACCTCTCCGGGGCCGTGATTAGCCGGTAACCGCCATCGGGTTCAAGTGCTAAGTGCGGTTTTTTGTCGATTGTGGAAATGGACCGGCATTCAACCCTTCGGCTGGTAATGTGCGAGCCATCTCAGCAGCGACAGAATGAACTCCGGGTTCTGTGCGCCCTCATCCGTATTGAAACCGAACTTCCCGTCAGGGGATATTTGGGCGGTGAAGCCACCCGCTTCGCCAAACACGCCGATTCGCCCCTTGCCATATTCGAGGATCGCTCCCTGCGCCATGCCGGATGCATCGATGCGTGGCGCAGAAGCCAGTTCGTCCTGCAGCCGATAGGAAAATATGGCTGACCAGCCATCCGGGATTGTCAGCAGTTGCACGGCACCGGTGGCAGGTATGAAGGCCTGGCCGCCAAAGGCAAAGAAGCGCTCGGTTGGCTTTCTGCCCATGGAGCCGTCAGTCACGGGCGTGTCGGAAGCCAGGCCGGTTTGCTGCCGGAAATCGAGGATCACATGCGAATAGCCGGCATCCGCCGACTTGGTCTCTGCGGCATGGCCATTGAGAAAGGTGAAGCCAAATGCCTCTGCTAGTTTTGACGAGCCACCGCCAAGCGGCGCATGGTCGGCCAGCACCAGAAGGTTGCCCCCTCCATCCACCCATTTGCGGACACGTTCTATTTCTTCATCGCTGAAGGCCGAAGGCGGCGTCATTGCCGGGAAGTTCTTGTACTGGTCGCGGTCATAGGCATTGATGATGACCAATATGCCTGCCTTGGCCAAAAGCGCATCGTCCAGTGTGCCGTCACTGGTGAATGTCTGGAATCCGTCCGATTCTGCGAGCTTCGCCAGCGGCTTGGCAGAACCGTTGCGCACGAATACCGAATTCCTTGCGCTGAAGACGATCATCGGACCGCTTTCCGCCGGATATGCCGGGCTGTCATTCTGGTAGGAATAGGACAAGTCCGGCCCTTGCGCGGTCTGGCCGAAAGACTGTAGCGGAGCGGAAAAACCAAATGTCGTGCCGACAAGCGCGATGGCAAACAACCTGCTCATGGCAAGCCGGGGGTTGACGGTTCCAGCCTTCATTGTGCCGCATCCCGGCTTTCAAGCGCCGCCAGTTCAGCTTCATAGGCCGCAACATTGGGTCCCAGAGCCTCGATCAGCGGTGCGAGGTGTTTTTCATACTGCCGCCACTTGCCCCTGGAAGTCTGGTACACGGGCTGGCGCACCTGCCACTGCGACAGGGTCTTGACTGAGCGCTGTGATCCCGTGCGGTCCATTACGCCATCTTCCCATTCAAGCCCGAGATAGTCGATCATGGCGCGCGCATTGAACTCGGTATTGGCAACGAGGTCCTCGTAATAAACTTCGTGCATCGGATTCGGCAGCACCTTGCGCCAGTGGTCCATCAATTGCAGGTATTGCCGGTAATAGATGCCGAGATTGGTCATGTCCGCTTTGTAGCGGTTGTGGAAATCCTGCATCGAATTGGAAAAGATCGAGAAACAGTTGTCGATCGGATGCCGGCGAACATGAATGATCTTCGCGTTCGGGAACATCATCGCAATGAAACCGACATTGATGAAATTGTGCGGCAGCTTGTCAGTGAAATGCGGCGTGTTGCCGGCAATTCCCGCGCAGCGCATCAGGTAGTCGTCTGCCAGTTCCCGGATTTCAGAACTTGTCAGCTTTTCCAGGTTCTGCCGATACGCTCCTTCCACATCCGAATCGCGGCCAAAGTGATTGCTGTAGGTGGTCATGTACTTCTGTTCGTCACCGGCGGTGACCAGGCTGTGCGCGCCGCACAGGCTTTCTGTAAGGGTGGTGCCGGAGCGTGGCATGCCCAGAATGAAGATCGGCTGCCGGCTTGGATGGCCGTCAAGTTTGCGACTTTCCAGCTTCGCACGGCTGAAAGCATCCACGGAGTTTCGCAGGAATGGCGGAACCTTGCATCCCCCATTGGGCACCCGGAGCGCATTGGCCTTGGCGAAGAACGCAAACGCCTCATCCGGCTTTTGGGCGTCATCAAGAACCTTGCCACAGGCATAATTGAGATTGGCCTGAAGCACCGCGTCGTTGTTGCGCTCGGCCGCCCCACTTGCCAACGACACGAATTCCGTCGCTTCATCCGCAGTGAACTTCTTCGCCGAAGACAATGAATAGAGTGCCATGCCATAATCGGGATCTGCCTTGATCGACATGGTGTAATAGTCGATTGATCTCTGGTGTTCCCCGGCCAGCGAATAGGCGCGGCCGATGTCATGATACAGTTTCGCTGATCCCGGCTGCAATTTCAGTGCCCTGTTGAAATATTCGATCGCCTGCTGCGATCTGCCCTGGTTTTCGTGGATCAAGCCCATCGAACGCAGATGGTTCGGGTTGCGAGGCTCCAGTTCGCACAGCTTTCTGTTGTATTTGCGGGCCTCGTCATACAATTCGGAATCAAGTGTCGCGCTGACCAGCCGTTGCAGGATGTCGGTATCCTTCTTGCGAACCGCAAGCGCCCGCTTGAGGAAACCTATGGCCTGGGTCGTCGAGTGTTCCATGCCGACAAGGCTCGCCATGGTCAGCAAGGCATCAACACGGTGTGGGTCGCGCTGCAATATTGCTTCAGCCTGCCGCATCATCGACATGCGTTGCATCGTTGTCAGGTCCCGGGCAGTTGTCTGCATCTTGATTCCAGTCTCTTTGAATGATGGGGTCTGCGTGCCGGGCAGCCTCATTGCCGTTTATGTCCGCTCAAGCCGACACCAACCCGTCCGTTCAGCGGCATGCCGCTGCCATTTTCTGCGGCTATTATAATGTCATTCCCTATGAAGGCCAGAACTCGGCGTCAAGCATTGCCCTGCCTGGCTCTTGTGGCGAACGTACAGACGATTCTCCGTTAGCCTGTCTTTCAGGGCGATTCTGTTTGCAAACATTTCGAATCTGCGCCACCGGACATTTGTAAACCCTTTGTTCAGCCTGTCTGTTGGGAAATGCAGGCAGCATCAGGCCTCCTGGGGCAGCAATTTGTGCCATTTTCGCAACAGGGCCGACAGAAGCACCGGAACGAGGGCATTGAGCCAGTTTATTGGATTGCGCTCCCGGAATCATTTTGTATGTTCACCTCAGGCAAGGGCGAACAACCCGCGCCTTTGGTTCAGGGCTGGTTTTCCGAATTCA
The DNA here is from genome assembly GCA_041397525.1 of Nitratireductor sp. GTDB lineage: Bacteria > Pseudomonadota > Alphaproteobacteria > Rhizobiales > Rhizobiaceae > BOKV01. The sequence goes on from JAWKWL010000005.1 coordinate 151,435, forward strand.
CTAGTGGTCTGATGACCCGCCCATAATGACAATGTTTTTGACTGGAGGTCAGGACTATGAAACTCAAGAGCCTTCTTCTTGGTTCTGCAGCGGTTCTCGTCGCTGTTTCCGGTGCCCGCGCTGCTGACGCAATCGTCGTCGAGCCGGAGCCGGTAGAATATGTACGTGTTTGCGACGCATACGGCGCAGGCTGGTTTTACATCCCAGGTACTGAAACCTGCCTGAAGTTCGACGGCGACGTCCGCGTTCAGTACGGCTTCACCGGCTACCACAACGATATCCAGGACCAGACGTCACAGCACGAGTGGAACTACCGTGCTCGTCTGAACGTTCGTGCGAAGAACGAAACCGAATACGGCACACTCGCTTCCCGTATCCGTTTCGTCGCAGCTTCTACTGAAGGCGGCCACAACGACGTGCTTTCAAACACTGAAGGTCCAGGCTCTGCAGCAACAGTTGTTGACTGGGCAGTTATCAGCCTCGCCGGTTTCCGTATCGGTTTTGCTGACAGCTACTGGACAACCGCAGGCGGCTACGGCTACTACAACGCACGTTTCGACGGCCCATACAACTTCCGCAACGGCCTGTTCTTCGACTACACCTACGTTTCAAACGGCTTCACAGCCACCGTCGGTGTTGAAGATGGTGCAGTATCCGGTGAATCCGGTGCGCCAGACGTATATGCCGGTATCACATATTCCGGTTCCGGCTGGTACATGGCTGGTATCTACTACCATGACTCGTCAGCATCTGCTGGCGCATGGAAAGTACGTGCAGACTATGACTTCGGTTCAAACGGCTTCGCAGTCGGCGGCTGGTACATGGCTGACGATGGCAAGACCGATTACGTCAAGGGCCATGCCTGGGGCGTAACCGCGAAGATGAACCTCTCCGACAACATGGTTCTCTTCGGTGGCTATGGCCAGTATGCAGACCAGTACTTCAACTCGGCACTCAATGTTGCACCAAACAAAGTTGCTACAGTTGATGGCTCGTTCGTCAACTACACCGTTGGTATTTCCTGGAACATCGTTCCACGCCTGCTGATCCAGCCGGAATACACCAAGGTTCGTGCGACGCAGAACACTGCAAACACAGCAACATTCGATCGCTTCTCACTGCGTATCGTTCGCTCCTTCTAATCTCACGATTGGATAGAGACACAGTTGAGGCCCGGGGAAACCCGGGCCTTTTCTTTTTGGAAATCCTGCCTGCATGCTTGCCTGCCAACATTCCCCAACGTCAATTAGTGCTTGATTCATGTCGGCATTTGTTGTCCATTCCCTGCGGCTTTGATAGATTATGCATTCGGGGGCGTGTGCAACTTTCTGGCGAAGAATCCGCTTCGTACCGGTATTGACAACCCACCCCTTGTGTTTCGTCCGAGCAGAATTGACCTGCGCCATCGCCTTGTGATGGGCAGCCGAACCATTTGAAAAGGGAAATCAATGTGCAACTGGAGAAAATGGGTTCTTCCTGGCCTGATCGCTATCGCCCTGCTCACCGCACTTGCAGGCATGCTTCGTTCTGGCCCGGTCGAAAAGGACCTCACGGCCAAGGCAGGTGAGGCGCTTTCGCAATCACATTCCTGGGCCAGCGTGGAACTCGATGGCCGCGACCTCAAATTGAGCGGCCTCGCACCAAGCGAAGAGGCTATCGCCGAGGCCACGAAGATAGCCGATGATGCCTATGATGTCCGCGTGGTCGACGCCTCTGCTGTCAAGCTCCTGCCTTTGCAATCTCCTTACAGTGTTTCGGCGGTGAAGGACGGCGAGAAGGTAACGCTGACCGGCTTTGCTCCCAGCGCAGAAATGCGCGAGCAGATCGCTTCGACCCTTGCCGCTGCCCTCCCGGGTGCAAACATTGACAACAAGCTCGAATTGGCTCGCGGCATGCCGCAAGGCCTTGATAATCTGGCAGGATTTGGCATGGCCCAACTCGCTGGCCTGACCAGTGGCGAGGTCACGTTGAGCGACACGGCGCTTTCGGTTTCCGGTCAGGCCGCGTCATTCGATGCTTATGACGCCGTTACCGGTTCGCTTTCCGGGAAACTGCCTGCCGGTGGCACGCTCGCCTCGCTGGACATCAAACCGCCATTGGTCGAAACCTATGCATTCAATGCCGAGAAAACCGCAGAAGGCATTGTGCTTGACGGTTACGTGCCGAGCATGGCGGTACGCGATAATCTGGTAGCCGCAGCCAGGTCGTCAGCGGACAATGTGGTGGACAATCTGCGCCTCGCTACAGGCGAGCCATCCGGTTTCGGTGACGTTGCCGCATTCGGCCTGGGACAACTCGGGAATTTTTCCACCGGTTCAGTCTCATTGACGGGTCTTGACTTGTCCGTTCAGGGCAAAGCCAAGGATACCGCATCCTATGACAATGCGACCGCCGCCCTTGCCGGAACCATTCCTGGTGGCTTCAAACTGGCTTCATCCGACATTCGCCAGCCGGTGATAGATCCCTATGTCTGGTCTATGTCCAAGGCCGACGGGGTGCTGACAGTTGGCGGTTATGTACCGGACGCCAATACTGCTGCCCTTGCAATCGACGCAGCCAAGGCCAGGAATGCCAGCGCGACCGCTGTAACCGATAACCAGAAGGTTGGTACAGGAGCCCCAACCGATTTTGCCGGGGCAATGTCGGTGGCCATCCATTCGCTCAGTCGTCTCGCTTCCGGCAAGGCTGATATCAAAGGCGCCGATGTGACTGTGACCGGTGAAGCCCTGACCGGCTTTGCCGCCAACGAGATACGGGCGCGTGTCGCCAAGGGGCTCCCGCCGGGCTACACTGGCAAGGCGGAAATCACGGTTCGGTCCACACCGCAATTCGTGACCTCCGATGCGTGTCAGACAGCGCTGACCGGCATCCTGGCAAACGACACGATCCAGTTCGAATCGGGAAAATCCGCAATCAAGCAGGATTCATTCGGCTTGCTCGACCGGTTGGCATTCGAGGCGCGCCGTTGCCCGGAGCAACGGGTGGAAATCGGCGGGCACACCGACTCGGATGGCTCGGATGAAGCCAATCTGAAACTCAGCCAGGAACGGGCGGAAGCCGTGCGCGATTATCTGGTGCGATCTGGCGTATTGTTCAGCCGACTCATTGCCAAGGGATATGGCGAAGCCGATCCGGTGGCAGACAATTCAACAGCGGAAGGCAAGGCGAAAAACCGCCGTATTGACTTCCGCATTCAAAACTAACGGGGGTTGCCATGTGGTATCTCGTAGAACAGCTGTTCTGGCTTCTGCTAATCGCATTTATCGTGGGTCTTGTTGTCGGCTGGATGACCTCCGGCCGGCAGCAGGCATGACCGGCTCAGGGAGAGAACTGACATGACGATGTTCATCATCCAGTCGGCGCTGTTGCTTGCAATCGCCTATATTCTCGGCTGCATTGTGGGTTGCCTCCTGCACCGCATGTTTGCTGCCAAACCTGTGGAAACTGCCGCAGTTGCCACTGCCGTAGCCGCCGCGCCTGTGGTTGCTGCAGCGGCTGCGCCACGTGCTGCTGCAGTACCAGCGCAAGCCCCCGCGCCAAAAGCGGAGCCCGCACCAGCACCGGCAGCAGTAATGTCGGAACCTGCAAAGGAAGCTCCGGCAAAGCCAAAAACTGCAGCAGTGAAGCCCGCTGCAGCAAAGACTGGTACAGCCAAGAATAGCACGGCAAAGACTGCCGGAAAGACACGCACTGCCAAGGCTGTTGCTGCGCCCAAGCCAAAGGCAGCGCCAAAACCTGCCGCACCTGCAGTCAAGGATGACCTCAAGCGCATCCGTGGCATCGGTCGCCAGAACGAGGCCCGCCTCAACGCGATTGACGTGACGAGTTTTGCCCAGATTGCTGCCTGGACCAAAAAGGAGCAGGCGGAAATCGGTGAGCGGTTGGCGTTTCCTGGCCGCATCGAGCGCGAGGAGTGGGTCGCACAGGCCAAGGTTTTGGCCAAGGGCGGCCAGACCGAATTCTCGAAACGCGTTGCGAAGGGCGAGGTTGCGACCTCGAGCGGCAAGGGTACGGCCAATCTCGGCAAGAAACCTCCGCTCAGCGCCAAGCCGAAAGGCGGCAAGCCGGACAACCTGACGCTGATCGATGGTGTCGGCAACGCAATCGAGAAGAAGTTGCAGGAACTTGGAGTCTGGCACTTCGCCCAGATCGCGAAATGGACAGCCAACCAGCAGGTCTGGATTGGCAACGAGATCGGCTTCCCTGGCCGTCCCGAGCGCGAAAACTGGGTTGGCGAAGCCAAGGTTCTGGCCGCAGGCGGCATGACAGAGCACGCCAAACGCGTCGAAGCCGGTGAAATCACCACCAGCCGCAAATCGAAGCCGTCAGAAAAATAACGCCGACAACTATTGCCGGCAAATATCGGACCCGCGATGCAAGTCGCGGGTCATTTTTTTCAAATCCGGATCGGAAAATCAGTGGGAATTGTCGGCTGAAGCCAGAAAGCTGGCTATCTTTTCCGGCAGCCCGGCCGATCCAAGATCCGGCGCATGACCCTGATCCTTGATCGTGATTTGGCGCAGCTGACCAATGGTGCGGGCCATCTTCTCGAACACTTCCGGCGAGAGCAGGTCACTCAGCCCACCGCGAATGGCGAGGATCGGCAGCTTGGAAAAACCACTGAATTGCGGCCAAAGGCTCGGCAGCGGAATGTCAAGATTGATTGCCTTCAGCGTATTGAAGATTGCCGGATCATAGCGCCGAACTATCTTGCCGCCATGCTCTTCAAATATCAGTCGCGCCTGCTTCGCCCAGTCATTGTCATCAAGTCCGGGGAACTGGTTTTGTCCGGCGGCTCTCAGTGCTGCAATGGCACTCGACCAATTCGGATGGTCGCCGCCGCGTTCGATATAGGTCTTGATGCGCACGAGTCCGCGCCCGTCGATTTCCGGACCTATGTCATTGAGAACAATGGCTTTCATGATCGCAGGCCGCATCGCCGCAATCGCCATCATCACCAATCCGCCACGTGAGGTGCCGACAAAAGCCGCATGGGGGATGCCTGCCGCGGCCAGTCCGTTGATCGTGTCTTCAGCCTCGGTCAATGGGTTGTAGTTTTCCCAGTTCCGGTCATGCGCAGACATGCCGCGCCCCCGAAAGTCGAGGCAAAGCACACGTCGCTTCCTGTCTGCGTCACGCGACAAGTGCAGCGCCAGTTCATGAAAATCAGCCGAATTGCGCGTCAGTCCGGGAAGGCAGACCACCGGCAATGCATTACTGTTTGCAGATACGCTGTCGCGACCATAATAGCGCCCGGCCAGCGCCAGACCATCGGCAGCTCTATAGTCGAAGCGTGTCCAGCCTTCGCTGTCATCAAACAATTCGGTCATGGCAAATCCGCAGGTTTTCAACTGCGCGCCTGATTACGCACCTATTGCCGTATATGCAAGGTTTGCTAGAGCAATTTCGATTTTGACGGAATCGAAAAAATCGAAATGCGCAAACGAATTCAGCAGTTTACTGGATCCATCCGTGTACAACTGATGCTGACACGGTCTAGCGACGACCGAGCCGTAAATCACCTTCAATATCAAGCCGCGAATTCGACAGTCGCACCTTGTAAACCTGGTAATTCTCCATGACGCGCTGAACATAGTTGCGGGTTTCGGTAAACGGTATGCGTTCCACCCAGTCAATTACATCTTCGATTTTCTTGCCACGCGGATCGCCATAGGTGTCAAGCCATTCGCGCACCCGGCCCGGTCCCGCATTGTATCCGGCAAAGGTCAGGATGTAGGAATTGCCAAAATTGTCCAACTGCTCCGAAAGATAAGCTGCTCCAAGCGTAGCATTATAGGCTGCATCGGTGGTGAGCCTGCCAGGCTGGTATTTGACGCCGGTCTTCTTTGCCATCATCTTGGCAGTACCCGGCAGCAATTGCAGCAATCCCTTTGCATTCGCCGGGGAGACAGCCGCCACATTGAACGCGCTTTCCTGACGCGCAATGGCATAGGCCAGTGCCTTGCCGGTTTCACCAATCTTGGCATTGGACGGGATTGCCCCGATCGGCCAGGAAACCGTATCGACTTCAAGCCCGCGACCATGAGCGATTTTGCCGATCTGCAATGCGAGCGTGCGGTTGCCACGGTTCTCGGCTCGCGCCGCCAGCAATGCCAACTCGCCCGCAGAGTTCAGATTGTCAGCGAGATCACGATAGATGATGTCCGCTCGCCATGCATAGCCCGCGTCCTCCAGCAGCGCTATTGCCTGCACCTGGTCATAGGACGCAAAACGCGACCGATCTGCTGGCGATGGCCTCGGATTGGAAACATTCAGCCTGCCAGCACCCAGTGCTTGCGCGGAAAGTTGGCCATAAAACGTGCCTTCGTGCCGTGCTGCTGCCTTGTAATACTTGATTGCAGCCGGACCGTCCGTCGCACGCGCAAGCCAGTAATTGGCGCGCGACTGGGTGATCGGGGTAGAGCTCAATTGCAGGATGTTGGAAAAATGCTTTGCGGCGCTGCGCCTGTCATTGAGATAGCGCAGTGCAAACCAGCCAGCATGAAACTCGGCCTCAGCTTGTGTCGAAGGAGATTCTGCCGAATGTCCGGCTGCAATCACATAAGCACTCCTGGCGTCGCCCTTGTCGAGCATGGCGCGAGAGATGATTCGCCTTTCGATCCACCATTCATCGGGATCGATCAGCACCGACCGGTCACGTGGTGCTGTTTTCAGCAAGGCTGCCGCTGTCTTGTAGTCATCGTCGCGGCGTGCCTGCTTGATGCGCGCAAACAAATAACCAGAATCCTTGCGCGATGCCGCTTCCACCGCGTTGAGCAGGGCCGCCCCCTTGCCATCATTTCGAATGGCCGATACCCACGCCTTTGCGAGGCTTGTTCGTCCGGCAAGCGAGGCCATCCGCAGCCCGTCTGTCGTGCGTTCACGATAGAGCAGCATGTGCATGCGCACGCGGTGATCTTCCCGCGTCAGCGCGTCGCCAACCTGGGTGAGAACGGTTTTCTCTTCGGATGCCGACAGCGCATCTTCGCGCCAGATCGGCGCAATGGCCGCGTTGGCAGCTTTCTTGTTGTTGCTCGCAAGCCAGGCTTTGGCGAGCACGATGGCGCCTTCCAGGCTTTCCGGCTTTGAATTGCCGAATGCCTGGATCACGGCGCGCGGAGAGGGGTTCTCGCGCGCCAGTGCTCGCTCGGAATTTGTCCGCATCGCGCCTTGCCCGGGCCAGCCCGGCAAGCCGGTCGCAATAGCTGCAATTTCCGACGAAGGAATTCCGTCTTGCCCAGACAGCGCAATCGCCCAGGCAAGAACCTTGCGCTCAATGCTGTTCTTGGGCAATCCGGCGCGTATCGCCAAAGCCCTGGCGACATCCTTGCTGGTCAAGGCATCCAGGCCGGATTTGAGGTCGCCACTGATTGGGCTCACATTGAGTGTGGTCGCAATCTGCGCCTGACGCGAGGGTTGCGCCAGTTTGTCCGGTTGCTGTGTAACGGCGGTGATTGAACCCGTTGCCGAATTGTCGGTCGCAGGTTCCGTTACCGGGGAAAACGCCACTTCGCCAACCGCGCCGCGGGGCCTGGGTTGCGGAACCGGTACCTTTTCCAGAAGCAGCGTACCGATGGTGTCGGCCTTCACCGCAACCGGCACGGTGCCGTAAAGCGTTGATCCTGCCAGAATGGTAATCGCTAGCCGGGCGCAAGACCCGCTGATGAGACGTTTTTTCATGAAACCCGATGTTCCGGTGAGTTCCGGATCCCTTGTCCGCAATGATTGCAGCCCATTTGTGACATCTTGGCCGAAAACCGTGAAACGGAAGTTAACGAAACCTTTCGCTATTGGCTACGATTCGATCGAACGCATTTCCCGAACTTGCGAATTTTGAGGCTCGCCGCTATTGTCCGGCTTCCTTTTGCGCTGGCATCGCCAGACGTATTCGAAGTTTCTTGTCCATCGGGGCTTTTCGCATGAACAACGGCGTTTTCAAGGGGTCGCTCCCCGCACTGGTCACTCCCTTTACCGCTGACGGTGCCGTCGACGAAAAAGCCTTCCGCAACTTTGTCGAATGGCAGATTTCCGAAGGCAGCCACGGCCTCGTCCCGGTCGGAACCACAGGTGAATCACCAACCTTGTCGCATGACGAGCACAAGCATGTCGTCGAGGTTGCGGTTGAGGTTGCACGCGGCCGCGTTCCGGTCATCGCCGGTGCCGGTTCCAACAATACCGCCGAGGCTATTGATCTTGCGATCCATGCTGAAAAGGCCGGTGCCGACGCTGTTCTGGTAGTGACACCATATTACAACAAGCCGAATCAGCGCGGCCTGAAGGCGCATTTTGCAGCTGTCGCCGAATCTGTCTCGATCCCGGTCTTCATCTACAACATTCCGGGCCGTTCGACTATCGACATGTTGCCCGCAACCATGGCCGAACTGTTCCATGGCCACAAGAACATCATCGGCGTCAAGGATGCGACGGCAAACCTCGCTCGGGCGACCGAGCAGCGGCATTTGTGCGGCCCTGATTTCGTCCAGCTTTCCGGCGAGGACATTACCGCGCTGGCATTCAACGCGCATGGCGGAGCCGGTTGCATCTCGGTGACTGCGAACGTCGCTCCTCGCCTTTGCGCCGAGTTTCAGGAAGCTTGCCTCAACGGTGATTTTGGCAAGGCGCTCGCCATCCAGGACAAGCTTGGCCCGTTGCACAAGGCGCTGTTTGTCGAGCCGAATCCGGCTGGCGCCAAATATGCGCTCTCGCTGCTCGGAAAGATGAGTGAGACACAGCGCCTGCCGCTGGTGCCACTTGAGGAAACGACAAAAGCAACGGTGCGCGACGCCATGGTTCACGCCGGGCTCGTGAACTGACCCGACATAACTGCAGAAGCAAGGCTCCTCACCGTACCCATGGCGCAGAAAAAGAAAACGGATTCGGCGAACGGCAAACTGATCGCCGACAATCGCAAGGCACGCCACAACTACGAATTCATCGACTCCCTCGAAGCAGGCATCGTGCTGACGGGAACCGAGGTGAAGTCATTGCGCAATGGCAAGGCCAATATCGCCGAGAGTTACGCCACCGAGGAAGACGGCGAGATCTGGCTGATCAATTCCTATATTCCCGAATATCTGGAAGGTAACCGATACAACCATTCACCGCGCCGTCGCCGCAAGCTGCTCTTGCACCGCAAGCAAATGGCAAAACTGATGCAAGGCGTTAACCGCGAAGGAATGACGCTGGTACCGAACCGGCTTTATTTCAACGATCGCGGAATTGCCAAGTTGCAACTGGCGCTTGCCAAGGGCCGAAAGGCCCATGACAAGCGTGAGGTTTCGAAAGAGCGTGACTGGAACCGCGAAAAGGGTCGTCTGCTCAGGGACAAGGGCTGAAAGCCGCCAATAACGGCTCAGCGCGCGTTTGCCACGACGCGGTTGTGGACTTCAGGGCTGTTGCCCATGTCAATGTGACCGGTATTGACGCGAATGGTATTGGCGCCCGAAACATTCTTCATGTTGCACAGGGCACCGCGCTGGGCGCATACGAAATTGTCAGCACTCGCCACATTGCCTGGCAGGCTGCCGCCATCGCCCTCGACTATTGCCAGATAGTGGATCGGAATTCCGTCCTTGGCGACCTCTTGCGCCACCTGCAACACGACATTGGCTCCGGCTGAAATGCCGGCAAGCGTGAACTTCTCGGATGGGTCGGCGGCGTGCCGCTTGCGGATGTCCTTCACGATAGTCTGGCGGATCGAACCGGCCTCGATGCCGGTCACCATCAGGAACAGCGAGGCCCCCGGAATTTTCTTTTTCAGGTTCTTGAAACCGTAACCGATTGCCGTGGCGCTCAATATGCCATTGACCAGATAGGTCTTGGCAACGGCACTGCCAGGCATCGCCAACGCCAGTGCCGCAGCGAGGGCAGCTGTCGCGATTTTCGTTGCAGGGCGCATGTTTTGGGAAAAAACCATTGAAATCTCCTTGTATTCATCGCCCCTTGATGTTCGCAGCAATGACACAGAATGACGATTCTGTCACGCATGGCATGACGGCTACGTTTACTTCTGCGAGAGAAATGCGGCAATTTCCCGGAACACATTTTCGAACATTTCCGGGGTCAGCCGCCCGGTATTGGTGTTGTAGCGTGAACAGTGATAGCTGGAGAAAAGCCGGTACTTGCCAACCTCATGTTGCCCGCCATGGCTGAAGGGGGCGTCTGCCACCCTGGCACCCAACATGCGCAGCGTTGAATCATGCGCGATCTTGCCAAGCGTGAGTATTGCTTCCAGATTTTCAAATCGATCAAGCGTTGCAGACAGGAACGGCCTGCAGGAATTGATCTCCGCACCCACCGGCTTGTTTTCCGGAGGTACACAGCGCACCGAATTGGTGATGGCCATTGCGTTCAGAAAAAGCCCGTCCGCCGGGTCGGCACCATAGCGACCGCGCGCCATACCGAACTTCACCAGCGTTGCATAGAGCAGGTCACCCGCATAGTCGCCCGTAAAGGGACGCCCAGTGCGGTTTGCACCGCGAAGTCCTGGTGCAAGCCCAACCACAAGAAACCGCACGGATGAATCACCCTTGTCGGATACCCAGGTCGGCACCGGCGCATTGTGCCAGTCCGGATCGCTGATGCGGTAACGCTCGCGAAACTGCTTCAGGCGGGGACACAACCCGCAATCGCGACCCGGGTCAGACGGCGCAACGTTCCGCTTGGCAATGGTATGGAGGGAAGGGGCCATTTGGGCCGCTGTTCCCGCGCTCAGTACTCGTCGTCCTCATCGTCGAAATCATCATCCGAACGCGAAATCGGCGCCCGTTCGGGACGCTCGGCAGGGTCACGACCGATTTCCTTTTTCATCGAGGATAGCTCAATGAAGTGATCAGCCTGTCGACGCAGGTCATCGGCAATCATGGGCGGCTGGGTTGAGACCGTGGAAACCACACTCACCTTGCGGCCCTTGCGCTGCAGGGCTTCGACCAGCGAGCGGAAATCGCCATCGCCGGAGAAAAGGACAAAATGGTCTACGGTGGTGGACAGTTCCAGCGCATCTATCGCCAGTTCGATGTCCATGTTTCCCTTGACCTTGCGCCGTCCCATCGAGTCGGTGAATTCCTTGGTTGGTTTGGTGACAACGCGGTAGCCATTGTAGTCAAGCCAGTCGATCAGTGGCCTGATGGAGGAATATTCCTGATCCTCAATAAGCGCGGTATAGTAATATGCCCTAAGAAGATAGGCTTTGTGCTGAAAATATTTGAGCATGCGCTTGTAATCGATGTCGAATCCAAGTGCCTTTGAGGTTGCGTACAGGTTTGCGCCATCTATGAACAAAGCTATTTTTTCGCGTTGATCAAACATATTATCTCCAATTCAGTTGCCGAATATTACAGTTGTAGTTGATTGCTCGCCAAAGGGTTCACCCAGGTCTGGGTCCTTGTGGGGTAGGCGGCGATCAAACTCGATTTGGCCGAATCTGTTGAAAACGGAATATCAGATATAAGACAAGATTGCGGCTTCACAATCCCCCAGGAGTTGGGTTGAAGCGCAGTTCGCCCCATAATTTTACTGGGCCAGGGACATGACTGTTTGCATGAGTTGTCGCAAAAGGGCGAATTATCTTGAAATTGCCGCGATTTCACGTTACGCACCCGCAACTTTCCGCACAAGTTTGAGATAACGGGAGCCACGCATGGCACGTGTAACGGTCGAGGATTGCATCGACAAGGTTGAAAACCGTTTTGAGCTGGTTCTGCTTGCCAGCCACCGCGCCCGCCAGATTTCATCCGGCGGCCAGATCACGGTTCCGCGCGACAACGACAAGAACCCTGTCGTGGCGTTGCGCGAGATTGCCGATGAAACACTTTCGCCGGGCGATCTGAAGGAAGACCTGATCCATTCACTTCAGAAGCATGTCGAGGTTGACGAGCCGGAAAACGACGTTGCAGAAGTTCCTGCAATCGCCCAGATGCGCGAAGCACCGGTGTTTTCCGATACCGAGGATCGCGCGGACAACGACATCCGCTTCGGCGAGATTTCCGAAGAGGAATTGCTGGCCGGCATCGAAGGCCTGGTTCCACCGGAAAAAAGCGACGATTTCTGATTGCTCGAACCCGCTTGCCGAATTTCGGGGCGTATCCCAGGGGATGCGCCCCTTTTTCATGCAGAATTTAACCGCTTTTCGCTGATTGACTTTGCAACAAGGGGCAGGGGGTGCATATTCTGTTTGTTCCCCTGGGTTGAGAGCATTTTTCCCGATGATGCGGCAATACGAACTCGTCGAACGTGTGACGAGCTACAAGACCGACGCCAATGAGGCCTTGCTCAACAAGGCCTATGTTTACGCCATGCAAAAACACGGCGCGCAAAAGCGCGCCAATGGCGATCCGTATTTCTCGCATCCGTTGGAAGTCGCAGCGATCCTTACCGGCCTCAAACTCGACGAGGAAACCATCGCGGTTGCCTTGTTGCATGACACGATCGAGGATACCGATGCTACCCGCAAGGATATCGACGCGCTGTTCGGCGAGCGCATCGGAATGCTCGTCGAAGGCCTGACAAAGCTCAAGCGGCTCGACCTCGTTTCCAAGAAGGCCGAGCAGGCGGAAAACCTTCGCCGCCTGCTGCTTGCAATATCCGATGATGTCCGTGTCCTTCTGGTAAAGCTTGCTGATCGTCTCCACAACATGCGCACGCTCGACCACATGCCAGTGGAAAAGCGCGCCCGCATTGCAACCGAGACAATGGAAATCTATGCGCCGTTGGCAGGTCGTATCGGCATGCAGGATATGCGCGAGGAACTGGAAGAGCTCTCCTTCCGCCATATCAATCCCGAAGCCTGGGCGATGGTCACGAACCAGCTTGCGGGGCTCGCCGAAAAGAACTCCGATCTCATCAAGACCATTTCTCAAGATCTCGTGCAGCGGCTGGAAAAGGACGGCATAAAGGCGACAGTGAGAAGCCGCCAGAAAAAGGCCTTCTCGATCTTTCGAAAAATGGAAAGCAAGGCGCTCAGCCTCGAGCAGCTTTCCGACATCTACGGTTTCCGCGTCATCGTCGACACCGTCGAGGACTGTTACCGCGCGCTCGGCGTTGTCCATACTACCTGGAAGATGGTACCTGCTCGCTTCAAGGATTTCATATCGACACCAAAGCAGAACGATTATCGTTCCATCCACACAACGGTGATCGGGCCGTCTCGACAGCGCATCGAACTGCAGATTCGCACCTGGGAAATGCATTCAATCGCTGATTTTGGTGTCGCGGCCCATACACTGTACAAGGACGGCATTGTCCCGGCCAATGGCGCTACGAGTGAGCTCAACGCATTTGCCACACTGCGCAAGACAATTGCCCAATTGGCCGAAGGCGTTAACCCGGAAGAGTTTCTCGAACATACCAAGCTTGAGCTTTTCCTCGACCAGGTTTTCTGCTTCACACCGAAAGGCCGGATCATCGCTCTGCCACGCGGCGCAACGCCCATAGATTTCGCCTATGCCGTCCACACGGATATCGGCAATACCTGCATCGGATGCAAGATCAACGGCCAGATCATGCCCGTCATTACCGAACTCAAGAACGGTGATGAAGTCGACATCATCCGCTCCAAGGCACAGACGCCACCAGCCGCATGGGAATCGATTGTCGTGACCGGCAAGGCGCGGTCCTCCATCCGCCGGGCAACGCGGGAAGCCATTCGCAAACAATATTCGGGTCTCGGCAGCCGCATTCTCGAGCGCGCCTTTGACCGGGCAGGCAAGACATACAAGCCTGACGTCATTACCATGGCCCTTTCACGTCTGGCGCGTGAAAGCATCGATGACGTCCTCAGTGATGTTGGGCGCGGTGAACTGGCCTCGCTTGACGTGCTGCGCGCAGTCTTCCCGGACTACAAGGATGAGCGCGTCACCTTGGTGCAGCCGGCACGCGAAGAGGGCTGGTTTGGCATGAAGGCCGGTGCCGGGATGTTGTTCCGCGTGCCGGGGGCAAAGGCAAAGGCGAAAACCGAGACCGGCAACAAGGGCGCGATCCCCATTCGCGGCGTCAGCGGTGGATTGCCAGTGCAGTTTTCTCCCAATGGAGGTGCCGTGCCCGGAGACCGCATCGTCGGCATTCTCAGCCCTGGCGAAGGCATCACCATCTACCCGATTTCCTCGCCTGAACTGTCGAAGTTTGACGACATGCCCGAGCGCTGGCTCGATGTGCGCTGGGACATCGAGGAGGGCAATTCCGAACGCTTCCCCGCCCGCCTGAAAGTGACGGCTATCAATGAGCCGGGTACGCTTGCGGCAATCGCCGAAGTCATGGCCAACAATGATGCCAATATCGAAAATCTCTCCATGCACCGTTCCGCCCCCGATTTCATGGTGATGCTTTTCGACATCGAGGTCTGGGACTTGAGCCATCTGACCCGAATCATGCGACAGCTCACCGCAAAGACAATTGTCAGCAAGGTTGACCGGATAATCGGAGGCGAATGAACGGCATGAACACACAGGAAGTCCTGGATATTTTCCGCCAATGCGGCGCGATCCTCGAAGGTCACTTCATCCTGACATCGGGACTGCGAAGCCCGGTCTTCCTGCAGAAGGCCCGGGTGTTCATGCATGCCGACAAGACCGCTATCCTGTGCTCGGCCCTTGCCGACAAGATCCGCAAAGCGGGCCTTGGACAGATCGACTATTGCGTTGGCCCGGCGATCGGCGGGATCATCCCCGCCTATGAAACCTCGCGCCAACTTGGCATTCCCAATGTGTGGGTTGAGCGCGAAGGCGGCGAGTTCCGGCTGCGCCGTTTCGAAATTCCCGAAGGCGCGCGGGTCATCATCATCGAGGATATTGTCACGACCGGCTTGTCGATCCGTGAGACGGTGGACGCCATGCACAAGATTGGCGCCAATGTGCTTGCTGCCGCCTGTCTTGTTAACCGCTCTGGAGGCAAGGCTGATGTCGGTGTGCCGCTGGTGTCATTGGCACAATATGAGGTTCCCGCCTACCATCCCGACAACCTTCCGCCCGAATTGGCAGCTATTGCCCCGGTCAAGCCGGGAAGCCGCAATCTCTGACTTGCTGCATTTTGCCTGATCCGGGCAATACTCGCGAAAGACGCTGTTAAACCCTTCTTCCTATTGTTGTGGCGGGTTCAATCGCGTTTAATCGCATGTTGAAGGTCATCATTGGGTCGAGGTAAGGCCGGATCGCTTCCGGTAACGGGTTTTCAGTACACACCATGTTGTTTTCGCGAAAATATCCGGCAGGTTGGCAAGAGCGGTTACGGGTTTTCCTGTGGCCGCGGCGCAGTTGGGTACGCTCGGGAAAATATGTGGCAAAGCGGATTTTCCGCCTGACCGCTTCACCACATGCGGTGGCAGCCGGCGTATCAGCGGGCGTGTTTGCATCCTTCACCCCGTTTTTCGGCCTTCATTTCATGATCGCCTTTGCTGTTGCCTATTTGATCGGTGGTAATTTTATTGCCGCTGCCATGGGCACATTCTTCGGCAATCCGCTGACTTTCCCCTTCATTGCCGCCGGAACATGGTCTACCGGCAGGTTCATCCTGTCCGGAGCGCATATCGGCTCATTCACCGGCCAGGGACACACCGGGCTTGGTGAAATCACCGAAAAAGGTCTTTTTACCAATGGGTTCACCGGTTTCGTCGAAAGAATTTCCCAATTGTGGGAGCCGATCATTCTGCCATGGTCAGTGGGCGCAGTGCCGCTTGGCATAGCCTTCGGAATTGTTTTTTATGTGCTGACGCGATCTGCCTCGGTGCGGTTTCGCGCTGCGCGTCTGCGACGGCTGGAGGCGCGAGCCATCGCGCAGCAAAAGGCTGCATCGATCGCCGCCGCCGAAATTGACCAGCAGCAGCCGGCAACCCCCCGGCAATTCCCGCCCGTAACGGGAAAGATCAATGATACGGCAGCATGATCAATGATCCTTGGTCTTGGCAGTGATCTCATTGACATCAGACGGGTGGAGAAATCGCTGGAGCGTTTCGGCACCCGTTTCACGGATCGCATCTTCACCGAGATAGAGCAGGCCAAATCCGATCGCCGCAAGAATCGCGCCGCTTCCTATGCCAAGCGGTTCGCTGCCAAGGAAGCCTGCTGCAAGGCGCTTGGAACCGGTATCAGCAACGGCGTATTCTGGCGCGACATGGGAGTCGTAAACCTTCCTGGTGGCAAGCCGACCATGGAGTTGCGCAATGGCGCGGCAAAAAGACTTGCTGAATTGCTTCCTGATGGTTACGTAGCCCATATTCACTTGACGATTACGGACGATTATCCGCTCGCCCAGGCATTTGTCGTCATAGAGGCAAGGTTGCTGGCCTGAAATGCGTATCGCCTGCAAGTGTGAAGACTGTGAACCACAGGTTTGCAGGCAATCCAGATCGCGGAACCAACAACTCACGGATAGAATGACCTTGGCACAGGATATCGAGACAAAGAAAAAAGGCGGCGGACTTTCCGAAACGGTCTCCGTCATCGTTCAGGCGCTGCTTCTGGCAGTCGTCGTGCGTACCTTGTTGTTCCAGCCATTCACCATTCCCTCCGGCTCGATGATGCCGACATTGCTGGTTGGCGATTATCTGTTTGTGTCCAAATACAGCTATGGCTATTCGCGCTATTCACTGCCATTTGCGCCAGACCTTTTTGAAGGCCGTGTCTGGGCGGGTGAACCCAAGCGTGGCGACATAGTCGTCTTCAAATTACCGAGCAATCCCAACATCGACTACATCAAGCGTGTCATCGGATTTCCTGGTGATCGCATCCAGGTCATTGATGGCCTGCTGCACATCAATGGCGTTGCAGTGAAGCGTGAGCGCATTGAGGACTGGGTGCCGGAAAATGGCGGAGCTCCGGTACCGCAATATCTCGAGACCCTGCCCAATGGTGTTTCGTTCAATACGCTTGACCTCAACCCGCGTGGTGAAGGCGACAACACCCGTGTGTTTGAAGTGCCGCCGGGACATTATTTCTTCATGGGTGACAACCGCGACAACTCTCTGGACAGCCGTTTCGACGTCGGCTTCGTACCGTATGAAAATCTCGTTGGCCCAGCCCGCGCGATCTTCTTCTCGGTTGACAACAAGGCACATCCGCTGGCCTTCTGGCGCTGGCCAGAGGACATGCGCACGAGCCGCCTGTTCAAGGGACTCTGAAGACCTGGGGGCATTCAAGGTGGCGCAGACTTCCGTTACCAGCAGGGAGCGCGGCAAGAAGCGCTTCGGCAACCTTGAAAAGCGCCTCGGTTATGGCTTTACCGACTATGCAAACCTCGAGCGCGCGCTGACCCATGCCAGTGTGCGCAAGAAATCCGATGACAAGTTCCACTATGAGAGGCTTGAATTCCTGGGAGACAGGGTTCTCGGCCTGACAATCGCCGACGTTTTGCACAAATCCTTTCCCAACGCCGATGAGGGGGAGCTGTCATTGCGCCTCAATGCCTTGGTCAAGGGGAATACACTGGCCGAAATTGCAGATGAACTGCGCCTGCATGAATTCATCCGCACCGGCGGGGATCTGAAGGAATTGACTGGCAAGCGCATGCAGAGCGTTCGTGCTGACGTCTTGGAAGCACTTATCGCCTCCATCTATCTGGACGGTGGACTGGATGCCGCTTCTGCCTTCATTCACCGGTTCTGGTATGACCGGCTGCATGTCGAACATGCAGCGAGGCGCGACTCCAAGACCGAGTTGCAGGAATGGGCGCATGCCAACCGGCTGGGGACGCCGAAATACAAGGAAAAGGAACGCACCGGCCCCGATCACGATCCGATGTTCACGGTGTCGGTCTCGGTGCAGGGAAAACAGGCGGCAACCGGAGAGGGCCGCTCAAAACGGGCTGCCGAACAGGATGCCGCACGCCAGATGCTGGTACGCGAAGGCGTTTGGCAGGAAGAAAAGGACGAAGCTTGAGCAAGCGATCTGAAACTGAAACCGGAACCGAAGCCGGAATTGATGCGGCAAAGGTCGAAACGCGCGCCGGATTTGTTGCGCTGATTGGCGCTCCCAATGCCGGCAAATCGACGCTGATGAACCAGTTGGTTGGCGCCAAGGTCTCTATCGTCACGCACAAGGTGCAGACTACACGCGCGATCATTCGCGGCATTGCGTCCCGCGACGCCACGCAGATCATCTTTGTCGATACGCCGGGCATTTTTCGTCCGCGTCGCCGCCTTGATGAAGCCATGGTCACAACCGCCTGGGGCGGCGCTAAGGATGCTGATCTGGTGCTGTATCTCGTCGATGCCAGCCGGGGTCTCAGCGATGACGTCAAGGACATTCTTGGAAGCCTTGACGCCATCCCGCACCGCAAGGCACTGGTCATCAACAAGATAGATGCCGTGCGCCGTGATGCACTGCTGGAGATGGCGCAAAAGGCCAACGAACTGGCAAAGTTCGAGCAGACATTCATGATCTCGGCACTCAATGGCGATGGTTGCGACCAGTTGAGCGGTTGGCTGGCAGCCAATCTGCCGCTATCGCCCTGGCTCTATCCGGACGATGAGATTTCCGACCTGCCGATGCGCCAGCTCGCGGCCGAAATCACCCGCGAAAAACTGTTTCTGCGGCTGCATGAGGAACTGCCTTATGCAAGCCATGTGGAGACAGAAGCCTGGACTGAAAACCCGGATGGTTCGGTCAAGATCGAGCAGGTGATCTTTGTCGAGCGCGACAGTCAGAAGAAGATCGTGATCGGCAAGTCCGGCGCGACCATCAAGGCCATCTCCATGGCGTCACGCAAGGAACTGGCAGACATTCTGGAGCAGAAGGTTCACCTCTACCTGTTCGTCAAGGTACGGGAGAACTGGGGCGATGATCCTGCGCGCTACCGCGAAATGGGGCTTGAATTCCCGCGCCGATAGCCCGACGGTTCCGCCATGGAATGGCAGGACGAAGGTGTGATTCTCGGCGTTCGCCGACATGGCGAGACAAGCGCCATCGTCGAGTTGATGACGCCTGCGCGTGGCCGCCATCTGGGGCTGGTGCGCGGAGCACGTTCAGCGCGGATGGCACCGGTATTGCAGCCGGGAAATTCCGTACAGGTTACCTGGCGCGCAAGGCTTGAAGACCACCTGGGCAATTTCATGCTGGAAGGCGACAGGCTGCGCGCCGCCCAGTTGATGGAGACCGGCATTGGCCTGTACGGTGTCCAGACCATCGCCACCCATTTGCGGCTGCTGCCGGAACGCGACCCGCATTCGCGCCTTTACCAGGCGGCATTGGTGATACTCGAAAATCTTGACGATGCGGAAAAAGCGGCACGGCTGATGATCCGCTTCGAGCTTGCCCTGCTCGACGAACTCGGGTTCGGCCTCGACCTTTCGCGCTGCGCCGCGACAGGGACGCTGGAAAATCTTGTCTATGTTTCGCCCAAGACCGGAAAGGCGGTATGCGCCGCTGCCGGTGCGCCATGGGCACCCAGGTTGCTGCCATTGCCGCCATTTCTTGCTCCGCTGGCGCCTCGTGAAACTGGCCCGGTGCGGGCTTCCCTGCGTTCAGCAATAGCAGATGGCTTTGCGTTGACTTCCTATTTCCTCGAACGCAATGTCCATGTTCCGCGCGCCATTCGCCCACCGGACGAACGTGCGGGCTTTATCAAGGCGGCGCTGCGCGAATTGCCGGACGACTTGCATCCCGGTTTCGAAGACGAATTCGCCTGAACTGCGAGCCACCGGAGAATGAAAGTGTCAGACACAAAGAATGTTTTTCCGCCAGAAACCTCGGTCGGTTCCATTCCGTTGGAGTATGTGAGCAGCCATACCGGCATCGAACTGTTCGAAAAGATGCTCGCCGGTGAATTGCCATCGCCGCCGATTGCCAAAACCATGAACTTCACCCTGAGCGAAGCGGAAAAGGGCAGGGCTGTGTTTCGTGGTACGCCGTTGTTTGATCACTATAATCCGCTGGGAACTGTGCATGGCGGTTGGGCCGCGACCATCCTTGATTCGGCCCTTGGCTGCTGTGTACACACCATGCTTCCCGCAGGCATTGCCTACACCACCATCGAATTCAAGGTGAACCTGGTACGCCCGATGTTCAGCGAGACCGGACCGGTTGTTTGTGAAGGAAAGGTCATACATTTCGGGCGCACCATTGCCACGAGCGAGGCAACGCTCAAGACGCTCGACGGTAAACTGATTGCCCATGGCACTGAAACCTGCGCGATTTTTCCGCTGGGAAGCAAGGGGTAGGGGGGTCTCTCGATGGCCAGTCAAACGGGAATGTGGGGCAGCGCCAGGGAGTGGGCACGCAGGACAAGACTTGATGTCGTGGCACTGTATATCGCCATGCGTGACACGCGAACGCCCGCACTTGCCAAGGTGGTGTCACTGGCGGTTGTAGGATATGCGCTGAGCCCCATTGATCTCATTCCGGATTTCATTCCGGTAATAGGCTACCTCGATGACTTGCTGATCGTGCCCCTGGGCATCCTGTTGGCGGTGCGCCTCGTTCCCGCTTCGTTGATGGTGGAATTCCGTGCATTGGCCAAAAGTCACGGGCGCTTGCCAAGAAACATGGCTGGCGCAGTCGCAGTCATCTGCATCTGGCTGGTCGCCATGTCCGCAGCAGGCTGGTGGGCGTATCATGCAATCAAGGACAACGGCCTGCTTCCCGCATCTTTTGCTTTTCTATTGGCAAACCGGATTTGAAGCGCAGTGCATGCTGCGGAAACTCAACAGAAGTTTGGTGGTTTCCGCGGTTTCACCAGGGCGGCCTGCAGGAAGACACAAATAGTCCCGGTGTGGTTCCAGCTCTTCCAGGAATGTCTCATCCCAGCCTTCGCTTACGGTCAACATTTGTTCCGCCGAGTAAAGAAGGTGATCCACAAACGCGGCATAAGCCCCGCCCTGATCGGATTTCATCAACTGGCATCCGTCTGCTGGCTCGGCAAATTGCGGAAGCGTCGCCGCCAGGGCGAGGTGCGCGCGATAGGCTTCGCGTGCTGATTGTTCTCTCTGAATCCGGTCAGCCCCATCCAGCTGTATCTTCACGCCAATCAGAGCAGCGACAGCAACCGCAGCAGTAATCATCGCAGCGACTGCCTCAATCGCCGGGGAGTGTCGTGACAGCCAGCTCATGCTGCTGGCATTTGTTGTGTGGCGCAATGAATCCCGCCACCCAACTCACCCAAAGTATCCACATTCAACGTGATTATCTCCCGGTCCGGATAGTGCTTCGCCAAGGCGTCCCTGGCAATCTGGTCGCTTTCCCGGTCCCCGAATTCCGCAGCAATGACAGCGCCGTTGCAGACGTAGTAATTCGCATAGGACGCAACAAAGTCGATGCTTTTCACCCGCCGAAAACGAGGTTCGGGAATGACATCGACTTTCAGCCCCGCGGCCAGCAGCTTGTCATGCGTTTGCAATGCCGCCTGGTGAAATGGATCGCCCAGGTCCGGCTTGTCAGGAAGATTGATCAAAACCTGCCCTGCAGCTGTGAACCGCGCAAGACTGTCAATGTGGTAGTCGGTTATGTCTTCACCATAAACGCCTTCAGTCCAGATCATCCGATCAGCGCCATATGCCTCCAGCAGGCGTTGTTCGATTTCATCGCGAGACATGCCGGGATTGCGGTTGTCGTTGACCCAACTGCTTTCATGCGCGATCAGCAATCCGTGGCCATCCTGCTCCACGCCGCCTGCCTCGCCGCGAAGTCCTGTTGGTACAAGTGTCAGCCCCAATCTTTCTGCGACGCGTTTGGCAACCAGGGAGTCGCGCTCATTGACCTGTTTTTCGCCCCAACCATTGAACTGGATATGACTGACCGCAATTTCTCCCGAGCCGTCCACAACGAAAATTGGACCAGCATCGCGGCACCAAAGGTCTTCGGTCGGGATGTCCCACAATTCGACGGCCTTTGACAACTTCGCTTGCGCTCCCTTGTGGTCAGATCCGGCAGCAAGCATGACAACCGGCTCGAATTCCGAAATGGCATTGGCAATGTCGGCAATCGTCTGCTGAACCAAGCCAAGGAAAACCGGGTCGGGATGAACCTGACGATTGACCGGCCATTGCATGAAGGTCCGTTGATGCCGGGCTTCCTCGGGCGGCACTGAAAACCTGTTTTTGGCCGCTGCCAAAGTGGGGCCGGCAAGCCCCGCCAAGCCAAGGGCCCCGCCGCCAGCAAGCAAATCACGTCGTCTCATGGCGATGTCTCGTTCCCCTGTCATTGCGCGACAAAACCAGATTGCCCAGATGCGCGCAAACATTTCTGAAAAAGTAAGGCGGGTAGCTGCAACCTGCTTCCACTCAGCCCCTGGCCGCCACGGGAGCGCGCGAAACGGCAGCTTCCTTGATCGGCCAGTGCACGATTGCCGCGAAAATGCCGAGGCCAACGCCCAGCCACCACACCGGATCATAGGTGCCGAAGAGGTCGAACAGGTAGCCGCCTAACCATACGCCGAGGAAGGATCCGACCTGGTGCGACAGAAACACCAAACCGCCCAGCATGCCGAGATAGCGCGTGCCGAACATGCCCGCGACCAGCGAATTGGTTGGCGCGACCGTTGAAAGCCACAACAGTCCCATGACCGATGCGAAAATGACCACACTGGTCGGCGATTGCGGCAGCACCAGGAAGGCAGTGACTGCAATCGAGCGCCCGAGATAGATCAGCGACAGGAAGATCGGCTTCGAATAACGCTGGCCGATAAAGCCCGATGCTATCGAGCCGACAATGTTGAAAAGGCCGATCAACATCAATGCGATGCCGGCATATTTTGCCTCGATGCCGATCTCGTTGAGATAGGGCGGAAAATGCACGGTGATGAAGGCGACCTGAAACCCGCAAACAAAGAAACCGGCAACGAGCAGAACATAGCTCTGATGACCGAGCGCTTCTTTCAGCGCTTCGCCAAAGGTCTGTTCCATCTCTTGCACGCTTGCCTTGCCGCCCTGCGCTCCCTTGATGAAGGGGATCGCCAGAACCGGGATCGCCAGCATTATCAGGCTCATCCAGACCATTGAATCGTGCCAGCCGAGATTGGAGATCATGGCAACAGAGAGCGGTGCGAATAACGCCATGCCGGCGGAGCCTGCCGCAGTGCCGATGCCAAAGACAATGGTGCGCATTTCCGGCGGAACATTGCGCGCAAAGGCAGCCATGACGATGGAAAACGAACCGGCCGCAATGCCAAGCCCGATCAGCACGCCGCCGGAAAGGTGCAGCATGGTTGCCGTCTCGGCAATCGACATCAGGTAAAGACCGCTGGAATAGAACATGCCCGACAGTGCCAGGACCCGCCAGGTGCCATAGCGATCAGATACTGCGCCGAAAAACGGCTGGCCGATGCCCCAGATGATATTCTGGATCGCCATCGCAAGACCGAAGGTCGTGCGGTCCCAGCCGCGCATTTCCAGCATCGGATCCTGGAAGAAGCCCATGGCCGAACGCGGCCCGAAAGTCAGCATCGCGATGAGGCAGCCGCATATCACCAGCATGATGGGAAGCGTACTCTGAGTTGTCGGCTGTGGGCTGGTCTTCAACTGTGCCTTTGTCATGAAAGCTCCATCAGAGGCGGCGTTATGCGCCGGATTTCGTGTATCACAGCGAAGCTGGCGAACCATTCCATTACGCGTCAATTTCGTGCTATTCAAGTGCGGGCACCGGCTCTTCCTTGGCTTGGCTGTTGACCGGTGCCATGGATTTCTGGCGGGGGATCGCGCAAATGGAAGCCTTGTTGGTAATGCTGGGTCTGGCCTTTCTTGCCAGTCCTGTTGTCGCGATCATCATGGCCTGGACGCAAAAGACGCGGCTTTCCGAACAGGGACAGGAACTGCGTTCCCTCAAGGGTGAAATTGCCGCGCTTCGCGACGCGGTCCATGAGTTGCAAAGTGGTACGGGCGACACAGGTCCCGAGCCAAAACGCAAGAAATCCGGGATATCTGCCGAGGCTTCTGCACCCGCTGGGAAAACCAGCGAGCCGTTGCCGCATGATGGTCAGAAGAACGCGGAGGAAACCAGACCTTCCAAGCCAACAGCCGTTCCGCCGGTTTCTGCGGCACCCGCAACCGATGCAGCCAAAACACCACCGCGCCCCAGGCGCACACTGGCAGATATTGAAACCCTGGTTGGTGCCAAATGGAGCGTGTTGCTGGGCGGGCTTGCCGTGGCGCTGGGGGCAATCTTCCTGGTGCGTTATACTATCGAGGCCGGACTGCTAGGCCCGGCTGCGCGCATCACCCTCGCTGCATTGTTTTCGGCAGCGCTGTTCGCCGGTGGTGAATGGCTGCGCCGCAAGGATCGGGAGTTTTCAATCCCCGCCATTCCCAATGCGGATATTCCCGGCATCCTGACAGGCGCTGGTGCAGTCGCTGCCTTCGCCACCATTTACGCTGCTTATGCGCTTTACGGCTTCATCGGGCCTGCGGCCGCTTTCGTATTGCTGACACTCGCGGGTCTTGTCAGCCTGGTACTTTCCGCCATTCACGGACCGAAACTTGCGGCTCTTGGCGTTGTCGGTTCCTATGCGACGCCGTTGCTGGTTTCCACCGACGCGCCCAATGCGCTGGCTCTTGCGATTCATGTGCTCGTCGTCACCGGGAGCATTTTCGCCATGGCGCGTATTCGGGGCTGGCTGTGGCTGGCCTTTTGCGGCGTTGCAGGCGGTTCAGGCTGGACGGTGCTGGCTTCCACCATTGGTGGCACCTATGGCGGCATCGCCGGATTCCTGCTTTCAGCAGGGCTTGCGGCTTTATTCACGCTTGTCTTTGCCTGGGACAAGCTCGACCGGCCAAGCCCGGCCGGGCCAAGGTCGCGCGATCTGCCAGGCCTCATTGCCTTTACAGCGCTTGCAGCGGCGGTCATATTCCAGATCGGCGTCAATGCGCAGTTGCCGCTGATCGCAACGGCCCTTTGCGTTTCGCTGGTGGTGGCAGTGGCTTCCGCAGTCTGGCCTGCATTGTCCCTGGTGGCACTTGCAGCAGTTGCGGTTTCGCTCTTTGCAATTGCTGCGCTGAAGCTGAACCTCAACTTCCAGGGCGGGATCAACCGCTGGGAGGACATTCGCGCCGGTCTCGTTCCTCCCGACATTCTGGCCTATGTCCGCGAGGCAGCGCTGATTGCCACGCCGCCAGCACTGGCGCTTCTTTATGGCAGTTGGCGCTACGGGGTGCTCGCCAGGCGGTCTGCAGGACAACTGGCCTCAGCCGCCGGAGCTCTCGTCTTTTTCGCAATGGTTCTCGGCTATTTGCGTACCGCCCCCTTCGAAACCAGTCTGGGTTTCGGTGCGGCGAGCCTCGTTCTGGCCTTCACCTTTGCCGGTCTCGTTGAAAGTTTCTCGAGGCTCGACCGCGATGATCTCGTGGCTCCTGCGCCGGCGGCCTTTGCTGTCACCAGCGTTTCACTGTTATCCCTTGCGCTGGCTGTGTCGCTCAATGCGGGACTGATGCCGGTTGCCTTCAGCTTCACAGCGCTTGGAATCGCCTGGATATATACGCAGCGCCCACTGCCGGTCATGCCATGGCTGGCGATTGCTGCTGCCGTTCTCGCCGGCATCGCGCTATACGCCAATGTTCCCTTCCCGGGCGAGCTGATCGGCAAACTGCCGTTCTTCAACAAGCTTCTACTGCTGGCAGGCCTTCCTTCGGCGGCGCTGATTGCAGCAGGAGAAATCATCCGCAGGCATGGCCGCGAATTCGAGGCATCCATTGTGACGGCCATCGGCCTCGCCGGGCTGGCACTTTTCACCAGCCTTGAAATCCGCCACTGGCTCAATGATGGCATCATCACCGCGGATGGCATGTCCCTGGACGAAGTGGCGACCCAGTCGCTGGCGGCCCTTGCGTTTTCGGCAGGGCTCCAACGCGCAGCCCAGCGCACATCGGCGAAAATCTATTCTTATGCTTCGCTCGCTGCCGGTGCGATCAGCTGCGGCTGGATCGCCCTTGGTCTGCTGGTCTTGAAAAATCCGTTCTTCGATGGCGGATCGGTCGGTGCGCGGCCTGTCTTCAACCTGTTGCTGCCTGCCTATCTCATGACAAGCCTCGCCTGTGCCGCCGTGGCACTTTATGCGCGGCCTGTTCGTCCGCGCTGGTTTACGCTTTCCTTCGCGGCACTTGCCGGACTGCTTCTGTTCACATTCGTCTCACTCTCGGTGCGCCATGCCTTCAAGGGCGACGCTCTCGCATTTTGGCGGTCGACCTCGGACGCGGAATTCTGGACCTATTCAGCTGCCTGGCTGCTGATGGGGGCAGGGGTGTTGGCGCTAGGCGGTTTCTTCCGCTCAAGGCCCGTGCGCTTCGCCTCGGCACTCCTGATCGGCCTGACGGTACTGAAGGTGTTCCTGCTCGATCTTTCCGAACTCGAAGGCGTATTGCGCGCTCTGTCCTTCATCGGGCTTGGACTTTCGCTTCTCGTCATAGGCCGATTCTACCAGCGCTTTCTGGCCCGCAATGCGGCTGAGGAGGAAGGCGTGGGAAAAACGTGATTTTCCCGCGCCTTTCCTGCTTCCCCCTTGATTATGCTCGCAACAGCGCATAAGTTTTTGGTGTTCGCTTTCCAGCGGGCATATTTTTGTTTCACCCTTTTACTCAATTTGAGTATAACGAGAGGGAAGTGCCATGACCGTATCGGGCGAAATCAGCAAATCCGCAGTCCCCTCCGGGAAGACCGTGAGCGCAGCGGAGAAATTCGGCGTCATGGAGATGCCGGACCTCACTTATACGGATGAGATCGCCCGCGATACCGCACCGCTTTACGAACTGGTGAAACACCATATTCCTGCCATCGAATGGCCGGTCCATGCGCCCTATGTCTGGTGGATCAACAAGATCAAGAAGGAGCGCAATGCTGTCATTCTTGCGCACAACTACCAGACGCCGGAAATCTATCATTGCGTGGCCGACATCAAGGGCGACTCGCTTCAGCTGGCGCGTGAAGCGACCATGGTCGATGAGGAAGTGATCGTTCAGTGCGGCGTGCATTTCATGGCCGAGACCTCGAAACTTCTCAATCCGGAAAAGACCGTTCTGATCCCTGACATGCGCGCCGGTTGCTCGTTGGCCGAGTCGATCACCGGGGCTGATGTGCGCTTGCTGCGCGAAGCCCATCCAGGCGTTCCAATCGTCACCTATGTCAACACTTCAGCTGACGTAAAGGCGGAAAGTGACATCTGCTGCACCTCGTCCAATGCGGTACGCGTGGTCGAAAGTTTCGCGTCTGACACGGTATTGCTGATCCCGGATGAGTTCCTGGCGCAGAATGTAGCCAAGCTGACAAAGAAGAAGATCCTCACCTGGAAGGGGCATTGCGAAGTGCATGAGCGCTTCACCGCCGAGGAGCTTCTCGCTTACAAGGAAAATGATCCTGCAATTCAGATCATCGCCCATCCCGAATGTCCGCCTTCGGTGGTCGCAGTCGCCGACTATACCGGTTCGACTGCCGGAATGATCGAATATGCCAAGTCCCGCAAGTCTGGCGCCAAGGTGCTTCTCGTCACCGAATGCTCGATGGCCTCCAATATCGAGAAACAGGCTAAGGGTGTCGAGTTCATCAAGCCCTGCAATCTTTGCCCGCACATGAAGCGCATCACGCTGCCGAAAATCCTCGAAAGCCTCGTTTATATGCGCGAGGAAGTTCTGGTCGATCCGCTGATGGCTGCCAAGGCGCGCCAGGCAGTCGAGCGCATGGTGAACCTGAAAGCGAACTGATGTCCTCCAATCAGCCTGATCTTTTCCCGCCCGTTTCCTGGACCGGTATTGACGATGTGGTGATTGTCGGCGGTGGACTTGCAGGGCTTTTCTGCGCGCTCAAGCTGGCGCCGAGGCCGGTCACGGTGCTGGCCGCTGCTCCCATCGGCAAGGGGGCATCTTCGGCCTGGGCGCAGGCTGGCATTGCGGCAGCTGTCTCGGAAGGCGACACTATCGAAAAGCACCTTGCCGACACGCTTGCTGCCGGTGCCGGGATTGTGGATGAAAAGATCGCGCGGCTGATGGTATCCGAAGCCGCAGCCCGCGTGCATGACCTGCTCGAATATGGTGTGCCGTTTGACCGCGATCTTGAGGGCAGGCTCCAGACCTCGCGGGAAGCGGCCCATTCCGAGCATCGCGTGGTGCGGGTGAAGGGCGACATGGCTGGCCGCGCCATCATGGAAGCATTGGTAACCGCCGTTCGCAAAACTCCGTCCATCCGCCTGATGGAAGGCTATGTTGCCGAGGAACTGGTAACCGCGGGCCGTTTCGTCTCCGGCATCATTGCCAGACCCGATGGTGGCAAGTCGCCACGCCGCATCCAGTTTCCCGCCCGCGCCGTTGTCATGGCAGCCGGGGGTATCGGCCATCTTTACGAGATCACCACCAATCCGGCTGAAGCACGCGGTGGCGGCTGCGGCATGGCAGCCCGCGCAGGCGCTGTGATCGCCGATCCGGAATTCGTGCAGTTCCATCCGACCGCCATCAATGTCGGCAAGGATCCCGCACCGCTGGCAACCGAGGCCCTGCGTGGTGAGGGCTGCACGCTGCTCAACAGCGCGGGCGAGCGCTTCATGCTGAAGGTGGATCCTGCTGCCGAGCTCGCCCCGCGAGATATTGTAGCGCGCGGCATCTTCCGTGAAGTCATGGCGGGCAGGGGTGCGTTCCTCGATTGTCGCACTGCCGTCGGCAGTCATTTCGCTGACGAGTTCCCCACGGTATTCGGCTATTGCATGGAAGCAGGCATTGATCCGGCGAAGGACCTGATCCCCGTCGTTCCAGCAGCGCATTACCACATGGGCGGCATCCTCACCGATGCTGATGGCCGTTCATCGCTGGATGGTCTCTGGGCTTGCGGCGAGGTCACTTCGACGGGTGCGCACGGTGCCAACCGGCTTGCTTCCAACTCGCTGCTGGAGGCGGTCGTGTTTTCCGGTCGCATTGCCAACGACATTGGCGGTTTGATGCCGAACCCCAAGACCAATCCCTGGATTGACCGTTCAGGCGAGAGGGAAGAGGTCGAGGGCACGGTTGATACAGCGGCCATGACACGGCTGCGCCATGTCATGAGCACCAAGGTCGGTGTCATCCGCAATGGCGAGGGAATGCGCGAAGCGCTCAACGAGATCCACGAGCTCGAGCGCACCAACCGCTCCCCGCGTTTCGCCAACACGCTGGCGACAGCTCGCCTGGTGGCAGCAGCAGGTTTGAAGCGCGAGGAAAGCCGTGGCGGCCATTTCCGTGATGATTACCCCGACGAACGCGAAGAGTGGAAACACCGCACCTTCATGACGCTCGACGAGGCACGCGAAATCAGCGCCGGTGTGACTGGGCGCGAGGTCGCCTGATGGCAAAAGCCGTGAAAGCCTATCCCGCCCATCTGTCCCCCATCCTGATCGACGAGGCGGTTCGTGCCGCGCTGCTCGAAGACCTGGGCCGTGCCGGTGACATCACCTCCAATGCGACGATCGCCCCCGATGCCACCGCAAAGGCTGTGCTGGCAACCCGTGAGGATGGCGTGCTTTGCGGCATGGAACTGGCACAGGCTGCTTTCCGGGCGATTGACCCTGCTGTCAAATTCACAATGAAAAACGCAGATGGTGATCGCATCAAGTCAGGCCGGAAGGTTGCACAGATTGCCGGCAATGCGCGCGCAATCCTGGCGGCTGAGCGTGTTGCGCTCAACTATCTCATGCGCATGTCCGGCATTGCGAGCTATACCGCGCGTTTCCAGGACCTGATCGCGCATACACAGGCGAAGGTTTGCGACACCCGCAAAACCATTCCAGGGCACCGTGCCTTTGACAAATATGCCGTCAAATGCGGCGGTGGCTCCAATCACCGCTTCGGGCTTGATGATGCTATCCTGATCAAGGACAACCACATCGCGGTCTGTGGCGGTGTTGGCGAGGCGATTGCCCGAGCCCGCAACTGGGCAGGCCATCTGGTCAAGGTGGAGGTGGAAGTCGATACGCTGGAGCAATTCCGCGAGGCGCTGAAAGCCTCGCCCGATGTGGTGCTGCTCGACAACATGGGGCCGGATAAACTCGCCGAGGCGGTCGCGATCAACCGTGCTGCAGGCGGCACGGTGAAGCTCGAAGCCTCAGGCAATGTCCGTTTCGAAACGATCAAGGCGATTGCCGAAACCGGCGTTGACTATATCTCGACTTCGAAAATCACCATGGCCGCCCCGACCCTCGACCTCGGTCTGGATATCGTGATCGGATAGGCACCGGCATCAAGAATGCGAATGGCCGTGGTCATGCCCATGGCTCGATAACGCGCCCATGTCCTTGCCGGTCGAATATTCCTGCCATGCCTGGCCCAGGATCAACTGCGCCGAGCGCAGGAACAGTCCGGCCATGATGATGGCCACAATCAAATCGGGCCAGGCGGACCGGCTGAACCAGACGGCAATCCCGGCGGCCATTACGGCAACGTTGCCAATGGCATCATTGCGGGAGCACAGCCACACCGAGCGCACATTGGCATCGCCGTCCTTGTAACGCATCAACAACAAGACGCTGGCGATATTAGCTGCCAACGCAAGCAGGCCGATCACCCCCATGATTTCTGCCCTTGGCAGTCCCAGGATGAATGTCTGGTAGAGGGTCGAGCCGAATACCCAAAGCCCCATGGCCAACAGCGAGAAGCCTTTCAGCAATGCCGCGCTTGAGCGGACTTTCAGGCTCATGCCGATGACGGCAAGGCTCAATCCATAGGTAAGCGAATCGCCGAGGAAGTCGAGCGCATCAGCCTGCAGTGCCTGTGATCCGGCCAGCTTTCCAGCCAACAATTCAACCACGAACATAACCGCATTGATCAAGATCACCAGCCACAGGATTCGTTTGTAGTTTGCGTCCATGCCATCAAAAGCGGGGCTGCCCGAGCATCCACATTGAGCATTTACCGTGTCGCAAGAGGAGGTGTTTGTGCGGGTTTCTTCCATGTGCCTTGATCCTTGCCTGTGTGATGGCAACGGTTATAATCCCTCTAGTGACTAGAGGTTCAAGGGCAAATTTCATGTATTCGATTGGCGAGCTCTCCAAGCGCTGCGGCGTGAAAATCCCGACCATCCGCTATTACGAGCAGATGGGACTTCTGGAGGTGGAAGAAAGATCCGAGGGGAACCAGAGGCGCTATTCGGCTGACGGGCTGAATCGCCTTTCCTTCATCCGCCATTCCCGCGACCTCGGTTTTTCCATCGGGGACATCAGGCAATTGCTGGAACTCAGTCGCCATCGCGAGAATCCGTGCAAGGATGCACATGACATCGCGGCCAGACACCTTCGTGCTGTCCAGCAAAGGATACGCAAACTCAAGCGGCTCGAACAGGAATTGAAACGAATATCGCTATGCGAGGCCGGCACAGTAGCCGACTGCGCTGTTATCGAGACATTGGCCGATCATGCCCAATGCGAAACCGAGCATTGAGGGACAGGCCTTGTCTACCCCCGTCTGCCCACCCTCAACCCCGGTGCAGGGCGTTCCTGCAGCACTTCGCGGCGGAAGCGGAAGAGGGCAGCCGGTCGCCCGCCCGTCATGGTTGAGCTCGCTCCGGTTGGCTCCACCAGTGCCGCATTTTCCACCAGCCGCCGGAAATTCTGCTTGTGGATCTCACGCCCGAAAATGCTTTCGACCGCCTGCTGCAATTCGGTCAGCGAAAATTCCTCTGCCATCAGTTCAAACACCACGGGGCGGTATTTCAACTTGCTGCGCAAACGCGACATTGCGGTCGCCAGGATGCGCCGGTGGTCATGATCCATCGGACTGCCGGTGGCGCCATCCACCTGCATTTGCGCATAGCGGCCATCGCGAACGCTCTCGGCCACCAGCCCGGCCGAATACATCAGCTCGTAGCGGTCGAGCGCATAGTCCTCGTCCCATGGCGCTCCATCAAGCCCGAAGGCAATGCGCACCCGCGTCTCTGGTGCCATGCCGCGGCTCGCATAGGGCGTGCGGCCAGCCTTGCCGGCCCAGTGTCTCACCGCCGGCAGGATGACGTCATCGAGCATGGTCGGGCGGCCCGCGCGCCAGTCCTCCCATGGAAGGAATTGGTACCAACTGCGAAATTCGGCTCCCGCCAGCCTGATGGCCGGCATCTGGTCTGCCTGCACGCGGGTCAGTGCAAGATAGCCGACCGAGACCACATGCGGTCCGGCATCATCTTCTATGCGCTGGCGTCCGCGATCCCCGAAGGTGTAGAGTTGCTCGACATAGCCAAGCCGTAACGCTGTCTGTTCCTCAACCCAGCCGCGCAGGCCGATTTCCATTGTGCGATGCGTCAGCGGATCGAACGGGCCCCATGGCAGCGCATCGGCAAATTCGCGGCTCTGCCCCGGCACCCGCAGGATGCAGGGGTCCTGGCCCACCATCGCTACAATGGCGGCGTTCAGTCCGATTTCGATGAAGTCAGCCCTTGCGGCCATCGGGTCCCTGCTCTCGAATAGCGTGGCGGTTTGCAGACGTCATTGGGCTGCCGTCAGAGCCTGTTCCATTCGGTTGAATGCGTCAAGGAACAGTGCCTCGGCCTCGCGGGCGGGAAGCGGCTTGATCAGCTGGTCGGGCGGTTGGTAGCCATCCGGATTGCCAAAAAATTGCCGTGCTTCGCTCTCGCTGAACCCGGCAAGCTGCGTTGCCTCGTAAAACGCCGCTATGGTGTCGGCCTTCTTGATTACCTTCTTCCAAATGGCAGGCGGGGCAGGCGGTAGTCCGTAGCGCAGATGCACCGCCGCCAGCAGCCGCTCCTCCAGCATCTTGTATTCGCCACCAATTACCGCCTTGAAAGGCGAAATCAGGTCGCCGACCACGAATTCAGGCGCGTCATGCAAGAGCGCCATCATGCGCTTCTGTGTTGACGCCCCCGGTGCAATCGTATCCACGACATCCAGCACAAGGCAGGAATGCTGCGCGACCGAATACGCGTTGTCGCCACGTGTCTGGCCATTCCAGCGCGCCACGCGGGCCAGGCCATGCGCAATGTCTGATATCTCCACATCGACAGGTGAAGGGTCGGTCAGGTCAAGCCTGCGCCCGGACAACATGCGCTGCCACGCCCTGGCAATTTTTGCCTTCGCCACGGTTCACTCTTCCTCCTGTGGCCAGGTGAAACGCGCCCATTCCTGGATTTCCGGCTCGATGACAAGGCTGCCCACCGTAATCAGCCCACCTGCGGAAACAGCCCTGGCCACACGGTCAAGCCGCAGCATTGCAAGGCCTTTCTTTCCGCGCGACGACCCCATCTCGCCAGCCGGTTTTCCCCCGGCCAGGATATCGGTGTTGAAAGAGGGCAGGGCAGCCTGCGCCGAAACCTTGATGATGCGGTTGCGGGCGGTGCCGCGATGCTGCATGCGCGAGACCACTTCCTGCCCGACATAGCACCCCTTGGCAAAGTCCACACCGCCAAACTGGTCCATCAGCACTTCATGCGGGAAGCAATCGCCAAAAACATAATCCTCGCCCCCTTGCGGCATGCCAAGCGCGATGCGGTGTTCGTGATAATCGCCCGGTTCAAGCTCCGGCGCCTTTCGGCAATATAGCCTTTGGCCCATGGCGGCGAGCCGAGGGTCGGTGACGCAAATGCCATCGACATCGCCAACTTCCCCGCCCCATGCGGCATGGATCGAGGTACGCTTGTCCATCGGGCCGATCTCCACCTTGGCGCGCAGCTTGTAGAACGTCAGCCGCCGCATGAAGTCATCTTCCAGCGAAGCGGAAATGTCGATGAGATAGCCCTGTATTGAGCCGATGACAAAGAAATCGAACATCACCTTGCCTTGCGGCGACAGCAGCGCCCCGAACGCTGCCTGTCCGGGTTCAAGGTTTTCGACATCGCAAGTCACCAGCCCTTGCAGGAAGTGGCTGGCGTCGTCCCCCGATATCCTGACCAGGACCCGGTCGCTCAAAGCGGCTATCCGTGCATTGCCCATGAAACTGGCCTTGTTACCCGTTGTGATTGTTTCAGATCGGAATGTCTGAGGTAGTGCGTTGAGCAGGCAAGGGCAAGCATATTGAACTGAAGCGATCAGTCACCCGCCACGAAAAATCGCCAGCGTCCTTGCGGTGTAATCCCCACCCGGTAAAAGACATAAGCCCCGAAGTCGCGCATTTCCTCATAATCGCCATAGGTCAGCAGCCGGTACATCTGAACGCTTTGTTGCGGCGTCAACTTGTTGATCGGTATCGCAAAAAAATACGGCCAGACATAAAGCTCGTTTTCGGTATCGGGTTCAACGCGAACATAGCCGGCCTCAAGCAGGTCGATCATGATTGCAAGGATTTCGTAGCCCTGACCGTCACCCGAGGCTTCCTTGAGGAATTCGATCGGATCCTGCTCCAGGCCGCCAAAGCTGAGGATGGTCTGGTCGTCGCCTTCGCCGATAAAGGGACGCAGCTTCTCGATGTCGCCGCTTTTCGCGGCTTCCAGCAGCAATTCCCGCATCTTGCGCGCTGGAAAGGGCAATAGCGAAAGATCGGTCAGGATTTCGGGAATTTCCGCATCGGCTTCACCTGGACGAAACTGGCCGCTGAGCGAATGCCCTGGTGTTACTCCCTGATCAGCCTCTGTTTCGGCAGAGGGCGCCTGTCGTGTTGGCGAATCTTCTTGCGCAAATGCAACTGTTACCTGCAACTGGACAGCCAGCATGACAATTGCAACGACCGATGCCAAATGAGCCTGGAATGGACGCAAGGTTGCCATGGTTCGAAAGCGAATGGCGATGAGGTTCGCGAATTCAGTCATGCGCCAACCCTACGCAACTTCGCCGCGTCAAGGAAGCCATCTGTCAGTTCTGTCTGGCAAATTTGACGTGATCGATGGGTCAGGGATGGTTATTGGAGCGTGCGAATGGTTGCAAAGCGGCCTTCATTTTCCATCTGCGAAAGTTTCTCGACCAGCTTTCGGGACCAGGCCTGACCAGTGTGCGAGACGAGTTCCTCGATTGCGGCGCAAACAATTGCTTCCGCTAGGATTTCGGGTTCGATGCCGGCTTCCATGCCTTCGTCCCACGCTCCTGCCAGCAGGTCGCGCGCTACCAGCTGCTTCTCCTCACGGATCAGCCGCGCAAGTTCCTGCCTTTCATCCGATTCAATCATTTCCGCAACATGCCTTCCTGAAAGCTCTCCCCGCACCATTTCCATAAACGTTTTTGATGCCGGTTGGTATTAATCCTTGTAAATTGGTTAACGTCGCAAAATATTCATTGGCCGTAGCGACCGGGAATTTCTGCCGCCAGACGCGTCGCCTGCCGCAAATAGCGATTGGCAGCCTCCGCAGCCGTGTCGGTGCATTCACGATGAATTTCCTGATAGCCACGAAAGCCGCGGTTGAAGCGTGAAATCAACTTGGCCTTCCGGGTCTCGTCCGGCTCTTCCTTCTCGATCAGTTGCTGCATTTCATCGCGCCACAGCGAGCCTTCCTTGGCACCGCAAAGTTCGCGCAGGTAGTGCAGGGCACCGAGAATTTCGGCAAGGCGCATCATCGTTTCATCATAGGCGGGCGGCAGGCTGCGAATTTCCGGCTTGTCGGCAGGAGCCTCCTCCGGCTTTTCCTTTGTTGCAGGATCAACCTTGATCACGGCTTGCGAAAGCGCATTGCCGCCCGACATTGCCAGGGAGAGAACAAACAGTAGCGTCAAGAAAGTCGGTTTTGACCTGGTGCCGGGGAAGTTCATCAAAATGTTCCGATTGGTGGCGGCACTATAATGTTCCCGCCCTCAGGTGCAAGGTTTTGTCTCAAAGGGGCACCTTGAGCGCATCACGACATCTCGCGATGATGGCTTCGCAGTTCGGCGTTGTCTCGAGGTCGGAAATCCCGTCCAGCGCATGAAATCTTGCTTCGAGCGCATCATCGCCGGCCACAGGCTCGCCATCCGGCGAAAACCCTGCATGCACTGCCAGCACGAAATGCGCGGTCACCATGCCATTTCCATCCCGGCGGATAGGTTCGAAAATTTCCACCAATTTCAGCTCCGTAGGGACAGGACACAACCCCGTTTCCTCGAAGACTTCGCGCACCGCCGCCTCAAGGATCGTCTCTCCCGGCTCATGGCTGCCGCCGGGCAACGACCACGTGCCCTTGAACGGTTCCTTGCCCCGCTTTACCAGCAACACTGTGTCTTTGCGAAACAGCGCAACGGAAACACCACTTCTGGGCAAGACCATGGACGCTGTCCTCTTCAAGCTTTAGGTTTGCGGGATTCACCACCTGACGGGGGACATGGAATGTGCGGCAGGTTTTCGTTGACGGCAAGCCCTGAAGAGGTCGCGGACCTGTTGGGGCTGGATGATCTTGAGCCATTTCCCCCACGCTACAACATTGCCCCGACCCAGCCGGCGTTGATGATCTGCAATGCGCCATCCGGAAAGCGCGAGGGTGTGCTGGTCCGCTGGGGGCTGGTGCCGTCCTGGGTAAAGGATCCCGCCGATTTCACGCTTCTGCTCAATGCGCGCTCCGAAACGGCAGCAACCAAACCATCGTTTCGCAATGCCATGCGTCATCGCCGAACCCTGATCCCTGCATCAGGCTTTTATGAATGGTACCGCCCAGCCGACAAGAAGGCACCACGGCAGGCCTACTGGATCAGGCCGACGCATGGCGGCATTGTCTGCTTTGGTGGCCTGATGGAAACCTGGGCCTCGAAGGACGGCTCCGAAATCGATTCCGGCGCGATCCTCACCACCTCCGCCAATGATGCCATTTCCCGTATCCATGATCGCATGCCCGTCGTTATCAAGCCGCAGGATTTCGAGCGCTGGCTTGATTGCAGGACACAGGAACCGCGCGATGTTGCAGACCTGATGCAGCCTGTGGAGAGCAGCTATTTCGAGGCGATCCCCATCGGCGACAAGGTCAACAAGGTTGCCAATTCCGGTCCCGATATCCAGCAACGGGTTGATCCTGTTTCGGGTCCCCTTGCCGAATCTGCTGTGAAATCCGACAAGCCGGGGACGCCGGAAGAAAAGCCCGCCAAATCCGATACCAGTCAACTCAAGCTCTTCTGAAACTCATCCAAATGCTGATTGCACCATTTCTCTCGGGCTTTGCGCTCGGTGCTTCCCTCATCATCGCCATTGGAGCGCAAAACGCTTTCATCCTGCGGATGGGACTGATCCGCAGCCATGTATTCATGTTGTGCCTGGTTTGCGCGCTGTCCGATGCGGTACTCATTGCGCTGGGAGTTGCCGGCATGGGCGCAGTCGTGTCCGCTCAGCCGCTATTGCTCAAGGCCATAGCGCTTGCAGGTGCCATATTCCTGTTTTCCTATGCCATCCTGTCGGCAAGGCGCGCGTTCCGGCCCGATGCGCTTGTGCCTTCACAACGCCAGTCCATGCCCTTGCGTGCAGCCTTGGCAATCTGCCTGGCGCTGACCTGGCTCAACCCGCATGTCTATCTTGATACGGTCATGCTGATCGGTGCGTTTTCCACTGCGCATGAAGGCGACGCCCGCCTGGCCTTTGCGGTCGGGGCCGTGTCATCGTCCTTCGCCTGGTTTTTTGGCCTTGGCTATGGCGCGCGCCTGCTCGCCCCGCTTTTTGCAAGGCAGGTGGCATGGCGGATATTGGATAGCTTCATCGCTGCCGTGATGGCGGCGCTCAGCCTATCCCTGCTGCGTGAAGTTTTCGCGTGAGGCAGCCTCTGCCATCCAGCCGAACTGGCTGGCGCTCTGTGCCTGTCCGGCCTGCTGCTGAGGCAGGGTCTTGGCTGCTGCAACGGCGGCAATACCGATCTTGCGATAGCGGCCAATAAGGGCGGTTTCGCGGTCGATCTCGTTGCGGGAGCGGAAACCGGTAGTGCTATGCGACATTGGGGGCGTTCCTGATAGACGCGATTCTATTTAAAATACGCCTGTTCGGCTGTACCGCTGCGCAGAAAACGACCAATCTGGGCAAATCTTGGGCAGAGTTTCCAAAAAACTGTTCCTGAACGGATTGCTGTTGTCTTTGTTGCATCACTGTCACGATGACACCGAACAGCATTGACGCTGCGCCCGGTTTTGCGCCATAACGCCGTCAATGGACACGACCTTTACCGCCCAGTGCGGCTGCTGCAACATCTGCACCATTATTGACTAGCAAAAGCTGGTCCGGTCGTTCATTTCCCTTTATGCGAAAAATGAGACGCTCCGGCCCGCCGGAAACGTGAATTTGCATTATCGAGGCAAGACGATGAGCGAACTGAAGATTTACAACACGCTGACCCGCAGCAAGGAGGTTTTCAAACCCATCGATGCGGACAATGTCCGCATGTATGTCTGCGGGCCGACGGTCTATGACTTCGCCCATATCGGCAATGCCCGCCCGGCAATCGTGTTCGACGTGCTGTACCGCCTGCTGCGCCACCGCTATGGCGCGGATCACGTCACCTATGTCCGCAACATCACCGACGTCGATGACAAGATCAATGCGCGCGCGCTGCGCGATTTTGGCGAAAGGATTTCATCGGGCGAAATGACGCTGAACGAGGCCATTCGCCAGGTCACGGAAAAGACCGCCAACCAGTATCACAAGGATGTCGCAGCACTTGGCTGCCTGCCACCCACTGTCGAGCCGCGCGCCACAGAGCATATCGATGGCATGGTCGCGATGATCCAGGACCTGATCAACCGGGGGCATGCCTATCTTGCGACCGGCAGCGAGGGCAGGGAAGTGCTGTTCGATGTCACGTCCATGCCGGACTATGGCTCGCTGTCAAAGCGCAATCTTGACGACCAGCAGGCCGGCGCGCGCGTGGCTGTGGAGGCGCACAAGAAGAACCCGGCCGATTTCGTGCTCTGGAAGGAATCCTCCGCCAGCGAACCAGGCTGGGAAGGTGCCTTCGACTGGAAGGGCGATCATGTCCATATCCATGGCCGTCCCGGCTGGCATATCGAATGCTCGGTCATGTCAAAGGCACATCTGGGCGAAGTGTTCGACATTCATGGCGGTGGGCTCGATCTCATCTTCCCGCATCATGAAAACGAGATTGCCCAGTCGCGCTGCGCCCATGGCAGCGAAGTGATGGCGAACTACTGGATGCATAACGGCTTCCTGCAGGTCGAGGGCAAGAAGATGTCGAAGTCCGACGGCAACTTTGTCACCATCCACGAGCTTCTGGAAACGGAAAAGTTTGGTGGGCGGAAATGGCCGGGCGAAGTGCTGCGTCTGGCCATGCTGATGACGCATTACCGCGAGCCGATCGATTTCAGTGTGCGCAGGCTGGAGGAGGCAAGCAACCTTGCCGCAAGAACATTCAGGCGGCTGGATGCTGATGGCTCCGGAGATCTGTCAGCAGTAGTTTCAGCCCTGCAGGATGATCTCAACACGGTTGCCGCGATCCAGGAGCTTCCCTCACTTTCCGGCAGCAAACTTGCTGAAGCGCTGAACCTGTTGGGCATCACCGAAACCAGCCAGAACATCGCGGAGCCGTCCGAGTTGGAACCGATGATCTCCAGACGCCTTGCATGCCTCAGCGAAAAAAACTTCGCGGAAGCTGACCACATCCGCGACGAACTGGCAGCACAAGGCATCCAGTTGATGGACTACAAGGATCCCGAAACCGGCGAGCGCAAGACCCGCTGGGAGGTGAAGCGCTGAGCCGGGTCGGGTTTGCCATTGCCACAATGTTGGCATATGTTATGGCATATGCCAAACCCGGAGGGTCCATCAATGGGAAATGAACGTCATGTGAAATTGTTCCGCAACGGTCGCAACCAGGCCGTGCGCATTCCCGTGGAGTTCGAGCTTCCCGGCAAGGATGCTATCATGCGCCGTGAGGGTGACAGGCTGATCATCGAGCCTGCCGCAAGGAAGGAGAGCTTCTCCGAATGGCTGGCAAGGCAGGAGCCGTTTCCCGATTTTCCTGATCTTGATGAAGGGACTCCGCCGCCCGAACCCGTGGAACTGTAACCGCCAAATGTTCATCCTCGATACCAACGTGATTTCTGCGATGATCCGCGATCCCTCAGGTCCGGCCAGCCGCAAGGCGCATGAAACTGATCCCGAACAACTCGCGACCAGTGTCGTGGTGGCAGGTGAGATGCGTTTCGGTTATTTGCGCAAGGACGCCCCTGCCTTGAAGGCAAAGGTTGAAGCGGCATTGGCGGCTCTGATCGTGCTGCCGATTGAGGTAGGTGTGTCCTGCCATTACGGGTCCATCCAGGTGGAACTCGAACGTGCAGGCAGGCCTATCGGCAGCAATGACCTCTGGGTTGCCGCCCATGCGCGGGCACTCGGGGCTACGCTGGTGACCAACAACATTCGTGAATTTTCGCGCGTGCCGGAACTGAAACTGGAAGACTGGACGGCCCTGCCATGAGCAAATCCCTATCAGGTGGATGCCAGTGTGGCGCGGTACGGTTTCGCGTCAGCGGCGGTCCCGGCACCAGCTCCGTCTGCCATTGCCGCATGTGCCAGAAGGCGTCGTCAGCGCCCTATCTCGCGCTGGTCGGGCCGGGTGAAAACCCGGTGGATTGGACACGCGGCGAACCGTCCTGGTTCCAGTCATCCAACATGGCGCGGCGCGGCTTTTGCCATGCTTGCGGCACACCGCTCGCCTATGACGCGCCCGATGGCCTTGCCCTATGTGTCATCGCCTTTGACGATCCCGATGCTGTCGCGCCGACCATTGCCTACGGCATCGAGGGCAAGCGGCCATGGTGCGACGGGGTGCCTGACCTGCCGCAGCGCGTGACGATGGACGATATCGAGGCAGCACCGTTCCTTGACGGACTGGTAAGCCTGCAGCATCCCGATCATGACACGGACAATTGGCCGGAGAACGCGAAATGACGGCAATGAAACTTTCGGGCGGCTGCCAGTGCGGCGCAGTCCGCTATCATATTGATGGCGAGGTCGAGAGCCCGCATCTGTGCCACTGTCGGATGTGCCAGAAGGCAGCAGGCAACTATTTCATGCCGCTGGCGTTCGTTCCCGGCGACGGCCTGAAAATGACCCGGGGTGAACCGTCCTGGTTCCAGTCGTCCGGGCCAGTGAGGAGGGGCTTTTGCTCAAATTGCGGCACGCCGCTTTTTTTTGACACGATGAGCTCCAATGGCGTTGCCGTGACGCTGGGAAGTCTCGATGATCCGTCGGCCATCGTTCCGCAAACCAATGACGGGGTGGAAGCACGCGTGCCATTCCATGCAATTCTCGACGGCCTGCCGCCGACCATCACCACGCGCAGTGACTTGGTGGGCGGCGTTGCTTCGATCATCTCCACCAACCGGCAGCATCCCGATCATGACACTGCTGAATGGCCTGAAAAATGACTGCCCCCAACCCGAATACCCAAATGCCGAAATGGCTGTTCTACGGTCTCATCGCCAAGGGTGTGATCGTTGTTTGCATTGTGTTAGCGGTGCTGTGGTATGCCGGAATCCTGGGATGAAGCCCGGGATGATTCTGGGCGAAACGGGACGATACGCATGACGCGCGAACACATATATCTGTTTGACACGACCCTGCGCGACGGGCAGCAGACGCCCGGCATCGATTTCTCCGTGGCCGACAAGGTCGCGATTGTGGCCATGCTGGAGGAAATCGGCGTGGACTATGTCGAGGGCGGCTACCCGGGCGCCAATCCGACCGACACCGAATTCTTTTCGCGCAAGCGTACCAGCAAGGCCGGTTTTGTCGGCTTCGGCATGACCCGCAGACCGGGTGTTTCCGCCTCGAATGATCCGGGCCTTGTCGCCTTGTTGCAGTCGGCAACAGATGCGATCTGCTTTGTTGCCAAGAGCTGGAATTACCATGTCCGCGTCGCGCTCGGCACGACAAACGAGGAAAACCTCGTCTGCATTTCCGACTCCGTCAAGGCAACACTCGCCACCGGTCGCGAGGCGATGATTGACTGCGAGCATTTCTTCGACGGTTACAAGGCCAATCCCGACTATGCGCTGCAATGCGCTCGCACGGCTTGTGAGGCAGGTGCGCGCTGGATCGTGCTTTGTGACACAAATGGCGGAACCCAGCCGCAGGAAGTGACCGATATCGTTCGCGCCGTCATTGCCTCCGGTATCCCTGGTGACAGGCTCGGTATTCACGCCCATGACGATACAGGCCAGGCGGTAGCCAATTCACTCGCCGCAATCGATGCCGGTGCGCGCCAGATCCAGGGCACGCTTAACGGCATCGGCGAGCGTTGTGGCAATGCCAACCTTGTCACGCTGATTGCCAGCCTTGCCCTGAAGCCGGCCTGGAGCGAGCGTTTCGAAACCGGTGTCAGCCAACAGTCACTGGCAAGCCTCACCCGGCTTTCCCACAAGTTCGATGAATTGATCAATCGCGCGCCGGACCACCAGGCGCCTTATGTCGGCCAGTCTGCCTTTGCCACCAAGGCAGGCATCCATGCCTCTGCAATTCTCAAGGAACCGCAGACCTATGAGCATGTGCCGCCGGAATCCGTCGGCAATCGCCGCCGTGTGATGGTTTCCGACCAGGGTGGCAAGTCCAATTTTATCGCTGAACTGGAGCGGCGCGGCATCGCGGTCAACAAGTCCGACCCGCGGCTGGACCGGCTTGTGGCCATCGTCAAGGAACGCGAAAGCCAGGGCTGGGCCTATGAGGCGGCAGAAGCGAGCTTTGAAATCCTGGCGCGTTCGACGCTCGGTGCGGTGCCGGACTATTTCAATGTCGAGAGTTTCCGTGTCCAGGTCGAGCGCCGCTTCAACGCAATCGGCGAGATCATTACGGTTTCGGAAGCCGTGGTGAAGGTCGAGGTTGACGGCCAGCGCTTTCTTTCAGTGGCCGAAGGGGCAGGGCCGGTCAATGCGCTGGACCGCGCTTTGCGCAAGGATCTCGGCAAATACCAGTCGGCCATCGCCGACCTTGAACTCGTCGACTACAAGGTCCGCATTCTCAACGGCGGCACCGAGGCCGTGACCCGCGTGCTGATCGAATCCTCCGATGACAGCGGCGAACGCTGGACCACCATCGGCGTTTCCGACAACATCATCGACGCAAGTTTCCAGGCACTGGTTGATTCGATCCGCTTCAAGCTGATGAAATCAGGCGAATGACGAACGCCGGCCAAGCTTGCAGCCCCGGAAAAAATCCTGGCCCCATCCGTTCGAGACAAGCCACACGGTTCGAATGGGCATGAACGTATTTGCGACCTGGTAGGGCAGGCCAATCTTTGGCCCTGTTCCGCAAAGGGTTGTCGCGGTGTGGCTTTCCGGTTGTCGCATCTGTTTTGCATGGCATGCCAATGCTGACAGCGCCGTGTCACCGGTAAATTCGTGTCAGCGATTTTTGCGCTGGCAAGTTTTGCCGATCTGTATAAGCAGGATACATGACAAGCCTCACAGTTGCAGACGCACCAGCCAAGCCCGATCCAGCCAATACCGGTGACAGTCGCGAAGGTTTCATCCTCGCGCTGACAGTGTATTTTCTGTGGGGGTTCCTGCCTTTGTACATGAAGGCAGTGGCTCACATCCCTTCCGCCGAAGTGGTGGCACACCGCATTTTCTGGTCTGTACCAGTCGCAGGCACAATCCTGTTGTGGATGCGGCGCACGGCCGACATCAAGCGGGCGGTCCGTGAGCCACGCACCCTTGCAATGGCAGCGCTTACCGCCTCACTCATTACGGTCAACTGGGGCATTTACGTCTGGGCAATTGCCGCGGGCAGGGCGCTGGAAACAGCGCTTGGCTATTACATCAATCCGCTTTTCTCGATTTTCCTCGGCGCTATCCTGCTTGGTGAGAGACTTGACCGGCTGAAAATTGCAGCCATTGCCCTTGCCGCTGCAGCGGTAATCCTTTTGACCGTGGAGACTGGTGGTCTGCCATGGGTTTCACTGACACTGACCGTGACTTGGGGCTTTTACGCACTGTTCAAGAAAACACTGCCGGTTGGACCGACACAGGGTTTTTTCCTTGAAGTGCTGCTGCTGTCGCTGCCGGCGCTTGGCTACATCATCTGGCTCGAAAGCCATGGCAGCGGGCATTTCATCCAAACAGGAAGTTTCAACACCATCATGTTGATGCTGGCAGGGGTGGTGACGGCTGTTCCGCTGATCATCTATGCCAATGCTGCCAAACGACTTCGCCTGTCCACCATCGGCATCATGCAATATATCGCGCCAACAATCATCTTTCTCATCGCGGTATTTGTATTCGGCGAACCTTTCGACCATGTCCGCCTGATCGCTTTTGCGCTGATCTGGACTGCACTTGCAATCTATTCCTGGAGCCTGTTCAGCGGCCGCAGACGATGATTGGCATGTCGCGGTCAGAGCCTGGCGATTACCCCTGCGTCGCCTTCGCCTGCCGTTGAATGTGCCCATGCCGAGTTGATGGCGGGGACAATTTCGCCGACTTGCGAAAGTACCAGCGGCTTCACTTTTGATGCAGTGTGGATAAACCCTGTCCCACCCATTTCGCCGAGCAATTCGAGAAACGGATTCCAGAAGCCTTCGACATTGGCGAGGCAGATCGGTTTGCTATGCCGTCCCAATTGTCCCCAGGTCATGACCTCGACGATTTCCTCCAGCGTGCCGATACCGCCCGGCAGGGCTACGAACGCGTCGGACAGCTCAAACATGGTGTGCTTGCGCTCATGCATGTCCGCCGTAACGATGGTCCGGGTCAGCCGCGTCAGCGAATCGCCTGATGATTCCTTCTCGATCAGGAATTGTGGGATGACGCCGGTGACCTCACCGCCACCTGCCAGCACTGCATCCGCCACCGCGCCCATGATACCCTTGGCACCGCCACCATAGACCAGTCCGATGCCTGCTTCAGCCATGGCCAAGCCCAACGCCGTTGCAGTTTCGACAAAGACCGGCCTGTTGCCGGGTTGTGAGCCGCAATAGATGCAGATGGAACGGGTAACGGGCATGATTTCGGGTCCCTGAAATTGTCGCATGATCGAACTTGATTCTTCGTGAGTGTAGCAGAACTGCACCTCGGGCAAACGGTTCCGGCCATGCGCGGACACGCGAACTGTGACAAGGCCATATTGTTCTTTGCCGCGTTGCGTTATAAACCGGACCAAAGTTTGGATCATTGGCAGCAATGAAATGCGCCCTGGTCCGCAGGGAAGCCGCCAGCAAGGTCGCGGCAGCACAAGGAACTCGCAGATGATAACGGCATATCTCAAGGCAAATCCGATTGTCTCAT
The DNA here is from genome assembly GCA_041397525.1 of Nitratireductor sp. Classification (GTDB taxonomy): domain Bacteria; phylum Pseudomonadota; class Alphaproteobacteria; order Rhizobiales; family Rhizobiaceae; genus BOKV01. Next base: position 196,393 of record JAWKWL010000005.1, read on the forward strand.
GGGTAGTGGCAGGCGGCGTGGCGGTATCCGGCGCGGCAGGCACCTATGTCTATAACCAGGACAGGGCACAGAAGCCGGCGGAACTCGTCTCCGCCATCCCGCAAACAGTGGCTCCCAAGGTCGAGGAGGCAAAGCCGGAAGTTGCGGCACCGAAAGTTGAGGAAGTTAAACCGGAAACACCAGCTGCAGCTGCAGTCGCTGAACCCCGCTTTGATGTCTTGCGGGTGGAGAAGGACGGTTCGGCCGTCATCGCCGGAACGGCGCCTGCTGGAAGCAAGGTCGACATTCTTTCCGACGGCGCGGTCATCGCATCAACTATGGCCAGCGACGCCGGTGATTTCGCCATCGTCCTCGACACGCCTCTGGCACCGGGTCCGCACGAACTCTCGATCCGCTCAACAGCTGCCGATGGTACTATGCTGATGTCCTCGGAAACCGGCATCATCAATATCCCCGAAGCCGGTGGCGAATTGCTGGCCATGGTTACCAAGGAAGGCGAGGCAAGCCGCGTGCTGCAGCAGCCCGAACCTGTGGCAGAAGCACCGAAGGAAGAGGCGACTGCAACGCCAACCGCCGATGCACCTGCGGCTGAGGCACCAGCAGCTGAAGCTCCGAAGGAAGAACCTGCTCAGGAAGTGGCAAAAGTCGAGCCGGCGCAGGAACCTGCGGCTGAGCCCGCTCCGCAAGCGACCGCGGAAGAAAAGCCGGCCGTGGAAGCTGAGGCAAAGCCAACCGAACCAGCGGCGGAAGTGAAACCGGTTCTCGTTCAGGCAGTTGACGTCGAAGCTGGCCGCATATTCGTGGCTGGCACGGGAGAACCCGGTCGTATCGTCAACATCTACATGGACGACAATTTCGTCGGCGCGGCCAAGGTAGGCGATGCAGGCAACTTCCTGCTTGAGGCGAACGCAGAAGTGCCGAACGGCACCCACAAGGTCCGTGCGGACATGCTGGAGCCTGGCAGTGCAGTTGTCGCTACCCGCGCGGAAGTGGCGCTTGTCCATGAGGCTCCGGCGCCAGAGCCGGTTCAAACGGCAGAGGCAAAACCGGAACCGGCAACCGAGCCAGTGTCGAAGCCAGCCGCTGAACCTGTGGCAGAAGCAAAGCCAGCGCCCCAGCCTGCAGCTGAAACAGCTGCTGCTGCCGAACCTGCCACTGAAGCCAAGCCGGTCGAAACCGCAGTTGCGGAGAAACCGGCAGTCGAAACAATCCGCAGTGGCGCTTCAGTCATCATCCGCAAGGGTGATAATCTTTGGCGGGTTTCCCGCCGGATGCTCGGTGCAGGCATTCGCTACACCACCATCTATGAGGCCAATCGCGGGCAGATCACCAATCCGAACCTGATCTTCCCCGGCCAGGTCTTTGATGTTCCTGGCGGCAAGGAAGACGAAGCCGCAAAGGGTTGACCTTGCGCTCATGCGTGCCCATTTGAATTGATACATTGCCGCGCAACGGACAAAACTGCTGCGCGGCTTTTCTTTTCCTCGCATACCGCGACACCGGGGCGGAGCCTCCCTTGAAAAAGATCAAACCGGATATTGCAAAGCAGCCAACGGTCAGCGCCGAAGGCTCTGATACATGGCGCACGATTCGCAACCTGTGGCCTTATATGTGGCCGGGGGACCGACCGGATCTGAAGGCCCGCGTGCTCTGGGCGATGCTGATCCTTGTCTTTGCAAAGGTCATTACGGTTCTGGTGCCGTATTTCTACAAGTGGTCGACAGATGCGCTGACCGGCGGCAACACCACACCCGGATGGCTGCCGGCTTTTCTCGTCGTTCCGGTCATGCTGGTGATTGCCTACAATGTCGGTCGTGTTGCGATGACCGGCTTCAACCAGATCCGCGATGCCATGTTCGCGAGCGTCGGCCAGCATGCCGTGAGGCAGTTGTCGACGATCGTTTTCCGGCACATGCATGCGCTATCGCTGCGCTATCACCTGCAGCGGCGCACGGGCGGACTTTCTCGCGTCATTGAGCGCGGTACCAAGGGGATTGAGGCGATAGTCCGCTTCACCATCCTCAATGGCGGTCCGACGATCATCGAGTTTGCCTTCATGGCAGCCGTCATCTGGTACCAGTTCGATGTCTGGTATGTGGTCGTCATTGCAGTAATGATATGGGCCTATGTCTGGTTTTCGGTGCGGGCAAGTGACTGGCGCATTTCCATCCGTCGCGACATGAACACCAATGACACTGACGCCAATTCCAAGGCGGTTGATTCACTGCTCAATTTCGAAACCGTCAAATATTTCGGCAATGAGCGCTGGGAGGCAGAACGCTTTGACCAGTCGATGGCGCGCTATGAAAAGGCTGCGACACGGGTCTGGACCTCGCTCGCCTGGCTCAATTTCGGCCAGGCGGTAATTCTGGGCATTGGCACCGGCATCTGCATGGTCATGTCGGCGATGGCTGTAAGCCGTGGCGAGCAGACAGTTGGCGATTTCGTGCTAATCAATGCGTTGTTGCTGCAACTTTCCATCCCGCTCAACTTCATCGGCTTCATCTATCGTGAAATTCGCCAGGGTCTCACCGACATTGAGGCGATGTTCGATCTCCTCGATGTTGAGCAGGAGGTACAGGACAAGCACGACGCCAGAACGCTGAAAATCGAAAAAGGCGCGATAGCCTTCGACAATGTCGATTTCCGCTACGATCCCGACCGGCCGATTCTGAAGAATGTTTCCTTCAAGGTGCCTGCGGGAAAGACAGTAGCCATCGTCGGTCCCTCGGGGGCAGGCAAATCGACTATTTCGCGGCTCTTGTTCCGCTTTTATGACGTGACCGGCGGTGCAATCACCGTTGACGGGCAGGACATTCGCGATGTGACGCAGACCTCGTTGCGCGCCGCCATCGGCATGGTCCCACAGGATACCGTGCTGTTCAACGACACCGTTGCCTACAATATTGGCTATGGGCGCACCAGTGCCACGCAGGCGGAAGTGGAAAAGGCTGCCGACATGGCCCAGATCGGGGAATTCATCCGCAGCCTGCCAAAAGGTTTTGCGAGCGAGGTCGGCGAGCGCGGCTTGAAGCTTTCCGGCGGCGAGAAGCAGCGTGTCGCCATTGCCCGCACCTTGCTCAAGGCACCGCCAATTCTCATTCTCGATGAGGCAACCTCGGCACTCGACACCCATACCGAGCGTGAGATCCAGTCTTCGCTCGACATGGTCTCGAAAGACCGCACCACCCTGGTGATCGCGCATCGCCTGTCGACCGTCATCAATGCCGACGAGATCATCGTCCTCAAGGCGGGCGAGATCGCAGAGCGCGGTACTCACAAGGCACTGCTGCGCAAGAAGGGGCTCTATGCCGAGATGTGGAGCCGCCAGCGCGAGGCGACAGAGGCAGAGGAACGCCTGCGCGCCGCACGCGAAAGCGACGAACTTGGCGTGATCGTTCGCGGCAAGACAGCAGGCTGAGGCGGGAAGGTTCCCGCCTCCGCTCCGCTATCCTGCAAGCCTAGCTGCGATGCAGCGAGCGGAATTCCCAGGGGGTCACTTCGCCGTCCTTGTTGGTATCGGCTTCTTCATAGCGTGCCTTGCCGGCTGCCATGAACTCGGCCTTCGAGACCTTTCCGTCCTTGTCGCTATCCATTGGCGCAAACCTTGCCTGCTTCTGCTCCTGGCGCTCTTTCATGCGCTCCTCGTTGCGCCCTTCCTGCGGACCCATGCGCACGGCCATGTATTCTTCCTCGCTGAGAAAGCCGTCATCGTCGGCATCCATGGCAAGATAGACACTCTCGCGCTGCGCGGCAGCTTCGTCAGGTGAAATGATACCATCGTCATTGGCATCAATGATGGCGAAACGGCCCATCTGGCGACCTTCTCCGCGCATCATGCGGCCTTCGCCACGGTTCCAGCCCCAGCCCATCATCCAGTGACGACCATTGCCGCGATAACTGTCATTGTCATCATCTGCCGCCGCAGGAACGGCAGTTGCCAGAAGTGCCGCCGTCATGGCGGCCAGAAAGGTGGTTGTTGATAATGCACGGATCATCGGGTTTCTCCTTGTTGATTGGATGCCCGATAATCGGCCTGGCCAGCGGAACTGCGCTTGCGCCAGATCAATATGGAGAAAATGTAATATGTCGCGCGAATTGGGACCCGCGAAGTTGCCGCCATCGCCACCTTCCCCCCATGCCCGATTCCTGCTAGCAAACGGCTACAAAACGGAAGGCTGCCATGGATTTTTCCAACCTGTTCTCTACGCTCAGAAAATCGCTTGTCCCCATTCACAAGGAAGGCTGGCCGTTCATCGCAATATTCTTCGTCGTCGCGATAGTGGCCGGTTGGTTTTCCGATCCCTTGTTCTATCTCGGCATGGCGCTGACCGCATGGTGCGCCTATTTCTTTCGCGATCCGCAGCGTGTTTCACCTGTCAGTGACGATTTCATCATTTCGCCCGCTGACGGAAGGATATCCCATATCGGCCAGGCTGTACCGCCACGCGAACTGGGAATGGGAAGCGACCCTTGCACCCGTGTCTCGGTGTTCATGAATGTCTTCAACTGCCATGTGAACCGCGCACCTGTTCGCGGACACATTGAGATGATCGTCCACAAGCACGGCAAGTTCCTCAATGCCGAACTTGACAAGGCAAGCGATGAGAACGAACGCAATTCGCTGCTGATCGACGGCCCGCATGGCAAGGTTGGTGTTGTCCAGGTTGCGGGCCTCGTGGCCCGGCGCATTGTCTGCTGGTCGCGCGAAGGCGACACCCTGGCGACAGGCGAGCGGTTCGGTCTCATACGCTTCGGTTCGCGCCTTGATGTCTACATGCCCAGGGGGGCACAGGTTTGCGTGGCACTCGGCCAGACGGCAATTGCCGGTGAAACCATTCTTGCCCGCCATGACGGTGCGCCTGTTGCGCCGGTAACCCGGGTGGCCTGACGATGGAAACCCCGTTTCCTCCGTTCAATCCCGATGGCGAATCCGATGGGGAAGCGGGTATTGAAGGCTATGCCAGCCCCAGATTGCGTGACATTCCGCTGCGCTCCATTTTCCCGAACCTGCTGACGCTGCTGGCGATCTGCTCAGGTCTGACCTCAATCCGCTTTGCGATTGAGGACCAGATCAGCCTCGCGGTTGGCGCGATCATTCTTGCTGCTTTTCTTGACGGTATCGATGGCCGTGTCGCGCGGTTTCTCAAATCAACCTCGCGCTTCGGCGCGCAGATGGACAGTCTTGCCGATTTCGTCAATTTCGGCGTGGCACCGGCGATGCTGCTCTATTTCACCCTGCTTGACGGCGTGCGGAGCTTTGGCTGGATTGCCGCGCTGATCTATGCCAGTTGCGCCTGCCTGCGGCTCGCGCGCTTCAACGTCATGCTGGACATGCCGGACCGGCCGAAATGGCAGAACAATTTCTTTGTTGGTGTTCCCGCACCAGCTGGCGCGATGACGGTTCTCGCTCCCGTTTATCTGCATCAGCTCGGCATTGAGAACTCGCAGTCGTTCGACAGCCTGTCCGCAGTCTACGCTGTCGCTATCGGCCTGCTGATGGTTTCGAGCCTGCCGACATTCTCGGGCAAGGACATGGGTAAACGCATCCCGCGAGAATATGTGCTGCCCTTGCTTATTGTGGCTGTTGCCTTCGTCGGTGTGCTGCTGTCATGGCCCTGGGAAACGCTTGGCGGCCTTGCGCTCCTGTACCTGGCCGGAATGCCGTTCGGCTATCAGGCGTGGCACCGCCATGTTGCTGAGGAAATCGAAAAATCCGCCCAAGCCCGGGCCGAAACCGGCACTGAATCCTAGGCAGCGTCATCCAGCCCGAGATTGGAGAGCGCTACCTTGCGCGCTGTCCCATAGTCGGTCTTGCCGGTGCCGAGCACCGGGATTTCACCAACCTGAATGATGAAATTCGGCACCATCAGTTCAGTCAGCCCCTCGCGGCGGCTCGCGTCAAGCAGCACGTCCCGGCTTGCACCAGGCGCTGTCGTCACCAGCACGACGCGCTCGCCCTTGCGTTTGTCGGGCACCGCGACAACGGCATGATGCTCTTCAGGCCACAGTTTCTGGGCCAGTATTTCGACCGCACCCAGCGAAACCATTTCACCGGCAATCTTTGCGAAGCGCTTCACCCTCCCGCGTATGGCGATGAAGCCGTCTTCGTCGATCTCCACCACATCGCCTGAATCATGCCAGCCATCGTCAAGTGGCTGGATCACGCCCGGATTGTCGGCAAGCATGTAGCCCATCATGACATTGGGACCGCGCAGGAACATGCGCCCGCCATTGGCAATGCCCTCAACGGGTTCAAGCCTGACCTCCATGCCGGGCAGTGCTTTGCCGACTGTGCCCGGCCGGTTCTCCTCTGGTGTATTGACGGCTACCACAGGGGCAGCCTCCGTCATGCCGAAGCCTTCGACCACCAGCGTGTTGAAGCGATCCATCCAGACCTTGCGGGTCTCATCCTTCACCGCTTCAGCGCCCGCAACCACCATGCGCACGCTGTCGAAATCTTTGTCCTTTGCGGTTCTCGCATAGCCGGTCAGGAATGTGTCTGTGCCGAAAAGCAGGGTGGGTTTCGTACGCGCCACTGCCTGCGGGATGATCTTGTAATGCAGCGGCGAAGGGTAGAGATACAGTTTCACCCCGAACACCAGCGGCAATACCATGCCGCCCGTGAGGCCAAAGGAGTGGAACACCGGCAGTACATTGAACAACTTGTCCTGCGGGCCGAATTCAATGCGCTGTTCGATCTGGCTGCAATTGGAAAGAAGGTTCGCATGCGAAAGTACCACGCCCTTCGGCAACCCTTCCGAGCCTGATGTGAACAGCACCAGCGCCGGGTCAGTGGCATTTGTTCTGGCGATCGGCCGGTTGCGCAGTACTAGGCCAAACGCCTTGTCCAGTGCGGTTATGGTCTTGGCAACATCCTCCAGCCAGATGATCTTCAGCCCGGCTTCTTCCAGCACCTTCACTGGTGCTTCCAGTTCCGCTTTTTCGACAAAAGTGCGGGAGGCAATGACGATTTTGGCCTTCACGGTCTGGCAGGCGGATAGAATTGTCGATGGTCCGGCCGTATAATTGAGCATCGCCGGTACCCGGCCAGCCGATTGCAGTGCGAGGAAGGTGGCGGCAACGGCGCTGGCATTGGGCAGCAATACCGGCACGATTTCGCCCGTGCGGCTCATGCGCGCGAATTTTGATCCCAAGATGCGCGCCCCGATCATCAGCCGTTTGTAGGTCGAACTGCCGCCCGTTGCATCCTCGACGATCGGCGTGCCGTCATCGAAGTTCCGGGCAGCATCCCGGAATGCCTCGAACAGCGTCATGCCTTCGAATCGCGAGTGAAAATCAGACATCGCGCAGTTCCTCCCAGATGCAACGCGTTGAGGCAGTGCGAGCTGCCACTGAACTCATAGTGGCATTTGCAGCGCAATTATCAAGCTTTTGCGTGTCTTTGCCGCAATGCCGGGGAATGAAAGGCTCAAGTTATCCGCGTTGAGGTTGACCTTGGCGGTGATGGCGGGCAGACAGGCAAAAAGAACGTGTTGTGAAACCCACTCTGTCGTCAGGCAGAATATCCCGCCAGAAAGGATATCCATGCCCAATGCACAGCCAGTACCCTTGATTGCGCTGTGGCCACCCCTGTCGTTGATGCTTGCCGACATTCTGGTGATGTTGCCGCTGGCGATATTCGGGTTTTGGCCGCTGGTATTCGCGCTTTTCCTTGGCTTGGTGATCCTCGTCTTCGACATTCGCGGCAGGAGGGCTGATTTCCGCAACGCGCATCGCCATCTTGCACTAGGCCGTGATCCGGCCCGCGTGGCCAAGTCGTACCAGTTCTCGTGGTGTGGACGAGTTGCATGTACATCTGCCGCTTGGGAGGCGGGTGACGAAAAGGGCAGGTTGGTGTCGGGCTACTATGCGGCAAACGGCTATCGCTGGTTCCACATTTTCCCCGACAAGACTTTCAGCAGGGAATGCCCGTTCCTGACGCTTCGCTTCTGGGAAATCACCTTGCGCGGCAATTCACGCGCGAAGGAAAAGCTGGAAGCAGAATTTGACATGTTGCCGGTCGAAGACGACGCAAACGAGATGGAACAGCCGGTAAGGGTCTCCCGCGCTGCTTGACGAATTCGGTTGCGGCTTGCCGGTCAGGCTGGCATTTGCGGGGTGAGGAAGCGCTTGGTGGCGCAATCCCAGATCACGCCGTTCTCATTCATCGCAGCGCTGCCAAGCATCACGAAATCACCGGCAAGTTCTGAAGGATGCGGCAGGGTTTTCGGGTCTTCGCCCGGCATGGCCTGCGCCCGCATTCCTGTCCGCGTCGCCCCCGGATTGACGATCACCGAGCGGATGTTGGTGTTGGCGCATTCTGCCGCATAGACACGGGCCAGTGCTTCAAGTGCAGCTTTCGAAGCGGCATACGGTCCCCAGAACGGGCGGCAGGAATGCGGTGAACCCGAGCTCACAAAGATCGCACGACCTGACGGGGAAGCGCGCAGCAGCGGATCAAGCGAACGGATAAACCGCCAGTTCGCCGTGACATTGATATCCATCACCTTCTGGAAATTCTTCGGCTCGTGATGGCCAAGCGGTGACAGCCCGCCAAGGATTCCCGCATTGGCAAGGAAGATGTCGAGTTTGCCCCAGCGTTGGTCGATGGCTGCTCCCAATCTGTCTATCGCCTCGAAATCGACGATGTCCATCGGGACCAGAGTCGCGCTTCCTCCAGCTTTCTTGATCTCGTCGTCGAGTTCCTCCAGCCCGCCAGTCGTGCGCGCCACAGCGATCACATGCGCGCCTTCACGCGCAAAAGCCATTGCGGCGTGATAACCGATGCCACGGGAGGCGCCGGTCACCAGCGCGATGCGTCCGTCCAGTTTGCCCATGTCGCTCAACCCCGGCTGTCTGACAGAAGCGACAATTTGCGGACATTGTCCCTGTCTTCGTGGTCTGTAAGCCGTGTCGGATACTCGCCCGTGAAACAGGCATCGCAAAATTGCGGAGCTTCGCCGTTGCGAGCCGCTTCGCCAGCTGCCCGGTACAGCCCGTCAATCGACAGGAAGCCGAGCGAATCGACCCGGATGAAATCAGCCATTTCGGCAACACTCATGCGCGACGCGAGCAGCTTCTGCTTTTCGGGCGTGTCAACGCCATAGAAACACGATGACATGGTAGGCGGGCTCGCGATGCGCATATGCACTTCCCTGGCACCGGCTTCGCGCACCATCTGCACGATCTTTTGTGAAGTCGTGCCGCGCACGATGCTGTCGTCAACCAGCACAACCCGCTTGCCTTCGATCATCTTGCGATTGGCATTGTGCTTCAGCTTTACGCCCATGTGCCGGATCGAGTCCGACGGCTGGATGAAAGTGCGTCCCACATAATGGTTCCTGATGATTCCCAGTTCAAACGGCAAGCCCGCACCCTGGGCATAGCCTATTGCGGCAGGATTTCCTGAATCTGGAACCGGAACAACAATGTCGGCATCAGCAGGCTGCTCATGCGCCAGTTCAACCCCGATCTGCTTGCGTACCGCATAGACATTGCGTCCGCCGATCACGGAATCGGGCCGCGCGAAATAGACATATTCGAAGATGCAGAACCGGTCCTCGCTCTTCTCGAAAGGACGGCTGCTGGTGATCCCCTTGTCGGTGATGATCACAAGTTCGCCCGGCTCGATGTCACGCACGAAACGCGCCCCGATAATGTCAAGCGCGCAGGATTCCGACGCCAGTATATAGGCGCCGTCCAGGTCTCCCAGCACCAGCGGGCGAACGCCAAGCGCATCGCGGCAGCCGACAAGCTTCTTGTTGGTGATGCCGACGATCGAGAACGCGCCTTCAAGCTGCGCCAGCGCTGCCACCAGCCGTTCCTCGAAGGAGTGCTGTTTGGCCGTTGCAATCAGGTGCAGGATCACCTCTGTGTCCGAGGTTGTGTGGAAGATCGAGCCCTCGCGCTGCAACTGTTTGCGCAGTGTCATCGCATTGGTCAGGTTGCCATTATGCGCCACCGCAAAGCCGCCACCGGCAAACTCGGCGAAAAATGGCTGTACATTGCGCATCTCGTCGCCACCGGTGGTCGAATAACGGGTATGGCCGATGGCGCGATTGCCCTTGAGTCGCTCGAGCACCTGTGGACGGGTAAATGTATCGCCGATCAATCCGCGATGGCGTTCCGCATAGAACTGGCTGCCGTCAAAGGAAACAATGCCTGCCGCTTCCTGTCCGCGGTGCTGCAGCGCGTGCAATCCGAGCGTGGTCAGCGCTGCGGCGTCGGATGTGCCGAAAATGCCGAAGACGCCGCATTCTTCATGCAGCCTGCCGTCATCGCCGGCGAAGGGGTGCACGGGAAATCCGGCATTGCCTGTGGTCATGTCACGCTCGCCCCTTCTTTGTGGAAGTTTGTTTTGGCCAGTGATTCCGTCCTGCAATGTCTGCCATCCGCCACACAGGAATGGTAGTCAGGGCAGTCTGGCAGCCGGCCTGGCTGCCCTGCCGCGATCAGCCCTTTGGTGCCGTGTCATCGGGCACGGCATCGCCGCTGTCTGAGGGTGGTGCGTCATCTTCTTTTGGCTTGATGCGTTCAATCAGCGAACGACCGTCCGGATCTTCCAGAAGCTGGACGATGTTTCCGCCAATCGATTCCAGCACCGGCTTCGATTTGGCATTTGCGACCCAGCTCGGCTGGCCTTCGGGAACAAGCCAGTTGAAGAACAACAACGCAACGACAACCAGCAACGCCCCGCGCAAGGCACCAAAGACAAAGCCGAGGCTGCGGTCCAGCGCACCGATGCGGCTGTCCACAATGAAATCCGCGATCCGCATGGTGATAAGGCTGACGATGAGCAATACCACGGCAAAGATGATGCCGGCGGCCGCAATATCAGCGACGGTCTTGTTGGTGCTGATCTGCGCGGTATAGGGAGCCACCATCGGTGAAACCGTCGGGTAAAACTTGTAGGCAGCAAAGGCCGCTGCCGCCCAGGAAGCAACGGAAAGCAGTTCCCGCGAGAAGCCCCGGATCATGGCGAGCACGCCCGAAACAAGCATCAATCCGATCAGTATCCCGTCAAACAGGGTTATTGGCATGATACGGCCCTTCAATCCTGCAGTTGTCCGCAGTCAAGCATTCTTGTTGCAGTCCAAATAGACGGGTTTTGCCATTCATTCCAGCAAGAAATGGGTTTTTCACTGATCTTGCGGCCTGCCTGCGGCAATTGCCGCTACAAGCTCGGCCAGGTCACCATATTCCGCTGCCTTCAGACCGGTCTTCTGCCCTTCAAGGCTGCCGCGAGGAATATGCGCCCGCCTGAAACCGAGTTTCTCGCCTTCCTTGAGGCGCGCTCCCGAATGAGCCACGGGACGCGCTGCGCCCGACAGGCTGATTTCACCAAAAAAGATGCTGTCAGCGCTCAAGGCCCGGCCCGAAAGTGATGAAACGAGCGCAGCGGCAACGGCCATGTCAGCAGCAGGTTCGGAGATGCGGTATCCGCCAGCAACATTGAGATAGACATCATGCTGCGCAAACCTTACGCCGCAATGCGCTTCCAGCACGGCAAGCACCATCGACAATCGCGCTGAATCCCAGCCGACCACCGCACGTCTGGGCGTGCCAAGCGTCGATTGGGCAACAAGCGCCTGGATTTCAACCAGAACAGGCCGCGTTCCCTCCATCCCGGCAAAGACTGCGGCCCCAGGCGACGAGGAATTGCGCTCCCCCAGGAACAATTCGGAAGGATTGGCAACTTCGCGCAATCCGGTATCCGACATCTCGAACACGCCGATTTCGTCAGTCGCGCCGAACCGGTTTTTCACTGTGCGCAATATCCGGAAATGATGTCCGCCTTCACCCTCGAAATACAACACTGCATCCACCATGTGTTCGACGACTCGCGGGCCGGCAATCTGCCCTTCCTTGGTCACATGCCCGACCAGCACCACGCAGGCGCCACTCTTCTTGGCATAGCGGATCATCGCCTGGGCGGAAGCGCGGACCTGTGTAACAGTGCCTGGCGCTGATTCAGCGAGTTCAGTCCACAATGTCTGGATCGAATCGATGATCAGCAGGGCAGGGGCAGGGCCCTGTGCCAGTGTCGCCAGTATGTTTTCCACGCTGGTCTCCGCCGCAAGCCCCACATTCGGCTCCACGGCATTGAGGCGGCGTGCGCGCAACCGGATCTGCGCGACCGCTTCCTCGCCCGAAACATAGATCACCGATCGGCCCTTGCGGGCGAGCGCAGCGGCTGCCTGCATCAACAGCGTTGATTTGCCGATGCCGGGATCGCCGCCGACCAGCAGTGCGGACCCGTGCACGAAACCGCCGCCGGTCACGCGATCCAGTTCGGCAATGCCCGAGGCAATCCTCGGGGCTTCCTCGATGTCTCCTGACAGCGGCACCAACTGGACCGGTGTGCCCTTGCCAACAGAGCGCGACGCCGGGGCCGCGCCTATGCCGCCAGATGTGTTTTCCTCGACCAGCGTGTTCCATTCATTGCAGGCATCGCACTTGCCCTGCCATCGCGATGAGACCGAGCCACAGTTCTGGCAGATGAATTGGGATCTGTTCTTGGCCAATATGCTCACTCGCAGACAAGATTGTTCACGATGTGTTCTAGTCCCGGACAGCCTGTCTGGCAAGTCCGAAGTGAGCGTTCAGTTGGCCATCCGGTTCATCATCATTTCATGCACGGCCTGCATGCCGCGTTCTGCCATGGCTGATACTTCGGCTGCATGGGTGTGCAATGCAGCCACAACTTCGGGATCCTGCGATGTCTGCACAACCACAATGCCCTCATCTGTCATGTCGATCTCGGAGTGGATCTTGTCGCCGCGCATGAAAAAGATGTCGAGCGTCGGGCTCTGGATGAAAATCCTCGGGTCATCCTTGGCTTCCACCCGGCCGATCATGCCGCTGACATGGCTGGCCAGGGCTGCCATCACCGTCTCGTCCGACGATTTCGTCACGGTACGGATGCCATTCGGCAATTCAGTGACGGTACGTGACAGGGTCTCGAAATTGCGGAACATGATCGCCAGTTCGGCGCTTTCGCGCTCGCTGGCATTCTCGCCCTTCAGGCCCGGCATATTGACTTCATCATGGCCCGTGCCATCTGCGCCATGATGTTGCTCATGCATGCGCATATGCATTCCGGCGCCCTCATGGCCCATCATGGCCATCAGTTTGTCAGGATAGGCGAAAGCGTAAATGCCACCTGCGCCTGCAATCAGCGCCAATATCGCGATCACCATGCCGCGACGCGACCTGATGTCCTTCCTGTCCTTATCCATCGCCAAAATGCTCCCTTGATTCCAAACATGCCATTTCTGGCATAAATCTGTCTCCAGGTCTTCGACAATTGCCATTCTGCGGCGACAAGACGCTACCGGCACTGCTCACTACGTGTTAGGCAATTGCACAGGGCGAATCCCGCAGAAAGCCCGGGCGGAGAGATTTTCAGTGTTGCAAACCACCACACAAGAGAAGTCGGCACTGGAATGGGACTGGATAAACGTGATTGGAATCACGATTTTCCATCTCATGGCGCTTCTTGCGCTGTTTCCGCAGTTTTTCTCCTGGACGGGCCTGCTTCTCGCATTTCTGGGCAATTACGTCTTCGGAACGCTGGGCATCAACCTCTTCTATCACCGGTTCCTGACCCACAAGGGGTTCCAGTGTCCAAAGTGGCTGGAGCGAACCTTGGCCGTGTTGGCTGTGTGCTGCTTTCAGGATTCGCCCGCACGCTGGGTAGCCGTGCATCGTCGCCACCATGAATTCTCTGACAAGGACGCCGATCCGCATTCGCCGGTTCGCGGTTTTCTTTGGGCGCATATCGGCTGGGTTCTTGTCAAGTCTGCCGATGCGACGCGGCTTGAGCTTTATGCCCGCTATGCCAAGGACGTTCTGCGCGATCCGTTCTATCGCAAGCTGGAGGAACCGCGCATTTATGTCGGTGTCCTTGTGCTGCAATGCCTGGTATTTTTCGGTGCCGGTTTCCTGGTCGACCTGATCCTTGGTGGTGGACTGCAATCGGCTCTGGTTTTTGGTGCAAGCCTGCTCATCTGGGGTGTGTTCGTGCGCACGGTCTTTGTCTGGCATGCCACCTGGTCAGTCAATTCCGTCACCCATGTCTGGGGTTACCAGAATTACGACACCGGCGAGAACAGTCGCAACAACATCCTGATTGGCTATCTCACCAATGGTGAAGGCTGGCACAACAACCACCATGCCGACCCGCGCTCGGCACGCCATGGCCACCGGCCGTTCGAGTTCGATCTTACCTGGCTCACCATACGCTTTTTCGCCAGCTTGGGGCTGGCCTGGAACATCAAGGATTCGAACATCACACCGAAAGTAGCAAGCCAGTCCTGATGCGACCGGGCTCTTGATCAGCCTTCCATTGTTTCCAGATACACCCTCTCACACCTGTCCCGCATCCCGGTCAGTACCTCATAGCCAATGGTACCGCTGGCCCGCGCCAGATCGTCGACAGCAATATTGTCACCGAACAGTTCGATCCACTCCGTCTTTTCGAGTTGTGCCAGGGGAATGTCGGTGACGTCGAACATGCAACTGTCCATCGAGACCCGCCCGATCAACGGTACGTCCCTGCCGCAGACATGACCGACTGCGCCCGGAAACTGCGCCCTCAGCGCCACGCCATCACCTGAAGCCGAGCGCGGCAGCCCGTCGCCATACCCTGCACCCACCGTTGTGATGACACTGTCGCGCGCCAGGACATGCGTCGCACCATAACCGACCGTCTCGCCTTTCCTTGCATGGCGGACCTGCAGGATCCGGGCCTCGAATTTCGCCACGGTGCCCATCGGACCGACCGTGCCGTCGATGGCCTCCGCTCCATAAAGCGCTATGCCTGGCCGGGTCAGGTCATATCCGAAGCTTTCCTGCCCCAGAATGCCCGCAGAATTTGCAAGCGACGCCATGATGCCCGGAAAGCCTTGGCACAGCCTGTCAAAAGCCTGTTTCTGATGGGCGTTCATTGGGTGCTTCGGGTCATCGGCACAGGCAAGATGGCTCATGATGAGCACTGGCGAGATAGAGTTCAGCCGCGCATTTTCTGCAGCGAGTTCCATGGCCTGGCTTTCGTCCAGGCCCAGCCTGCCCATGCCGGTATCAAAGTGCAGCGCGCAGGGTTTGCGATTGCCGGTTTGCCGGCAGCGTCGCGCCCAGATTTCCATTTCTCCCGGATCGTTCAAAACCGGAATGAGACCCGCTTCCTGGTAGTGGGGAGCGTTGCGTTCAGTCAGTCCGCCAAGCACGAAAATTTCGGCATTCGCTGCCACCTTGCGGGCCCTGATGCCTTCGCCCGGCGTTGCAACGAAGAAATGGCGGCATCCTGCCTGAGCCAGCGTTGCTGTAACCTGCTCAAGTCCCATCCCATAGGCATTGGCCTTGACCGCAGCCCCCGTGGCGGCATTGGGCGCGAAACTGCCCAGCAGTTTCCAGTTGCGAGCAATGGCGCCCAGATCGACGGTAAGGCGAGCAGTAGAGAGAAAGGCGGAAGTGTTGTTACTCATGCCGCTCCGGCAAGTATTCGTCTTCTGCAAGATCGGTGAAGCGGGTGAACTGTGCCTGGAAGCCGAGTTTGGCAGTGCCGGTAGGTCCGTGGCGCTGCTTGGCGATGATCACTTCCGCCTTGCCCATCGTTTCCCGCATTTCCTGGTCCCACTTGAACCATTCCTCGCTGCCTTCCTTCGGCTCCTTGTTCTTGAGGTAATATTCCTCGCGATAAACGAAAAGCACCACGTCGGCGTCCTGTTCGATCGAACCCGATTCACGCAGGTCCGAAAGCTGCGGGCGCTTGTCGTCGCGGCTTTCAACCTGACGCGAAAGCTGCGACAACGCAATGATCGGCACGCCCAGTTCCTTGGCGAGCGCCTTCAGCCCGGTGGTGATTTCCGTGACTTCCTGCACGCGGTTACCGCTGCTCGCAGTTTTCGAGCCCTGCATCAGCTGGATATAGTCGATGATCAGCACATCAAGCCCTCGCTGGCGCTTCAACCGCCGCGCCCGTGCAGCAAGCTGCGCAATCGAAATGCCGCCGGTTTCATCAATAAACAGCGGAATGCGGCTCATTTCCTGCGCGCAATAGGACAGTTTTTCGAAATCGGTCTCGGTGATTTCGCCGCGCCTGATCTTCGAGGAGGAGATTTCCGCCTGTTCAGAGATGATACGCGTCGCCAGCTGCTCCGCGCTCATTTCCAGCGAGAAGAAACCAACCACGCCACCATCCAGTGATTCCGGCGTGCCGTCAGCCTTGGTGCCTGGCACATGCGCATGGGCAATGTTGAACGCGATATTGGTCGCGAGCGAGGTCTTCCCCATGCCCGGGCGACCGGCAAGCACGATGAGGTCGGAATGCTGCAAACCGCCCATGCGCGCATCCAGCGCGCCGATACCGGTGGCAATGCCCGACAGCCCGCCTTCCCGTTGGAATGCAGCGCTCGCCATGTCGATTGCCGTGCCCAGTGCGGAGCCGAAATCATGGAAACCGCCGTCATATTGGCCCGTCTCGGCGAGCTCGAACAGCCTGCGTTCCGCGTCCTCGATCTGCGAATCGGGTGGCATGTCCACCGGTGCATCATAGGCGATGTTGACCATGTCCTCGCCTATGGCGATCAGCTTGCGACGCGTGTGCAGGTCATAGATCGAACGGCCATAGTCCTCGGCATTGATGATCGTGGTTGCTTCTGCGGCGAGACGCGCGAGATAGCTTGCGACCGTGAATTCGCCCACCTTGTCATCCGCCGGCAGGAAGGTCTTGATCGTAACCGGATTCGCGCGTTTTGCCGCCCGGATCATGTCGGAGGCAACCTTGAATATCTGGCGGTGCAGCGGTTCCTGGAAATGGTCGGGCTTGAGAAAATCGCTGACCCGATAGTAGGCGTCATTGTTTACGAGAATGGCACCCAACAACGCCTGCTCCGCCTCGATGTTCTGCGGTGCGGTCCTGTAGGTCGTTTCAACTGCAGTCAGCTTCTTGGCTGCCTCGGCCATGATATCCGTATTCCCGTATCCTGATCTTTGCTGCTATCTCCGCATACCCTGATTGCGCTGATTTTCCCGCAAAGGATAGGCCCGCTGTCGCTATCCACACTTGTTCACAAAGCAGACGGCACAATTTTCCCGGGCGAGGAATTTTCGCTTGATTCATTGTCCGGCCGGGAGGCGCAGTTTCGGTGATTCGCGCTATCGGGTGAAGCTGCAAATGAAAAGGGCGCAGCGATGGCCGCGCCCTTTTGCAAGCCAGCGGCCGCCGCTTATTCTTCTGATGCGTCGCCGTCCATTTCAAAGCCTTCTTCGTCTTCCGGTGGCAGTTCAGGCAGTTCGAAGGTTTCACGCTTTGTCATGTCTTCACCCTTCGACTGGCGCTCTGCCTCGTCGCTGGAACGTGCCACGTTGACCTGTACTGTGCTTTCGACTTCGGGATGCAGCTGGATCTTGACGTCATGCAGGCCGATCACCTTGATTGGCGACAGCAGGTTGACCTGGTTGCGGGCGACCTTGAAGCCATTTTCGGCCAGTGCCTCGGCGATATCACGTGAGGAAACCGAACCATAGAGCTGGCCGGTTTCGCCAGCCGAGCGGATGACGATATAGGATGTGCCGTTGAGCTTGTCGTGAACCGAGTTCGCTTCCGTCTTGCGCTCGAGGTTGCGCGCTTCCAGTTCAGCACGCTGGCCTTCAAACTTGGCCTTGTTCGCGTCCGTCGCGCGCAGTGCCTTGCCCTGCGGCAGCAGGAAGTTGCGGGCAAATCCGTCCTTTACCTTGACGACGTCGCCCATCTGGCCGAGGCGTGCGATACGCTCCAATAGAATGACCTGCATGTTCGTTTCCTTTCGATGACAAATGCAATTCAGGTTCGGTTTGCCGGTGGGAACACCGGCGGTTGGGGTGGGTTCATGCTCCGGATGACGCGCCAGGCACCAAACAGAGCAAACAGGACAAGCGGCAGTGACAGCACCATCAGGGCAAACCAGCTCACGAAGATTGCAAACTGGCCGCCCGGCTTGCCACGCATGGAAAAATGCATGTCGGCGAGGCCTACAAGGCCGAGGCCGGCAATGCCGATCCCTGCCATCACGCCGCCAATCTCGTAGAGCGGTGAGGCGAACATGCCCATCGCGATCAGCCCCAGCGGGGTGATACCAAGCGCGATTGCCGGCAGGTTCGCGGTAGCGGGGATGTCGTCACGCGGACGCGGCAGCTTGCCTGATGCCCGCGTGACCATCGCGGCCAGATAGAGGACCAGGACATGCGCCATCAGGAAAACCGCGGGTATGGCAATCGGCAGGATACCGGCAAAAACGCGCGCGTTCTGCTCGATGCTGCCTTCCGGAATTTGCGGCAGTTCAGGTTCGTTCTTTGCCATTTCGTTGAGCAATTCTGCAAAGGCAGCCGCTGCCTTTTCGGCGCTGAAACCCGAAATCCAGCCAGTGATGATGAAACCGGCAAACAGCGCTATCATCAGCCTGAACAGAATGCCTGAAAGCGGGAACCAGACCATTTGCCGGTTGTCGGGCGATGGCTGTGCGAGATTGGCAAGATGTCCGGCCCAGGCAACCGGCAGAAACAGCAGCGTTGCCGTCGCGACCGCCATTTCAATCTGGGTCTGTATCGCGACAATAATGACGGCCACCACGGCGGCCAACATACCAGAAAGCGGTCCCCAGCCGAGCGAGGCTACGGCAATTGCCAGGGGCGCGGAAAACATCAGGAAGAATGCGAAGCTTGTCGAGTGCAAACCGGCAAGCGCCATCAGTCCACCGGCCAAGCCGGCAACGAGGCCAATTCCGATTGTGTTCGCATTCGACATTTTCGCTGTCCTGTCCTTGCGACAGTTAGGGTGCGCACCATGCGACCCAACTTGGTTTCGTTAGTATGTTGCTCTCTCCAGGAGCACGGTCTCCCTTGCGGGGCGGGAGATGGTCCGGGCAGAAGAAATCTGCTGCCCGGACAAGGCTTCAAATCACAATGCCGGTTCAGCCGATGATGTATGGCAGAAGGCCGATGAAACGCGCGCGCTTGATCGCCTTGGCGAGTTCACGCTGCTTCTTCTGGCTCACGGCAGTGATACGCGATGGAACGATCTTGCCGCGCTCGGAAATGTAGCGCTGCAGCAGACGCGTGTCCTTGTAGTCGATCTTCGGCGCATTCGGGCCGGTGAACGGGCAGGACTTGCGACGACGGTTGAACGGACGGCGTGCGCCGCCTGATGATGATGCTTCGCTCATGATTATTCTCCTTCACCGCCGCGTGGCGGACGGCTGTCGCGACCTTCGAACGAGCGGCGTGGGCCACGATCACCCCTGTCACCACGATCACCCCTGTCGCCGCGATCGCCCCTGTCGCCGCGGTCGTCACGGTCACTCTTGCGCATCATGGCTGACGGACCTTCTTCATGTTCCTCAACACGAATGGTCATGTAGCGCAGGATGTCTTCGTGGATGCGCATCTGGCGCTCCATTTCCGAAATCGCCGCCGCCGGTGCGTCAACATTCATCAGAATGTAATGCGCCTTGCGGTTCTTCTTGATGCGGTGGGACGTGGAGCGAAGGCCCCAGTTTTCCGTCTTGCTGACCTTGCCGCCATTTGCTTCAAGGACACCCTTGAACTGTTCGGCAAGCGCTTCAGCCTGCTGCCCGGAAATATCCTGGCGTGCAAGCAATACATGCTCATAAAGGGCCATTAAGCCTTTCCTTTCCTGTGTTCGGACATTCCGCGCGGAGCCTCCAGGCCGCTTTTCTGCAGCCGGCGATTGCCAGGCGGGAAAGGCGATTTGGAACGGTCGAGAGCGGAGACACGGGAGGCCGGATCATCTTGCGATCCTGCGCTTTTCGGGTGTGGAAACCACCGCCGAAAGGCGACCCTCCGTTCAGCCCCCGGCGGAAAGCCCGAGTCTCAACAGGCGCGCTTATACAGATCGCGGGCTTTTTTGCAAGTGCGAGTGCTGTTGATTTCGGCATGGATTGGGCCATGCAGCTGCTCGTTCACGGCAGAACCCGCATTAATAAACCACCAAGAACCAATTGGTCCTGGAAGAAGCTTTCATCAAACAGGGGTGAAACCTTTGATGGAACCTGCTATTCAGCCCGCCCATGACCAGACCAAAAATCCTTTTGCCCTTGGTACTCCTTGTTCCGTCCCTGCTTGCCGCATGTCAGGGAACGTCAACTGATGCTTTGGAATCGGTAACGGGTTCAGCCGAGGTAAAACAGGATATTTGGATAGGTCCAATGGCAGGTCCGCTGAAGCCTTTCAAGGAACAGGCCTTCCAGTATCGGAAACCGCTCGAGGTCTCGGATGGCGGGCGTTTCATGAAAGTGCCCTATGACGAGCTTGTCGACATCAACAAGCGGGATGAAATCCCCGTTCGCAAGGTTCGCTCCTATTTCATCCAGAAGCTGCCTCCCGGTTCCGAGAAGGAACTGGAATATGAGGCAGGCGGGCGCAAGCTTGGCTACAAGGCCGTCGGCAAGCTGGATGGCGGTTCCAAGCTGACGATGATCTATCTGCACGGCCGAGGTGGCAACCGTGAATGGGGGTTTGACGACGAACGCTTTGGCGGCAATTTCAACCGTCTCAAAAACATGATCATCAAGGCAGGCGCTGCCTATCTGAGCCCCGATTTCACGGATTTCGAGGCCGATGGCCTTGCCGATGTGAAAGCGCTGATTGCCAAATACCGGCCCCTGACTTCAGGCAGGCTGGTAGTGGCGTGCGGGTCTCTCGGCAACAATCATTGTTGGAACCTGATGCTTGATGCCAAGGCCAGTGCGATGATTGACGGGATGATTGTCCTTGCCGGTTTTCCCGATGACCGCATCCTTTCGTCACCTGCGGTCAGGGACAGGGCACGCCATATCCCGCTGCTGATCGGTCACGGATCGTGGGACCCGACCTTCAGTTATGAACCAACGCTCGCCTTCTATCGCGCGCTGCGCAAGCAGTCGCCTGACTATCCGGTTCGCTACATCCTGTTTGACACCGGGAAGCATGGCGCGCCGGTCCGGATGATCGACTGGCGCGACACGCTCAACTGGATTGCATCGAAATAACCTGTTCAGGCCACCTTCTTCAGCAGCACCGGCTCGACGCCACCCAGAAACGGCTTGGCCCAGGCAATGGTGGAGCGCGCCTGGTTTCCCGTCTGCCAAAGACCACAGCTGATTGCCAAGCCATTCTCATCTGTCTTGCTGGAAATGATCTCGGCCCTTGTGCCGTAGACTCGCTGCATGTCGAAAAACTTCCTTTCGCAAACTCCGACAACGCTCGAAATCCCGTTGGCGCTGCAGAATTCCAGCACCGACAGTGACAGTGCCAGGGTTGCGCGATTGACGAAACTGCGTTTGCGCGAGACCTGGGACAGGTTGCCAACACAAAACCGCGTCGCCTCCCAGATATTGGGTGATCTAAAGTCGTCAGGGTCTGGGAGCATGTCGGGCCAGACCTTGTGCAGCAGGGTTGGCCCGGTAGTCGGCATCAGTCTGACACCGCCATTCACCATATTCGTTTCCTCATCGACATTGACGATGACGACGTTGAACCTGTCGTCGAATTCGTCCATTTCGAGCCCGTCGCTGGTTGGTTCCACCCAGCCAAGCGTGTCACAGAAGACCTGCTTGCGCAGCCGGTGGTATTGTTCCAGCAAGTCTGTTTGCGTTTCGCGCTCGTGCATTTCTATATAGTGGATCATCGGATCGACTCCCTGCTTGGTTGAAACAGAAAATCGATTCCACTCTTGAGGGAGGGCGGCAATCACCCCAATTTAGGTGATTGCCATTACGTTGGGGAATGCTCAGACTGCCCGACTCAGACTGATGATTCCATGGGTGATTGCATTGGCCACCGCAGAGGTCCGGTTGGTTGATCCAAGCTTGTACTTTGCTGATTGCAAATGGCCGACAACGGTCCATTTCCCCAGTCCCAGTTGCTCGGCAATCTCGTCATCAGTCTGGCCTTGCGCCACCCTCAGCAGTACTTGCTGCTCGCGTTGGGTCAACCTGATGCGTTTTGTCGGCAGGGCATTGTAGATGCGCAGGTAGAGCACACCTATCCTGTCAGCCTCGAACCGGAAAAGTTCCAGGTTCTTCGCCTTGAAGCGGGGCCAGTCGGCATCGACGCAGTCAAATACCAGCGACAGGCCGCAATAATACTGCTTGCCAATCGGCGTGATTGTGGTGATCCCGTTCCTTCCCATTCCAGCATCTACAAAACTGGCAAGCATTTTGGCTGCGTGTCCTTCGCCATAAAGTTCCTGCCAATCAACATGGCGGGCGCGCCGGTAGTCCAGCGAAAGCAGTGGGTCCAGTTCGCCATAATGGTTGCGGATGTAGTGCGACACCCAATCCATGGGGT
Source organism: Nitratireductor sp. (assembly GCA_041397525.1). Lineage (GTDB taxonomy): Bacteria > Pseudomonadota > Alphaproteobacteria > Rhizobiales > Rhizobiaceae > BOKV01. The sequence continues at coordinate 218,722 of JAWKWL010000005.1, forward strand.
AGGTAAGCACATGCACCGAGCTGGGCTGTTCCGGCTCATTATTGTAGATGGTTACATTGACATGGCGCGCAGCAAGGGTCTGGCGCAGCGACGCCAGTGCTGCCAGGAATTTCCTGTCAGCCTGGGTGGCAGTTGGAGATGCCTCGAACGAGGCGAAGACTTTGACGTTGAACATGACATATCCTTCGGACAATAGGTTCTGGTTGCATCGCGGGGGCATTGCGAATCAGGATTGCACACCACCACACAACAAGCCGTTCTTTCCGAAGCTGTAGTTTCCGGATTCTCCTATGATGATGTGGTCCGCGACGCGGATGCCCATATATTGCCCGATCAGCACCAGTTTTTGCGTCATCGCAATGTCGCCGGTACTGGGGCGGGGATTGCTGCTGGGATGGTTGTGCACCAGCACGATTGCCGATGATCCATGGGTGATCGCGCGATGCATCACTTCGCGCGGATAGACAGTGACGTGATCAACCGTTCCGATCTGCAGGCACTCATGCGCGATCAGCCTGTATGACTTGTCGAGATGCAGGATATGGAATTGCTCTCGGCGTTCGCCGGCGAGATGCGTCCGGCAATAGGCGAAGACCGCTTCATGATTGCCCAACAGCGGCTTTGTGCTGATAGCCACCCTTGAAATGGCACATGCAATCTGGCGCGATGTCGAAAAAACATCTGCGATGTCCGGCCCAAAGCCGCTTATGTCACGCAATTCGGTTTCATTTGCCTGTAATACGCGCCCGATACCGCCAAAGCGTTCGAGCAGTTCCCGCGCAATCCGCGCACCCTCGCGTTTTTTTCTCAAAGGTGAAATGAGTTTTTTGAGCAGAAGGTAGTCATCTGAAGAAGCCGAAATGGGCGGCGGATTTTCCACATAAGTCAGATTACGCATTTTACTGTCCCCACTTGACCAAGGGACGTTTCCCCCGAAACATCCGTCAGTCCTTCCTGCCAGGGACGGGCAATCCATCGGGCACTCGACCCTTGAGCAATAATTATCCGCCCCCGGCATTCTGCATTCCCGCCCCGAGCCTAGCACCAGGTGAAATGACCTGCCCCCCCAAGGAATTGGGGGTTTCCGCAAGGAATTGATGAATTCATGAATGAAGCCGGCCTTGATTTGGATCATTTTGACCGGCATGCCGGACTGGCACATTCATTGAGGGCAACCGGCTGTGCCCGAATGACGGCAATGTCTGAATGGAGCAATGTGAAATGTCATTGAAGCAGATCCGCCTCGAACTTGCCCGCGATCACGACTATCCGCACGGCAGTCACCAATGCGGCTACGAATTTGTCGCTCCCCTTAGTGCAACAGGGCAAATGGACGGCGAAGCCTGGAAAAAGCACCGCAAGGAATGCTCTGTCACCCGCTTCTGGGAAGGCAGCAAACCGGAACTTGGCCATCTGGTTCGCAAGCCAGGAGGAAAATGGGCATTTCACTACGACGTCTTTGGCGACGAGGACGATGATGAGACTGGATACCGGTTTTCGAGCGAGCACTTTGTCGAAGGCGAATATGTCTCCATCCTTGAGCATGATGACAAGATGCGCACTTTCCGCGTTGTATCCGTAAACGCGCTTTGAGGTGCTGTTGACATGCCTGCTTGACGGCAGGAAAAGTCCCGCCTCTTGACTCGAGCCTTGTGAACAAGCAGTAGAACCCGGATTTCTCCAACCGGGCGGAACGTCGCATCACGCGGGCTTCTGCCGCAGATACAGGTGTCGGCACATGGCATTGGCGGTAACTTTCCCTGGTCAAGGCAGTCAGGCAGTTGGAATGGGCAGGGCACTTGCCGATGCTTTTCCCGAAGCACGTGATGTATTCCACGAAGTGGATGAGGCCCTCGGCCAGAAGCTGTCAGCCGTCATCTGGGACGGACCGGAAGAGACACTGACGTTGACTGCAAACGCCCAGCCGGCGTTGATGGCGGTGTCGATCGCGACAATGCGCGCCCTGGAGGCGCGCGGTTTTTCGTTGGCGCAGCACGCAAAATTCGTCGCCGGACATTCGCTCGGGGAATATTCCGCGCTGTGTGCAGCAGGTGCAATTTCCCTTGCTGATACTGCCCGCCTGCTGCGCATTCGTGGCAATGCCATGCAGGCTGCGGTGCCTGTTGGCCAGGGTGCGATGGCTGCAATCATCGGCCTCGATGAAGGTGATGTGGCTTCCATTTGCGAAAAAGTGCGTGGCAGCGGTTGCTGCCAGATCGCAAACGACAATGGTGGCGGCCAATTGGTCATTTCCGGTTCAAGAAATGAAGTCGAGAAGGCCGCCGAACTGGCAAAGGAAAAGGGTGCCAAGCGCGCCCTGCTGCTGCCGGTTTCCGCTCCGTTCCACTCGGCACTGATGGCACCAGCAGCCGAGGCAATGGCCGAGGCGCTTTCCAGGGTCGAAGTAAAGGCTCCGGTTGTTCCGTTGATTGCCAATGTTCTTGCAGCTCCAATTTCCGACCCGAGGGAAATTGTGAAGCGGTTGGTCGAGCAGGTAACCGGACAGGTACGCTGGCGCGAAAGCGTTGAGTGGATGGCAGCAAACGGTGTGACAACGGCTCTCGAAGTCGGCTCTGGCAAGGTGCTGACGGGTCTTGCACGACGCATTGCCAAGGATATTTCCGGCATAGCGGCTGGTACACCGGCCGATATCGAAGCTGTGATCACAACCATCAACTGACCGGCTGCTACTCGCAGCGCAACCTACGCAAATCCAGATCCATGGGAGACAAACATGTTTGACCTTAGCGGCAAGAAGGCACTGGTCACGGGTGCCACCGGTGGCCTTGGCGAGGAAATTGCCCGCATGCTGCACCGTCAGGGGGCTGTAGTCGGCATTCACGGCACCCGCGAGGAAAAGCTCAGGGAACTGGCAGCTGAACTCGGTGATCGGGTCATGATCTTCCCGGCCAATCTTTCGGATCGTGATTCCGTCAAGGCTTTGGGCGAGAAAGCCGAGGCGGACATGGGCGGCGTTGACATTCTCGTCAACAATGCCGGCATTACCCGCGACGGTCTTTTTGTACGCATGTCCGACAAGGACTGGGATGATGTGATCGAGGTCAACCTGACTTCTGTGTTTCGCCTGACTCGCGAGCTTGCCTATCCGATGATGCGCCGCAAGGGTGGCCGCATCATCAACATCACCTCGATTGTGGGTGTGACCGGAAATCCCGGACAGGCAAATTACTGCGCCTCCAAGGCGGGCATGATTGGCTTCACCAAGTCGCTTGCCCAGGAAATCGCCTCGCGCAATGTTACCGTCAATTGCGTGGCACCCGGCTTCATTTCGTCTGCCATGACCGAAAAGCTGAACGACAAGCAGAAGGAAGCCATCATGGGCTCCATTCCCATGCGCAAGATGGGCAATGGCGCCGACATCGCCGCCGCCGTCCTTTATCTTGCTTCCAACGAGGGCGGGTATGTCACCGGCCAGACCATTCATGTGAATGGCGGGATGGCAATGATCTGATCCGGCCATGACTTCGTTTCCGAGCCCCGCCATGCGTGCTGCATTGGCGGGGCTGTTTGCAATGGCAGCAGCGATGGGGGTTGGCCGTTTCGTCTACACGCCGGTCCTGCCGCACATGATCGCGGAAGGTGCGTTGACGCCAAGCGAGGCCGGCCTCGTCGCCGGATCGAACTTTCTCGGTTATCTTCTGGGTGCGCTCGCTGCATCTAACAGCGTTTTTGCTCCCCGCCGCCGGACCTGGCTGTTCCTGGCCCTCGCAACAAGCGTTGCCACGACAGCACTCATGGCTCTGGCCGGATCGCTTCCGGTGATGCTGGCGCTGCGGTTCCTTTCAGGCGTTGCCAGCGCATTTTCGATGATTTTCATAACAGCGCTTGTACTGGCAAAACTCGCCGAAGACCGCCGTCCCGGCCTGATCGCCCTGCATTTCGGTGGGGTCGGTATCGGCATTGCCGGTTCCGCTGCCCTGGTGTCAGTGCTGTCAGCATATCATACGTCCTGGCCGCAATTGTGGGTCGCCGCAGGCCTGGCGGCGCTGTTCTGCTGGCTTGCCATGCGGTTCTTGCTGCCTGAGACCACTGCCGAGACAAGGCGCGATCCAAAGAACGCCAGTTCTGGCGGATCCGTGACACCAGCCCTTGCGCTTTTCATAGCCGGATACGGGTTTTTCGGCTTCGGCTATGTCATCACCGCGACCTTCATCAATGCCATGGCCAGGGCTGAGCCCGTTCTGGCACCGGTTGAACCATGGGTATGGATGATCGTTGGCATATCCGGCGTGCCGTCTGTCTGGCTTTGGAACCGGCTTGCCGCACGCACCAGCATTACCTTTGCATATCTCGTTGCCTGCCTGGTCGAAGCCGTCGGCGTCTGCCTGTCGGTCGTGGTCGTGTCGCCTTATGCGCTGGCGATCTCCGCCATCCTGCTTGGCGGCACCTTCATGGCGGTAACCGCACTTGGTCTGGCGCGCGCAAGGGCAATGGCGCCACAAAACGCGGCTGCCGTCATTGCCTTTATGACGGCTGCCTTTGGCCTTGGCCAGATGATTGGCCCTGTGCTGGCGGGATACCTGTTCGACCACACCGGAAATCTGGTCGCGGCATCGCTGTGCGCCACCGTTGCCCTGCTGGCTGCGGCTGCGCTGACAATGCTGGCGCAAAGGGTCAAAGGTGCAGAAAAGGCCACAGGCTGAATCATTCACAGCCCGCAACAAACTTGCTGGAAACTTGCATGGAAGTGTGTTAAGCGGGCCGCGCTTTCCGGATAAATCGGCTCAATTCCGCGCCTTGTCCGCCATGACAGGACGGGAGCAGGGCAGGAACGGAAATCCCGACAAACCGCCGTTGGAAAGACGGGTCCTGCCTGTCCACACGGATATACTTGATATAAGTCGTCCGCACGGCTATCAAGCGAACCAAATCGAAACACTTAAGCCGAGGACCGCCAAATGAGCGATATCGCCGAACGCATCAAGAAAATCGTCATCGAACACCTGGACGTGGATGCCGAAAAAGTAACCGAGAATGCCAGCTTCATTGACGATCTTGGTGCAGACTCGCTCGACAACGTCGAACTCGTAATGGCGTTCGAAGAAGAATTCGGCGTAGAAATCCCGGATGACGCAGCCGAGACCATCCAGACGGTGGGCGACGCGATCAATTTCGTCCAGAAGGCCACTGCATAATTGGCAACCGCATATGCAGCAATTGCATATGCAAATTGCCTCATGCTGCGGCATTCATGACGGTTTGATGTCGTGATTTGGCTGCTTTGCAGTTGAAAACAGTTGCGCAGGCGGTCCATTGGGCCGCCTGTTTGTTGTTTGGCGCACCGACTCCCGCTAGAAAGGGTGGCCGCCGGATTGAGGCGGTTTGAAAAACGGGCAATAAATCAACCCGGTTTCTGCCACCGTCGGTACGAAACAGGGACAGGCAGAGACATTCATTGGCTTTTTCGCGTTGCCAGTTTTATGGAAACGTGAAGCGCTCAGGAGCAGGACGAAAACCGGCATGAGAAGAGTTGTTGTAACGGGTTTGGGAATGGTGTCACCGCTGGGCTGCGGTGTTGACGTAACCTGGAAGCGTCTGCTGGAAGGCCGCAATGCGGCAGCCGCGGTGACCGGTTTTGACACCTCGGACCTTGCTGCCCGCATCGGCTGCCAGATACCATTTGGCGACGGCAGTGACGGCACGTTCAACCCTGACGACTGGATGGAGCCAAAGGAACAGCGCAAGGTCGACCCGTTCATCGTCTATGCCATGGCTGCAGCGACCCAGGCGCTTGACGATGCCAATTGGCACCCCGAAACCGAGGAAGACAGATGTGCAACCGGCACCATGATCGGCTCCGGCATTGGCGGCATCGCCGGGATCGCTGAGACCGCGATTACCCTTCAGGAGCGCGGACCACGCCGCGTCAGCCCGTTCTTCATTCCAGGTCGCCTCATCAACCTGGCATCCGGCCACGTCTCGATCCGCCACGGCCTCAAGGGCCCCAATCATGCGGTGGTCACGGCTTGCTCGACCGGGGCGCACGCCATCGGTGACGCTTCGCGGCTGATCATGTTCGGCGATGCCGATGTCATGGTGGCAGGCGGAACTGAAAGCCCGATCTCACGGATTTCCCTTGCCGGATTTGCAGCCTGCAAGGCATTGTCGACCCAGAACAACGACAATCCGCAAAAGGCTTCGCGCCCCTATGATGCTGACCGTGACGGCTTCGTCATGGGCGAGGGTGCGGGCGTGGTGGTCCTTGAAGAATACGAACACGCCAAGGCGCGTGGAGCCAGGATTTATGCTGAGATCGCTGGCTACGGCCTGTCGGGCGATGCCTATCACATCACCGCGCCAGCCGAAGACGGCGACGGCGCATATCGCTGCATGAAGGCGGCATTGCGCAACGCGAAGATGGATGTTTCGGAAATCGATTACGTCAATGCGCATGGAACTTCGACCATGGCCGACACCATCGAACTTGGCTCTGTCGAGCGCCTGCTTGGCAATCATGCGTCAAATGTTTCGATGTCATCGACAAAGTCGGCAATTGGCCACCTGCTGGGCGCGGCCGGTGCCGTGGAAGCAATCTTCTCCATCCTTGCCATTCGCGACCAAGTCGTTCCGCCAACACTCAACCTTGACAATCCCGAGCGCGACACACCGATCGATCTGGTGCCGCATCAGGCACGCAAGCGCGAAGTGAAGGCTGCATTGTCGAATTCATTCGGTTTCGGCGGAACCAATGCATCGCTGATCATGCGGGCAGTTTGATTGCAGGACTTGCCCCATCGGCAAATCGCCACAATCGAAGTTAAGGTAACGCTTCAGGAATTCGGAGCCGCCTCGCTCCTCCAGCAATGTTTGCAGACACAGGAAATCGACCGTGAACAACGACACGAACCGCAAGGCGCCTGCATCAAATCCGCATTCTAGACCGGTCCTGCAGTCGCCTGCTGCAGCGCTGGAACCTGCCGATGCTCCGCCACCTCCCAAACGCTCACGCCATGCACGCAACAAGCTTGTGGTCGTTTTCAATGCGATTATGAGCCTTTTGGTGTTCGCTGCCCTTGCTGCCTGCGGAATTGTCTATTTCGGCAAGCAGAGATTCGAGGAACCAGGTCCACTGCAAGTCACTCGCAGCGTGGTGATCAAGGAAGGGTCGGGCCTTGCGCGCATTTCCCAGCAGCTCGAATCCAACGGCATCATCGACAATGAATTCATCTTCCGGGCAGGCGTTCGCTCTTATCGCGCTGCAGGAAGTTTGAAAGCCGGGGAATATGCCTTCAATCCCGGCATGAGCATGTATGACGTGATGGATACGATCCGCTCGGGCAGGGGTGTGGTTTACAAGGTCACTTTCCCTGAGGGTCTGACTGTTCATCAGATATTCCAGCGCCTTGCGGAAAACGAGGTACTGACCGGCGACCTGCCAGCGGAACTGCCGCCGGAAGGCAGCCTGCTGCCGGACACCTATCCGTTCCAGCGTGGAGCAAAGCGAACCGATGTTGTCGAACAGATGCGCCGCGCCCACGAAAAGCTGCTCGCGGAGATATGGGCGCGCCGGACGGAAGGCCTGCCGGTCAAGACCCCTGAGGAAATGGTTACGCTGGCGTCCATCGTTGAAAAGGAGACAGGTAAGGCCGACGAGCGCCCGCGCGTGGCTTCGGTCTTCATCAACCGTCTCAACAAGGGAATGCGCCTGCAATCCGATCCGACCATACTTTATGGCCTCTTCGGCGGCGAGGGCCGGCCTGCAGACCGTCCGATCTACAAGTCCGATATCGAAAAGCCGACGCCGTTCAACACCTATGTGATTAACGGATTGCCACCAGGCCCCATTGCAAATCCCGGACGGGCTGCATTGGAGGCCGTTGCCAATCCGTCTCGCACGGACGATCTGTTCTTCGTTGCCGATGGCACCGGTGGGCATGTCTTCGCCACAACCCTGGACGAGCACGAGGAAAATGTCAGGCGTTGGCGCGTTATCGAAAAGCAACGGCGCGAGGAAGAAGCCAAGCGCGCTGCGGAAGCCGCTGCCACGAACAATGGCGAGCCGGTTGCCGATCAGGACAGCAGCACAGCTGTCCCTGACACCACAAAGACGCAATAGGACAAGACGTCGACAAGAACGTCACTGTTCGGGGGGGAACATGGCACTGCAAAGCATGACGGGTTTTTCCCGGACGCAAGGCACAATCACCCTTCCAGGTGTTGATGGGGCGATTGATGGAGAAGCCCGCTGGGTGTGGGAAATCCGTTCCGTCAACGGCAAGGGTTTGGACTTCCGCCTGCGGCTTCCGGCGGGTCTTGAATCGCTGGAGAACGAATGCCGCAAGATGGCTGGAAAGGCGTTTTCGCGGGGAAACCTGCAAGCGGGCCTGACCTACGAGAAGCGCAACTCGACCGCGCTTCCGGTGGTCAATGAAGCAGCTCTGGCTGCAATCCTTTCGCATGTCGAGCGGCTGCGTGGCGAACTGGGCTCGTTGCCGCCAGCTGCCGAGACCGTTCTTGCGATGAAGGGTGTCCTGGAAATCGCCGAGACCGGCGAGAGCGAAGAAGCACTCGCCATGCGCGATGCCGCATTGCTGACGGGGCTCGATCAGGCCCTGGGCGAGTTGCAAGCCATGCGCTGCAGCGAAGGCAGGGCGATTGTCGATGTGCTTCTGCACCATGTTGCTGAAATTGCGCGGCTCGGCGCCGGGATCGAAGCCGATCCCTCACGCCAGCCTGCTGCCATCAGGGAGCGGTTGTCGCAACAACTGGCGCTGATCCTTGACGCCGACAGCCGGCTTGATCCGCAGCGGCTGCATCAGGAAGCGGCGATCCTTGCCACGAAAGCCGATCTGCGCGAGGAGATCGACCGGCTGAAGGCACATGTGACTGCGGCGAGGGAATTGTTGAATTCGAAAGGCCCGGCGGGGCGCAAGCTCGACTTCCTCGCCCAGGAATTCAACCGCGAATGCAACACGATATGCTCGAAATCCAACACGGCATCTGTAACCGCACTCGGCCTTGAGATGAAAGTGGTGATCGACCAGTTTCGCGAGCAGATACAGAATCTGGAGTAAATCTATGAGCCGCATACTTGAAGGTGGATTGTCCGACGGCGTTGAACGGCGCGGCATCATGCTCGTCCTGTCATCGCCTTCGGGAGCAGGCAAGTCGACCATAGCCCGCAACCTGCTGGACAACGTCTCGAACCTGTCCATGTCCGTCTCGGTGACCACCAGACCCAGACGAGGCAGCGAGATTGATGGTGTTCACTACCGTTTCATTTCCACCCGGGAATTTGAACGTTTGCGCGACTCGGACGCGCTTCTGGAATGGGCGGAAGTACATGGCAATTATTACGCCTCACCGCGCGATCCGGTCGAAAAAGCGATGTCGGAGGGCCGTGACATGCTGTTCGATATCGACTGGCAGGGCGGTTTGCAACTTGCGGAAAAGGCGCGCGGCGATGTCGTCAGCGTATTCATCCTGCCGCCTTCCATGGTGGAACTGAAGGCGCGGCTCAACCGTCGTGCCGAAGATTTGCCGGAAGTCATCGAGAAGCGGCTCGCCAATGCGCTCATCGAGATTCCCCATTGGCGCGATTATGATTACGTCGTGATCAATGACGATCTTGACCGGGCGTTCCATCAGGTGGAAGCAATACTGACGGCTGAGCGTCTGCGCCGTGATCGCCGTCCCGGCCTTTTCGACTTTGAAAAGAAGCTAATCCAGTAGATTGGCAAGCGCCACGAATTCTGCAACCGAGAGCGTTTCGGCCCGGCGCTGGCCGTCAATTCCTGCACTGTCCAGGAGCGCCTGTCCGCCAAGGCTTTTCAGGCTGGCGCGCAGCATCTTGCGACGCTGCCCGAAAGCAGCAGCGGTCAGGCGTTCCAGTTTGCGCACATTGCATTCCAGCGGTTGCTGGCGCGGCACTAGCGTGACGATGGAGCTGGTTACCTTCGGGGGCGGGGTGAAAGCCTTCGGCCCGACATCAAAGGCGATGTGGCATTCCGCCCGCCATTGGCAAAGAACTGCCAGCCTTCCATAGGCCTTGTCGCCAGGATGGGCGCAAATGCGTTCGGCAACTTCACGCTGGAACATCAAGGTGAGCGATGAAAAGAATGGCGGCCATTCTGCGCCTGCAATCCATCCGGTCAGCAGGGGTGTTGCGACATTGTAGGGAAGGTTTGCAACAATCCGCACGGGCACATTCAGCAATTTGCGATAATCAACCTTCAGTGCATCGCCTTCGATCACTTCAAGCCGGCCCGGATAACGCGCTGCTATTTCTGCCAGTGCCGGCAGGCAGCGCGGGTCGCGCTCGATGGCGACTACACGCCTGGCACCACAGGCGAGCAGGGCCCGTGTAAGTCCGCCGGGTCCGGGACCAATCTCCACGATGTCATGGTCGGCGAGCGTTCCTGCCTCGCGGGCAATCCGCGACGTCAGGTTGAGATCAAGCAGGAAATTCTGGCCCAACGCCTTTACCGCATTGAGCCCGTGTTGATCGATCACCTCGCGCAGCGGCGGCAGATCGTCAATCTGTCCGGATTGTCCCGCGCTCAATGCAGGCTTTGCGACAGCCTGTGCTGCGCCTCATACAACATGGAGCGGTCCGTTGCCTTTCGTGTCGCCATGGAATGCGCCATGTGCAACGATGCGATCAGGCTGGACGGATTGGCCTCGCCACTTCCGGCAATGTCAAATGCTGTGCCATGATCAGGCGAGGTGCGGATGAATGGCAGGCCGAGCGTGATGTTGACCGCATCGTCAAAGGATATTGTCTTCACCGGGATCAGCGCCTGGTCGTGATACATGCACAGCGCCACATCGTAATTCTGGCGGGCGGCAGCATGAAACATCGTGTCGGCAGGCAGCGGGCCGCGCGCGTCCACGCCCTCCAGCTTCAGTTTCTGAACGGCAGGCGCGATTATCTCGATATCTTCGCGGCCCATGGCTCCACCTTCACCGGCATGCGGGTTCAACCCGGCAATGGCGAGCCTCGGCATTTCAATCCCGAAGCGTCCGCGCAATTCTTCAGCAGCAATATGCCCTGTTTCGACGATCAGTCTGGTGCTCAGTTCAGTCAGCACCCTCGACAACGCGATATGGATGGTGACCGGAATGGTGCGAATCCCGGGCCCTGCCAGCATCATCACCGGTTTCCATGTTCTTCCGGTGCGTTTTTCGGCAAGTTCGGCCAGGAACTCGGTGTGGCCAGGGTGGGAAAAGCCCGCAACATACAGCGTCTTCTTGTTGATCGGGCATGTCACAATGCCGGATGCATGGCCGTCCATCACCAGTTGCACGCCGGTTGATATTGCTTCGATTACCAGCGCAGCGTCGCCCGGGTGCGGCCGGGCGGGTTCTGCTTGCATCTTGCCTGACAGCGGTAGCACAGGCAGTCTATCATCGCCGGGAGTGTGTACGTCTCCTGCGGAAATCACGGCAATATCCAGGCGATGACCCAATAACCGGGCACGCTCGCGCAAATGGTCAGGGTCGCCGATGACAAAGAATGGCGGTAGCTTGTTCTCTTTTCTCACCATCCATGCGCTGACCAGAACGTCTGGTCCGATGCCCGCCGGCTCGCCGATTGTTACGGCCAGCGGGGCAACAGGGGGGAGGGGAGTTGCAACCATAATGGTTCCGCTATTTGTAAATGATTGTCGCTGATTTGCGGAGCTCGGCAAGATAGTCGTCGGCTGCAGAATCTCCCTTGGCTTCCAGGCTGTCATACAGCTCCGACTTGGCCATCACTTCAGCTGCACGATCATCAGATGTCAATCGCGCTCTGCAAACCGCGATCAGTTCAATGCCCTTTTCGGTTTCCTTGGGTGGTGTCGTCTGCCCTTCAGAGGTGGCTTCGATTTCCTTCTTCCACAATGGCGGCAATTCCGGCTGCATCAAGCGGCCAGCATCCTTGATTGCAACATCGCGAAGGCCCTTGATCTGGTCGTACAAGGTATCGCAGCCAGAGAAGCGCTGTTGAAATGCCAATGCCTCCTGCTTGCGGGTTTTAAGCATGGACTTGCGCTTGTCCTGCGGCACGACGAAGATGATTTCCTTGAGCTGGTATTCGGTGGTTTGCGGCTTGCTGGAGCCGGACTTCCTCAAGTCGAATATCGCATTGCTTTCATTTTTCGACACGGCTTCAGATTGCAATTTGCTGCTGAAGGTGCGGCTCCAACTGATCTGGGCGCGAATGAATTCCTTGAAATGCTGGGAACCGATCCCTATTCGATCCAGATCGGAGGAAATCTTGGCTGGCGTCGAACGGTTGTTTTGGGCAAAATTGGCAAAGGCGGCGTTGACCTGGGCATCACTGGCGAGGAGGCCCCGTTTCGATGCTTCCTGCAGTTTCAGCCTTTCGTCGATCAGTTCCTTTTCGGTTTCGGCTGAGGTGGCCTTCAACCGCCTGACTTGCCGAAACTTCGCGCGGCGCTGGATATCATAATTCGTGATCGGCTGACCATTTACCAGGATCTTTATGTAGGTACCTTTGCGCGCAACGGTCGATTCCTGGCGAATGACAGTCGCGCCGTCAGTCTTGTCGCTGTCGGTGTCACTGGTTTCGCTGACTTGCGCGGAAACACTGGTTTTTGGTTTTGCAGTATCGAGTGCTGCCGTGGATCCGGTGCAGGCGGAGAGGCCCATCGCCAGGCCGGTAATCACCAGTATTGGCGCAAAAAAATCCAGCTTTGGAAAATCAAAAAGCATCTTGCCCCTTCCGGCCAATCGGAGCCACAAGGCATTGAATGGTCTTGCACGGCTTGTGGGCATGAGATGCGGCAAAACTGTGGTTTGGCTTCAATGTCGACATGCCGGTCGCCTACTGGCTGTCTTCCAGCGAATATTTGTAATTGTAATCGCCAATGGTTCTCAGCCCGAACCGGAACAGCAGCGAGGTTTCCGTCTGGTCTCCGGAATACTGGGTCTCCGTACGGTTATAGGCAACGGAGAACGAGTAGCAGCTGTCATCATAGGCCAGGCCAAAGCCATGGGTGTACAGCCGCTTGTTCTCGATGTCATAGGAGAACGAACCAAAGCCGCGCCATGTGTCAGTCAGCTTGACGCTGGCCGAGCCGGACACCTCATGCCTGTCACTGACAAAGCCGTAATTCGGCTGGGCCTGAATGAAGTTGTATGAGGTTGAAAAGGCTGCAATCGGTGTTGCATAGCGAAGCGTTGCCTCGCCACGGCGAAATTCGAAGTCCTTCTCGTCAAACCGACCGCCCAGGCCGAGGGAAAGCCCGCTGCCGCTGGTGAGGTTTGCCGCCATCACATAATCGGAGCGCTTTGTCTCCAGCCCGGACTCCATGCCCGCATTGACCGTATCCTTGCTGCTCACCGCATAGGAATTCTGGCCGGCAAGGTGGAAGGACTGGCCGGCCACCAAATCAAGCGTCGCGCCACTGCGGAAAGTGGCAGAATAGCGGAAGCCGACATTGGCCCGCGAACCGCCTTCAACCCGGTCATATCCGGAAAACTTGTCGCGGCGGAAAAGATTGGATGCATCAAAGACAAAGCTCTGCGCATCCTCATTCGGGAATTCACCTATATGGGTTTCGTCCGGACGCACCATGACCTGCGCAATCGGCTCGAACACATGCGTGGCGTAGCTGTCATGGGCAACGAGCGGATAGCGGATTTCCAGCATTCCGGTTGCCATGCCGCGAAACACATTGTCGTTGGATGTCAGTGGATTGCTGGCGGAAGCAAGATTTTCCGTCTCCATCCATGCCGCATCGGCCCGCCCGCTCAGCGATGCGGTCAACACCGCGCCATTGACGATCTCGCTGCGTTTCCATTCGGATTCCATCGTCAGGCGCTGGCTGTTGCCCTCGATGCCGTGGAAACGGTCGTCGGTATTGCCCGCTATGCCGTCATTGTTGGTGATCTGCGGGTCGCCACGGTGAATGTTGCGGAAATTGATGTTCAGCGATGCTTCACCGCCACCCACAGGATAGTCCGAAACCCGGTTATAGTCGAAGACCGGATAGGCATTGCCCTGCTGGTCTTGCAGCTTCTGGTTTCCGGCAATCACTGCATCCTGGTCAAGACGGTCATCCTGAACCAGGAATTGCTGCCCGCGCAAATCGAAATAGTTCTTGCCGGCAAGCCCGGTCAGATAGACCTCGTTGGTAATGTCGCGCCCATTGTACTGGTCCAGATTGTAGGTCTTGGCAAAATTGCCATCGCTCTGCCAAAGCCCGTTCCAGCCAAACTGCCAGCGATCATTGATGTCAAATCTTCCGGCACTCATGATTGCCAGACGCTTGGATTCGTTGAAGTCGATCGTGTCGGCGTCGTAATCCCTTGGGTTCTTTTGATCAATGCCGGCAATTCTGAGATTGTATTCGCCGGTCTCCGTACGGTGGCGCCATTCTGCTTCGCCCAGAAAACCCTGATTGGTGAAATAAGTGCCTGTAAGCGTCAGGTCATAATTGGGCGCAATCGCCCAGAAGAAACTTTGTTTCAGACCAAAGCCCTGGTTCTGGGTATAGCTGGGCGAGGGCACCAGAAAGCCTGTCTGGCGCTTGATTGACGGGTCTGCATGGCTGAAGCGGGGCAACCAGGCAATCGGCTTGCCATAAAGCTCGAAACTTGCACCCTCATATTCAACCCGCCGCGTGCGATTGTTGATGATCACGCGATTGGCACGAATCTGCCAGAGTGGCGGGCGTTCGGGGTGGTCCTTGCAGGGTTCGCAGGCCGTGTAGACGCCGTGGTTGAATACGGCAATCTCACCGTCGCGCCGCTCTGCGCTTTCAGCAGCGAAACGCGTATTGTCGGCAGTCTCTACCCGCAACGAGGAGACAAAGCCGTCACGGAAATCGTCGGTGATGTCTATTTCTTCGGCAAATATCCTCGATCCTTTCGGTTCAAGGATTTCGACATTGCCTGTCGCGACCACCCGGCCTGAGCGGCGCGAATAGGTCACGCGTTGCGCTACCAGCGTATAGCCGTCATAGGCGATGCGCACATTGCCGACCGCAGCAACGGTGTCCTCGTCATTGTTGTAGACGAGATTGTCCGCCTCCAGCAGCATCTGTGCATTCGGATTGGCGACCGCACCACCGAAAATACCTTCGCCAGTTGCCGAATTTGTGCTGCCAGATTGCGCCAGCGCTGATGACGTCGCAATCAAACCGGTCGCACTTGCAACAACGGCAAGGATGGCCAGGCGGCGCAAGCCAGCCGCCGGGCGTGAGGTGCCCGACGTTGACGCTCGACAAAACGGGAGAAACAGGCCCATCAGCCGTCCTCCTGGTGGAGCAATATGCTGGTTCCGAAAAGAATTGCCACGACTGAAGGAGACCATGCCGCCACGAAAGGTGGAACGATCCCGTTGCTCCCCAAGGAAGTTACCAATTTAGTGACCGTATAAAGCACGAAGCCGGACAAGATGCCACCCAAAATCAGCCTGCCGATCTGCCCAAATCGCACAAACCTTAACGTTACCGTCGCAGCAATCATCACCATCGCCACCAGAAACACCGGGAGCGCCAAAAGTCCATGAAATTGCACGAGATACGGGTTCGGATTGCCGCCGGCCAACGTCGCCTTGCCAGCCATCTGGCGCAGCTCCCAGACCGGAATCGAATCGGCACTTGCCGTAACACCTGCGAGGATGTCGCGCGTCAGGTTGGTCGGCACGATGAGGGTATCCTTGCGCTCCGCCACTTCGGATTCGCGTGTGACAACGGAATTGGTCAAGACCCACGAAACTCCCGAATAAACCGCTGTCTCCGCATCGATGCGCTCGATGATGTGCCCTTCAGGATCAAAGCGAATGATTTTGACATCATCGAGGATTGTGCCCTTGTTGCGGGCTATACGGGCATTGATAATGCTGCTGCCGTCGTGCTCTTCCTGTTTCATCCAGTAGCCGGACACTTCCGCATTGGTCTGGCGCGCGCTCCTGTCGAATATCCGGACCTCGACTTCCTTGCTCTTTTCGAACGAGGTAACGGCAAGCGGATTGTAGATGAAAGCTGCAAACAGCCCGATGATGATCGCTGCGGCACTCACCGGCATCAGGAATTGCCACGCAGACACCCCTGCTGCCCGTGCAACGACGAGCTCCATCTTGAGGTTAAGCTGGGTCAGGGTGATCATCGCAGCAAAAAGGCAGCCAAACGGAAAGGCTTTGTCCAGGAAAACGGGCGCCTTGAGCATGGAAAGTTGAAGCAACGACCACAGCGTGACATCGCTCAACTCTGACGCCTTGCGCAATTGTTCGACAAAGTCGATAACCACGATCAGCAGCAGCAGCGAAATCATCATCGCAGCCACTGTCTTGGTAAAACGTATCGCGATGTAGCCGAACAACGTCCTTCCGATCATGCGCCCAGCCTCGCAGA
Source organism: Nitratireductor sp. (assembly GCA_041397525.1). Classification (GTDB taxonomy): domain Bacteria; phylum Pseudomonadota; class Alphaproteobacteria; order Rhizobiales; family Rhizobiaceae; genus BOKV01. The sequence continues at coordinate 235,047 of JAWKWL010000005.1, forward strand.
TTTCCTGCGCCAGGTCGCGTATCTTTCACGCAGTTCCATGACGCGGTTGCTGAGTGCCAGATTGTTTGCATCGATGCGTTTCTGCCATTCGGGAGGCAGGGCTACCGGCCGGTTCAGCACAAGGAAATACCCGCCAACGACAATGGCAATCATCGGCAGCAGATAAATCACCCAGACTGCTGATGCGTCCGCCTTGGAAGCACTGACAGCTGAAAAAGCCATACCGCGCAGGAAAGTCACTGTCAGCATCGCGGCGCCAATGGCCGAACCATGCCCTTGCCTGCTGGAACGTGCCTGCCCGGCATAGGCAAGCATCAGTATCACATAGGCAAACGGCCACAGCATTTCCGAGAACCGTTCGTGGATCTGGGACCGGTAAAGGCCGGGCCTTTCCTTGTAATAGGGATCGTTGGGATCGGGATTGAGCAATTCCGGCGTGGTCCGTTCCTTCGGACGAAGATCACTGACCTGGAGCTTTCGTGCAAAAGTCGACAAGTCAAAAAGATAGCTGTCATACTTGATGATCGTCACGCCATCGCTTTTGGCATCACGTTGCTGAATTTCACCTTCCCGCAACAGCAGATATGCGCCGCCATCCTGTTTGCTGACATGGCCCTTGCTCGCCGTGAAGATCACCGATTTGCCTGCTTCGCGCTCGTCGGAAATCAGGATGCCCGACAGCACGCCGGCCGCTTCTCGCTTGGCAACGTGGAAGACCAACCCTTCCTCGATAGTGGTGAATTCGCCTTCTCGTACCAGGAGGGAAACGAGGTCGGCCCGCATTTCGGTTGCAAAAACCTTGAGTGTGACAAGGCTCCATGGCGATACAAAATGGCCGACAAGGCCAGTGAAAAGGCTGCAAAGCAAGGCAAGGATGAGCAGCGGCTTCGCCAGAACCCAGCTGGAAGCGCCGCTGGCGTTTATCACCACCAGTTCGGAATTGCCGTTCATGGTGTTAACGGTGAACACCGTCGCAAGAAGCAGGCCGATCGGAATGACGGCAAGCAAAAGCATCGGGATCGCCAGGGTGGTCAAGGCCAGATAAGTAAGAATGGTCTGACCGTTATTGGTGATGACATCGAGCTCCTTCAGCGCCTGGATAATCCAGACGACACCAGCCAGCGAGCCGAGCGTAATCAGCGCTGCAGCACCGGCGCGCTTGAAGATATACCGCTCGATCAGCTTCATCTATTGGTGTTTCCGGCGCTCATGTTTCTGGTCGCTATCCCCGTTCTTGGCTCGCCATACTGAGCCGTTCTGGTCGCAAACGCCGTTGTTTGCGAAAACCTGTTTCATACCGCAACGACATTCTGGTGCACTGGCCTTGCGGCAATTTGAAGGCTCCACCTCTGCCTTGACCTGCACAATGCTGATCTGCGCACGCCAATTCAGGGGCGCCGTTGCTGCATGGTTACCATCCCATTAAGCAGTCTGTCAGGAAATGGCTAAAAATGGACGAAACGACAAGGTAAACAGGGATTTAACGCCTTTTTTCCGGTCTGTTGCAGCATCGCAACTGCGAAACCGGAGAAGCTCGCCCAAAACAGACTTTCGGCATGGCCCAAAGCTGCCATGACCCCGGGCAGCATGGGGAGACATCGCCCGATAAAAACGCTAAACGGATTGTTTGAATGCGGTGACGAATCTGTCGCCTGTGGCAACCGTACAATTTCAGGGAAATCCAATGGCCAAACAACCTGCCATCCAGTTTGCAAAACCGGCGCTGCCGGGTGAGGGTGCACTCGTCCTATTGATACCAGCCGATGGTGGCGTTCCGCCGATCGCAGCGGAACTTGATGGCGATGGCCGCATTTCCCGGGCAATGAAGATCGCCGGATTCACCGGCAAACATGCCTCGACCGTGGAGATCATGGCGCCGGCAAACGGCATTGACTGCCTGCTTCTTGTCGGCATTGGCGACATCTCTGCAAACAGCGAGGCAGACTGGCTCAAGATCGGTGGCAAGATCCAGGCAGGCACTTCGAAGTCGCCCCAGGCGACCGTGCTCGTCGATGGCGATGCAGCAGGTATTTCTGCGGAAGCACTGGCTACAATCGCCGCCGGTGCCAAATTGCGGTCCTATGACTTCGACACCTACAAGACCAAGGATCGCAAGGAAGCCAAGCTTTCGCGCATCATCATTGCTGCCGGGGTGCATGCGGCTGCCAAAAAGGCATTCAAGCCGCTTGACGGTGTCACTGACGGTGTCATCACTGCCCGTGACCTTGTCAACGAACCGGCAAATATTCTTGGGCCGGTGGAATTTGCCGAACGGGCAAAAGCGCTGGAAAAACTGGGGGTTGAGGTTGAGGTTCTTGAGGAAAAGGCACTGCGCAAACTCAAGATGGGCGCTCTGCTGGGCGTCGCGCAAGGTTCGGTTCGCCCGCCACGCCTCGTCGTGATGAAATGGAATGGCGGCAAGGCAAAGGACCAGCCGGTTGCCTTCGTCGGCAAGGGTGTTGTGTTCGACACCGGTGGTATCTCGATCAAGCCGGCAGCCGGCATGGAAGACATGAAGGGTGACATGGGCGGGGCTGCAGCCGTTACCGGCCTGATGCATGCCCTTGCCGCCCGCAAGGCCAGGGCCAATGTCATAGGCATTATCGGTCTCGTCGAGAACATGCCGGACGGCAATGCCCAGCGACCTGGCGATATCGTTACCTCGATGTCGGGCCAGACAATCGAGGTCATCAACACTGACGCCGAAGGTCGCCTCGTGCTTGCAGATGCATTGTGGTATTGCCAGGAGCAGTTCAAGCCGAAATTCATGATCAACCTGGCGACCCTGACGGGTGCCATCATGATCGCGCTCGGCCAGACCCATGCGGGGCTCTTCTCCAACAATGATGAATTGTCGGCCAATCTGACCAAGGCCGGCCTCGACACCGACGAGCGGGTCTGGCGCATGCCGATGGGGCCGGACTATGACAAGCTGATTGATTCCAAGTTTGCCGACATGAAGAATGTCGGCGGCCGTTTCGGTGGATCGATCACTGCTGCCCAGTTCCTGCAGCGCTTCGTCAATGATGTGCCTTGGGCACACCTCGATATTGCCGGCACGGCGATGGGCTCACCGAAGAACGAATACAGCCAGTCCTGGGGGTCGGGCTATGGCGTTCGCCTGCTCGACCGGCTTGTCGCCAACAATTACGAATAGGGGGCGGATGAAGCGCGGCAATGGCCGAAGTCCTGTTTTACCACCTCACCGAACGCACGCTTGAGCAGACCTTGCCGGGTCTCGTCGAGCGCAGCCTTGAGCGTGGCTGGCGCGTCGTTGTGCAGGCCGGTTCGCGCGAGCGGGTCGAGGCGCTGGATGCGCATTTGTGGACCTTTTCCGACGAAAGCTTTGTCGCCCATTCCTGCATTCGGGATGGTAGTGAATCCGAACAGCCGGTCTGGCTGACGGAGCTTGAGGACAACCCCAACAATGCTGCCATCCGCTTCATGGTCGACGGCGCGACGCCGCCCGATCTCGCCGACTACCAGCGCGGTGTCTATATTTTCGACGGGCACGACAATACAGCACTGGAACATGCCAGAACGCGCTGGAAATCCGAGAAGGCTGCCGGGCATGATGTAACCTATTGGCGGCAAAGCCCTGAAGGCCGGTGGGAGAAAATGGCATGAGTGGCGCGGAGGATGGCGAAGCCTTCCGGCAACGCCGCGAAGCCATGAAACAGCGCATTGACCCACTCGACAGGCATATGATCGACGGCGGAGACCGGTATGCGTTTTTCAATGCGGTTTACGCCATGGCAGAAGGAGATGCGGCTGGTGTGCCCTGGGCTGATTTGAAGCCAAAACCGCAGCTCGAAAAGTGGCTTGCTGCAAATCCGGGCAATGGCAGGCGGGCAATCGACATTGCCTGCGGCCTTGGCGACAATGCGGAAGCCCTGGCCGCAGCAGGCTATCGCACCACTGCCTTCGATCTCGCTGAAAAGGCAATTGCCTGGGCGAGGCAGCGCTTTCCGCAGAGCGGTGTCGACTATCATGTTGCCGATATTTTCAACCCTCCTTCCGGCTGGAAAGGCGGCTTCGATCTGGTACATGAGTGCTATACCCTGCAGGCGGTTCCGCCACAGATGCTGGCAAGCATGATGGCGGCAATTGCAGACCTGGTGGCACCGGGCGGTACACTTATAGTCTACACCCGCATCCGTCATGACGGGACCGGGACTTCCGGCCCGCCCTGGCCGTTGCAGGAAAGCGAGGCCATGGGCTTTTCCGGCCATGGCTTCAGACTGGTTTCCCGAAACTCCTTCGAACTGGTGCGGCCAGACCGCCGGATTCCGCACTGGTTCTGTATCTGGCAAAAAACGGAGCAGGCCTGAAATGTTACGTGCCGCTGGTGTACTTCTCATCATTGCCGGTATCGGTGCCGGTTTCTTTGCGCCTTCGCTGATCGAGCGCAATTCCGGTGGTGAACTGGCACGCGTCGCGGTGTTTGACCGCAAGGACGGCGGTTGGCAGCAGGGATGGCGTGCCCAGAAGATTGCTCTTTCAAAGCGTCACAATCCCATGCGGCTGGTGATAGAGGCTGAATTCCTGCCAGGGCTGAAACTTCTTTCGGCCACAACCGCCCTGCAGGTTTCGCTCGCTCATGGCGGCAAAACCGTCATGGAAGGTGAGTTCGATCTCACCGTGCCAAAACTGGGCGGCAGCGAACAGCCTGTTCGTCGTTCGAGCCTGGTAACACCGCCGTTTTCGATCGCAGATGATGGCGACTATATCGTCTTTGTGCGCTCGGCGGAGACCACCGACATCAACTATTCAACGGTTGATGCAGTTGTGCGTTCGAATATCGAAATTCCGGACAACCGCATCCGCGATACCGGCTTCGGGGCTATCGGGCTTGGTTTGGCATTGCTGCTGTTTTCATCCATTGCTAGGCGAAACCGGTCGTCACCGAACAGGCCAGCGAAGAAAGCGTCGCGTTGGGGACGAAACTGAAGCCGTGAAAGGCCTCTAACCCTTCAGCTTGGCTTCGAGATCGGCGATTTTCTGCCTTGCAAGCGGAACCCTGACTTCCGGCAGGTTGTCCTTGTCGACGGCAGTGCGATAAGCTGTCAGCGCATCTGCCAGTTTTCCTTGTGTCTCAAGTACTTGCGCCTTGTTGAACCAGGCGTCGCTTTCCTCCTCGTCGATGGCAAGAGCCTGTTCGGCATCAGCGAGAGCACCATCCATATCCTTGAGTTCGAAGCGGGTTTCAGACCGGTTGCTCCAGGCAATCGGGTCGGAATCATCAAGTTCAATGGCCTTGTCGAGATCGGTCTTTGCCAAGGCCCAGTCCTGCTTCTGCATGTACAGGAAAGCACGATTGGTGAAGATGGCTGCATCATTCGGATCGAAGGAAATGGCAGCTTCATATTCCTTCAGCGCCTCGTCATATTGCTTGAGCTCGCTCAGCGTGTCGGCGAGATTGCGATGGAACAACGGATCGTCAGGGCTTAGCGACAGTGCTTTTTCAAAGTCAGCCCGTGCCTTTTCATAGTCTTTCGCGTTCAGGAAATCATAGCCGCGATTGTTGTAGAGATCCCCATTTTCGGGCTCGAGGCCAATTGCCAGAGTGTAATAATCGGTCGATTTGAGATATTCACCCAGCTCTGAATGTGCATCCGCAAGGCTGCGCCAGATGTCGGCACGACCGGGATTGATACTGCCGGCCTTTTCGTAATCGGCAATGGCTTCGGCGTAGTCCTCGGCATCGAAATGCACGTCACCGCGCAGTTCGAATGCCGCGGCGTCGTTGCCATCCAGCGCGATTGCCTTGTTCACATCTTCGAGCGCCGCATCGCTGTCGCCATTGTCATAGGCCGCCTGGGCCTTGCCTCGCCAGGCAGCGGCATTGACCGGTTCCTTCTCCACCACGGAATCGAAATCGGCCATCGCTGATTCCGGATCGTCCTGGTCAAGATAGCTGTTGCCTCGCCTGAGCAACGCCCTGATCAGTGCATCCTGCGCTGTCTTGGCGTCATCAATTACGGTTGAGCAGGCCTCGACCGGATCTTCGGTCGTTGCAGAGAGGCAGTCATCCAGGGGATCGGCATTGACACTGGAAAAAAGGAACAACACCAGCGATAAGGAGACACTGGCCAGAAGCAGCACGCGCATAGAAATTCCTCGCAGCAAATAGCCCCGCCCCAAAATTACGCCTGTTTGCAAACTTCAGCAATCTGTGCCTGGCGCATTATTTCAAGGGTCAGGCCACAGCCTTTTCATAGCGGTCGCTCATCGACAGCCATTCTTCCTCGATGTTTGTCAGCCGTTTTTCAGCACTCGCCCTGTCCTGCGCCAGCCTTGCCGCCTTGCCTGGGTCTTTTTCGTACAGTTCGGGGCGAGCAAGTTCGACGTCCAGATCGGCAATCTGTTTTTGCAGCCGCGCCATCTGGTTTTCCGCATCCCTGATCTGTTTCTTCAGTGGCTCCATTTCCCGCCTGCGTTCGGCAGCATCCTTGCGCCGTTCGGCGGCAGGTTTTTGCGGAGGAAGATCCACCTTCTCTGCCTTGGGTACCGGGCGTTTGCCAGTCAGGACTTCAGTCCGGTAATCCTCGATGTCGCCATCATAGGGATGAACACTACCGTCGCGAACAAGCCATAACCGGTCAACCGTTGCCTCGATCAGGTGCCGGTCATGGCTGATGATGATGACGGCGCCCGAATAGTCGTTCAGTGCCATCATCAGTGCATCGCGTGAATCGATATCGAGATGGTTGGTCGGTTCGTCGAGGATCAGCAGGTTCGGTCCGTCAAAGGAAATCAGCCCGAGCAGCAATCGCGCCTTCTCACCACCCGAAAGATCCTTTGCCTTGGTGTCCATGCGGGCGGTATCCAGCCCCATTTGCGCAACGCGCGCGCGCACCTTGGATTCAGCCGCACCCGGCATCAGCTGGCGCACATGATCAACAGGCGTTTCCTCCGGGCGCAGGTCGTCAAGCTGGTGTTGGGCAAACATCGCCACTTTCAATTGCTGCGCCTTTACCGTTTCGCCGGACACGAATTCCAGCCGGTTGGCGATCAGCTTGGCAAAGGTGGATTTGCCATTGCCGTTCGAGCCGAGGAGGCCAATACGGTCATCCTGGTCGATCCGCAGGTCCAGCCGGCGCAGTATCGGCGTGTCGGAACTGTAACCGGCCTCAACCCCCTCGAGCCGGATGATGGGCGAGGCGAGCTTCTTTTCCGGTTCGGGAAAACGGATCGGTGCCGAGCGTTCCTCAGTGAAGGCTGCGATCGGCGCCATGCGCTCAAGTGCCTTGATGCGGCTTTGCGCCTGTCGTGCCTTGGTAGCCTGGGCGCGGAACCGGTCGACAAAGGCCTGCATGTGCTTGCGTCTGGCGTCCTGCTTTTCGCGCGCCTTTTCCTGCTGCATCAGCTTTTCAGCGCGCTGGCGCTCGAAATTGTCGTAATTGCCTCGATAGAAGGTCAGCTTCTTGTGCTCAAGATGCAGGATGGAATTGACCGCCTTGTTGAGAAGGTCACGGTCATGGCTGATGATCAGAACCGTGCCCGGATAACGCGCAACGAAGTTTTCCAGCCACAACGTGCCTTCGAGGTCGAGATAGTTGGTCGGTTCGTCGAGCAGCAGGATGTCTGGCCGCGAAAACAGCACCGCAGCGAGTGCGACGCGCATGCGCCAGCCACCGGAGAAACTGGACGCTGGCCGCAATTGTTCCTCTGCGGAAAATCCCAGACCTGACAGGATGGCGCCAGCGCGTGCCTCGCCGGAATGCGCGTCAATGTCTGCAAGGCGCATGTGAATGTCGGAAATCGCTTCGGGGTCAATCTCTGTTTCGGCTCGCGCCAGCAACTCGGCGCGCTCCTTGTCAGCGGAAAGAACGATATCGATCAGGCTGTCTTCCGTGCCAGGCGCTTCTTGCGCTACCTGGCCGATCTTCAGCCCCTTGGGAATGGTCACGGTTCCGGTATCGGGCGTCAGTTCTCCAGTGATGGCACGATAAAGCGTCGTCTTGCCGGTGCCGTTGCGGCCGACAAGCCCGGCTTTCGCACCGGTAGGAACAGTAACGCTCGCGCCCTCAATGAGAAGGCGCCCTGCAATGCGGATGGTGAGATCGGTAATGGCCAGCATGCGCGCCTTTTGCGTCAGCCCGCAAAAAAGGGCAAGGGGGAGCGCAGGATTATGCTTCGATGTTGCGCCACAGCAATGGGGCCCGACCTCGGCAAGGCAACTCCTGACATCTTTCCTGTCATGAAATCCGTGCTACAGCTCGGCTGGTGTTTGTTATGGAGGGTTCAAATGGCAATCAGGTTCTACGATCTTGTCGGCAGCGATCCGGCACTACCCTTCTCGCCGCATTGCTGGAAAATCCGCATGGCGCTTGCCCACAAGGGGCTGGAGGCCGAGCGCGTTCCCGTGCGTTTTACCGGGATTCCTCAAATCGAAGTTGGTCGGGTCAAGACGCTGCCCGCCATCACCCATGACAGCAAGCTGGTGGTGGATTCGATGTTGATCGCGCATTACCTGCGCGACACTTTTCCCGACACCGGCAAACACCTCTTTCACGGCGGGGGTGGGGTGGCCCTGACGCGCTTCGTTGAAGCATGGACCAACACGCAACTGCATTCATGGGTCCGCAACTGGGCACTCATGGATATCCACGCCATGCTGGATCCTGTTGACCAGGCCTATTTCCGCACAGCGCGGGAAGCGCGCTATGGCGATACTTTGGAAAACATTGTTGCAAACCGCGAAGCCAGCATCCCTGACCTCCTCAACCGGCTCGAACCCTTGCGAACCATGCTCGCCAGCCAACCCTATCTTGGTGGCAGCGAACCGGCCTTTGCCGACTATGTCGCCTTTGGTGCATTCCAGTGGCTTAGAGTCTGTTCGGGCCTCGCGATGATCCCGAAGGGTGAGCCGGTGCTTGAATGGGTCGAGCGCATGCTCGACCTGCATGACGGCCTTGCCCGCTCCACACCAGAGGCAAATGCCTGATACATCGACAGGCATTCCATCCAGGCTTTTGTTTTTCACGCAAACGCGCTATAGCGCACGCGAAACGGCGCTGCGGGACCTCTCGCGGCGCCGCACAATTTTCATGACAACGGACCAGAGGATTCACAATGGCCATCGAACGTACCTTTTCCATGATCAAGCCGGACGCCACCAAGCGCAACCTGACCGGTGCCATCACCAAGATGCTTGAAGACGCAGGTCTTCGCGTCGTTGCGTCGCGCCGCGTCTGGATGAGCCTGCGTGAAGCACAGGGCTTCTATGCCGTGCACAAGGATCGCCCCTTCTTTGGCGAATTGTGTGAATTCATGTCTTCCGGCCCCACGGTAGTCCAGGTTCTGGAAGGCGAAAACGCCATCCTGAAGAACCGTGAAGTCATGGGCGCAACCAATCCAGCCAATGCGGATGAAGGCACCATCCGCAAGACTTTCGCACTTTCCATCGGCGAAAACTCGGTCCATGGTTCTGACGCGCCGGAAACGGCTGCCGAAGAAATCGCCTACTGGTTTTCAGGGACCGAAGTCGTCGGCTGAAGCCGGACCCGATGAAGGTGTTTCATGGCCGGGGCGCGAGCTCCGGCCTTGTTTGTTGAGGGAGGATCACCGGTGTTTTCCAAAGACAATCTGTCCTATCAGGCCGTTCCCCTGCCGGACCTTGTTGCCCTGTCGGAAGAAGAAGCGCTGGCGCGCGCGGCAGCCTTTCTCACTTATATGCGCAAGCGCCATACAGTTCGGGAATTCGCAACGACGGATATTCCGCTGAAACTTGTCGAGGATTGCATTGCAACGGCGGGAACCGCCCCGTCTGGTGCCAACCACCAGCCCTGGCATTTCGTGGCGATCCGCGATGCGGCGACCAAGGCAGCAATTCGCAAGGCGGCCGAAGAAGAAGAGGTTGCCTTTTATGACGGCGGCGCGGGCGACGAATGGTTGAAAGCGCTGGCCCCCATCGGTACCGGTCCCGACAAGCCGCATCTCGAGGATGCGCCATGGCTCATTGTCGTCTTTGCCCAGCGCTATGGCGAATTCGCGGACGGCACTCGTTACAAGAACTATTACGTGCCCGAAAGCGTGGGCATCGCAACCGGTTTCCTGATCGCCGCCCTGCACAATGCCGGGCTTTCAGCACTCACCCACACGCCCAATCCGATGAAATTCCTCAATGAATTGCTGAAAAGGCCTGCGTCCGAAAAACCGGTGATGATCATCGCCACCGGACACGCGGCAACAAATGCCACCGTGCCTGCTGTCGCCCGGATCAAGAAGCCGCTCACGCAAATCCTGACAGTCGTTTGAGACCGGTCAGTGCGCGGGGCAACCTTCCATGCTTCCCGCAACCGGATTTCCTTCACTGTCGAATGCGTCCTGGTTGCGCTGATAAGCCGGTCCGCTGACCATCGGTTTTGCCGGCAGGATTGACTGGTCGAGATCAGACGTCACGCTGGCCTGCAATTCCTGTACCGTTTCCCCGTTTTCACTCAACACGGTGATGGTAACTGAATAGGGCCGATCCTTGCGCACACAGGCAAGCGGCGGGCTTTCAAGAACCACTTTCTCCTGCGCGGGAAAGACTTTCTGATTGATCTCCAGAACGGGCCCGCCAGCCGGGTTCTCAAACTTCGCCCGTACCTGCATCCCCTCCGCGATTGGCGCGATGCGCTTCAAGGTGAGGAGATAGCTCGCCTGCGAAATCCGGTAGTTGAAAACAAACAATCTGCCGGAAATCTCGAAAGGTCCGGTCTGCACCTCGCGCTGGCAACCACCCACAAGTGCTGCGACAAGCATCACGCGCAACATGATTTTCATGTGTTTGCGCCCCTTTGGCTCCGGTAATAATGCCGTTTCGCCTTTTCACGGTTTCCACACACAGCCATGTCGCACCAGGTGCGACTGCGATTGCGGCTCTTGTCGAGCAAGAGCCAGCCGCAATTGGCGCAAAGTTTGACGCGTGCGGCGAGCGCGGGCGAGGCGCTGATCTCCATCGCCAGCCGCATGGCCGAAAGCGCCATTGCTGCATCCAGCCTCAGCGGCTCAACGTCCTCTTTTTCAAGCACAAGACCTGCTTGCGAGATTAGCGGTGCAAGCGTTTCCAATCCGCTTTTGCCGCTTACCGCTATCGCCCGGAAATGCGTGTCAATCCGCTCACGCATTTCCACAAAATCCGTGAAGGCTGTTGTCGGGCAAGGGAGGAATGAAGCGCCCGGTTCGGTCTCGTGACAAAATCGACTGGCAGCCAGCGCGAAACCGGCAAGGTCCGCCGGTGTGGCAATCCGGTCAATTCGCTTGTCGGGGTCATGCCGCAGGACAACCGTATTCGCCGCATCAAAGGCGAGTACGCCACCGGAGAAACGGTGTTGGGTCCATTCAAAATTCATGAGAGCCTAACTGGTGTTCGTTAAATAGATGGTTATAATGTACCTGTTAAGCGGTGGGTGCAATGGCCTATTTTGCTCAGCAGATTGTCAACGGGGTCCAGTTGGGCGCGCTTTATGCGCTGCTGGCCTTTGGCTACGCCATTTCCCACGGCATTTTGAAGCGGGCGAGTTTTACCCATGGTGCGCTGTTTGCATTCGCCGGCCAGATTGCCGTCTTCTTCACCGCCTTTGGATGGAACACCCTGCTACTGGTCTATCCCGCGGCTCTGGCATTGGGTGCAGTCGCAGCACTCGCCTATACGGCTTTCATCGCCCATTTCCTGGCGCGCAATGTCATTGAGCCCTTGCCCAAGGCGTCGCCCAACATGACCATTGCCGCATCCTTCGCCGTGCTCATCGTGTTGATGGAATCGGTCAGGCTCGCCTCAGGAAACTGGTCGCCCTGGCTGTCGCCATTTCTCAATTCGGTCATTGATCTGGGGGGCATCGGTTGGCAGCTCGGTGCCAGCGGATTTACCGTCACGACCACGCCCTTGAAATTGCTGGTAACCGCAGTTTCCCTTGGTGTCATCGGCGCCGGCTCGGCATTCCTGGGATATTCCCGCGCAGGTCGATACTGGCAAGCCGTGAGCCAGGACGAGTTCGCCGCAAGCCTCATGGGCGTTGACGCGCGCAAGGTCTTTCTCACGGCCATGACCAGCGCTGCCGCTATTGCTGCACTCGCAGGCGTGCTCGCATCCTGGCACTACGGCAACATGGATTTTGGAACCGGAATCAGCTTCGCCGTAAAGATCCTGTTCCTTACTTCGCTCGGCGGACTGTCCTCGCCCCCAGCCGCCGCCGCCGGAGGGCTGGCTATCGGCCTGTTCGAAGCGATGTGGGACGGATGGTTCCCGCTGGTCTGGCGCGATGCGGCCACTTATTGCGTCCTCGTGGCGCTGCTCATTGCCACCCGGCGATCCAATGGCCTTGATCTTTCGTAACCGGCCTTAACCTGAACACAATACCCGTGTGACAGACTTCCCAAGTGATGAAAAAGCTGTTTGCATGTTTTTGGAGGCCGTGTGACGGAGTGTGAATAATGACTGGTACAGCACGGGAAATTTCGACCAATGAACGCATTGCCGATGCGATCGTGCATGGAATCGGTATCGGTTCGAGCCTGGTCGCAGTGCCATTGTTGCTGGCCTTCGCCATTCCCCGCGTCAGCATCGGAACCAGTATCAGTCTCGCGGTCTATGGCGCAGCGATCATTACACTTTTCATGGTTTCAGCTGCCTATCACCTGGTTCCGCATCTCGACTGGAAACCGGTGCTCAAGCGCTTTGACCAGGCGGCGATATTCATCAAGATAGCCGGTACCTATACCCCGCTCGCGGTCATTCTGGGCAGCATCTTCGCTTATGTTGTATTGGCGCTGGTCTGGGTTGCAGCACTCGCCGGTGCCATAGCCAAACTGGCGCTGGGGCCGCGTTTCGAGCGCATATCCGTCGCGCTCTATCTGCCTCTCGGTTGGGCGAGCCTGCTGCTCGTCTGGCCGATCTTCACAACATTGCCCCTGGCTGTTTCGGTCCTCATTGTGACCGGTGGCGTCATCTACACGCTCGGCGTCGTCTTCCACATGTGGGAGAGCCTGCGTTTCCAGAACGCGATCTGGCATGTTTGTGTATTGTTGGCTTCCGCCTGCCATTTCGCTGCGGTTTCAGGAGCGTCGCTGGCTGTCTGAGCCCACCCGCCTTGGTGTGCATTTTCACGCATCCAGTACACACCGTTACCCCTATCTGTTGTTTAACGGAAGCGGCCCACGTGCCGGTTCGAAACATACGAACCAACAGACAGGAAACACCAAAATGAACATCAAGCCACTGCGCACTGCCGCACTTACAATCCTGGCGCTTGCAACCATAGCAACCGCATCATCCTGCGCCAACGCGCTGACCCGTATCGCAGGCGCTGCTGCTCCACAGGCAAGTCCGGATCTGGTTCAGGTCAGTACCCGGATAACGACATCCAACATTGCAACGGCCTATTTCCCAGGTGGAAAATTTGTCCGTGTCAACGGCAATACCTGGATGGAGCAGGGCGACAACGGCTCGATTTTCAATTTTGTCCAGACCGGCACCGATGCGAATTTCGTCTACCTCAACGATGCCTCCCGCAATGTCCAGATTGCCATCGGCATCAATACACGCAAGATCCACTATGCCGAGCGCGGCGGCCAGTTCCGCGACCTCTATCTCGTCACCGCGATGGAGACGGGTCGCACCGGTGTGGTTTCACAAAATCCGCCACGCGTGACGATCAGCCAATACAGTTGCAATGATGGCATTCCGCTGATCGTCCGTTTCGAAGAGATCAATGGCCGGTTTACAGCTTTTGCCAGCCATGACAGTCTGCCTGAAGTCCGGCTGCCGCAGGTTGTTTCAGGTTCCGGCAACCTGTTCGATAGTGGCAGCTACCAATTGCACGCCAAGGGCAGGCAGGCCTATTTGAACTTCAACGGCATTGAAGACAGCTGTGTGCTCGACCGATAACCAGAAGCGGAAACTGAAGGAGACTGTTCCATGCGCCCCAGACTATCCGCATTGTTTGCCGCCGTCCTTGTGCTCGCCGTCAATTCAGCGCCTGCTTCGGCACAGAACCCCGATGGCTTCCAGTGGTCATCCGTCCAGTTCACCGATGAGGCAGAACGAGGCGTCACCGCATCGCTTCTTCGCTACTCGGTCCCTGAAACGGACAATGTGCTGGTGGAGGGTTATTGCAATGCCCGTTCCTCGGCCACTTCTGTGGCGGTGAAGTTCAGCGCTAATTTCGGCAATGCTGCAAACGGCGATTTTGTCCAGGTTCGTTTCCTCGGCGAAGGCTTCAACACCATCTATCCAGCCGTGGTCGATATTCCACAGTCGGAAGAAGGCTTGTATGGCGTGCGCATGGATCTGCCTTTCGAGGACCCGCTCTGGTCCGCGCTCAAGCGCATGTCCGATATTTCCTATTCGGTCAATGGTGGCCAGTTTGTCACGCTCGGACTTTCCGGGTCGAGCAGGGCCATCAACCAGTTTCTCGATGAATGCATGTTCTATGGAGGGCAGGGCGGTGGCCTGGTCCAGGGCACGCAGCCAACCCAACCACAGCCATCGCAGCCATTTGATCCGCGCTGGGCAAGCTGCGAGACACTTGGCAGCAATCGGTCCCAGCGTTCCGACATTCCTGTTACCATGACTTTTGTCAATCGCAGTGAGGGCTATCGCGCAGTCATGTGGATCGGCTTTGACGGCCAGCCGGTGAATTATGCCAATCTCAATCCCGGCGAACAGTTCTCGGTTTCGACATTTGTCACGCATCCCTGGATGTTTACCGACGGACCCGGTAACTGCCTCGAGATGGTCATGCCGCAGCAGGGCGTCAAAGTGTTCAACATCACTGCCCCGAATCGCGATTTCGGGCCGGAATAGGGATCATTTCCAGCGCTCGGCAGCCTCGTTGTCGGCCTCGCGGGCATCCACCCATTTGCCCTCGCTGCCGTCGATCAGGTGTTCCTTTTTCCACAACGGTGCCCGCGTCTTGAGGAAATCCATCAGGAACGAGGCTGCCTCGAACGCCGCCTGGCGGTGTGCAGAAGCAGCAACAACCAGCACGATATTGCCGCCGGGTGCAATCTTGCCGAAGCGGTGAACGGCGACAAGCGCCTTCAATGGCCAGCGTTCGATTGCCTGTCGGGCGATCCGCATGATCTCGGCTTCCGCCATACCTGGATAATGTTCGAGTTCCAGTGCGGCAAGGCTGCCGCCTTCATCACGGCAAAGTCCGGTAAAAGTCACAACCGCACCGATGTCACGTTGATCCCGGCTGATCCGCGCAATCTCTTCCGCGACGTCGAAGTCTTCCCGCTGTATGCGAACAACCGGCTCCAGCGCCATTTCAGCCACCCGTCATGGGTGGAAACAGGGCAATTTCCCTTGCTCCGGCGATAGCCTGGTTGCGGTCATCGACATGCTCGTGGTTTATCGCAACCCGGATCGAGGCGTCATGTCGAAGCACATGCCCAAATTCCTCTCCACGCGATTTCAGCCATGCCAGAAGATCGCCAACCGTCACGACCGTGGCGGGCAGTTCGACTTCCTCGTCAGCCATGCCAACGCCTTCGCGTATCCATGAGAAATAGACAAGTTTCACTTAGCTACTCCACGATCACATGTTTGAGACCTGCACGAAAATAGTCATAGCCCGTATAGAGCGTGATGATCGCCGCAACCCACAACATGCCAATTCCAAGCTGGGTCGTATAGGGCAGGATCTTGTCACCGGCAGGCCCTGCAAGCAGGAGGCCGATCGCAACCATCTGCACCGTGGTCTTCCATTTGGCGATACGGGTGACGGGTACAGATACCTTCAGCTCCGCCAGATATTCCCGCAGGCCGGAAACCAGGATCTCACGGCACAGGATGATGATCGCCGCCCATAGCGACCAGCCTGCAATGGTTCGGTCGGTGTCCGCCGCCAGCAGCAGAAGGCAGGTGGAAACCAGCAGCTTGTCGGCGATGGGGTCCAGCATCCGGCCGATGGTCGATGTCTGCTCCCATATCCGCGCGAGATATCCGTCAAAGAAATCAGTGACGCTTGCAATGATGAAAATGGCGAGTGCCGACCAGCGGGCGAAATCGGAAGACTGCAGCTTGCCCTCGAGATAGAAGCACAGGACCACCAGTGGCACAGCGAGGATGCGCGCATAAGTCAGGATATTGGGAAGCGCCAGCCAGTGTGCATCCTTCTTTTTCTTGCTGCTGATGGTGTCGCCCGTCATCATCATTTCCGTCATATTCGCCCGGTTCAATATTCGTGCCCACCAAACAGGTCTTTTGGTCGTTTTTCAATCATTGTGGCAACATTAGCGGACAATATCCCGCAGTTTATCCATTTTCGTGGAAATGGTCATAAATCGCCTGCGCCATTTGTTCCGAAATTCCTTCGACTGCCTTGAGATCGGCCAATGCGGCGCGGCTGACGGCTTTCGCCGTGCCGAAATGGTGCAGCAGAGCGCGCTTGCGTGAGGGCCCGATGCCGGAGACTTCATCAAGCGGGTTGCGAACCATTTCCTTCTTGCGTCTTGCGCGATGCGAGCCGATGGCAAACCGGTGTGCCTCGTCGCGCAGGCGCTGCACGAAATAGAGTACCGGATCGCGCTCGGCCAGCATGAAGGATGCCTTGCCTTTCTGGAAGAATTTTTCGCGTCCTGCATCCCGGTCAGGCCCCTTGGCGATGCCGACCAGTGATACCTGGCCCTCAAGGCCGAGTTCACCCATTACCTGGAGCGCGGCATTCAACTGGCCCTGTCCGCCATCAATCAGCAACAGGTCAGGCCACGGCGGCAGGCTGTCATCGCCATCAAGCGTTTCGGGGTTTTCCTCCTCGTCACCCGCATCTGCAGTGTCCCGCAGGCCGTTTTCCTTCACGAGCCGCTGGAACCGCCGGGTCAGCATCTCCTTCATCATGCCGTAGTCGTCGCCTGGAACGAGCTTTTCCGACTTGATGTTGAACTTGCGATACTGGTTTTTCATGAAGCCGTCCGCCCCGGCAACGATCATCCCGCCAACGGCATTGGTGCCCATGATGTGCGAGTTGTCATAGACCTCGATGCGCCGCGGAGTCCGCTCCAGCCCGAATGTTTCCCTGACGCCTTCGAGCAATCTGGCCTGTGTCGAAGTCTCAGCCATCTTGCGCGCCAGCGCCTCGCGCGCATTCATGACAACGTGGTCCACCATTTCCTTTTTCTCGCCGCGCTGCGGTATGGAAATCTCCACCTTGTGTCCTGCCTTGATTGCCAGCGCCTCACTCAACAACTCGATCTCTTCAATCGGTTCTGAAAGCAGTACAAGGCGCGGGCAGGGCTTGTCGTCATAGAATTGTGAGAGGAAAGCGCCGAGCACCTCGCCCGCCTCATACGATTTGTCTGCGCGCGGAAAATACGCCCTGTTGCCCCAGTTCTGTCCGGTGCGGAAGAAAAAGACCTGGATACAGGTCATGCCACCTTTCTGGGTCACGGCGAACACATCCGCTTCGTCAACCCCGCGCGGATTGATACCCTGATGTGCCTGGACATGCGAAAGTGCTGAAAGGCGGTCCCTGTATATCGCGGCTGTCTCGAAATCGAGGTTTTCCGACGCAGCCTGCATCTGGCCTGACAGCTGCTCCTGGATTTCAGTGCTCTTGCCAGCCAGGAACTTCTTCGACTGGGCGACAAGCCCCGCATAGTGCTCGCCGCTCACCTCGTCCGTGCACGGCCCCGCGCAGCGCTTGATCTGGAACAGCAGGCACGGCCGTGACCGGCTTTCAAACATCGAATCCGTGCAGGATCGAACCAGGAACGCCTTCTGCATCGCATTGATCGTGCGGTTGACGGCACCAGCATTGGCAAACGGACCGAAATAGCTGCGCCCCTTGCTGCGCGCCCCGCGATGCTTGAACACGCCCGGCGCCCGGTGGTCATCGGTGATCACGATATAGGGGAAGCTCTTGTCATCGCGCAGCAGGACGTTGAAGCGTGGTCTAAGCCGCTTGATCAGATTGGCTTCCAGCAGCAATGCCTCTGTTTCTGTATGCGTGCGTACGAACTCCATCGCCGCAGTCTCGCGGATCATCCGGGCGATCCGGTTGGTGTGCCCGCCCATCTTGGCATAGGACGCCACCCGTTTTTTCAAACTTTTCGCCTTGCCGACATAAAGGACATCGCCACCGGTATTGAACATGCGATAGACGCCAGGCGAGTTGGGAAGCCGCTTGACGAATTCCGAGATCAGCGCAGCACCGCTCAACCCTGCGACCTGCCAGTCGCGGTCGAGCGTCTCCTCCCAGTCGATGCCCGGCGCCTCGGGAATGACAGCCTTGGCTGCCTCACCGTTCCGTGCCAAGGCTTCCGCCGCAACGGCTTTTTCAGTTTCACTGTTCATCTGGATCGATCTGCAGTCATGGCCGTTCTGATTCCGGTTCTTGCGAACTTTATTCGCGGATGCCGGCAATGTCAGGTGTTTCCCAAGCCAGGTGCTGGCCACCATCGAGCGCGATCATCTGGCCGGTAATCGAAGGGGTCTGCCACAGGAAAAGGATGGTCCGTGCGAATTCGTCGAGTTGTGGTCCGCGCTTCAGGATCAGGCCCGCGACCTGCCGGTCGAAATCATCCTGGCTCTGTCGTTCATTCGGCAGGGTCGGCCCTGGCGCAATGGCATTGACGCGCAGCCTTGGTGCATATGCCTGGGCCATGGTTTGCGTTGCAGTCCACAGGGCGGATTTCGACAGCGAATAAGAAAAGAATTGCGGATTGAGCCGCAGCACGCGCTGGTCGATGATGTTGACGACCAGCCCTGTTTCCAGCTCTGGCTGCCCGAAAAATTTGCTGGCCAGCATCGCCGGAGCCTTGAGATGCACGGCAAAATGGCGGTCCCACAACGCCATGTCGGGGGCTGTCGCGCCGTCATTTTCAAACACCGATGCATTGTTGACCAGCAGGTCCACCTGGCCGAACGCAGCGACCACTTCATCAAACAGCGCCTGCGTTTCAACATTGTCGCACAGGTCAGCCTGGAAAACCTTGCAACTGCCACCTTCCTCGCGAATGGCATTGGCCAGTGCTTCGGCGGCACTGTCGGAAGCATGGTGATGCAACGCGACGGCAAAACCGGCTTTTGCGAGATCCTGGGACATGGCCGCACCGATGCGCTTGGCACCACCGGTTACAAGGGCCACGGGCTGTCGTTGGATCTGCGTTCCGGGAGGCTTGTTCTTGCTCATGTCACATTACATAGGCCAGAACCGTGTAAGCGCCATAGGCAGCGAGCATGGCGGTTGCAATCTTCTTGCCGATCAGGATGTTGTAGTGCGCGAGCAACGCCACCAGTGCCGCCGATGCCAGCATGATCCAGATGTCGACGGAGATGATGCGATCTGCCACCGGTATCGGCGAAATTGCAGCCGCAATACCCATGATCGCACCGATGTTGAAGATGTTGGATCCAACCACATTGCCCAGCGCCACTGAGGAATTGTTGCGCCACACGGCAAGCAGGCTGGTCGCGAGTTCAGGCAGGGACGTGCCGACCGCAACGATGGTAAGACCGATGACCTCTTCGGAAACGCCCCATGTACGGGCAATTTCGGTTGCGCCATTCACCGTGAAATCCGCACCGAGCGGCAGCAGTACCAACCCGGCAATCAGCAGGGCTGCCACGATGAGCGGATTCTTCGGGCTTTCGGGTATGTCATCATGTGAAGCATTTGTTGTCGCGGAAGCCTGGTCAAGGACATTGCGGTGCTCAACCGCGCTTCGATACTGGTCGTAGATGAAAAGTCCCAGCAGGATCAAGAGAATGACACCATCGTAGCGGGTCAGGATGCCATTGGCGAGCATGCCCATGAAGACCAGCGTCATCCCGATCATCACCAATATGTTCTTGCCTATCCCGTCTTCATGGCAGACTGTTGCCTTGATGAGCGCAGGTAATGCCAGCACCAAAAACACATTGGCGATGTTGGAGCCAACCACATTGCCGATTGCAATCCCCCCCGCATTGTCCAGTGCCGCCTTGACCGAGATCATCAGTTCCGGTGCCGAGGTGCCAAGGGCTACAATGGTGAGGCCGATGATCAGCGGCGGTACACGAAACCGCTCCGCAACTCCGACAGCACCGCGTACCAGCAAATCGCCACCAGCAAGCAGGATGATTAGGCCTACCATGAGCATCAGGTAATTCATCATCAAAGAAAGCCCCCGTCATGCGGCAAGCCGCATTGCTGGAATTCGCATCATCCGGAAATCAGGCGCAAATGAAAATTGCAACCCATGCGCTCCTATATAGCGACCCCGGCAGCGAATGTAAGCCGTGACCGGCTCAGAAGATGTCGGCGTCAGACAAATAGGCCGCGATCCAGATGATGCCTGCCGCGATGACCACCACTCCCGTCCATACCAGGAACATCCATTGCAGCCAGAAGCCTGCAACAACCAGCCCTGCGCCGATCACGATCAGGATGAAAGGGGCAAAAAGCCAGACAATTCCGCGTATCAGGGCCTTGAGATAATTCATCGCTTTCGGGTTTTCCAACACTCTCAACGGGAAGGAAGTGGATATTGGAAAGCCATTCTGCAACCAAACAGTTGGATTGCGGTTAACCGCAGTGTTGTCAGGCGGCAACAGCCTGCTACGTCACAAAGCTTCCGCAATTTGCCACCGTATCGCCGCCTTTTCTCAAAGGCCGGGCCACATTCTTCATGCACACATCAATCATCGCTGCGGGGTTTCAACACCTGATCCCGGTTTCTCCCGAACCGGATGATGGAAGTTAATCGCTGGCGGAAACTGGTTACGCGTACCGTCTCGAGTTTGGAGTTGAAGAAAATGCGTGGAATACGAGGATTGAACCGAATTTCGCTCACAGCGCTGGTTCTCGCAGCCAGCCTGACGGGTGGGCTTGCAGAAGGCCGGGCATTTGCTGCCGACATCATTGAAACCCAGCCTGTCACTGACCCGCTGCCGCCGTCCCAAACGAATCTTTTGTGGGATGGGGCCTATGTCGGCCTTTATGGTGGTTATAACTGGCTTGCATCAAGAATTGGCGGCAATCCGGATGTGGATGGCATTGATGGCCTGACCGGTGGTGGCTATGTAGGCTACAACTACCAGTTCGACCAGAACTGGGTTGCCGGCATCGAAGGCATGGGCGGGATTTCAGGTGCGGAGAACTCCTTTGGGGGCGTAAATATCGAGCAGGACTGGGAAGCCTCCCTTCGCGGTCGCATGGGCTATGCCTTCGAGAACTCCATGGTCTATGGCCTGGCTGGTCTGGCCGGAACCAAGGCAAGTGTCACCACGCCTACCGGCTCGGACAGCAGGATCAATCTTGGCTGGACAATCGGTGCGGGCATTGAAACCCATCTGAGCGAAAACATCACCGCGCGTGCTGAATATGACTATTCGGATTACGGTGCCCGCAAATATTCGCTGGGCGGCGGCAATGGCGATGTCAGCCTCAACAGCCATTCACTCAAGCTCGGTATCGGCCTGAAGTTCTGATCCGGTTGACGCAATGATTGGCGGGGCCTGTCAGTCCCCGCCAATGATGTCGCCCAGGGTTCCTAATACGGAGCCTTCACCAACGGTTTTCCCGCGCGCACCGGGTGCTGCGGCAAGCATTCGCCCTGCAAGTCGCGAAAACGGCAGTGACTGGATCCAGACCCGGCCAGGGCCGCGCAGCCTGGCAAAGAACACGCCTTCGCCGCCGAAGATCATCGACTTGATCGATCCGGCTCGCACCACATCCATTTCGATATTGCCAGTGAACGCTGCCACACAACCGGTGTCGATATGCAATTCTTCGCCCGGTCCCAGATCGCGCACCAGTGTTGTTCCACCGACATGCACGAAAACCCAGCCGTCGCCTTCGAGCTTCTGCATGATGAAGCCTTCACCGCCGAACAGGCCCGTCAGGATGCGTTTCTGGAAGAAGATGCCGAGTTGCACCCCCTTGGCCGCGCAAAGGAAGGCATCCTTCTGGCAGATCAGCCTCCCGCCGATTTCGTCAAGCTTGATCGCCAGGATATGACCGGGATAAGGCGCAGCGAAGCCGACCCGGGCCTTGCCTTCGCCATGATGGGTAAAAACGGTGGTAAACAGGCTCTCACCGGTAATGAGTCGTTTTCCCGCACCAACCAGCATGTCGAGAAATCCGCCGGACTGCGATGACCCGTCACCAAAGACCGAAGTCATCTCGATCTCCGGATGTTTGAACATCATTGATCCCGCTTCTGCGACAGCAGACTCGCCGGGGTCAAGCTCGACCTCGACGAATTGCATTTCCATGCCCTTGATTTCGAAATCAATGTCGTCAGCCACGCCCTGGCTGCGGCTGTGGCGTGCTGATTGCACTTGCGGCACTGAGCCAAAAACCATCGGGTCTCTCCCTCGTCTGTGTTGATTGCCTACCGGTTCACCGAACGGCACCAACCGCCATGAACATGCCAGCGGTCACGCCCGGGAACGCAGAACTCGACATTCCAGCCTGTGCCCGCGAGGCCCATGCCCTTTTCGATCCGGTAATGAACCGTCTGGTAATGTCCGTTGGAAAGAGCCACCCGCGCTTTGCAGTAGCGCCGTTCGATCGGATACATGCCGAAAGCCGCGACATGCCTCTCATGTTGGCGGTCGATGCCGGCAATCTCCACGCCGTAATAACCGTGCTTGCGTTGCGCCCAGTTGAAGCGATTCTTGATCCGCTCGGCTACCCTGGCTTCCTCACAATAGGGGAATTGCTGGAATGGCCTGAAGACCATGTCAGCCGAGGCAGGCGTGGCCCCAAAGCCGGTAAGCCCGGAAAACGTCATCATGCCCAAAACCACTGCAAGCGTGGCATTTCCAATGCGTAAGATCATGGTGTCGATCCTGTTGGCTGGCAGGGCAGGAGGACATCCACCTGCCGATTCAATGGCTGGCAGGATTGCCGCTTTTACCTTGGCGGTCAAGGAAACATCATTCCTGCGTCAGTCTCTCCATGCGCCAGGAAGCACCTTTGTCCTGGGCCATTGCATCGACCAGTGAAGGCAGGATGACTTCCATCTCGTGCTGCAGCACAAATGGCGGATTCTTGATGACGAGACCCGAGCCCACAAGCCCCGGCTCGCTGTCATTTGCCGCATCGCGCACTTGCAGTTCGATACGCACCAGATCGCGGATGGCGCTGGCGCGAAGATCTGCAGCGAAACGCTCGACGTCACTTTCATGCTTGAGCGGATACCACAGCATCATGATGCCGCCCGGCCAACGCCGTTCACATTTTTCCAGCGCATCAACCATTCGGTCGAATTCACCCGCAATCTCGAAAGGCGGATCGATCAGCACCAGCCCGCGTTTTTCCTTGGGGGGCAGATGCGCACCCGGCACCAGCCAGCCATCAAGCAGGTTGATGCGGACCTGCCAGTCCCCGGCAAACAATTGTGCCAGCACTTCGTGATCGACCGGATGCAGTTCGAAAGCGGAAAGCCGGTCCTGCTTTCGCAACAGACGGCGCGCAATCAGGGGGGATCCGGGATAGGACGATGGCTCGCCTTCTTCGGGCAGCACAGCATGAAGATAAGGCGCGAGCAGTGCACCGGCTTCGCCGGAAATTCCTGCCGCAGCGATCTTGCCGATGCCGTTGATCCATTCGCCAGTCTTGGCTGCCTCCACTGACGAGAGATCATAATTGCCGCGCCCCGCATGGGTGTCGATCACCCGGAAGGCGGCTTCCTTGCGCTTGAGATATTCGATGATGCGGGTCAGCACCACATGCTTGAACACGTCGGCAAAGTTCCCGGCATGAAAGGCGTGGCGGTAATTCATTGTGGCAAAGCCGGGGAAAACAGAACAGCATCCGCGCCATGGGCCGCAACGGCGGAAAACACTGCACGTCCGGCTGAAAATCGAACTGTTCCCGAAGCCAGCATTGAAAGCGCATGGGGGTAGAGCCGGTTTTCTGCTGCCAAAACGCGTGCGGCAAGGGCATCCACAGTGTCATCGTTCAACACCGGGACGGCGGCCTGCGCTATCACGGGCCCGTCATCGACGCCTTCGGTTACGAAATGCACGCTGGCACCGTGAATGAGTATTCCGGACGCAAGTACCCGCTCATGTGTGTCCACCCCTTTGAACGATGGCAGCAGGCTCGGATGGATATTGATCAGCCTGCCGGAATAACGCCGCACGAAACCGCCGGTCAGGATGCGCATATAGCCTGCAAGGCAGATGAAATCCGGACGATCAGCATCGAGTGCCTCGCCAAGCGCTGTCTCATGTTCTTCCCGGCTGGCGAATTGCTTGTGGTCAATCACCAGTGTCTCGATACCCGCCGCTTCTGCCACCGCCAGCGCCTTGGCCTCTGGGCGGTTGGAGATCACCCGCTTGACCAAAGCCGGATAATTTGGCTGCATCGCCGCCTGGATCAGCGCTGTCATGTTGGTTCCGCGACCCGAAACCAGAACGTCGATCTGGCTGCGGCTCCCGTTTGATGTGCCGGATGTGTTCTCGCTCACAGTGAAAGCTGCCCTTTGTAGACAACCGCATCACCCTCGCGTTTGGCAAGCCTGCCGATACGGGTAACCGTTTCGCCCTCGCGCTTCAGGACTGCCTCGACCCGGTCAATCTCTTCGGCTGAAACGACAACGACCATGCCGGTTCCGCAATTGAAGGTGCGCAGCATTTCGCTGACACTTACGCCCCCCGAACGCATCAGCCATTGAAATACGGCCGGCGCCTTCAGTGCTGAGCAGTCGATTTCAGCGCAAAGCTGTTTGGGAAGTACGCGCGGAATGTTTTCAGTGAAGCCGCCACCGGTTATGTGCGCCATCGCCTTGACGGCACCGGTCTCGCGGATAGCTGCCAGCATCGGTTTCACATAGATGCGGGTGGGCGCCAGCAATGCGCGTGCCAGGCTCTGCGTGTGATCAAAGGGGGCAGGGGCATCAAGATCGGCGCCCGACACTTCGACAATGCGGCGAACCAGCGAAAACCCGTTGGAATGAACCCCCGATGAGGCAAGTCCGATCAGAACATCGCCTTCACAGATATCGGCACTTGGCAGCAGTGAACCGCGTTCGGCAGCACCGACGGCAAAGCCGGCAAGGTCATACTCTCCCGCCTTGTACATTCCCGGCATTTCGGCCGTTTCACCGCCGATCAGCGCACAACCGGCAATCCGGCAGCCCCTGGCAATGCCTTCGATCACCGATTTTGCCTCCTCTACCTGCAATTTGCCGGTGGCAAAATAGTCGAGAAAGAACAGTGGCTCCGCACCCTGCACCACAAGGTCGTTGACACACATGGCAACGAGGTCGATCCCGACCATGTCATGGACGCCGGTATCAATGGCGATTATCAGCTTGGTGCCGACACCATCATTGGCCGCGACCAGAACAGGGTCCTTGTAGCCTGCGGCCTTGAGGTCGAACAATCCGCCAAAGCCGCCGATTTCCGTGTCGGAACCGGGACGCCTGGTAGACCGAACGGCAGGCTTGATGGCTTCAACCAGTTGTGTGCCGGCGTCGATGTCGACGCCTGCATCGGCATAGCTGAGCCCGTTCTTTCCTGCTTCGCCCATGTGTCAACCCCGTAGCATTTGCGATGCTTGGCAATACGCCGCCAAGGCACTGCACTTCAAGCGCCTTGCGGCCTTTTCAACTGGTCAAGGCGTCATTGGCGGCACATTGGCGCTTTTACCGGGCTTTACTAGTGAAATGCCGACAAAACAGGGTCGGGCAAGGGATTGGCCTTGTTCCATGCACCCGGTAAGCCATTTCATTTGTTGCAACTGCGGGCTGACTTTTGCCTGTCGCATCTGGTATCAAGCCTGATATCGCCTGATCGAGAGCAGCGGGAGCCGCGCATGGACCAGAAAACTGAAAAGAAAATCCGCCGCCAGGCATTCTTCTGGTTGCTGGCCCTTGGCATGTTCCTGTTTTTCCTGTGGCTGTTTGCAGGAATCCTCCTGCCTTTCGTTGCCGGGATGGCGCTGGCCTATTTTCTTGATCCTGTGGCTGATCTGCTGGAACGTTGGGGGCTTTCGCGCCTGATGGCAACAGTGATCATCCTGTTCTTCTTTGTGGTCATATTCATAGTGACGCTGATGATTTTCGTGCCGATACTGGGCAACCAGATTGCCGGCTTCCTTGAGCGGATGCCTGACCTTGTCACCCGCCTGCAGTCACTGGTCGCTTCCTCTGAAAGCCCCTGGATCAAGAAGATCATCGGCATAGAAAGCCAGACGCTCCAGGACAACATGAACGAACTGGTGAAGCAGGCCGCTGGCTGGATTGCCACCGTGATGCGGCAATTGTGGAACTCCGGCAAGGCAATCGTCAGCCTCGCCTCGCTATTGGTCGTCACACCGGTGGTCGCATTTTACCTGCTCTATGACTGGGACAACATGGTTGAGACAGTCGACAGCTGGCTGCCGCGTGATCACCGCAATACCATCCATCAACTGTTTTCCGAAATTGACAGGGCCGTGGCCGGTTTCGTGCGCGGGCAGGGAACGCTCTGCCTCGTACTCGGGCTGTTCTACGGCATTTCGCTCACGATAGCAGGGCTGAATTTCGGTCTGCTGATCGGACTGTTCGCCGGGTTGGTCTCGTTCATCCCCTATGTCGGCTCGCTCACCGGTCTTGTCCTGTCGGTCGGTGTTGCCCTGGTACAGTTCTGGCCCGAATGGATACCCATTATCGTGGTCGTCGTGATCTTTGGCGTTGGGCAATTCCTCGAAGGCAATATCCTGCAGCCCAAACTGGTAGGCAGCAGTGTGGGTCTGCATCCCGTCTGGCTGATGTTCGCGCTGTTCGCCTTCGGCTCACTGTTTGGTTTCACCGGAATGCTGGTCGCAGTGCCCGCCGCGGCGGCGGTAGGCGTCATTGTACGCTTTGCACTTGGCCGCTATCTCACAAGCGAGTTATACAGGGGCCATGGTTTGGAGTGAGGCAGCCGGCATCGTGGCCAGTTGGACACACCAGTCCGGTCCAATCCAACATGAGTAACACGCAGCGTATCGCGACCATGGCACCCAGACAGCTACCTCTCGAATTGCCATTTTCCAGCGCCACAGCGCGCGATGACCTCATCGTTTCGCCGGCCAACATCCAGGCCGTCAACCTGATCGACAGTTGGCCGGATTGGCCAGCCCATGCCGTTATCCTGCATGGCCCGGTCGGAACAGGCAAAAGCCACATGGCTCGCATCTGGGCCGAACAGGCTGATGCGCTGATGATGAACGGCGCAAGACTCGCCGACTGGAAGCCCGGTAACGATGGTGGATACTGCTTTGTAGTCGAGGATATCGCGCGCAATGTTGTCATGGACGAGGTGCTGTTCCACCTGCTCAACCATGCGCGTGCGCATGGCGGCCACTGCCTGATGACCAGTCGCGAGCCGCCAAGTGACTGGGGCGTGCAATTGCCGGACCTCCAGTCCCGGCTGCGTGCCGCCACTCTGGTGGAAATTTCAGCCCCCGACGACACGCTGTTGCGACAGGTGATCGTCAAACTGTTTGCCGACCGCCAGCTTGCTGTGGATCCGGGAGTTGTGGACTATCTGGTGACCCGCATGGAGCGCTCGCTCGGAGCGGCGGGCGCGCTTGTAGCGGAGATTGACCACGAAGCCCTGGCGCGTCGCAGCGCTGTCACACGCTCCCTGGCGAGCCTTGCGCTGCAGAAGACGGGTATGGTCTGAACGCAGCTTACAACAGGTTAGCGCTTGTTTAGCGGTTTTGCAGTATTGTCACATTTCACGGTTAATCCGCTGAAAAACCAACAACGCCGGGCGAATTGATGGACCAGACTGTAAGAGCTGAGGAACATGGCATTCTCAACGGGCCGCAACACGATCCGGCAAGCGACGTGTTTTCCGATCCTGCGCGCTTCATGAACCGTGAGCTTTCCTGGCTGGAATTCAATCGCCGGGTTCTCGAGGAATCTGCCAATACCGGCAATCCGCTGCTGGAGCGCGTGCGTTTCCTGTCGATTTCCGCGACCAATCTCGATGAGTTCTTCATGGTTCGCGTCGCCGGCATTGTTGGTCAGGTACGCCAGGGAATCGATACCCGCTCCGATGACGGTTTGACGCCGCGCGAGCAGCTTTCAGCGGTGCTGGAAGCCGTCAGCCTGTTGCAGGCAGACCAGCAATCGGCTTGGGCCGAACTGCGCAAAGCCCTGATCCAGGAACAGATTTTCATCGTCGGCGAGAAGGACCTCGCCAAGACCGACCGTGAATGGCTGGAAGACCATTTCATGGAGGCGGTGTTCCCGATCCTCACGCCCCTGTCGATCGATCCCGCGCATCCGTTCCCGTTCATTCCCAATCTCGGCCATACCTCGGTCTATCATCTAGCACATTCACGCACATCCGAGGAAATGACCGCGCTGGTGCGCATGCCACAAAGCCTGCGCCGTTTCATCGAACTGCCGCAGAAGGCAGGAAGCAAGACGGCACTCATTCCCATCGAATCCGTCATTGCCATGTTCATCGGCCGGCTATTTCCCGGCTTTATCGTTCGCGGTTCCGGACATTTCAGGGTCATTCGCGATTCCGATATCGAAGTGGAGGAAGAGGCCGAGGATCTGGTTCGCACCTTCGAAACGGCATTGAAGCGCCGCCGCCGCGGCTCTGTCATCCGCCTCGAGATTGAAGAGGGAATGCCTGCGAAGCTGCAGGAATTCGTGGTGACCCAGCTTGGCCTCAACGACAGCCAGGTCAATATTCTTTCCGGCATGCTGGCATTGCACAACCTGTCTGAAATTGTTTCGCTGGACCGGCCTGACCTGAAATTCGAATCCTACAATGCCCGGTTTCCCGAACGCATCCGCGAATTGAATGGCGACTGCTTTGCTGCTATCCGCCAGAAGGACATCGTGGTCCACCACCCCTACGAATCATTCGATGTAGTTGTTCAGTTCATCCGTCAGGCAGCACGCGATACAGAAGTTGTTGCCATCAAGCAGACGCTTTACCGCACCTCCAATGACAGCCCGATCGTGGCTGCCCTGATTGAGGCGGCAGAGGCAGGAAAATCAGTGACTGCGCTCGTTGAACTGAAAGCGCGCTTTGACGAGGAAGCCAATATTCGCTGGGCACGCGATCTTGAGCGCGCCGGTGTGCAGGTCGTGTTCGGCTTTGTCGAATGGAAGACCCACTCGAAACTGTCACAGGTCGTGCGCCGCGAGGAGGGCAAGCTTGTGAACTATGTTCACATCGGAACCGGCAACTACCACCCGATCACCGCCCGCATCTACACCGATCTTTCCTATTTCACCGCCAACCCGGTGGTCGCCAGGGACGTGGCGCAGGTGTTCAACTTCATTACCGGCTATGCGGAGCCGGACCATCTCGAAGCGCTCGCCGTTTCGCCGATAACCCTCAAACAGCGCATCCTTGACCATATCGCCCAGGAAATCGAGCACGCCAGGGCAGGGCGCCCGGCGACGATTTGGGCCAAGATGAATTCGCTGGTCGATCCCGTGATCATCGATGCATTTTATCGAGCCAGCCAGGCTGGGGTCCATATTGAGCTTGTAGTGCGCGGGATTTGTTGCCTGCGTCCTGCCGTGCAGGGCCTGTCGGAAAACATTCACGTCAAATCCATCGTCGGGCGCTTCCTCGAACACAGCCGCATCCTGTGCTTCGGCAATGGCAAGGAAATGCCTTCCCGAACCAATATTGTCTATATCGGGTCGGCCGACCTGATGCCGCGGAACCTCGACCGGCGTGTCGAAGTGATGGTGCGGCTGAGCAACCCGACAGTGCAGCAGCAGGTGCTGGAACAGATCATGCTCGCAAACCTGATGGATACGGAGCAAAGCTGGGAAATCCTGCCAAATGGCAAGTCGCGGAGAATTTCTGCGAAATACCCCGCAGAATCGTTTAATGCTCAGCGGTACTTCATGACCAATCCAAGCCTTTCAGGGCGAGGCGAATCGCTGAAATATGATGCTCCGAAGAAATTCACGGACCGCGAATTTGGTGACCTCTAAGGGGGTTGCGCGAAGGCGCGAGGACGATACGGGAAACTGGCCGGAAGAAGGCGCGCAGGGGCGATTGTCCCAGCGCAGGCCCGTCGCGGTCGTCGATATCGGCTCCAATTCCGTGCGTCAGGTCATTTACGAGGGGCTCACTCGCTCGCCAGCCGTCCTGTTCAACGAAAAGGTGCTTTGCGGTCTTGGCCAGGGCATTGCCACCACCGGACGGTTGAACGAACAGGCCGTTGAACGTGCCATCGCCGCCCTGCGCCGCTTTCATGCCCTGGGCAGGCAGGCGGGCGTTTCACAGACACATATCTTGGCTACGGCAGCCGCGCGCGAAGCGTCCAATGGCCCGCAATTCATCACCCGTGTCGAGGAAATGTTCGGCACCGACGTGATGGTGCTTACTGGCATGATGGAAGCGCAATATTCCGCCTATGGCATCAAGAGCGGCTTTCATGAGCCCGAGGGCATTGTTGGCGACATGGGTGGTGGCTCGCTGGAACTGGTCGGTGTCAATGGTGAGATCAAGGGTGGCATTACCCTGCCGCTGGGCGGCTTGCGGCTTGCTGAAATGTCTGGTGGCTCCATTGAAAAGGCCCGCGACATCATCAAGGCGGAAATGGCCAGGATCAGTGTCGCCTGGCCGGGCACGCAGCGCAATTTCTATGCGGTCGGCGGCACATGGCGCTCGCTGGTCAAACTCCACATAGCCCGTACGCACTATCCGCTGATGGCGGTGCATGATTATCATGTTCCCGCCAAGAGTTTCCTCGCCTTTTGCAACCGTCTTGCGGGCGAGCCGATTGATACGGTTGTCGGCATTGACGCTGTATCACGCAACCGCCGGGCGCTCCTTCCCTATGGCGCACTGGTCATGGCGCAGGTGCTCAAGACGCTGAAGGCCGACATGGTCATAGCCTCCTCGCTTGGTGTGCGCGAAGGCTATCTGTATTCGTTGCTGCCGCCCGAGGAGCAGGCCAAGGATTCGCTGTTGGAAACGGCACGCGACCTGTCGATCCTGCGTGCGCGCTCTCCGCGCCATGCCCAGGAACTTGCCGACTGGAGCACAATGGCATTTGCCACGCTTGGCACGGACGAGACTGCGGATGAAACCCGCTACCGGATCGCATCATGCTATCTTGCCGATATCGCCTGGCGCGCCCATCCTGATTTCCGCGCCCAGCAAAGCCTTTCCGTAATTGCCAATACCGGATTCGTCGGCATCTCGCATGAGGGCCGTGCTTATCTGGCACTGTCAAATTTCCACCGTTATCAGGGGCTTGGCAGCAAGGTGAAGCAGCCCGAAATCGCATCCATGGCGACGCCGCGCATCTTTACGCGGGCGCGATTGCTGGCTGCGATCTTCCGGGTGTTGTATCTTTACTCCGCTTCAATGGCAGGGGTGATACCTCGCCTTGGGTTGGTAGCCCGCGATGACGACAGCTTCGTGCTGACCGTGCCGCGCGACATTTCCGACCTGTGCGGCGAACGTCCCGAAGAGCGCCTCTCACAGCTGGCGCGCGAGACCGGAAAGACCATCACCATGGAAATCGTGTAAGGGGCAGTGCCTTACTCTGCCGCCTGGCGCTTTCCGGCATCATCAAGCTCGATGACCATGACGGATTTGCGGCTGTAGCCAAGCGCCAGCCGACCGTTCTTCAGTTTCAGTGCCATGTCGCCAAACAACTCGCGCCGCCAGCCCTTCAGAGCCGGAACATCCGCCTCGTCATCCGCAGCTATCCGTTCAAGATCATCAACAGTGGCGATAACCTTGGCCGCAACACCATGCTGCTCGACCATCACCTTCAGGAGTACTTTCAGCATCTCGGTGGCGGCACCCGTT
The DNA here is from genome assembly GCA_041397525.1 of Nitratireductor sp. GTDB lineage: Bacteria > Pseudomonadota > Alphaproteobacteria > Rhizobiales > Rhizobiaceae > BOKV01. The sequence goes on from JAWKWL010000005.1 coordinate 266,755, forward strand.
CCCTCCGGGGCCTGGCGCTGCGGTGGCAGCGATGGCAATTGCTGTTTCGGCAATTCCATGACCGTCTTGACGACGCCCAACAGGTCATTGCCGTAGCGGTTGCGGTCAAAGCCGCGTGACAGGCCGCGCAATTCGGCAAGATCGTTCATGGTTTTCGGCGGATGGCCGCATATTTCGTAGATTGCCTCATCCTTGATCACGCGCCCGCGCGGCACATTGCTCGACCGCGCCGTCTGCTCGCGCCATTCCGCCAGTTTTTGCAGCAGCGCAAATTCGCGCGGCTTGCGAACACGCAGCTTGAGGCGCTGCCATGCCTCAGCCGGTGGCATGTCATAGGTCTCGCGCGAGGTGAGGATTTCCATTTCCTCCGCCACCCAATGCGCTCGGCCCTGTTCTTCCAGATTGGCCTTGATCGACTGGTAGACCTGGCGCAGATGGGTGACATCAGCGAGTGCATAGTCTAGCTGCTTCTCGGTCAGCGGGCGGCGTTTCCAGTCGGTGAAGCGCGACGACTTGTCGATATGCTGGTTGGCGATGCGGAAAACCAGCTGGTCGTATGAAATGCTGTCGCCATAGCCGCACACCATTGCCGCAACCTGGGTGTCAAACACCGGATGCGGGATCAGGCCGCCCAGATTGTAGATGATTTCGATGTCCTGGCGCGCTGCATGGAATACCTTGACCACGCCATGATCCGCCATCAGCGCGAAGAAGGGGGCAAGGTCGATGCCTTTTGCCAATACATCGACAATATAGGCATCGCTCGGACATGCCATCTGCAACAGGCACAGTTCCGGCCAGAATGTTGATTCGCGCAGGAATTCTGTGTCCACCGTGACATACGGGTGTTGAGCAATGATGCGGCAGGCTTCTGCGAGTTCGTCCGTGGTGGTGATGATCTTCATGAAGCTTGTATAGCCAAGTGTTTTCGCCTTGTCATTGCCACCTTGGTGGCGACAGGAATTTTTGCGCCAAGCCTGTCCGGGCGTCGCAGCTCGCCTGCTTTTCTGCAAAACCTTGACAAATCGCCCTTGAAAGGTGTTTGTCGCGCGCGATCCTCCCTGCACGCGACCTGACGCACCAAGCGTTGACAACCATCCGGAATTGACCATGCACCGTTACCGTAGCCATACCTGCGCAGCCCTGCGCAAATCCGACGCCGGATCAACCATCCGCATTTCCGGCTGGGTCCATCGCGTTCGCGACCATGGCGGCGTGCTGTTCATCGACCTTCGCGACCATTATGGCCTGACCCAGGTGGTTGCCGACCCGGATTCACCTGCTTTCAAGATTGCCGAAATCGTGCGCGGCGAATGGGTGATTCGCGTCGATGGCAAGGTGAAGGAGCGCGATGCGGCCGCCGTCAACCCGAACCTCGCCACCGGCGAGATCGAGGTCTTTGCCACCGAAATCGAAGTGCTGTCGAAATCCGAGGAATTGCCGCTGCCGGTTTTCGGCGAGCCGGATTATCCCGAGGATATCCGCCTCAAATACCGCTTCCTTGATCTTCGCCGCGACACGCTGCACAAGAATATCGTCAAGCGCACGCAGATCATCGCAGCCATGCGCCGCCGCATGGCCGAGGCAAACTTTACGGAGTTTTCTACGCCGATTCTGACCGCTTCCTCGCCGGAAGGTGCGCGCGACTTCCTGGTGCCAAGCCGCATCCATCCCGGCAAGTTCTATGCGCTGCCGCAGGCTCCCCGGCAATACAAGCGATCATGATGTCGGGCTTTGACCGCTATTTCCAGATGCGCGCCACCAATTTCCGTGACGAGGATCCCCGCGCCGACCGCCTGCCGGGCGAATTCTACCAGCTCGACCTTGAAATGAGCTTTGTCGAGCAGGAAGACGTTCTGGCCACGATGGAACCGGTGCTGCGCGGCGTCTTTGAGGACTTTGCCGAAGGCAAGCCCGTCACGCAGAAATTCCGTCGCATCGCCTATGACGATGCAATCAGGCTTTACGGCTCAGACAAGCCGGATCTGAGAAACCCGATCGAAATGGCCGACGTGTCACAGCATTTCGCCGGTTCCGGTTTCAAGGTCTTCGCCAACATTCTCGCGGCTTCCGAAAAGAACCAGGTATGGGCAATTCCGGCGCCAACCGGCGGCAGCCGCGCCTTCTGCGACCGCATGAATTCCTGGGCGCAGGGCGAGGGCCAGCCCGGCCTCGGATATATCTTCTGGCGCAAGGAGGGCGACAAGCTCGAAGGCGCGGGCCCCATTGCAAAGAATATTGGCGAGGAGCGCACCGAGGCAATCCGTCAGCAGCTTGGCCTTGGCGATGGTGATGCCTGCTTCTTTGCCGCTGGCGATCCGGCCAAGTTCTACAAGTTTGCCGGTGACGCGCGCACCCGCGCTGGCGAGGAACTGAACCTCACTGACCGCGAACGCTATGAACTCGCCTGGATCATCGACTTCCCGTTCTATGAATGGGACGAGGACGAGAAGAAGGTCGAATTCTCGCACAACCCGTTTTCCATGCCGCAGGGCGGGACCGACGCGCTCAACAGCCAGGACCCGTTGACGATCAAGGCCTTCCAGTATGACCTCGTCTGCAACGGCTTTGAAATCGCGTCGGGCGGCATCCGCAATCACCTGCCGGAAACCATGGTCAAGGCTTTCGAGATTGCAGGCCTCGACCGCGCGACGGTGGAAGAACGCTTCGGCGGGCTTTACCGGGCCTTCCAGTATGGCGCTCCGCCGCATGGCGGCATGGCAGCCGGTGTTGACCGCATCGTGATGCTGCTGGTGGGCGCAAAAAACCTGCGCGAGATCACGATGTTCCCGATGAACCAGCAGGCGCTCGACTTGCTGATGGGGGCACCCGGCGACGTGATGTCGAAGCAATTGCAGGAACTGAATATTCGGGTGATCCCGCAAAAAAGGGACTGAGGCAGCGGGGCTCAGCCCCGCTCAACCTGCTCTTTGTATATTTTTAACTCCTTTTTACGATTGCAATCCGAAATGCCGACCGGATCGGCGTCTGTTTCATGGGTTTAAGTACGGATTAACGGCTCCCGCGTAGATATTTCCGTTGGAGATCATGAAATGACGCAATCCTTCAAGTTTTTTCGTGCCACAGGAGGCAATTTCGCCGTAACTCTTGGCCTGATCGCGCCGGTGTTAATGGGCTGTATCGGCTTGGCAATTGATTATTCGATTTACAGCAGTCAACAATGGAAGATGCAGGATGCCGCGGATTCTGCTGCCTTGGCCGCCATCAAGGAAGCCCCGCTTTCCAATTGGAATGAGGAATCTGCCCGAATTGTTGCCGAAGAACAAATATCGCACGCCCTGGGCAGTGCCTTCACCAGTGGGGAATACACCTACACGGTAACGCCTGATGTCGAGCAACGCTTGGTGCGGGTCAATCTTGAGCAAAGGGGGCATGGCTATTTCCTGATGGGAATGTTCAAGTCTGACCCACAGATCGGCGTAACCGCCATTGCAAGGAGTGCAGGTTCACAGGCGGTTTGTGTGATCAGTCTGGAAGCTTCCCAAAAGAACGGCTTGGAAGTCGCCGATCAGTCTGCCCTGAACGCGAGTGATTGCAGCGTTCACTCCAATTCCAGCCATCCCAAGTCGATCAAAATGAGCAAATTGGCGGCTATTTCTGCTCCCTTGACCTGCGTCGGAGGAGGAGTGGACGGACCGGATACAAACATCGTGCCTTCGGCGATCACCGATTGTCCTGCCGCCAATGACCCACTTGCTGGCCGCAATCCAGTCTCAACAGGAAGCTGCATGCCGAAACTTGGCGACATCAAGGGAGAAAAAGCCACTTTGAGCCCCGGCACCTATTGCGATGATATAAAGATCGACAAGCAAGCAGATGTCACCTTGCTCCCTGGTGTCTATTCGTTTCAGGGGAAGTTCGAGGTAAAGGGGGATTCCAGCCTTTCCGGGATCGGGGTAACCCTCCAATTCCTTGGCAAGAACGCAAAGCTCAAATTTGACCACGATTCCAAGATTGCATTGTCAGCGCCAGACACAGGGCAGTCTGCGGGCATCGTACTCATGGCGGACAAGGCAATTGGCAAGACAAGAAAATTCGAGATCAACAGCAAGGATGCAAACAAGCTGGTTGGCGCAGTCTATTTTCCTTTTGACGATCTTGTCATCGGCGGCGATGAGGACGGGGACGGCACCTGCGATTTCCAGGGTGTGGGTATCCCGATGCAGCCTACTCAAAGTGATCCGCTGTGCGATGCCAACGTAGGCGACAACTCGGAATGGACGGCAATTGTTGCGCGCAAGATCAAGCTTAATCACAATGTGCAGGTACACATCAAGGCCGACTACAAGGCGTCCGAAGTGCCCGTGCCAAGTGGCCTCGCGGACTGGAACCAGCGCTCATATCTGGCGAAATAGGATGGTCCGGGATCATCACCTGCCATGTCCGTTGGACGAGTTCCTGAAATCGTCAATTAGCTCAGTCAGTGATTTTCAATAGCAGGTCGGTTTCCCATTTCATCGGGTCGTCAGTATCTGCTGGTGATATCCGGTAAATCTCCAGCTGGCAGGCAGGTTCCCAGCTTTCGCCGTCATGCGTCCCTTTGCAGGCAAGACCACGCCCCTTGAGCCAGCCTTCAAGCATCAGGAATGCATCATAAAGCCGGTCATACGGACCGGTGAACGTTGCGCTGACATAGCGACCGGCTGGCAATTCTCCGGCCAGGACCTCGCCCTCACTTTTGAAAAGCGCTGTTGTTGCGGTGCCGACATCGAGCATTACCGAGCCGCCAGAAAATCGGCGGTAACGAAAGAAGCCGTAACGGCCCTCGATGTCATTTTTCGCCATGAAGCCATGCAGTGTGACAAATTTGGGCGGGGCAAATTCCGGCAGCTTCGCCATCTCGCCAGTCGCTGCAATGGCAAGGAACGGCTCAGCCTCGCGTTCCACCACGGACGGGATGGAAAGGCTGATGCCGGGCAGGGCAGTCTCGGTTGTTGCGAGCATGTTCAATCCTTGTTTGCTACCGCGGCTTCAAGTGCGGCGATGTCGATCTTCTGCATGGTCATCATCGCCTGGAAGCCCCGCCTTGCTCTTTCCGGGTCACGGCTCGTGGTCAGTTCCAGCAGGAATCTTGGCGTGATCTGCCATGAATATCCCCACCGGTCCTTGCACCAGCCACAGGCACTGGGGCTGCCGCCACTGCCGATGATGGCATCCCAGTAATGGTCGGTCTCTTGCTGGTTTTCGGTCACCACCATGAAGCTGACCGCCTCGTTAGGCTTGAACACTGGCCCGCCATTGAGGCCGACAAACTTGCGGTCAAGCACTGTGAATTCGACAGTCAGTTCGCTTCCTGCCTTTCCGCCCGGAAAGTCGGTCGGCGCAGTATTGATGGCAGTGATTTCACCGTCCGGGAAGGTTGCACAGTAGAATTCTGCTGCCTTTCGGGCTTCATCGTGATCGAACCAAAGACAGGTGACGAGTTCGCTCATTGCGCACCTCCCGTAGCCCTTGATCCGGAAAAGTTCAGCATCCACGGCGTGCCGTACCGGTCGGTGAACATGGCAAATTGCTCTGCCCAGAATGTTTCCGCGGGTGCCATCATCACCTTCTGCGCCTGCTGAGATAACGCGTCATATACACGCTGTAACTCGGCAAGCGAGGTGAACGCCAGTGACACGGAAAATCCCGCGGGCTGCGAATACCAGTTGCCTGGGGTGTCGGACGCCATGATGTTCGACTGGCCGAGCCGCATGTTCATGTTCATCACCAGGTCGTCCCCGCCCGGCATCCTGTGCGCCGGGTCGGGGGCATCGCCGTTGCGAAACACCCCGGTAATCTCGCCGCCCAGAACCTCCGCGTAATGAGTCATTGCTTCAAGGCAATTACCGTTGAAATTCAGATAGATGGTCGGTTGCATGGAATCATCTCCTCAGGCCGTTGAATCAAACTTTGAACAGCTTCAAGTTTTGCTGCGCTCCACATGGCGGGTGAAATTGTCGAGGATCGCCTGCCATCCGCCGCGCTGCATCTCGACCGGATTTTGTTCTTCAGGGTCAAAGGTCACGCGCACCATTGTATCCTCATCGCCCGAACTGAACTCGACCCGGGCATGGCGTCCGCCAAATTCATATTCAATCAATTTGAGCGGAATGATCTTGGTATAGGTTCCCGCAAAGTCGAAGCCGAAACTGCCGTCCTTCGCTTCCATGCGTGAGGAAAACGAACCGCCGTCGCGCAGGTCGACACTGGCTGCCGTTGTATGCCAATCGTCCGAGGCAGCATTCCACTGCATGATTTCGCCAGGCGTGGTGTAGGCCATCCAGACAAGATCGACTGGCGCTCGTACCAGGGATTCCACGGTGATTTTCATCTGTTTGCTCCAGGTTTGCATTGGTGTGGGTGATCATGATCGCAATATCCCCGTGACAGTGCTTCAAGGGTCCGGAACCTGTCCCGTCGCAGCCGAAAATTTTTCGCTGGCTCCAGCTGTAAACAGCAGTTCGACATAGCGGCGCAGATGATCGACGCTTTCAATGGCAATTTCAGGACCGCCATCCGCCTTTGCCAGGATGAAGGCGCCTTGCAGCACTGCCTGCGTGTGCAGCGCCAGGCTTCTGGCGCTGATACCGCTGACGCCGTGCTCGTGCATGGCAGCTTCAATATCGGCCTCGAGGCTTTGGGCATGGCCGAAGATTGACGCCCGGCAGGCCGCGCGGATGGCAGGGTGCTGGTCATAGGTTTCCTGAACCATGGTGCCCGCGACACATGTGAAAGCGCAGACCTCGCCAGCAATCAGTATCCGGCGGAAATCGATATAGGCGAGCAACCGGGTTAGCGCGTCTTGGTGCTGGTGATACGGTGCCGTTTCGAACAACCCGCCCGTGACCCGCGACCAGTGATCCGCTGCTGCTGCCCCCAGCGCCTCCTTGCTGGCGAAGTGGTGGAAGAACGCACCCTTGGTTACCCCCGCCGCGCGGCACAGGTCATCAACGCTGGTCGCCGAATACCCTTTCTGGCGAAGGATCGTCAGTGCCGCATTCAACAGCTTTTCGCGTGCTGACGATTGTGGATGGGTGCTGTCATTGGCTCCGTTCATGGAAATAACATACCAACCGGTTGGTATGTTTGTAAAGGGTTTCGCCTGACTTGATTCCGGCAGCCGCTGTGCTACGCCTCGCCATACCGAAACGGGGAAACCCTCATGAAGCTGCTGCGGCTTGTCATCGTCCTGATTTCTGTTTGCGCCCTGTTCTCCAGTTCGCACCATGCGGTCGCCCAGCAGAAGCCCGCCGGGCAAACGGCACCACCAGCAGTGCAGGACTTTTCTGTCGGCGGCGGTTTGAAGATTGATCTGCACATTCCCGATGGGCCGCAGAAAGCGGGCATTTTCGCTATCGCGAGGCCGGGCCGGTACCCGGTCATCGTCTATGTGCATGGCGGCGGCTGGATCAAGGGTGACCGTGCCAAGGTCTATCACCTGCCGGAATACGCCAGGTCGCGCGGTTACATCCTCGCGTCGGTTGATTATCGCCCGGTGCCGCGCACCAATATCGATGGCCAGGTTGCAGATGTGGTCAAGGGCATCAACTGGGTCAGGAACAATATCGCCAAACATGGCGGCGACCCATCGAAAATCGTGATCATGGGCCATTCCGCCGGTTCGCATCTGGTTGCCCTGATAGCTGCCAGAAAGCTGGGCGGCAGGCTTGCGGGCGTTGTCGCCAATGACGTGCAGGCCTACGACCTGGTTGCCTATGAGGCGATGCGCGGCGGCATGGCCGATGTCTATCGCAAGGCATTCGGTTCGAACCCGGCCAATTGGATCAAGTGGTCCCCGGTCACTTATGTCAGGAAAGCAAACGGTCTGCCGCCATTCCTCGTCATGGCCTCGCGTTCTGATCGCCCGCGCCGCGCACAGCTTTCCCGCGCGTTCGTTGCCGAACTGAAACGCCGAGGCACGAAGGTGAGCTATTTCGATGGCGCGCGCTATACACATGGCACAATCGCCTCGACAATCGGCACCAGTTCCGAGGTGACGGGCGCTCTTGATCGATTTCTGAAATCAGTCTTCCGTTAAACCCGTGGTTACAGATAATTCTCGGATCGTCGCCCGTATCCTGGGCGGGTTTTCGCCGCTGACAATCGCGCTCGGCATCACGATGACGGTTGCCTATGGCTCGCTGTTTTACAGCTTTCCAATTCTGGCACCTGCAATCATGGCCGAGTTTGGCTGGTCGCGGACGTTTGTCTTCGGGGCCTTTTCCTCGGCTCTGGTCGCAGGTGCATTCTTCGCGCCATTTTCCGGACGCCTGCTGGATCGTCGGGGCGGTCGCTTCGTGTTGTCACTTGGCACGGTCCTGTCATCTGCTGCACTTGTCGCCATGGCATGGGTCAATGGTCCGACCGGCTTCATGGTTGCGCTCTTCGCGATCGAAGCCACTGCCACGTTCGTCCAGTATGAGGCAGGCTTTGCAACCCTTGCGCAACTGAAAGGTGAGGGCGCCCGCCCGCAGATTTCCGCCATCACCCTGATTGCCGGTTTTGCCTCGACCCTGTTCTGGCCGCTTTGCGGCTGGCTTCTCGCTCACATGGACTGGCGGCAGGTCTATCTGGTATTGGGGCTGGTCAACCTGGCCATCTGCCTGCCATTGCATATCGCCCTGCCTGGCCGTGGCAGAACGCAGCATGAAAAAAACCTGTCCGAAACGTCGATGCAGGTGAGACCGCGGCTGGCTGCAAGAGAAAGGCGAAATGTCCTGCTTGCGCTGGCAATCGCCTTTTCCGCAGGCGGCTTTGTTATCGCAGCAGTACAAGCACATTTTCCGCGCCTGTTTGTGGAGGCTGGTTATTCGGTGGCTGCTGCCGCTGCCTTTGGAGCCATGATCGGACCGTTTCAGGTCGGCTCGCGCATCATCGAATTGCTGTATGGCCAGCGTCATCACCCGGTCATCGTGGGCCTTGTGGCAAATGCTGCGCTGGTGGCAGGTGTTGCATTGCTGCTGGCGATCGGCTTCGGGGCTCCGGCAGCCATTGCATTTGCGGCACTGTTCGGCACGGGGCAGGGACTTGCCCATATTATCCGGGGCGCGATTCCCCTGGCGCTGTTCGGCCCCGATGGGTATGGGCAGCTTACCGGCAATCTCGGTTTTTTCCGGATATTGGTAACAGCAAGCGCCCCGGTTGCCATTGCTGCAATCAGCGACGCCAATGGAAACCGGATGGCGATCATTGCCATCATTGCAATGGCAGCCGTGGCATTTCTCGCCTTGCTGCCTTTGCGCCGTTACGCGCGGTCATGACTATTCGTTCGCCTTGACCGTGACGCCAAGCAAGCCAAGCAGCGCTGGTGGACCGGCAATCGCTGTTCCAACAATCTGGGCGAAGGCAACCGGTTCGGCTGGTGCAATGGTAATGGTCAGCGACTTCGGGTTGCTGCCGAATTTTGCCAGTGCCTCACCTACCATGGCCGAGAACTCCGGATTGTCGAGCGCCTGCGTCATGCCCATCGCCATCACGGGCGCCATCTGCGCAAGTTCTTCGCGGGTCACTCCCATTGCCGCCGCCTGGATATCGAGAACCCTGCTGACGATTGACTGGTCATCAAACGAGACTGTGGCACCCGCCAGCTTCAATTCGGCCAGTACCCCCATCAACTGTGCTGCCGCAGCCTTTTGCGCTTCTGGATCATTCCTGCCTGCCTTGCTGGCCGCAAGTGAGGTTTCCCGTATCTTGCGAACCAAAGCCATGTCATAGCCGTCAATGGCCAGGGTCATGTTCAGTTTTCCGACATTGGTGGTGTCAAAGCTGTATTCCTTCAGTTCCATCCGACCGGTGTCGAGGTTGAAACTGCCATCAAGGCGGATGGCGATCTTGAGCGTTTCCAGTCCCAGCGCCTGTATCTGTGCCTTGGCTTTCGCGTCCTTCACCTGTGAAAGGTCGATGGCCACTTCGGAAACCGACATTTCCGTGCTGAATTCGTTCCTGTCTGTGGCCTTCTCCGTGACGACCTCCGCGCCGGAAACAGATACCACTTCCGAGCCTGAAACATTCATGGTCATCCGGCCGATCCTGTATGAGACCGTTTTGGACGGCAGAAACGGTGCATCGATATCATTGGGATCGGGGAAATAGAGATTGGTGCCTTCACCTCCATCAATCGTGACGAAAAAATCTTCGCCCTTGTCGGTCTTTCCGTCCAGTGAAATGCCGCCGAACTTCAGGCTGTCGATCACGATGCTCTTGCCCGAGATTTCCCGGACGCCATTGGCCTCGACCGATTTAACCTGGAGGGGCTTTGCCATGCCTTTGCCGGCAATTTCGATATCCGACAGCCGGAAGCTGTCCGGGCCGGTTTCCTCGATTTTCCCGACATCAAGCATTGCCCCGCTGATGGCCGCCTGCGCCCTGAGACCTGCCACGAGCGTCGCTCCGTCAATCGCATGGGCTGGCTGGGCGATGAAGATTGCAACTGACGTTGAGCAGGCAAGTTTGGTGAACCAGTGCATCATGAGGCGGCGACTCCGTATAGCGCAATTGATGTGTCGGCAAAGTTGCATCGAAAAGTGACAAAAGTATTGATGGCAATCCTGTCACTTCAGTCTCCTTCGGAAATTGCACACTTGTCACGCGGCAACACCCGTATTAACCCGAGACCATGGGAAAAGACCTGATTCCGGGCAAAGATGGCGGCGAGGGCGATGACGTCCAGGCCGTTGATCTGAAATCCGCGCTGGAAGAGCGCTATCTTGCCTATGCCTTGTCCACGATCATGGGCCGCGCCCTGCCGGATGTGCGCGACGGCTTGAAACCCGTGCACCGGCGTATCCTGCACGCCATGCGCATCCTCAGGCTCGATCCCAACACCGGCTTCAAGAAATGCGCCCGAATCGTTGGCGATGTCATCATCGGTAAATTCCATCCTCATGGCGACCAGGCGGTCTATGACGCCCTGGTGCGGCTCGCGCAGGATTTTGCGGTTCGCTATCCGCTGGTAGATGGCCAGGGCAATTTCGGCAATATCGACGGTGATAACGCGGCTGCCATGCGTTACACCGAAGCGCGCATGACCGAGGTTGCCATCCTGCTGATGGAAGGCATCAACGAGGATGCGGTCGATTTCCGGGACACCTATGATGGCGAGGATTCCGAACCAATCGTCCTGCCGGGGGCATTTCCCAACCTGTTGGCAAATGGTTCGTCCGGCATTGCTGTCGGCATGGCAACATCGATTCCGCCGCACAATGCTGCCGAACTTTGCGACGCGGCGCTCCATCTGATCCAGCATCCCAATGCTTCGGTTGAGAAGATCGTCGATTTCGTGAAAGGCCCGGACCTGCCGACTGGCGGGATTATCGTCGAGGAACGCGAATCCATCGTCGAGGCCTACCGCACCGGCAGGGGTGGTTTTCGCGTCCGCGCGCGCTGGGAAAGGGAAGATGCAGGCCGTGGTGGCTATCGCATCATCGTCACCGAAATCCCATGGCAGGTGCAGAAATCACGCCTGATCGAGAAGATCGCCGAATTGCTGATGGCGCGCAAACTGCCGCTGGTCGAGGACATTCGCGATGAATCGGCCGAGGATATCCGCATTGTCATCGAGCCGAAGAGCCGTACTGTCGATCCCGAACTGATGATGGAATCGCTGTTCAAGCTGACCGAGCTTGAAAGCCGCATCTCGCTCAACATGAACGTGCTGTCGCATGGCAAGGTGCCCAATGTGCTTTCGCTGCCGCAGGTGCTGCGCGAATGGCTCGATCATCGCCGCGAAGTGTTGCAGCGCCGCTCGCGCCATCGCCTTGCCCAGATTGAAAAACGTCTGGAAGTCCTGGGCGGACTTCTGATCGCTTATCTCAACATTGATGAGGTGATCCGCATCATCCGCTTTGAGGATGAGCCGAAGAAGAAGCTCGTCGAGACCTTCAACCTCACCGAGGTTCAGGTAGAGGCGATCCTGAACATGCGCCTGCGTGCACTCGCCAAGCTCGAGGAAATCGAGATCAGGACCGAGCATGAAGCGCTCATGAAGGAGAAGGAGCAGATCGAACAGCTACTCGCCTCAGAAGACCTGCAATGGAAAGTGCTTGCACAGGACATTCGCCAGATACGGGCGAAGTTCGGGCCCGAAACTCCGCTCGGCAAGCGCCGCACCACCTTTGCCACCGCGCCTGACCGCGACATCAAGGACATTCAGCAGGCAATGATCGAGAAGGAGCCGGTCACGGTTGTCATCTCGGAAAAAGGCTGGATCCGCGCAATGAAAGGCCATATCGGCGATTTCACTTCTCTGACCTTCAAGGAAGGTGACCGCCTCAAGACAGCATTCCATGCCGAAACCACCGACAAGGTGATCCTGTTCACGACTGGTGGCAAGTTCTTCACGCTGGGCGCAGACAAGCTGCCGGGCGGGCGCGGCCATGGCGAGCCGGTGCGTGTCATGATCGACATGGAAAACGATGCTGATATCATCGCTGCATTCCGCCACGATCCGGACCGCAAATTGCTGGTGGCTTCCACACTGGGCAATGGTTTCATCGTGCCGGAGGCCGAAGTCATCGCCAATACCCGCAAGGGCAAGCAGGTGATGAATGTCGCCTTGCCAGTGGAGGCGCGGCTGTGCCTGCCGGTGCCGAATGAAGCAGACCATCTTGCTGTCATTGGCCTCAACCGGAAATTGCTGGTCTTCCCGTTCCGCGATGATGCCAAGCCCGAAAGCAAGGTTCCCGAACTAACCCGCGGCAAGGGCGTGCGACTGCAAAAATACCGTCAGGGTGACCTTGTCGAAGAGAGCGGTATTCTCGACGCCAAGGCGTTTCGCATGGCAGATGGCCTGAGCTGGACCGATACGGCAGGCCGGGTTCACACCAGGACCGAGACGGAACTCGCTGACTGGATCAGCGCGCGGGCATCTGCGGGGCGCAATGCCCCCAAGGGCTTCCCACGCAGCGGCAGGTTCGAGGGCTGAAAAAAGAAGTGGCGGGAGTTTCCTCCCGCCATTCTTACCTTACCAGATAGGCCGTGATCGACTTTTCATACAGTTCCTCGGGAATGGGGACGTCCGTATGCGCCGCGTCGATATTGAAGTTCAACGTCGCACTACCATTGAGGGTAATCGTGTTGGCGACGATCGAACTGAAGGGAGATCCTGTATTCACTTCACCGCTGCCGTTGATCCGCAAGTCCCGGTTTCCGAAATACATCAGGCCTTCGAAGTAGGTATTGGAATTGCCGCTGAATTCCGATGACTTCGTCATATCCGAGTTCGGATCGAAGAAGAATATGAATCCTGCCATGTCACCGGTTTCCATCGCGACCAGGTGGAATGTCGTTCCGCCTGAAAAATTGACCGCGATATCGTCACCGGTAAAATAGAAGCTGACGCCTTCGCCTTCCAGATGCGAGCTGCCGGTGGTCTTGAAAGCGCCGTTCTTGATGATATAGAGGCCGGGACTGAATGTCACCTGCGCTCCGGACCCGATGCTCAGACCGCCGCAATAGACACCTGGATTGAGCGTGACAGTCCGGTTCGCATTGACTTTGTAGTCGGTGTAAGTGCAATTGCCCACGGTCGGCAGGTCATAGTCATTGAACGGATCGGGAAGTATGGCACAGCTCGTTTCCGGCGGCGGCTGGATGCGACCGAGGCCCGAATCAACCCCGCCGACAAAACAATTGCTTTCCGATTCAATTTCAGTGTTGCTGCCATTCAGATCGACCGCCTTGGATGAATCAGAATTCACGTGCACGCCGCATTTCTTGGCATCAATCTTCGAGTTGCCATTGAGCGTCAGCACCCCGCTACCCGATTCACTGAGCGATACGAAGCATTTGGCACCTTCGAATACCTCGTCATAGGCGACTTCTGCCAGTACTCCAATCTTGATGGGCGCTTGGTCGATGATCGAAAGGAATGTCGGCTGATAGAACTTGTGCAACGTCACCGTCAGCCTGTTCGCCTTTTTGTCGAGATCGACCTCTGGATCGCCCTCGATATCGAAGTCCGAAGCAACCACGTTTTTGGCGTCACCCAGAAGATCGTTTTCGGTCCGCCCCGCCTGCTCCAATTGCTTGGTGGCATAAAGGGCTGAGGCGTCAGCTGTCTCCTGCAATCGCCAACGATGGCGCTGCATCTCCGAATAATCGATCGCCATGCCAGTCAGGAACATGACTGGCATGATGGTGAGCCCGAACGTGATGGCGAAATTGCCGCGCTTGTCGGCCAGGAATTTGATTAGCTTCTTCAATTGGAAACCCCCTGCATTTCCTTCGACATACAACAGGCGAGTTACATGAAGTTTAGTGGGCGAACTAAAAATATCTTAAACCTTGAGTGTTTTTTGCCACGGAGCCGGTCACTCACTGATCCCGTGTTCCAGGATTACCGGCACCACAAGTTCTTCCTCGTCACACAGGTGCCGGTCGAGGAAAATGCCAAACTGGCCAATTGTTTTTTCAAGCGTTCCCACGGGGTCAGTCGCACTGCGGTTTTCCATGATCGCCGACAATGCCGCATTGGTGTCGCCGGTCATGGTTTCCAGCAGATCATGCAGCGCATGGTGGTCAGCGTCGAGCATTTCAAACCCTTGAGCCAACCGTTTTTCACGCGCAACCAGCATCGGAAAATAGTGCCCGTCCTCGATCTGGTGATGGCCATGCAGATTGTTGATGAACATTGAGGCGTAGCGATACAGCCGGTTGCCATAGACGGCTGCTTCAAGCTTGCCATCGAGAAACCACTGCGCTTCCTCGCCAAGTTTTGCCTGCAATTCGCGAAACATCAGGTGCCGATCGAGCCAGAACCGCGTCAATTCATTGAAATTCGCGTGCCCGCTCCACGCTCCGCGTGGATATCGCTCTGCCAGAATTCTCAAATGTTGCGGCAGGCCGCTGCGGTTTTCGATACTGAGTTCATTCATGATCATTCCTGCTTCTAATGGAACAGGCGGGAGCAGCGCAATTTCAAAATCCGCTTGAACGGCACGGTAATATTGCGGCCCGGTTTGATATTTCCTGCTTGCTGCAACCGTACTGCCGTCGCAAAGTCGCGACCGTGATTTGCGAAAGGGAGGTCAGCACATGAGCTTGCGGGAAGCGCGTGTCGAGGCGATGGCGCGCCGATACACTGATAGCGGAGCCTATGCGTCCATGGAATGGCTGGTGATGCGCGATGGCCACGAATGGCTGCGCGGTTCCTGCGGCATGGCCGATCCCTCCAATGGTGTGGTGCTTCCCGACAAGCCGATCCACCGCATCTATTCGATGACCAAACCGGTCGTTTCTGCAGTTGCGCTTATGCTCGTCGAGGAAGGACTTCTCCGCCTTTACGATCCCGTCGCCATGTTCATTCCCTCGTTCCGTAATCTGGAGGTTCTCGAGCGCGACGGCATGAGCCGCAAACCGACGCGGATCATGACCATCGAGCATTTGATGACGCATCGCTCCGGCCTGTCCTATGGCTTTCTGCCGGATTGTCACGTTGCAGCGCTGTATCGCAAGACCGACTTGCGCGACACAGCAGGTCCGCTTTCACAAATGATAGACACCATTGCCGGTTTGCCGCTCGCCTTCGATCCCGGCAGCAAGTGGCAATACTCCGTGGCAACCGACGTGCTCGGCAGGGTCATCGAGGTCGTGACCGGCCAGCCGCTCAATGTCGTAGTGCAGGAACGGGTGCTGGACCGGCTCGGTGTGGAGGATACAGGTTTCTTTGTCCCGCCGGAAAAGCGCTCCCGCGTGATGCCGATGTTCGGCAACGAGAACATTGACGGCCTGTTTGTTTTCCCGGCCGGACCACAAAAACTTCTTCCGGCGGACGTTTCGAATTTCTATCCTGCCGACAACCCGGATTTCGCGCGCGGTGGTTACGGACTGTTTTCAACACTTGATGACTATGCGGTGATCGCCGATTTTCTCGCTACCGGCCAGACCCGCCACGGTGACGCGCTGCTGTCACCACACATGATGCGGATGATGTGGCGCAACCGCATCCCGCGCGAACAGATGCCGCTGATGCTGGGGCCTGTGCGTCTCGCAGGTTACGGCTTCTCGCTGGCCGGGCGGATCATGGCCGATCACGGTGCCGCAGAAAGCCTGTCGGGTGCCAGTGAATTCGGCTGGTCAGGTGCTGCCGGCACGTTTTTCTGGATCGACCCGCAGGAAGACATGACCGGAATCGTGATGACACAGTTCGTGGGTTCCAAACACCCGCATGCAGATGATATTCGTGCAGCATGCTACCAGGCACTGGAATAGGGACCGCGCAACATGAAATTGTTTATTGGAAACAAGAATTATTCTTCCTGGTCATTTCGGCCATGGGTCGCCATGAAGGCCAAAGGCATTTCCTTCGAGGAGACTCTCATCCCCTTCGATGATGAGGGCGGCAATCCGGAGTTTCGCAAATTCTCCCCGTCCGGCAAGGTCCCGGTTCTCGTTGATGACGGCCTGACGGTGTGGGAATCGCTCGCCATCCTGGAATATCTGGCCGACCGCTTTCCTGATGCCGGTTTCTGGCCGCAGGATCGGGCAGCGAAGGCGCATGCGCGCTGCGTCGCAAATGAAATGCATGGCGGGTTTGGTGCATTGCGCTCGGCTTGTCCGATGAACATGCGCCGCGAAATCCGCGCCATTGCAGTCACGGATGCGCTTCGCAAGGACGTCGCACGTATCGAACAACTTTGGGCGCAATGTCTGGAAAAATCCGGCGGACCGTTCCTGTTTGGCACGTTTTCCAATGCAGACGCGATGTACGCGCCTGTCGTCAACCGGCTGGAGAAATACGCGCTCTCACAAACGCCTGCAGTACTTGCCTACACAGCGGCCATGAAAGCGCATCCGGCCTGGATCGAATGGGAACGGGCAGCCCTTGCAGAAACATGGATCGTTCCGGCGGACGAAGCCTGATCCGCGGCAAATTGGCGGGAAGGTCAGGCCAACCCGCCATGGCGCAGGAATACGACAAGGAACACCGCGCAGCCAAACACGAAACCTATCCGCAGCATCTGGAATTTCCTGAGCAGGATTGCCGATACAGCGCTGTTCGACAGGGCTATCGAGTGCACCACTTGCGACACCTCGGCGGTATGCATGTAGCGGGCATAGTCCTCGCCGCTGAATTTGCGCGACGTAAGCGATGGCCATGAGAACCGGTCAACTTCCGCCAGATGGGCACGGATTTTGCGCCCGGGATAACGCGGAAACGCAGTCAGCATGCAGAACAGTATGCACAATCCGGCGAAACTGCCCGCCGCGAGCGAGATCGGGTCGCTCATGGTCATGCCTGCCATCGGCAGCGGCCCCTTGAGCGCCAGCAGCCCGACCAGCGTCACTAGGCCTGCGGCTTTGGTATCGGCGAACTGGGTCTGCTGTACGAGCGAGGCATGCTGGTCGAGCAGAACCTGCACGCGCAACCGGCTGGCATGATTGGGGTCAACGCCTTCGCTTCCCGCAAGCGGTTGCGAAAGGTCAACATTTTCAAGCGGATTTGCCTGCAGTGATTTTGCCATTCCCATTACTTGCCATTACTGTGCAGCCATCGCAAGGCGTCTGGCCCGGCGCAATCCCCACATGCTGTGGGCGAGTATCGCACCAAGCACGATTGCGCCGCCAACAAAAGTTCGTGTGGAAATCTCTTCACTGAACACGTACCAAACCCATATCGGGGCAAGCACCGTCTCAAGCAGGTAGAAAATGGCAACCTGGGGTGCTGGTATGAAACTCGGCGCCAGCGCAAGGCAGAATCCGGCGATTGGAACGACGATCAGTCCGTTGGCCCACAGCCAACCGATATTGCCGGGCATTTGCGGATCATGCGCAATGAATGGCAGCGCAAACACGGCAGCTACAACGCCGCCAAGGCCTGGAGCCAGTGACATGTCCTTGCCGGATTTGCGTGCATGAACAAGCGCATAGGCTAGCGTCGCAGCACAAAGTACGGAAGTCAGGTCACCCCAGCCGGTGCCATTTGCCAATCCGCCCGAAACGATGACGAGTACACCGACCAGCGTTGCGAAGATTGCTGCCCAGGTGGCGGCAAACGGACGCTCGCCAATCAGCCACCACGCCAGTACGGCAGCCAGCATCGAATTGAATGCCAGGATGAACACCAGATTCGCCGTTGATGTGTGGTAAACCGAGAACGTAAAGAAGATGTTGGATATCCCGTAGACCACGCCAACGATCACCCAGTCACGGTCCTTGAGCGGGTTTGCCGGTGTCGCCTGCGACCTTGGCGCGAAGGCATGGATAAGACCGAAGACGAGCGCGATACAAAATCCCCGCAGTCCCATGGCAAACCACGGGTCGCTCTCTGCCAGCCTTATCATCGGAACGTCAAACGAGATCACCAGACCGCCGGTGAAACCAAGCGCAACGCCTTTGGCCTGGTTGGTATGTCTTGCAGGCTGCATTTCATGAAACTTGCTGTTGGGGAAATCACGCGGCTGATCTCAGGCAGGGGTCTTGCGTTCCCACCCGGTCATCGTCAGATGTTCCTGGGGCTGAAAACGCGTCTTGTATTCCATTTTGCGCGATCCGCGAACCCAATATCCCAGATAAACATAGGGAAGTCCCATTTTTCGTGCGCGCTCCACATGATCAAGGATCATGAAGGTTCCAAGGCTGCGACCATCGAGATCGGTGTCGAAAAACGAATAGACCATCGACAGGCCGTTGACGAGTACGTCCGTCAGCGCCACCGCGACGAGCGAGCCGGTTCCTGCACCTGTGATGCCGCTGTCAGGACCGCGGCGGCGATATTCCACCATCATCGTGTTCACATGCGTGTCTTCGACCATCATCGCGTAGTCGAGTGCGCTCATGTCGGCCATTCCGCCACCTGCATGGCGGCTGTCGAGATACTGCCGGAACAAGGAATATTGCTCTGACGTCGCAGCCGACGAACCCTGCTTGCCGACCAGGTCACGGTTGGCCTTGGCCACCCGCTTCAGCGATTTGCCGATTTCAAATTCATCGACCACGATCCGTACCGAAACACAAGCGCGGCAATCTTCGCAGGCCGGGCGATAGGCTATGTTCTGCGAGCGGCGAAATCCACCCTGCGTAAGCATGTCATTGATCTCTGGAGCCCGCTCTCCAACGAGATGCGTAAAGACCTTCCGCTCCAGGCGACCCTCCAGATACGGGCAAGTGGCCGGGGCCGTCAGATAGAACTGTGGTGTGTCAATCGCAATCCGGGTCATAATCCGTAGTACCATGGGGCAGCGAAAGAATATGTGAGCCACACGATGATGACAAGCGGGCCGCCCGCACGCAGGAAGTCCTGAAACCGGTAATGCCCCGGACCCATTACCAGAAGGTTTGTCTGGTAACCGACCGGTGTCGCGAAAGAGCAATTCGCTGCATAAATGACAGCCGCGACAAAGGGCAGGGGATCAATGCCCATGCCCTTGGCCATGCTGAGAGCAACGGGTGTGAAAAGCACTGCGGTGGCATTGTTGGACAGGATGTTGGTCAGGACTGCCAGCACCAGGAAAAACGCCGACAAGACAAAAGCGGGCGACATTCCATCCATAGCGTTTGCGGCTGCACTGGCAAGATAGTCAGCGCCGCCACTGCGCTCCAGCGCAGTCGCTGAAGCAAGCGAGGCGCCAACCAGCATGTAGATGCGTGAATCGAACGCACGCTTGGCCTGACGGACATTGATGCAGCCGGTGACAATCATCGCCAGTGCACCGACAAGTGCCGTCACCATGATCGGCAACACCTCAAGTGCTGCCAGCGCCACGACCGCCGCGAAGATCGCAAGCGCAACCGGCGCCTTGCGGCGCATCGGCACCAGTACCTTCGAAGCTTCCAGCAGCAGCAGATCGCGTGACGCCCGAAGTCGCGAGACATCCTCCGGTCTGCCGCCAACCAATATCGTGTCTCCAGGCTCCAGCCGGATGTCGGCAAGACCGGATCGCTGCATGTGGCTCTTGCGCTGCAAACCCAGCACCTGCACGCCCTCATTGGCCCGTATTCCTGCTCCCTGCAGGGTTCGCGATGCGTATCGCGAACCAGGAGCAACCACCACTTCGGCAATGGTGAAGTGCGGTTGCAGATCGCCATCTTCTTCGCCCGCACCGTCGCTCATGGCAATGCCTGCCGATCCCCTTGCCAATGCCTTGGTGAGGGCAGTCCGGGTCGCAGCGACGATCACCACATCACCGGGCATCAGGCGGATATTCTCAAACGGCGGCAGGATCGGCAAATCGTTGCGCAGGATTGTGCGGACTGTCATTCCGGACAATTCCACAAACAGGCCGGCGCGGGACTGTATGCCCTCCAACGGGTGTCCGGCTGAAATGTCGATCTCCGCGATGAACTGCTTGCCCGTCGTGTTGCGGATCTGCTCCGCCATGCCGCTGCGCTGGTTGAGGATCGCGGGCATGGCGAACATCACATAGATCATTCCCGCACCGGCGAGGATGAGGCCCATGCCGGTAATATCGAAAAATCCGATATGGACCCCGTTGGGGGCGGCCATGCCGGCTACAAGAAGATTGGTGGAAGAGCCAATCAGCGTGGTCATGCCACCAAGAATGGTGGCAAAGGACAGCGGCATCAGCCCTTTTGCGGCTTCAAAGTTCTTTTGTCGCGCTATTGTGGTCATCACCGGAACCAGCATCACCACAACCGGCGTATTGTTGAGGACCGCTGAAATGAGCGCCGCACCAATGAGAATGACGGCGAGCGTTCTTGTGCGGCTGCGTCCGCCAATCCCGGATAGCCAGCCCGATACGCCGTCAAGCGCATCTGTCTGGAACAGTCCCTGGCCGATGATCAGAAGGCTCAGCACGGAAATCAGCGCAGGATTGGCAAAGCCCGCGACAATATCACCGGGGCCGGGTGCCCCATTGCTGTCGTCAAGGCCAAACACTATCAGGAAAGCAGCCACGGCAGCCAGTGACACAGCCTCGATCGACCATTTTTCGATGGCATAGGCGGTAATCGTGGCGATGATGATGGCAAATGTAGCCCACATCGCGAAGTCACTTGCATTCATTGATGTTGCTGCCGCAGCCAAATCAGCCTCCGCATTCTATGCCCATGTCCGGACAACCGACTCGCATCAGGCGAACCGGTTCCGGTCACTATCGCAGATGGCGGGCAGGCAGGAAAAGGAAAGGCTTTGCGTCAGCGGTCCGAACGAAGGATCACTGTTCCAAGCAGAATGTCCTGTATGAGTTGCTTGCGGGTATTGAACAGCGAAACCACCAACATCAAGGGGGTGAAGGTCACGTGGGCGACCCAGAACAGCATTCCGTGGACAACAGCCGTGATGAAGTCGACGGGGCGACCATCAAGCCTTTCGATCCGCAGCGAAAAAAAGTCCATGCCCCAGGTGGCCTGGCGAGGCCCGCCCATGGTTGATCCGACATAGAAGGTCGCGATGGCCAGCGCCAGAACCGGAAAGAGCAGCCAGCCGAGGCCAAGCGTGATGATGCCCAGAAAGAAGACCGCTATACCGCCGAGGAAAGTCAGGAGGCCAACAAGAGCATAGTCGAGGACAAATGCAAGCATGCGCCTTGTCCGCACGCTCTCCAATCGTTCCGGTGATATTCTCCACTCTGCACCCAGGCCGCCGGTGTCACCTGAATGCGTGTGGTCATATGCCATGATTGCCTCCTTGCAGCATAGCCGCGACGTTATCTTGTTTCCTGTCGCATATGGAGACGCAATTGTGGCAGCGCAACCGCCACTCAAAGCCGGATGACATATTCCTTGCGTGTTGTCTCGACAACTTCCCAGATGCCGCGAAAGCCCGGTTGCAGGATGAAGCTGTCGCCAGCCTTGACCTCGCGAACCTCGCCGCCTTCCTCGCGGATGATCGAAACACCGGAAAGGATCCGGCAATATTCCCATTCATCATACTGGATACGCCAGCTGCCCGGTGTTGATTGCCAGATACCGGCATAGAGCCCGTCGCGCTCTTCGACATTCCATGTGGTGAAACGTGGTTCGCCGCCAACAATCCTGTCGGCTGGCGGTGTGCTCTCCTCTGGCTCAATATTGGCAATGTCGAGCGTCGCGTAATGGGTCATTTCAGCCTCGCTTCAATATTTCGGCGATCTTTGGTGCGAAATAGGTCAGCACTCCGTCGCAGCCAGCCCTCTTGAATGCCATCATCGTTTCCATGATGGCGCGCTCCTCGTCGAGGAAGCCCTTTTCGACCCCGGCCATGATCATCGAATATTCGCCCGATACCTGATATGCGAAGGTGGGCATCGAGAACGCATCCTTTAACCGGCGGATGATGTCGAGATAGGGCATGCCGGGCTTCACCATCACCATGTCGGCCCCTTCCATGATGTCGAGCTCGGTCTCGCGGATCGCCTCGTCGCTATTGGCCGGATCAATGTAATAGGTTTTCTTGTCACCCTTGAGCAGGCCGCCGGTGCCGACCGCTTCGCGATACGGGCCATAAAAGGCTGACGCATATTTCGTGGCATAGGACATGATCGCCACGTCCTGGAAACCTGCGCCATCCAGTGCCTCGCGAATGGCGCCGATGCGACCGTCCATCATGTCCGATGGCGCGATGATGTCCGCTCCTGCTTCCGCCTGCAGGACCGCAGCCTGAGCCAGTTGCTCGACTGTTTCATCATTGATGATGATGCCATCGCGCAATATCCCGTCATGCCCGTGGCTGGTGAAGGGGTCAAGCGCCACGTCGGTGATGATGCCGATATCGGGCACTGCCTTCTTGATCGCTTTGGTAACTTCGTTGATCAGGTTGTCCGGATTGAGGATTTCGCTTCCTGTTCCGTCGCGTTTGGAGAGGGGCACATTTGGAAAGGTGGCAATTGCCGGAATGCCGAGTTCGAAGGCAAGCTGCGCTGCTTCAACCGCGAGGTCAAGCGACAGCCTCTCAATGCCTGGCATGGCCGAGATCGGTTCGGTGACGCCATGGCCCTCGATCACGAAGATCGGCCAGATCAGGTCGTCGGCAGTTACGGTATTTTCCCGTACCAGTCTACGCGACCAGTCG
Source organism: Nitratireductor sp. (assembly GCA_041397525.1). Lineage (GTDB taxonomy): Bacteria > Pseudomonadota > Alphaproteobacteria > Rhizobiales > Rhizobiaceae > BOKV01. The sequence goes on from JAWKWL010000005.1 coordinate 289,706, forward strand.
AACCTCCGGTTCCGCCGCATCCTGCGTCGACCGGTGATCTCATCCACATTTGCCAAGGTCTTCCTCCTCTTGTGCCTTTTGGCGAAGGAACGCATGATTGAATCGGGATTGCAAGGGTCCCCTGCCTTGCCAGTGACATGCGCATCGCTTAGCACAGCATCGTGGAATTGTTCAGTGTGCGAGGCCTGATGGAGAACAACCAGGAGAATGTTGCCTTGCTGGCACAGCGCCTCAACGCAGTCTTCCTGCGGATCGTGGCGATGGTCCTGCTTGTCTATGCGCTGCAATACTGGATGCGCCTGACTGGTTTCAATCCTGGACCGGAAAACCGGTTCGACACGATGTCGGAACATTGGCAGATTGCTGCCTCGGTACTGGCGGTCCTGCTGCCCGTTGCAGCGCTTGGCCTTTGGGGCCTGTTCTCCTGGGGAATAGTGGTGTGGTTCGTAGCCATTGCCCTGGAAATCGGCATCTATGCGGGGCTTCCCGACCTTTACGGACGCGCCGACCTTCGGGTCGTGTTCCACGTCCTGAGTATTTCCGTTTACCTGCTTTTCCGCTTCGCAATTTCAGTATTGACCAACAAAAAGTAAACGCAGACCCTTGAAAACCGCTGATTTCAGCCATTTGCAGCCGATTGCATCAAATTGGACGGGTGGCGGTAACGGAAGGTTAAGCCTCCTGTTTAAGTCGAATTTTAGTCGAAAGCGCTAGTGTCCATCCATAGAGCGGGAGGAAACAATCCCGCCTTCACAGAGAGGCAATGGCAAATGACCAATTCACTTGGCCTTGTTGGGAAAGCGATTGAACCGCAACCGACAGGCGATATCAAAACCCAGTATCTTGAGACGCTTACCCTGGTTGAGCGGCTGCATCGCCGTCTTCTGGACGTCATCAAGGACGAGTTCGACCGGCAGGGCCGCAGTGACCTCAATGCTGTTCAGGCACTGCTGCTGTACAATATCGGCAATTCCGAATTGACCGCTGGCGAACTGCGCACACGTGGATACTATCTGGGCTCGAATGTCTCCTACAACCTCAAGAAGCTGGTGGACATGGGCTTCATCCATCACCAGCGCTCTCGTGTTGACCGTCGCTCGGTCCGCGTCAGCCTGACCGATGAAGGCCAGAAAATAGCCAATATCGTCGAGAAGCTGTATCACCGCCAGATTGCGACCGTTGAACAAGTTGGCGGCATCAATCCCGACGAATTCGCCAGAATGAACAAGTCGCTTCAGCGACTGGAGCGTTTCTGGACCGACCAGATCCTGTATCGGCTGTAAGGGCTGAACTCAATTCAGGGGTGCTGCAAAGGGTCTGCTTCGGCGGGCCCTTTGTTTTCATTCTGCCGGATCGCCGATTTTCCCGGCGCAGCTATTTGCACCGGCCACTTCAGGGACCAGCTTCGGCACAACACGGCACCAAACTGCGCATTGACGCGGTCGCGAACCTGTATCCTCACCGGGACAGTGTCGGCGAAAAGTTTCGCCGTCTGCATGTCTGCCCGAAACTCGCCAAGATTTGATGTTTTGACCAGCATTGAAATCAGGCTTCGGTTGAATCTTTGCATGTTCTTAACCATGTTTGAGTGACAGTCGAACCTGCTTCTGTCAGAAGCAGCCCATTGGTATCTGCCGCTTTCTTCGGATTTGGCTCTGATACAAACAAGACCCCGAACCGGATCACCATCATGAAAAGACGTCATTTCCTCGGAGCAGCAGCAGGCATGGCAACAGCGGCTTTGTCAGGCAAGGTCCTTTCCGGCAAGGCCTTTGCGCAGAATCCGATTGACGCATTGTTGCAGAGCCCGCGCCGCGGGCAGTGGAGCGACGAATTCGACTCAGGGCGTGGTGACAACCCGCCCGGATCCTCCAATGTGCCGATTTTCTCCGAGAAGACGCCTTATCACATTGAGGCAGCAATCACCGACTATCAGCAGATCGTGGCCAATGGCGGCTGGCCGGTCGTTCCGGCAAACGAGAAGCTGCGCCTTGGCGCGACATCGAGAAATGTGCCGATCCTGCGCCGCCGCCTGATTGCTTCTGGCGACCTGCCACGAAACAGCGGCGATTCGGAGGTGTTTGACAGTTGGGTGAATGGTGCGGTGCGCCGCTTTCAGGCACGTCACGGCCTGCCTGATGACGGTGTCATGGGGAATTACACCTTTGCGGCCATGAACATTCCTGCCAATATCCGGCTCGGCCAGCTTGAAACCAATCTGGTTCGCCTGCGGACCATGTCCGGCTATCTCGGCGACCGCTACGTGATGGTCAACATCCCGGCTGCGGAAATCGAGGCTGTGGAAAACGGTGTCGTCGCACAGCGCCACACTGCCGTTGTCGGCAAGATCGACCGCCAGACCCCGATCCTCAATTCGAAGATCCACGAGGTCATTCTAAATCCATATTGGACATCGCCGAAATCGATCATCCAGAAGGACATCATTCCACTGATGCGCAAGGATCCGACCTATCTTACGCGCAACCACATCCGCATCCTGAACGAAGCCACCGGCGAGGAAATTCCACCGGAAGCGATCGACTGGAACTCCGACGAGGCGGTGAACTACATGCTTCGCCAGGATCCGGGCAAGATAAACGCGATGGCGTCGACCAAGATCAACTTCAACAATCCGCATGCCGTCTACATGCATGACACGCCGCAGCAAAGCCTGTTCGGCAAGATCGAACGCTTCAATTCGTCGGGCTGCGTCCGCGTGCAGAATGTGCGCGACCTGGTGAGCTGGCTGCTGCGCGACACGCCAGGCTGGCGCCGCTCGGACATCGAACGTACCATAGCTTCGGGAAACAACACTCCCATCGAACTGCCGAATCCGGTTCCGGTCTATTTCACCTACATTACTGCGTGGTCCATCGAGCCCGGCATCGTGCAGTTCCGCGATGACATTTATCACCGCGATGGCGTGGAGGAATTGGCGCTGGATACCTCGGCGCTCTGATTTGCCCCGGTGGCGCAATGAATTTGGCCCCCGCCTGATCAAGTCAGGCGGGGATTTTTCATGCGGCAAGGCTCGGCATCGCGACAGATGCACCACGCCTTGCCTGCGGCATGCGGCCCAATGCCGTCAGAGCCTCGCGGGCGGCCACTTCCAGCGGTGTTGAAATGGCGGGTCCGGCAATTGCCGCAAGTTTCTCGCCGGTAAGCCGGTGTGGCGCGCGCCACAGATAAGCCATTTCACCGACTTCCCGCATCATCGGTGAGAACAGGCCAAGCGCCTTGACCATCAGCCATGGGAACGACGCCGTGCGCAGGTTTTGTGCGGTCACACGCTCCAGCGCTGCCTGCAACTCCGCCCCGGTTACATTGTGTCCGCCAAAGTGGAAGTGCTCGAAATCAGCGCATTGCCCTGCATTTTCAGCCAATTGCACGAATGCCCTGGCGAGATCCGGCAGATAGGCCCAGGCGTGAACCTTGTCCATCGGGCCGGGATAGGTGAACTTGCCCTTGGCGAGTTTGGCCGTGAGGATCAGGTCAAACCATGAGCCTGTCCCGGTTCCGCCGAAGAAATCGCCTGCACGAAGGACCAATGTTTTTGCCCGCCCTGCTTGTGCTTCCGCGCGGAAGAATTCTTCCGCCTCGATACGGATGGCAGCCTTGCGGTGATCACCCGATTGCCGCGTTTCCTCGGTCGGGTGTACGGGGATCGTCGTGCCAAAATTGTAGACATTGCCGGGGAAAAGATGCACCGCGCCACACGCAGCAGCTGCGGCAGCAACATTGCGCGATAGCGGCATTACATCCCGCGACCAGTCCGGATAGAGCGGATTGAGCGCGTTGAAGATGAAATCGCATCCCTGTGCGGCGGCAATGGCCTTTTCCCTGTCATGCAGATCGGCCTCGAAGCGTTCAATGGCGGGTGGAAGTCCGGCATCGGGCGAGCGGGAACCCGAGTGGCGGGCAACGGCGCGCACCTGCCAGCCTGCCTGGTGAAATGCCCCGGCGATTTCACGCCCAAGGCGCCCATTGGCACCAAATACAGCGATCTTGCCGGTGTGTCCTGTTACGCTTGTCATGAAACTGTCCTTTCGGTTTTGGAGAAGCCTGAATTTAATCATTCAAAAAGATATGAAAAACAGCCACATCTGTATTACTGTGGTTCAGATATGAATTGAGCCCTTGTTTGATCGGGAGTGACCAATGTCGGAGATCGAGCGTTTTGACTGGAATTTGCTGAAAGGCTTTCTCAGCGTCATGGAACATGGTTCGCTGACGGCTGCTGCACGCGAGCTCGGCATCAGCCAGCCGACCCTGGGCCGCCACATTACCGAACTGGAAGAAGCCCTTGGCGTGACCCTGTTCGAGCGCGGTCGCGAAGGCCTGATCCCGACCCAGGCTGCCACCGCGATTGCCGCTGAAGCAGACACTGTGCGTGCTGCCGCCAAGGCGGTCGCGAGAAAGGCCGCGGGTGACGCGCGCAGTGTATCGGGAACGGTTCGCATCACTGCCAGTGAAATGACGGCGAGCTACATGTTGTCGCCGATCATTGCCGGTCTGTTGGCGCAGGAGCCGGATCTGGAAATCGAACTTGCACCAACCAACAGCGTGGAAAACCTGTTGAAGCGGGATGCAGATATAGCGCTGCGCATGGTGCGGCCCTCGCAGCCCGAACTGATCGCGCGCAAGGTCAATACCATGGAACTGGGGATTTTTGCCCACCGTGAATATGTCGCCCGGAACGGAGCTGAACTGGTCACGCCATCCGATCTCGCTGGTCATGTCATCATCGGCTATGACCGGGCCGAACTGATCATTGACGGCTTGCGCGAGGCGGGACTTGAGGTGGACCGGCACTTCTTCCGCTACCGTTGTGACAGCCAGACCACCTGCATGGAAGCATTGCGGGCAGGGGTCGGTATCGGCTTTGCGCCGCGCTATCTCGGGCGTACGGAGCCCAACCTGGTTGAGCTTGCCACAGATTTTCCGATGCCGTCGCTGGAAATGTGGCTCGTAACCCATGGCGAGGTCCGCTCCAGCGCGCGCATCCGCACCGTCTTTGATTTCATGGCCGCGCGGCTGTCGGCGCTGGCGCTGAACTGACACCGGACTTTTCCGCCCCCTTGCGGCGAAATGCGCCCGAAGCCGGTTTCCCCTTTCGCAAAGCATATGATATCTGGCGCAACTGAAATCGCGACCGCATTGCGCGCCGTGTAACAAGGCGCGACCTGCACATCATCGATGCACCTGAAACCGAGAACACAGGATTGACCCATGGCCACGACCCCGAACAATTTTTCCGGCTTTTTCACCACTCCGCTGGAAGAAAGCGATCCGGAAATCTTCCGCTCGATCCGTGATGAACTGGGCCGCCAGCGCCATGAAATCGAGCTGATCGCATCGGAAAACATCGTCAGCCGCGCGGTGCTTGAGGCGCAGGGCTCGATCATGACCAACAAATATGCCGAGGGCTATCCGGGCAAGCGCTATTATGGCGGTTGCCAGTTCGTCGATGTCGCAGAAACGCTGGCCATCGAGCGGGCCAAACAGCTCTTCGGCTGCAACTTCGCCAATGTGCAGCCCAATTCCGGATCGCAGATGACCCAGGCCGTGTTTCTGGCGCTACTGCAGCCCGGCGACACCTTCATGGGGCTGGACCTCAATTCCGGCGGGCACCTCACGCATGGTTCGCCGGTCAACATGTCGGGCAAGTGGTTCAATGTCGTATCCTATGGCGTCAGCCGCGACGACAACCGCATCGACATGGACGAGGTCGCAGCGCGCGCCGAAGAGCACAAGCCGAAGCTCATAATCGCCGGGCGGCACCGCCTATTCCCGCATCTGGGACTGGAAGCGCTTCCGCGAGATTGCCGATCTGATCGGCGCCTGGCTGATGGTCGACATGGCGCATATTGCGGGGCCTCGTCGCCGGGGGCGAGCACCCATCGCCAGTGCCGCATGCCCATGTCGTCACCTGATGACGCACAGCCACAAGCCGCGCGGCCTGGGCGCGGTGGCCTGATCCTCTGCAATGACGAGGATATTGCGAAGAAGATGAACTCCGCCGTCTTCCCCGGCCTGCAGGGCGGCCCGCTGATGGCCGTGATTGCTGCAAAGGCGGTCGCCTTTGGCGAGGCACTGCGTCCGGAATTCAAGACCTACGCCAGGAACGTTGTCGCCATCGCCCGCACGCTGGCCGCAAGCCTCAAGGAAACCGGCCTCGACATCGTCTCAGGCGGCACGGACAACCACTCGATGCTCGTTGACCTGCGCCCCAAGAACGCCACGGCAAGCGCCGAACGCGCTCGGTCGTGCCAACATCACCTGCAACAAGAACGGCATCCCGTTTGACCCGGAAAAGCCCTTCGTTACCTCCGGTATTCGCCTCAGCACGCCGGCTGGCACGACGCGTGGATTTGGCGAGGCGGGATTTGCCGAGATCGGCCGCCTGATTTCGGAAGTGATGGACGGTCTCAAGGCCTCCAATTCCGACGAAGGCAACGCCGCAGTCGAGGCAGCCGTCAAGGCCAAGGTCATCGAACTGACCGACCGCTTCCCGCTTTATGCGGGCATCGTGGAAGAAGCCCTTTTGCGCTGCCCCTATTGCTCATCGACCGACAGCCAGGTGAAGGATTCGCGTCGAGCGAGGATGACAACGCGATCCGCCGCCGCCGCGTCTGCAATATTGCGGCGGTCGCTTCACCACCTTCGAGCGGGTGCAACTGCGCGAACTTACGGTGCAGAAGAAGTCCGGAAAGCGCGTGCCGTTTGACCGCTCCAAGCTGGAGCGCTCCATCCACACCGCATTGCGCAAGCGCGACGCCGACCCCGAACGCGTCGAGCGGATGATCAATGGCATCGTCCGCCAGCTTGAAAGCCAGGGCGAGGGCGACATCCCGTCAGAAGATATCGGCCGCCTCGTCATGGACGGGCTGAAACAGATCGACGAAGTCGCCTATGTCCGCTTCGCCTCCGTCTACCGGGATTTCCAGAAGGCCGAGGACTTCGAGGGCTTCCTGCGGGAGATGGAGGAGTAGGGGGGGATTGGCCCCTCCAATTCATAAGTTCGCTGATCGAAGCTGACGACCCGTAGCGGCCATTCGGTGTGATTGGATCAGGCGCTCGGAAACGACCGGTAGTTGTCTTTCAAACGGACACTAAGTACACAAGACTTGTCATATCGATCTAACACTCGCTAAAAATTTATATCTCGTCTTTTTCCAACTACCAAGGAAAAGAAGTTAAGTCATCGTCATCGTAGTCATCGCAGTCATCGTAGTCATCGTAGTCATCGTAGTCATCGTCATATCCATATCTGGTTCGGCTAATCGCTCGCTTGCCTTCCTCCCTGATGCGATTGATATGGTCGTCAAAGTCGATGAGGTTTATATGCCGGTTTGCTAAGTGGTCAAATTCTTCTGTGTACAAACCGGAAAACGCGGCTTTTGAAAATTCCTGAGACCGCGCAACAAGATTTACCAGCCAGTTGGCATCCACGGTCGACAATCGAGCACCCAACGCTAGCCTTGGCTTTCTATTGAGCTTGCCGTCTACGTATGCTTGCACCAGCAATGCTTGTATATGTGCGTTTTTGGACTTCGCGAGCTCTTCCATCATCGGCACTGGAACTTGGATGTCACAAACGATGAGCAGCCAAACTAGCCACACTGCCTCGTGGTGATGGTTAAGTGCGAGGCTGCGTCTGATAATCATCTCAGCTACGGCAAGCCAGCCTTCGGAGTCAATCTCCAACCTCCTCGTCCTACGCTTAGCTACGAGCAGACAAGCGTAGTCTATTGCATGCGGATGTTTCTGGACTATCCTCTGGATGTTCTGTTCAACGAAATCCCAGTGAGGTGAATCGTAAACGCTTTCTTCGTCAAACGACCTGAATAGTATCTTGATTGGGCTATCCGATCCGATTTCTTGAGCTGAAGTCACGGCTTCCGAGATTGCGCGCTCAAGGCTGTTGTGATTCCCATGCTTCTCAATAATGCCCATGTAATCCCGAAGCCGTTGTGCCCATAGGTCATTGATAGGGTCCAAGCTTGAATGAATTCTGGTTTTTTGGTCGTTGAGATTCAACTCGAAGGTCGCAAGCACCTCCCGTAGATGCGACAGGACTGATTGCGCTTCGTGCTCTGTCCGAAGCCCTATATAGTAATCATCAACGTGGCGCACCGCCCCAACCACCAGATCACCAACAACTTTGCTGAGTTCGTGATCGATTTTAGCTAAGACAAATTCTGCGATGAGTCGGTATGCATCTGGTCCGACCAAAACCCCTCTCGTGTTTCCGCGTTGCCCATTCCGAACAAAGAAATCGAGCGCGTTGAAAACGTTCCCGCTAGAATCCTTGTTCGTATCTCGCTTTGACTCTTCGATGCCATGAGCGGCCCACGCGATTGAATGAGTGTAGATGCTCGGGAAACACTGAGCGATGTCGGCCTTCAACACAAAGGGTGCGTATCGCAGGTTCTTGGAGGCTCGCTTTGAAAGCTCTGAAAGAGACGGAACTTTAACCGCACGCTCCTTGCCCTCACCCATTATTTTCGGGGTGCCAATTGAATAAGATGAAAGCGCGTAGTTGGCTTCAAAAGTTCCCCAATTTTTCCAAATAAAACTGCAGATATGGAAGTAGGAGACAATATTGGGTGTGCCAAAAAATCGACGACTGCCGTCATGTTTGGTTCCGCTATAACGAACGTATTCCGTCTTTTTCTCATGAAATTTATTGCTATCAAGCGCACCAACCAGGCCATAAAAAGACCGCTTTGCATCTTTTGATACAAAGCATGGTGGAAGTGTCTCCGGATAGAGGCCTGAATTTATTAAGCTGAACCGAGATTTCATGTCACCATATTAAGCCAAGTTTATTCTTGCGTGAAACGATTTCAATCTAACAAATTGAGCGTATTCAATACGCCTTTTACGATGGTATTTATTTTCTTCACAAGAAACATCTGATCGTAGCCTGATTCAGGTTGGGCTGGCCCGATTGTGTTATCAAGTTAGCCAGTCAAATAACCGCTTTTGCCCAAAAGCGTTGATGCATCGGTGCTAATGAATGTCTGCTTTTCTGAAATTTCGTTTGAAGTGGTCACCCCCCTTCTTTACCAACCGGTCTGCCGCCATGCGCAACATTGTTCTCATTCTCGCTGCAGTCTATAGTCCTTGCTGGTGCCACTACGGTTTTTGTTTCGCACGGCATGCCGGGCGCGCGGACCTTTGCCATCCTGCCGGTCATGCTTCTGCGCTACGGCCCGGTTTACCGCAGCGTGCCGCTGGGGATATCGGTCATGGGCTGGTCATATGCTGCGCTGGTGGTGCTTTCGCTGCTGGCAGCCGGGGTCGGCCTCGCTTTCGCGGCAAGTTGGGGCCAGGTCACCGCCGCCTCGGGCATTGTCGGCTTCCTGTTCCTTTGCACGTGCTTGGCCTCGGCCAGGGCGGATAGCCAGTCAAGCGAACTTGTGGGCCGGTCGTAAATGCATTCTGCTTCCATTCGCACCCATCTCCCGCTAATCCTCAGCCATGGATATCGACCACCGCTTCATGGCGGCAGCCATCCGCCTTGCCCGGCGCAATGAGGGGCTGACCGCCACCAACCCTTCCGTGGCGTGCCTGATCGTGCGCGACGATGTGATTTGTCGGGTCTGGCGTCACGGCGCGTGGCGGCCGCCCGCATGCCGAGCCGGTCGCCCTTGCGCAAGCTGGAGGCGACTGGCGCGCGGCGCCACCGCCTATGTCACGCTTGAGCCCTGCGCCCATCATGGCCGCACGCCGCCATGCGCCCGGACGCTCATTGATGCCGGCATTGCCCGCGTTGTCACCGCTGTTACCGATCCGGATGAGCGGGTAAACAGCCTCGGCCACGCAATGCTGCGCGCCGCGGGTGGCCTGTCGAGGAAGGTGTCCTTGCCGATCAGGCGCGAGGCGGGGCCTTGCCGCCTATCTGCTGCACGAGCGGCTCAGGCGGCCTTTGGTGACATTGAAGCTCGCCGTCTCCGCCGATGGTTTCATTGGGGTGAAGGGTGCTGGCCAGACCCCGATAACCGGTGCGATTTCACGGTCGATGACGCATCTGATGCGCGCCCAGCCATGCCATACTCGTCGGGGTGAACACCATCATCGAGGATGATCCCGAACTCACCTGCCGCCTGCCGGGAAGCGCGACCACGCTCGCCGGTGCGCATCGTGCTTGATCCGCATGGAAGGCTGCCCGCGGGTTCCGCACTTGCAAAGAACGGCAAAGGCCGCGCCGGTGCTGATCGTCGCTCCTCCCGGCCTGCCTGCCCATGCGCCGGCCCTTGCTGCGGGTTGCGAGCTGCTGCCCTGCGAATTGCACGAGGGCAGGGTGGCACTTCCGGAACTGCTGGACGATCTTGCCGCACGCGGCATCCGTTCGCTCATGGTCGAGGGCGGTGCGGCGGTTGCCAGGTCATTTCTGGACGAGAACCTTGTCGATGAAATCGCGCTGTTGCGGGGCAGCGTCTTGCTGGCCGGTAAGGGGACCGTTGCCTCTCCGCTCAGCGATGGAGCTAGCCTTGCGGGCTTCACACAAACGGGCGAAGCGCGCTATGGCACTGACCATTGGACGCAGTATTCGAGAAAGGCCTGAACAATGTTCACCGGCATCGTCACCGACATTGGAAACGTTTCAGCGGTCACGCCGCTCGATCACGGCAAACGCTTTCATGTCGAAACAAACTGGGATACCGGCGATCTTGGGATCGGCGCGTCGGTTGCCCATGCCGGAACCTGCCTGACCGTGGTGGCGAAAGGATCTGGCTGGTTCGAGACCGAAGCCTGGGAGGAGGCGTTGCGCCTGACCACGCTTGGTTCCCTGCAGGCAGGCGACCGCATCAATCTCGAGCGTTCGCTCAAGATGGGCGATGAACTCGGCGGCCACATGGTCTCCGGCCATGTCGACGGCAAGGCCGAAATCCTGGCGCGCGAGGAGGAGGGCGGCGCCGTGCGCTTCACCATCGGGGCGCCCGCTGATCTCGCCCGCTTCATTGCGCCCAAGGGTTCGGTGGCGCTCGATGGCACCTCGCTGACGGTCAATGCCGTCGAGGGCAGCCGCTTTGATGTGCTGCTGATCCGGCACACGCTGGAAGTGACAACCTGGGGCGTGCGCGACGCGGGCGACTTCCTCAATCTCGAAGTTGACATCATGGCGCGATATGCAGCGCGGCTGGCGAGCTTTCCCGCAAGATAGTCCGCCTGTTCAGCAGGCAGCACAAATTGCTTGCGATTTGGCGGTGGGCATGGTTTGACCTGCCACATCAACCTCGGAGATTTGCCATGGCTTCCGCCCCGCACCTGCTGATTGTAGAAGCGCGATTCTATGAAGATATCGCCGATGAATTGCTGTCGGGCGCCGTCGATGCGCTCGAAAGCGCTGGTGCAACCCATGACCGCATTTCGGTTCCCGGTGCGCTGGAAATACCGGCGGCAATCGCCATGGCGCTCTATGCCTCGGAAGACAATGGCGTGGAATATGACGGTTTCGTTGCGCTTGGCTGTGTCATTCGCGGCGAGACCAGCCACTATGACATCGTGGCGGGCGAATCCGCGCGGGCGCTGATGGACCTCGCCATTGACGAATGCATCGCCGTCGGCAACGGCATCATCACCTGCGAAAATGGTGATCAGGCCTGGGCACGCGCCCGCGTTTCCGAAAAGAACAAGGGCGGCGGTGCGGCTGAGGCGGCACTTGAGATGATCCGGGTTCGCCGCAAGCTCGGTGCGTGATCGAATGTCGCAAAAACAACCAGACGCTGCCGCCCATGCCACCATCAAACCCGCCAACAAGCGGGGTGCCGCGCGTCTTGCTGCTGTGCAGGCGCTGTACCAGATGGAATTATCCGGTGCCAGCGTCACCGAGATCGTGGCAGAATACGAGAATTCGCGTCTTGGCCAGGAAATCGACGGCGAGTACTACCTCGACGCCGATCACGGCTGGTTCCGCTCGGTGGTGTCGGGTGTCGTCACCCAGCAGCGCAGGATCGACCCTGAAATCCATGCAATGCTGACGCCTGACTGGCCCCTGTCACGGCTGCACACCCTGTTGCGCTCGATCCTGCGCGCAGCGGTTTATGAGCTGGTCAACCGCAAGGAGGTTCCCGCCCGCGTCATCATTTCCGAATATGTTGATGTCGCAAAGGCGTTTTTCTCTGACGACGAACCGGGAATGATCAACGGCGTGCTGGACCGCATAACCCGCAAGTTGCGCGCCGAGGAATTGCCGGCAAGGGCAACCGAAAGCAAAAGCGCGGGCGGAACGGTGCCGGATGGGAAGCCAGACTGACCACAACTCCCGGCCCGGTGAATTCGAGATCATCGCCCGCTATTTTGCGCCCCTGGCAGGCTCCGCGGGCGCGTTCGGCTTGCGCGATGACGCAGCCCTGCTCGATGTCACGCCCGGTGCCCGGCTGGTCGTCACCCAGGATGCAGTCGCTGCGGGGATACATTTCTTCGCGGACGATCCGCCGGAACTGGTTGCCAAAAAGGCCTTGCGGGTCAACCTGTCGGACCTTTCCGCCAAGGGCGCAAGGCCGACCGGCTTCTCCCTGGCGCTGGGCTTGTGGGATGGCTGGGATGAAAACTGGCTTGCCCGCTTCGCCAGCGGCCTTGGCGAGGATTGCCGCGAATTCGAAATCACGCTGACCGGCGGCGACACATATCGCTCACCTGGCGCACTGGTCATTTCCATCACCGCCTTTGGTGAAATCACCGATGGCAACTATACCTCGCGGCTTGGTGCTTCTGTCGGGGATGTCCTGTTTGTGACCGGCACGATTGGCGACGCCGCACTTGGGCTGAAAGTCCGCCTGGGTGAACTGACGGCCGGTGAACCGGCGACAGACCATCTTCGCAACGCGTACTGGCTGCCGAACCCGCCTGTTTCGTTTGCACCGCTGATTGCAAGACATGCCTCGGCTTCGATGGACATCTCCGACGGTTTTGTCGGTGACCTGCGCAAGCTGGCTGTCGCATCCGGCGTCGGTTTCGAGGTCGCTGCCGGTGATGTGCCACTCTCACCGGCGGTGGAGGCGCTTTGCTCGCAGGATCGCCGGTTGCTGGTTTCTGCGCTTACCGGCGGTGATGACTATCAATTCCTGGTCACTGTGCCGCAAAGCCGCGTTGCGCTCTTCCTCGAAGAGGCGCAAAAGAGTGCGGTGCAAGTCTCCCGGCTCGCCACCGCGTCTGCCAATGCGGGAAAACTGTCGATAGTCGGGGCGGATGGCGCGCCCATGCAGTTCCCGGGCGAATCCTGGAACCATTACTGAAAGCCTGAAATGACCCTTTCCGCATCTCCCCTTGCGCCCGAAGATGAAAACGCAATCGCCCGCAAGAACGCAATTCTTTATGCAACCTGCCAGTCGCTCAATGGTGCGGCAGCCCCAATCAACATTGCGCTCGGCGGCATCGTCGGCAGTTACCTTCTGGCGGCAGACAAGTCGTTGGCCACCGCGCCGGTGACCGGCTTCAATCTCGGTGTCGCGCTTGGTGCATTGCCTGCCGCGATGATCATGCGCCGGATCGGTCGGCGGCACGGCTTCATGTCGGGCGCTGTGATCGGCATATTCGGCCTGTTGGTCTCGGCAACAGCGATTTACCTGCATTCCTTTGTCATGTTCTGCATCGGCCTGATGCTGAATGGCATGGCCGGTGCCTTTACCCAGCAGTACCGGTTTGCTGCCGCAGACCGCGGCACAGCTGACTTCAAGGCCAAGGCGATTTCCTGGGTGCTTGTCGGCGGTATCGCTGCCGCAGTCATCGGGCCGCAAGTCGTCATCTGGACCAAGGATCTGCTGTCGCCAATTCCCTTTGCAGGCGCCTTCCTGACAGGCACGCTGCTTTTCGCTGCCAGTATCGTGGTGATGTCCTTTCTCGATCCGTCCGTCCCGGTGAAGCCGAAAGCGGGCGAGATCCAGGACACCGGCAGGCCGTTGCCCGAGATAATGATGCAGCCGCGCTTCATCGTTGCCGTCGTATGCGGCACTGCATCCTATGCGCTGATGAGTTTCGTCATGACCGCGGCACCGCTCGCGATGCTGGGGTGCGGCTTCTCACAGACCGATTCGACGCTGGGCATCCAGTGGCATGTGCTTGCCATGTTTGCCCCGAGTTTCTTCACAGGCAACGTGATCGCCCGTTTCGGCAAGGAAACCATCGTGGCGACCGGCCTGTTGATCCTGCTGGCCTGTGCATTTGTGGCCCTGATGGGGGTGGAACTGATGCATTTCTGGGGATCGCTGATCCTTCTCGGCATCGGCTGGAATTTCGGCTTCATCGGAGCGACTTCGATGGTGACCGAAACCTACACACCGGCCGAAAAGAACAAGGCGCAGGGTGCCAATGATTTCATCCTGTTCGGTACAGTGGCGCTGGCCTCACTGATGTCCGGGCTGACGCTCAACCATTTTGGCTGGAACGTGATCAACATGATCATCTTCCCCGTGGTGGGAATCGGGCTGGTTGCCCTTGCATGGCTGGTTATTCAGGGCAAAAGCAGCGGAAAACCTGACCTCTGACCCTAAAGTGGGATGGGGAAATCCTAACATTTCCTTGACGCGGCGCACTTTCTGAATAGTGTGCGCCACGGTTTCGCCCGATTTCAACCGGGATCGGGCTTCCGCGGGCAATCTGTTCCAAAAGCACATGGACAGCCCCGGATTGACTTAACAAACAAAGGGAATTGAGGGAAATGGACGCACTTACTGTCGCAATCCTCTGCGGCGTCGTGTCGGTCATCTATGCCATCTGGGCCACACGCTCGGTCTTGGCTGCTGACGCCGGCAATGCACGCATGCAGGAAATCGCGGGCGCTATCCGCGAAGGCGCCTCTGCCTATCTCAACCGCCAGTACACAACCATCGCCATCGTTGGCGTCGTGGTCTTTGCGCTGGCCTGGTATCTGCTTTCTTCAACTGCAGCAATCGGCTTCCTGATCGGTGCCGTGCTGTCGGGTGCGGCAGGCTTCATCGGCATGAACGTGTCGGTCCGCGCAAATGTTCGCACCGCCCAGGCGGCATCGAAGAGCCTTGCAGCCGGCCTCAACATCGCCTTCGTCTCCGGTGCCATCACCGGCATGCTGGTCGCTGGCCTGGCGCTCCTCGGTGTGGCTGTCTACTACTGGTACCTGACCGTCGTGGCAGGACTTGCGTCAGACAGCCGTGACGTCATCGACGCGCTGGTTTCCCTTGGCTTCGGCGCGTCGCTGATCTCGATTTTTGCCCGTCTCGGCGGCGGCATCTTCACCAAGGGTGCGGATGTTGGCGGCGACCTCGTCGGCAAGGTGGAGGCAGGTATCCCCGAGGATGATCCACGCAATCCGGCCACCATTGCAGACAACGTCGGCGACAATGTCGGCGACTGCGCAGGCATGGCTGCCGACCTTTTCGAAACCTATGCGGTCACGATTGTTGCCACAATGGTTCTGGGCGCAATCTTCTTCGGCGGCACCGGGGTTCTGGAATCTGTCATGGTCTATCCGCTCGCCATCTGTGGCGCCTGCATCCTGACCTCGATCATCGGTACTTTCTTCGTCAAGCTCGGTGCCAATGGCTCGATCATGGGCGCGCTCTACAAGGGCCTGATCGTAACCGGCATCTTGTCGGTCGTCGGACTGTTCGTCGCCACGCAGTACACCATCGGTTGGGGTGAAGTCGGTATTGCAAACGGCATGTCGATCACTGGCACCAACCTGTTCACCTGCGGCCTGATCGGACTGCTGGTAACGGCGCTGATTGTCGTGATCACTGAGTACTACACCGGTACCAACAAGCGCCCGGTCAACTCGATTGCCCAGGCATCGGTCACCGGTCACGGCACAAACGTGATCCAGGGCCTCGCGGTTTCACTGGAATCGACTGCACTGCCCGCCATCGTCATCGTTGGTGGCATCATCGCGACCTACCAGCTTGCCGGCCTGTTCGGCACCGGCATCGCGGTAACGGCCATGCTCGGTATTGCCGGCATGATTGTCGCACTCGACGCCTTCGGCCCGGTCACAGACAATGCCGGCGGTATTGCCGAAATGTCAGGTCTTGATCCGGAAGTCCGCAAGTCGACAGACGCGCTCGATGCGGTCGGCAACACCACCAAGGCGGTTACCAAGGGCTATGCCATCGGTTCGGCAGGCCTTGGCGCGCTGGTTCTGTTCGCCGCCTATTCGAACGACCTGCAGTTCTTCGCAGAAAAGGCGAACGCCGAAGGCTCGACCCTGTATCCCTACTTCAAGGGAATGGGTGACATCTCCTTCGACCTTTCGAACCCGTATGTTGTTGCGGGCCTGATCTTCGGAGGTCTCATTCCTTACCTCTTCGGTGGTATTGCCATGACCTCCGTGGGCCGCGCTGCGGGATCGATCGTCGAGGAAGTCCGTCGCCAGTTCCGTGAAGATTCGGGCATCATGGCCGGCACCTCCAAACCGAACTATGCCCGCGCTGTCGACATCCTGACCAAGGCTGCGATCCGCGAGATGGTTATCCCCTCGCTGCTGCCGGTACTGGCGCCGATTGTCGTCTATTTCGGCGTGTTGCTGATCTCTGGCTCAAAGGCCTCGGCCTTTGCTGCACTCGGTGCTTCACTGCTGGGTGTCATCGTTAACGGCCTGTTCGTCGCGATCTCCATGACCTCGGGCGGCGGTGCCTGGGACAACGCCAAGAAGTCGTTCGAAGACGGCTTCACAGACAAGGATGGCGTCACGCACCAGAAGGGTTCGGAAGCCCACAAGGCATCCGTCACCGGCGATACTGTTGGCGATCCATACAAGGATACGGCCGGTCCGGCGGTAAACCCTGCCATCAAGATCACCAACATCGTGGCCCTGCTGCTTCTGGCGGTTCTCGCACACGGCTGATTGGTACTTGCACGGCAAAAAATTACCCCGCGGAGCGATCCGCGGGGTTTTTGTTTGTTCTGCTCAATTTGCCAAATGCGCCTGGATATCCGGGCTGATCCTAGAACTTGGTTCCGCTTGGAGGCAGTGGTGCGATCGGCTTGGCATTCTTGCCGCCGCCAGCCAGGATTTGACCCAGGAACGACAAATCCTTCCCCGTGGTAGGCGTGGTGCGCGTGATGAAATCGAACACCTTTCCATCCTGCAGGCCGTAATTGGCGACATTGGCCACTGTCTGCGCCTCATCGAAATAGACTGCCAATATCCGCTGGTCGACGATCTTGCCCTTTTCATAGGCAAATTTCTTTTCCTTGGTCTGCGTGATATAGTAAAATACCTCGGTGTCGAAACTTCCGGTAGTGGATGGCGTACCGAGCGCCAGGAGCACCTGGTCCCGGCTGGAGCCAACCGGAATGAGCTCGATCTGGTTCTGGGTAATCACTGCGCCATGGGTAAAGACCTGCTGTGTGTTGCAACCCTGCAAACCTGCCAAGCCAAGGGCCAGCGTGAGCACTCCGAATAGGGGCAACGGGCGGTCGGACCTGTTTCCTGAACTGGATAACGGCAGTGATTTCGACATGACTGGTGGCATTCCTGTTCGTTTCGGGCTGTTGGTTCCGGTCAGTTCCATAAGGGATGACTATGCCCGAATTGCTGCACATCCCTGCTATTTTTCAAGGTTTCCGGTATATCACGCAATATCAACTTGCAAGCAAACGATCAAAGGCGCTGTCCACCAGGATGGATTTCAGACAATGTTGAAAACCCCGTTTTCCCGATTTTTGGCAAGCCTGCGCGGCTCTTCCCCTGACAATGATGTTGCGCAGGAAATATATGGCAGTGTTATGGCGCAGGCACGCAAAAGCGAATTCTACACCGGTTACGGCTTCGAGGACAGCGTTACCGGGCGATTCGATGTGCTGGCCTTGCACATGTTCCTGCTATCGCACCGGCTGGCAGGTGAGGGGAGCCAAACGGCTACAGATCTCGCCCAGCGCGTTTTCGATACCTTCACAGCCGATACAGACCGCGCCTTGCGGGAAATCGGTATTGGAGATACCTCGGTGCCCAAGCGAAAGAAATCGATGATCCGCGGCTTTTATGGCCAGATCGACGACTTTGGTGACGCGCTCACGGCCCGCAAGGTTGAAGCCCTTGAAGCTGCGGTAGCCCAGCGATTCCGCCTGGCAGGCGATGGAAATCTGTGCCCGCTTGTCCAATACATGCTGGCAGCTGCAGACAGGCTGGCGCGAATGGAGGTCGCAGACATGATCAATGGTGGGCCGGAATGGCCCGACCCTTCGGGGCCAATCGTAGCGAGCCCGGGTCGTCAGGCAAAGGACAATTCATGACCGAACTTGCGCCACTGCCGAAATTCGAGGTTCACGTCACGACCTTGCCCGGTTCAGGCTTCCGGGCCAGGCTGCGTCCCGATGAAGCGGAGCTGAAACTGCTGGCAAACGCTTGTGGCGTAACCGCATTTCACGAATTTGAAGCTGATCTTCTGTTGATGCGCTGGCGTCGCGACGGTGTCGAAATAGCCGGCAACATTCACGCGCTTGTTGAGCAGCCCTGCATCGTGACGCTTGAACCTGTGCTTCAGAAGATCGATGCACCGCTGCGGGTCATGTTTGTTCGTGAGGATTCGAAACTCGCACGCAGGCAGCCGGTCGACACCGGGGAACTGGTTCTGGATCCAGATGGCGATGACATCCCCGAGAGCTTTTCCGGCGATAGCATTGACGTATGGCCCGTGGTCACCGAATGGCTGGGACTTGAAATCGATTTGTTCCCGCGTTCGCCCGGTGCCGAACTGCCGCCGGAAATAACGGGCGAAAATGAGGAAGATGAGCGCCCACCATCGCCTTTTGCCGTATTGAAAGCACTCAAACCCCGTAACGATTGACCAAAAACTGAGGAGTGCGAACAACCTTGAAGCCATTCGCCTTGCGAACTGCGTGGAAAACACTATTGTCCCGCTCAAGCCACGGGTTTACCTGGCAAACACAAGGGCGGGCGTGAAGGTCCGCCGACACTCCCGGATACGGTTCGAAATTCCCACATGTCACAAGGTCAAACAGTTTCACTTGATGCAATGGGAGGCGACCACGGCCCGGCGGTCGTGATCGGTGGCGCTGCAATCGCGCTTGAACGCCGACCAGAGCTGAAATTCCGCTTCTATGGCGACGAAACAGCAGTCCGTCAGGCACTTTCCTCCCACCCCCGCCTCACGTCAGTTTCGCAGATTATCCATTGCGACGTGTCGATTTCGATGGATGACAAGCCAAGCCAGGCTTTGCGACGCGGTCGCTGGAAATCCGGCATGTGGCGCGCGATCGAAGCGGTAAAGACAGGCGAGGCGGATTTCTGTGTTTCTGCCGGAAATACCGGAGCCCTGATGGCGATGGCAAAATTCTGCCTGCGCACCATGGCCGGTATCGAGCGCCCGGCAATGGCAGCCTTGTGGCCTACCGTAAAGGGCGAGAGTGTCGTTCTTGATGTTGGCGCAAATATCGGCGCGGATGCCAGCCAGTTGATCGATTTTGCCCTGATGGGGGCCGCAATGGCGCGCGCCCTTTATGACCTCGAACGACCCAGCATCGGACTGCTGAATATCGGGGTCGAGGAAGTCAAGGGTATGGAAGAGGTCAAGGAAGCAGGGCAGATCCTGCGCGACTACCATTTGCCGAACCTCATCTATCACGGATTTGTCGAGGGTGACGACCTTGGACGAGGAACGGTTGACGTGGTGGTCACGGAAGGCTTTTCCGGTAACATCGCGTTGAAGACGGCAGAGGGAACGGCGAAACAGATTGCCGAATACCTGCGTTCAGCCATGGGCCGAACATTGCTGGCGAAACTCGGTTACCTTCTGGCCAAATCGGCTTTTGACCATCTTCGCGAAAAGATGGACCCGCGCAAGGTCAACGGCGCGGTGATGCTTGGCCTCAACGGCATTGTCATCAAGAGCCATGGCGGAACGGATGCGGAAGGCTTCGCGGCCGCAATTGCCATGGGACACGACATGGCGGCAAACGAGATTATTGGGCGCATAGCCAGTGATTTGAACTATTTCGGCGGCATCAGGTCCAAAGAAGCCCGAGCCTCCGGAGAATGACGGGAAACTGAAGTGATAAGATCAATCATCACCGGCTGCGGCAGCTACCTGCCGTCGCGCATCATGAAGAATTCGGATTTCGAGGGCGTAGTGGACACCACAGATGAGTGGATCGTCCAGCGCACCGGCATCAGGGAACGCCGCATCGCTGCCGAGGGTGAAACCACGGCAGACCTTGGTGAAAAGGCAGCCCGCGCGGCGATGGAAAATGCCGGGGTCACTGCGGATGATATCGACATGATCATCCTCGCAACCTCAACGCCCAACAACACCTTTCCGGCAACGGCTGTGGAAATCCAGAACCGGCTTGGCATGCATCATGGCGCCGCTTTTGACACCCAGGCCGTATGTTCCGGCTTCGTTTTTGCGCTTACCACGGCAGACCAGTATATCCGGACTGGTTATGCCAGGCGCATCCTTGTCATTGGTGCCGAGACTTTTTCGCGCATTCTCGACTGGACAGACCGGACAACCTGCGTGCTGTTTGGTGATGGCGCGGGAGCAGTTGTCATTGAGGCTGCGACCGGCAGCGGCAGCAACACCGACCGGGGCATCCTGACTTCGCATCTGCGTTCCGATGGCGCTCACAAGGAGAAACTGTTTGTGGATGGCGGCCCGTCAACAACTGGAACGGTTGGTCATCTGCGCATGGAAGGCCGCGAGGTTTTCCGCCATGCAGTCGGAATGATCACCGATGTCATCGAGGCAGCCTACGCGGCCACCGGCTTCGGTTCCGACGATCTTGACTGGTTTGTTCCGCACCAAGCCAATCGCCGCATCATTGATGCTTCCGCGAAGAAGCTGGGCATTGATCCGGAAAAAGTCGTTGTCACGGTCGACCGTCATGGCAATACTTCGGCAGCTTCCATTCCGCTTGCCCTTTGCGAGGCTGTCACGGACGGTCGTATCAAGCGCGGGGACATTGTCCTGCTCGAAGCCATGGGCGGCGGGTTCACCTGGGGATCGATCCTGCTGCGGTGGTAGTGTTTCTGAAAATAGCCTCGTTCAAGATCAATCTTGAAGACTGGCTGCAATCTATGTAGGCTAGGCTTCTGGAAAGACTGAAAGTTTGTGCTGATGTGGGCTAGGTTGGTATCGGTACAGGCAAATCGGCTTTTCCCGCATTGATTGAAAGTGGGTATTTCCGGATGAATTTCAGACAAATCCTTTGGTCGCCGGCCATGTCCTTTTTGATGGATGCGCAATAACCGGAACAAAATTCCGGATTTGTCCAAGAGCTGGTCCCGGGGCCGAAGATTGACTAACCAGGCTGACAGGAAAATGTCATGGGGGGAAAGACCATAACCAGGGTGGACCTTTGCGAAGCAGTCTACCAGAAAGTCGGACTTTCGCGCACCGAGTCGGCTGAACTTGTTGAAATGGTGCTGGATACAATCTGTGACCGAATAGTTGCCGGCGAATCGGTAAAGCTGTCGTCTTTTGGGTCATTCCTGGTGCGCAGCAAGAACGAACGCATCGGGCGCAATCCCAAGACTGGTGAGGAAGTGCCGATTTCATCGCGCAAGGTCATGGTGTTCAAGCCTTCCAATGTCCTGAAGGACGCCGTGATAGCAGGCCACCACAAGCAGGCAAAATAGCCAGACCTTAACGAGAGGCTGTTTTTCGGCGAATCGTGTTAGCCTCGCCAAACGCCATCGAGTGCGCCTGTGCCTTGCAGAGATTTCGGGAGCGTGAAGCTTGAACAAGAGTCCAGACGCATTCAGGACCATCAGTGAGGTTGCAGAAGACCTCGATCTGCCGCAGCACGTGTTGCGGTTCTGGGAAACCCGTTTCAACCAGATCAAGCCTCTCAAGCGCGGCGGCGGTCGCAGATATTACCGTCCCGAGGATGTTGATCTCCTCAAGGGTATCAAGAAGCTGCTCTATGACGAGGGCTATACGATCCGCGGTTTGCAGCGAATTCTCAAGGAACAAGGCAACCGCTTCGTGGTTTCCGTTGGAAGTGGGGAAATTGAGGCAGGCGCAGAAGTTGCGGAACTTCCGCCGACCACTGCCATCGGCGTTGTGCGCAGCGGTGAGGCAGGCGACCAGTTCGAGGTTGAACTGGAAGCCGGGACTGAAGCTGAGGCCGAGGATACCCCGCGCGGACCAGGACGCAAGGCTGTCCCCGTGCACGAAGTCATGGGCGGCCAGGAAAAATCCCGCGGCATTTTCGGCCGCCTGATCAGCCGTGAAAACAACCTGCCCCCGATAGAGGGCGGTAGCGAGCTCAATGCCGAGGACCGGCGCAACCTGCAGGCCACACTCTACGAACTGCTCGAATGCAAGCGCCTGCTCGACCAGGTTCGCGGCAATTGAACCTGGCAATTTATTGCGGCTTGGCGCTGATCTTTCATGTTGAATTGGTTGGGGCTCCTGCCTATAGTCCGCGCCATTACGGAGCGTAGCGCAGTCTGGTAGCGCACCTGGATGGGGTCCAGGGGGTCGGAGGTTCGAATCCTCTCGCTCCGACCATTTTCCCGAATTATTGTGGTATCAAATTTTCCCTGGCGTGCCGTGTATCTGCATGAGCATGCCTGGTCGGCGCTCTTGCATCAATCTCGATTCCAGTGCAATGCCTCCCCAAACAATACCAATCATCAGGTAGAAGTGCCGCCAGTGATCTGTGTCGATCACGTTCCCGATCAGGATGTGCCCGACAAAGACCACATAGCCGATCTGGTAATAGGGAAGCCAGGGGCGTTGGCGGAACAACAGTTTGAAGCCAGCTGCAAGCGTCCAGATGAACAGCGCCACGATGGAGACGAACCCTATCCAGCCATAGTCCATCAGCGCCTTGACGAAAATATTGTGGGTGTCTTCCTTGAAGATGTAACCGAATTCAAGGGGGCCGATGCCCAATGGCTTGTCGAGCGCAAGATAATAGCCCGCCCAGTGCCGTGCAAATCGGCCTTCGCGGCCTCCATCATAATCCTGCACGACCTTGAGGCGCTGGGTGAACAGATCGGATACGGCGTCGAATTGCAGGGCAATGCCTAGCATCAGCACGATAGCCACCACGCCAAGAACGCCCAGTACTATGTATTTGAGCCGGATCTTTGCTTTCTGCTCATTGATGACCAGCAGGATGTAGAACATCGCCCCAGTGACTATCGACAATCCCCATGCTGCGCGGGAGAAAGCAAGGAACAGCCCCATCAGCAAGACGAGAAGCATCCCAACCCTGATTGGCAGCATCGTCGGTGAGCGATTCATGATGCCATAGACCAGATACAGGATTGGCGGCACCAGGAACGGTCCGTAGACATTGGGGTCCTGGAATGCGCCCATCGCGCGGGAATAGCGCGTGAAGATCTCGAAACCGGGCAGGGCGTGGAAATAGCCGATCAGACCCAGCATGGTGGTGATAAGCGCTGCGACCACATAAGCCCGGAAGATGATCCGCAGTCGGGCCGCATCTTCCAGGATGATGATGGCGAAGAACACCGAACTCAACGCAAGGAAATAGGATACCGCGACATAGATGATGCCACGCTCCCATTCCGGTATCTGGAAGGATGAAATGATGCCGCCGAAATTGAAGATGGTGAACAGCATCAGTAATGGCATCACCGAGCGCGGAATGCGCATCCCGAACAGCACCCAGATGCCAAGAAGCAGTGCCAGGAACAGCTCATAAGGTGCAGGCTCGAATATGACGAAGCCACCCAGAAATGCAGCAAAGGCAATTGCGCTGTCAGCAACGAACTTTACCGGCAGGCCGCGTGGCTCCAGACGGACGCCGGTGCCGGCTGGTCCCGGTGTTGCGATCGCGGGCTGCATGCTCATCGTCCTGCCTGCCGCTTCAGTATGCGTTGTCGGTGTTGAGCAGTTTGAACGGCGTCATGAACAGGATTTGCAAATCCAGCATCAGTGACCAGTTCTCGATATAGAACAGGTCGCAATTGACTCGCTCGCGGATCTTTTCTTCCGTGTCGACCTCGCCGCGCCAACCATTGATTTGCGCCCAGCCGGTCACACCGGGCTTGACCTTGTGGCGTGCGAAATAGCCATCCACCACTTCGTCCCACAGACGGTTTTGCGTATGCGCATTCACGGCATGCGGACGCGGGCCGACCAGCGACAGGTCACCTCGCAACACATTGATAAGCTGCGGCAATTCGTCGATGGAAGTCTTGCGGATGATGCGCCCGACACGGGTCACGCGCGGATCACCCTTGGTCACCACACGCTTTGCGTCAGGATCGGACATCTCGTGATACATGGAGCGGAACTTCAGTACCTCGATTACCTCATTGTTGAAGCCGTAGCGCTTCTGGCGAAAGATCACCGGTCCCTTGCTCTCCATCCGGATCGCAATCATCGTGCCCAGCATGACCGGGCTCAGCGCAATCAGCGCCAGCACCGAGAAGAAGAGGTCGAAGATCCGCTTCGAGATCGAATCCCAATCGGCAATCGGCTTGTCGAACACGTCGAGGAACGGCACCGAACCTTCATACGAATAGGAACGCGGGCGGAAGCGCAGTTTGTTGGTATGCGCCGACAGCCGGATGTCGACAGGCAACACCCAAAGCCGGCGAAGCAATTGCAGGACGCGTTTTTCGGCAGAAATCGGCAGTGAAACGATCAGCATGTCGACGCGGGCCATGCGCCCGAATTCGACCAGTTCCGGTACCGTGCCCAGTTTCGGATAGCCCGCTACAATTGCCGGTGAACGGTCGTCCGTGCGATCATCAAATATGCCACAGATGCGGATATCGCTTTCTGCCTGGCCTTCCAGCGAGCGGATCAGTTCAGCCGCTGGTTCGCCACCACCGACAATGACCGCGCGCCGTTCAAGGCGCCCGTCAGCGATGGCCCGTTTTACATAAATGGAAACGGTTGCCCGGAAGAAGACCAGGAACATCACGCCGACACCAAACCAGCCTGCAAACCAGAACCGGGAGTAACCGATCGAGGTCTTGGAGAAGAAACCGACCACGACAAGCATCACAAGCGCAAGCGTGAACCCGGTTACCACCTTGGAGATCTGGTTGGCAAAACTGCGCAATGAACTGATCTGGTAACCGTCAATCGCCTGGGTGAAACAGACGGCGAGAATCGCGCCAAGGAAAGACGCGCCGACATAAATCAGGCTGAACCGCTCATCAGCGGGCAGATAGAGGAATGAAACGCCGAGGGAAATCGCCAGCAAGCCGATGAATTCGATGATCCGGACCATGCCGCTGATCAGGAAAGGGGAAACGGCGTCCGAAGAGAACAGTTCGGCCACCTGTTTGGCCAGTTCGTTCAATTCTACGGCGCGCTTTTCGCTGATCTTTTCGTCGCCCACTGCTTCGCGTATTGCCTTGGCGGAAAAGATGGTGCGGGGATCTGCTGGTCCGCTGCTTTTCGTTGCGCTCATGATTTTGTCACCGGTTGTCTGTTGATTGCCGCAAACGCTATCGAAAATTGGCTAACAAACCCTCGATTTGCGCGCATGAAGACGTGACAATCAGAAAAATGTGAAAAGTCGAGCGATTCACGATGAATGTCGGGTTAACGCGAAGCCCTGTACGCCGCTTCGACATCGCTTGCCATGCGTTCCACGGAAAACCGGTCCCGCAAATGCCCGCGCCTGTCCGCTGCCTTTCTGGGCTCGTCCTGGTCGGAGAGGGAGGCCTTCATGGCGTCAGCGAGTGCTGTTGCGCTTCCCGGTTCGACCAGGCTCCCGGTTTCACCTTCGAAAATCTCGGGAATTCCACCGACATTGGTGGCCAGTACCGGCATCTCTGCTGCAATGGCTTCAAGCACGATATACGGCATTGATTCAGCGCGCGAAGGAACAACAACCCTTTGAGCCATGGCGAACGCCTTTCGTGCCGGCATCGCGTCATGAACTGTTATCTGTCCGGCAAGATCAAGCTTGCCGATCTTGTCGATGTAACCCGGTTTGTCCGGCCCGTCGCCTACGAAATGCGCGCGGACAATGATGTCGTCGCGATCACGAAGCAGGGCAATGGCTTCAATGAAGAGGTCGGCACCCTTCAGATCGCGCATCATTCCGATATACAGGAAATTGGCTGCATCGCTTTTCCGGATGACAGGATCGAATTCCTGCGGTGCCAGTCCGTTATAGACCAGGCTCACTTCGCAGCGCGGCTGGCCGACCTTGGCAACATAGCCATCTCGCTCATATCCGCTGACGAAGATCAGACGATCGGTCATGCGTTCGAGAAATCGCTCCAGAAAGAAGAACAGCTTCCCCTTCATGCTGGCGGCATCATAATGGATGCTGCCGCCATGCGGACAATAAAGACGGGCAACGCGATTACCAGATACCCGTAGCAGTGAACCGATGATGCGTGCATAGGCGCCGCCCTTGGCGCCGTGCGAATGCAGCACATCCGGTTGCAATTTCGAAATTTCACGCAAGCTGCGCAAAAGAGTGAAAATGTCGCCCGGCGTAATGGCCCGGCGCATCGGAATGCGGGTCAGCCCAAGAGCCAGTTTCGGGCGAATTTCCTCGAAGAGCCTTTCTTCATGCGCGCCACCCGTGAGTGAATCACAAATGATACCGACCGAGTGCCCGGCTGCACTTTGCGCTTCGACGAGGTCGCGCACATGGCGGAAAATTCCGCCAACCGGCGACCGGAAGCAATGCACAATGCGGAGAGGCTGCACTTGCGGCATGGGTCAGAAGAGCCGCTCGCGAACATAGATGGTATCGCCCGGCAGGACCGGATCGCTGATTGGCACGCGCCCGTTCAGAACCTGACCATTCACCTGGCGGGTAATATCGGCATTATCCTGCAATGCGCGTCCGGAATATCCGCCCGCTAGCGCAACCGCGTTCTGCACTGTCATGCCAGGCACATAGGTATATTGTCCCGGAGCGCCTACCTCGCCCATTACGAATATGGGTCGATAGCGGTCCACCTCGACGGAAACGTCGGGATTGCGCAAGAAGCCGTTGCGAAGTTTCGCGGCCAACTGGCCTTCGATCTGCTTCGGGGTCTGGCCGCGCGCCACCACCGAGCCTACCAGCGGGAATGCGATGAATCCCGCCTTGTCCACGGAGTAGGTATTCGTGAGGTCTGTCTGTCCAAAAACCGTAACGCGGAGCCTGTCACCGGCATCAAGCGTATAGGGCTGCTGCAAGGCCGCGTGAAAAGCCTCGTCAACCGGCCTGTAGGTGGAGCAACCGCTGATCAGCACAGACACAATTGCGGCTGTCACGGTCTTCTTGATGGTTGAGGAACTTACGCGCAACATATGGCTTCCCGGCAGACTTTTTGCTGTTTCCTGATGCAGGACCCTGGGTCCGGCCTCTACGGTCTGCCTGATGCCAGACCTTGCTCTTGTCCCGATTTATTGCCTGCTATGGTTAATTGCTCGTAAACCCGATGCTTGAAATTTCGCTTTTTATGCAGATTAACAAAGTACTAATTCACTTCCGTTAATGAAGATTAACAGTGATTAACTATAAAAATTATCCTCCTTAACCTGCTAGTTACCATACCGCTTCATTCTCCGGTTACAAATTAGAACTGCAGAGTTTGGAGTACCCCATGAATTCGAACCGCGCACTGACTGCCGATGTGGACATTGATGTCGCCGGTCTGATGGCCGAGGTATGGAAAAAGAAGTGGCTGGTTGCATTGCTGACAATTGCAAGTGCGATCGGTCTTCTTTTCGTGCTTTCCAGTGTTTCGCCGCGCTACAAGTCAAATGCAAAGATCGTGATCGAGAAGCGTGAATCAGTCTTCACCCGACGCAGTGATGGCGATTATACCCTGTCGGGAAACCAGTTTGACGAACAGGCGATCAACAGCCAGGTACAGATCCTGAATTCAGATGACATCGCGCTCAAGGTGATTGCAGAGTTGAAGCTGGCGGATGCGCGGGATTTCAGTGATTCCAAACCGTCACTGATGGGTTCGTTGCTTGGGGCATTCGGCATGGGCAATGCAGCGCTCAACCTCACTCCGGACGAACGCATCCTCAAGTCCTTCAAGGAAAGACTGCAGGTCTACTCCGTCGACAAGTCCCGTGTGATCGTTGTTGAGTTCTGGGCGAAAGACCCGCAACTCTCCTACAAGGTTCCTAATGCAGTGGTTGATGCCTATCTGGAATTTTCCAAGCAGAGCAACTACGCGGCCAATGAGGAAGCCACGCAATGGCTTGGACCGGAGATTGACGAGCTGCGCAAGAAGGTTCGCGAAGCAGAGGGCAAGGTAGCCGACTTCCGCACCAATGCTGACATCATGATTGGCAACAACAATGCTCTGCTCGCGACACAGCAATTGTCTGAAGTGTCGTCGGAGCTCTCGCGGCTGCGCGCGGACCGGTCCAATGCCGAAGCGAAGATTGCAACTGTCCGTGCAGTACTTGAGCGCGGCGCTTCCGTCGATGTGATCCCGGAAGTGATCGCTTCCCCCCTGATCCAGCGCCTTCGCGAGCGCCAGGTACAATTGCGTGCGGAAATCTCGGAACTTTCCACGACGCTGCTGCCCAATCATCCCCGCCTCAAGGCGCTGCAGTCGCAGGTCAGTGATTTCGAGGGTCAGATCCGCATTGAAACACGCAATATCCTGCGCAGTCTCGAAACCAATCTGGAACTGACGCGAAAGCAGGAAGCCGCACTCGTCGCCGATCTGAACCGGCTCAAGGCGGAGTCGTCACGGGTAGGCGAAGCCGAAGTCGGCCTGCGCGCGCTGGAACGCGAAGCCAATGCGCAGCGCGAACTTTTGGAAACCTACCTTACCCGCTATCGCGAAGCCGCAAGCCGTCAAAGCCGTGAGTACCTGCCGATTGATGCAAGGGTGATTTCGCGCGCCATCCCGCCGTCTGAAAGCTTCTTCCCGAAGGTGATTCCGTTCACTGTCGCAGGGTCATTGGCCGTATTGATCCTGACAGTCGTCGGCATTCTCGGTTGGGCCCTGATGAGCGGCAAGGCCTTCAAGCCGATGCGCTATGTCGGCGAGGAAATGATGCCGGAGCAGGTCGAGCCAATGGCCCGGGACACCCGGGAATTTGGCAATGCTGAAATTGTTGCGCAAGTCGGCCAGCAACAACCCCGGCAACATTCCAGTCACGGATCGGCCGGTATGCGTATGGCAGCGAAACCTGCTGCGGCAGGAAAGGCACATGTCGAGGTCTATCAGGATGAAGTTCCACAAGGCATGCCTTCAATCGACATGATGGTTGGCAGCGGTCTTCCTGCTTCAACATTGGCGTCCCCGCCGCACGCTGCAAATGATCCGGACACCTTTGCATTTTCGGAAGCCTTTGACGCACTCGTGCAAATGGGCAATGTCCGGCTTGCTGTCGTTTCTCCTGCTGGTGATCCAGGTTCTGTCGTGGCATGGAATCTTGCCCGCCGCCTGTCACGGGCAGGGCGCTCGGTAGCGATAGTGGACCTGACCGGCACCGCTGTGACCAGTTCCGAGTTCCTTGGGGACAAGGCGCATGCCGGTCTGAAGGAACTGGTGGGCGGAACGGTCAGTTTCCGTCAGGCTATTCACATGGACAGGCAATCAGACGTGCATGTCTTGCCGGTTGGCGTTGTTGAATCTGGCAAATTCTCAATTTCGCGTCTCAGCGAGATCTGCAGTGCAATGGCCGACAACTACGATTGCCTTATCCTGGATTGCGGCTACACGAGCGCGGAAGGACTGAACGCGATTGCCGATGACGAGACAATGGTGATCATCAGTCGGGAAGGGTCGGATCGCGCCGAGGCCGGGCAATTTGCAGCTGACTTCCGTGCGGCAGGCTTCCACGACACAATTTGCATCCGCATGGATGCACCTTCACCCAAGGCAACCGCCGCAGCCTGAGGCGGCATCACTACCAAAGGCAAAGCCCGCATTTCGGTGCGGGCTTTGCTATTTTCGTGGTTGGCGGTGTTCCGGCTCACAAATGCTGCAACCTGCTTCTGGCTTGTCTCAGAATTCCGACAACGCGCCATGCATACGTGTTCTCGCGGATAAGGCGTTTGCTCCAGTTTGCCAGCCGTGAGGCCGCAACAAACGGATAACCTGCGGAGCTCACCGGCAATATCACGTCGAACATGCCGATTTCGGTGTCACACCATGAACGCTTGTAGCGCTCGTCGCCGCCACCCAGGTCAAGGCACGCCATGCCCTGGTTGCAGGCATGTTCTGCTGTGAGCCACAGCAACATTTCTCCGGGGCTCATGGCGGTGAACTCATCGGTTGATATCGAACTGAAATACCCCGACAAATGCCGCTGGTGGACACCGCCGCCGAATACCGCTCGAACCTTGCCGTTGATCTCCAGCCCGTAAAACTGCAACAGCGGCTCTTCCATTCTCAGCGACTTCATGGCGAGCCTGAGAAGGAAACGCTGAGCTTTGCGGTCACCGAAAATATCGGTGATGCCCTTTTCCCGCAGACGCCGGGATTTTTGTTCGATGAAAATGTCGAGCAGCCTTGAGATGCCGTCGACATCAGTAGGGACCAGGAATTTCCAGCCGCCTGCATCATCAGCTATCCGGCACTGCTGCCGGAATTTCTTGCGCTTGCGCTTCGCATTTCCACGCGCCAGCGCTGCATCAAATCCCTCGTTGAGGGTCATCATGAAAGCGGGGTTCATGGCGCGTTGATGCGGCAGGTCAAGCATCGGGTTGTCATGACCGCGCCAGTTTTCCGGCTGGCAACACAGTTTGACATATCCTACTCCGGGAACCATCCTGCAAACGCGCTGCATGATGCGCGCCATGTCTCCCGGCTGCACACTGTCGAGGAATTCACGGCTGAAAAGGCCCATGGAGAAATTGACATGGCTGCCACCGATCCAGCTCAACTTGCGGATATACCCGCCCTTTACAGCGAGCGGCAACAGGAAAGCCGGACGGCCCTCGATCGTACCTGTCACGATGAAGGGCGAACGGTGTTCCTCGCTTTCGATGGTGCTCAGGCTCGCTTGCGTCCATTCATAACGCTGGTAGACGGATGCAGTACCTTCCGCTTCAAGCGCCCGCCATATGCCTTCCGCACTTTCGATGCGGTCCGACACGCTGATGTCCAGGCGCTCGGCCAAGCGCACTGAATCGGGCGAATCCTCAGTCCCGGCAGTTTCCACCACCGCTTCAACCGTTTGCCCGGGCTTTGAAAACAGCATATTCATGTTTGAACCTCACCCCCCTTTAACAAGGAAATCTAAAGAAAGGATGGATTAGGCTGGCGCCCAGTTTCCGGATCAGCAAACAAGTGACCTGTCTATGCCCAGCACCCTTGCCCACAAGGCAATCTTGAACGCATTGCATTTCTCTGGCTTTCAGGCAGCCTCGCGCTACTGGTTGCGCGGAAGCGGCGCGATCCTGATGCTGCACCGCGTGTGCGATGCCGGGCCAGGGTTTGATCCAAACGCCCATCTGTCAGTTTCGCCTGTATTCCTGGATAGGCTGCTTGGCTCGCTGGCGTCGCGGGGCGTGCGATTTGTGGCAATGGATGAAATCGCGAAGAGCTTGGGCAACCATCAAGATCGTGATCGCGATTTCCAGGTAGCAATCACCCTTGACGACGGCTATCGAGACAATCTCGAAAACGCTGTGCCTGTCTTCCGCAAGCACCAGGCGCCATACACGATTTTCGTGGCACCCGGGTTGGTTGATGGCCGGGCCACCCTTTGGTGGGAGGACCTCGCAATGGCGATTGCCTCGCGCGAGCATTTTGTCCTGCGCTCGCCCAGGGGCAACATCTCCTTCGACGTGTCCACCCGGTCACGCAAGGCGGATGTTTTCAACCAGATGCTGTCAATGTTGACCACAAACGTCAGCGAGCAGGAGCAGCGCCGTATCGTTGGCGACTTGTGTGCACAATGCAGCTTCGACCAGGAAGGCCACCGGGCAGGCGCAATCATGAACTGGCGTGAACTGGTGGCGCTGTCGAAAGATCCGCTTTGCACCTTGGGAGCCCATACCATCCATCATTATGCAGTTGCCCGGCTCGATGAAAAATTGGCACGCGATGAAATGCGTGAAAGCGCCCGCGTCATCGAGATGGAAACCGGGCTGGCACCGCGCCATTTCGCCTTCCCCTATGGCTATCCTGCAGCGGCAGGAAAACGCGAATTCCGCCTGGCGCGTGACGCCGGGTTCGAAACCGCGGTCACCACCCGTCATGGCGTATTGTATCCGGGCCATGCCGGGCATCTCCATGCCTTGCCGCGAATATCGCTCAACGGGCATTTCCAGGCGCAGCGCTATGTCGATACGCTGCTGTCAGGTCTGCCCACACGGTTGCAGAACCGTGGCCGCAAATTGAATGTCGGATGAGACTTTTCAGCGCTTTTCCCGGTCGGGCTTGAGCATCCAGCTGACCAGCCACATGGCCGGAAGTACCCAAAGTACTCCTGTTCCAAGGAAATACAGCAGATGCACCCAGCCCGGCGCATCTGCGAGGCGGGCCGTGGCGACTGCTGTCGCGACAAGGGCATATATCACCACCAGTGCGACTAGCAGCACCGTGCCAATCAGTTTGCGCAAATTTTGTGGCATCGGAACTCCTTGGCAACGATTGTGAGCACAAACACCCGATCCGGGTCTGCGGTCAACGCGACCCTGTGTCACCGGCTTGCCCCTTGCACATTTGCGGCATCCGCTCCAAATGGCTGAAGCGATCCAATCCGGTGCGAAGCGACGCCGAAACGATACGGACCATGGCACATGACTGAAGCCCAAACCCTGCTATACACCACAGCCCTGGTTGAGCGCGAGCAGACGAACCGCGCCCTGGTGCGCTGGTGGCTTTATGTGGTTTGTGTGTTCATCTTCGCCATGGTCATGGTGGGCGGAGCAACGCGGCTCACCGATTCCGGCCTGTCTATCACCGAATGGAAGCCGATCCATGGCATCATTCCGCCGCTCAACCACGAGCAGTGGATGGAGGAATTCGAAAAATACCGCCAGATTCCGGAATACCAACTGATCAACAAGGGTATGAGCCTGCTTCAGTTCCAGTTCATCTACTGGTGGGAATGGAGCCATCGCTTTCTCGGGCGCATCATCGGCTTTGTCTTTGCAGTACCGCTTGCCTTTTTCTGGGCAACCGGCCGCCTTGAAAGCCGTTTGAAGCCGCGCCTGCTGGGCCTTTTGGCGCTGGGCGGCTTGCAGGGTTTCATTGGCTGGTGGATGGTCAGCTCCGGACTGGTAGACCGCGTTGATGTCAGTCAGTACCGTCTGGCTATCCATCTGACACTGGCCTGCATCATCTTCGCCTATGCCGCCTGGATCGCGCGGGGCCTCGCTCCCCACAGCAAGGGCGAAACGCCGTCACGGCTGTTGCTGTTCGCGCCGCTGATCGTCTTCATGGTGCTGGCACAGATATTCCTAGGCGGCCTCGTAGCCGGACTGGACGCCGGGCTTGCCTTCAACGACTGGCCGACCATGGACGGTGCCGTCTGGCCGTCCGGCCTGATGATCCTGGAGCCAGCCTGGCGCAACTTCTTCGAAAACCCGAAGACCGTGCAATTCGTGCACCGCATGTCGGCCTATGCGGCTCTGGCGGTAATCGTACTGCAATGGCTCACGGTTCGCGGCAGTGACGCCATGGCACCGCACAAGCGCCGCGTCGCGCTGCTGGCAATATTGGCAACAGTGCAGGCCGCACTAGGCATTGTCACACTCGTGCTGCAGGTGCCGCTGCACTGGGCGCTCGCGCATCAGGCAGGCGCTGTGGTGCTTCTGGCATTCGCAGCCGCCCATTGGCGGGCTGTAACCGGACCTTATCCCGCTGTCACGGCGATTGAGGTCCGAAACTGACCGGGCAGGGGCGTTATTTGCCCAACATGATTTCCATGTTCTGGACTGCGGCACCCGATGCACCCTTGCCGAGATTGTCAAGCGAGGCAACCAGGTTGACCTGCCCTGCACCTGGCGTGCCCAACACGTAAAGCCGCATCCTGTCGGTGCCACGCAATTCTTCCGGGTCAATACGCGACAGCCTGGCCGATTGCTCAAGCGGGACGACTTCGACAATGTCTTGCCCCGCATAGTGGCTGGCAAGGATCGCATGCACGGCCTCCAGTTCGGGAGAGCCGTTCAGCAGGTCGAGATGCAACGGCACATTGACCAGCATGCCTTGGGCATAGCGTGCGACATTTGGCGTGAAGATCGGCCGGCGTTTCAGCCCCGCACGGCTTTGTATCTCCGGCACATGCTTGTGCGCCAGGCCGAGCGCATAGAGATAGCTCGCCGATGCAATGTGATCGTCGCGGCCGGTATCTTCCATTTGCGCGATGAGTTGCTTTCCGCCACCGGTATAGCCTGACACGGCATTCACCGTGACGGGATATTGCGGCGGCATCACCTGGCTCTCGACAAGTGGCCGCAAAAGGGCGATGGCGCCGGTCGAATAGCAACCCGGATTGGAAACATGGCGAGCCCTGGCAATGGCTTCGCGCTGGCCGCGCGTGAGTTCTGCAAAGCCGAACACCCAGCCATCAGCCGTGCGGTGCGCTGTCGAAGTGTCGATGATGCGGGTCGTCTCATTGCCGGCAGCAGCAAGCATCGCAACAGCTTCGCGGCTGGCATCGTCAGGCAGGCGCAGGATCGCGATATCCGCCTCGTTCAGCACCCTGTTGCGAAAATCGGGATTGCGCCGCTCGGCTTCCGGGATGGAAAGGACCTCCAAATCACTGCGTCCGGCAAGGCGTTGACGGATCTGCAAACCCGTCGTGCCATGTTCGCCGTCAATGAATATCCTTGGCTTGTCGCTCATCAGCCTGATCCGGTTTCTTTTGTTTTTCAAAGGGTTACGTTGCCAGCTTGATTCTGAATCAAACTCTTGGCCACTTGAATCGGAATCAGAACTTGAACGTTCTAATCCTCCAGTTCAGCTAGCTTCTCGGCGCGAAGACCGAGCATATACATCGCCACTGCCGCTCCCGCAATTGCTGTGATGTCAGCATGGTCATAAGCTGGAGCGACCTCAACCACATCGGCACCGCGAATGTCGAGAAAGCCAAGTTTGCGCAACACCGACAGCATCTTCGCCGATGAAGGCCCGCCCGCCACTGGTGTGCCGGTGCCCGGCGCATAGGCCGGATCAAGGCAGTCAATGTCGAAGGTAACATAGCAGGGCATGTCACCAACGCGCTCGCGGATTGCTTCCGCGATTTCATGTGCACTCATCTCTTCGACATCGTCACCGAACAGGATTTCAATCCCGAAATCCTCTGGCGCGACGGTCCGAATTCCGACCTGGATCGAATGCGCCGGATCGATGATGCCTTCGCGCACTGCGCGTGTGACAAAGCTGCCATGGTCGATACGTTCGCCGTCATCGTCCCAGGTATCCTGATGGGCATCAAACTGCACTAGCGCCAGCGGACCATGCCGCTCGGCATGTGCCTTCAACAGCGGCCAGGTGACATAGTGGTCGCCTCCCAGCGTGAACAGGAAAGCGCCGGTTTCCAAAAGCCTTGATGCCTCGCGCTCGATGATGTCAGGCACTTCCCAGAGGCGACCGTAGTCGAAGGCGCAGTCGCCATAGTCGGCGACTGCCATTTTCGCGAAAATATCCATGGCAAAGGGATATTGCGGATCATTGTCCATGATGGCAGATGCGCGCCGGATTGCCTGCGGACCGAAACGCGCACCTGACCGGTTCGACACCGACGTGTCGAGCGGGATACCCCACACGATAACATCGGCGTCGTCCACGTCCTTGGTGAACTTGCGCCGCATGAACGACGTTACGCCCGCATAGGTCGGGTCGGTGCCTGAACCGGTCAGTTCCAGCGCGGTAATCGCATGATCAGCAGTCTTCTTTGCCATGGTATTTCCTTAGGGCAGGAGGATGGTCTGGCCGGTGGTTCCGCGGCCTTCCAGCGCCTGGTGCGCCTTGGCGGTATCGGCCAGCTTGAACTTCTGGTTCACGGCAATTTTGACCTTGCCTGACGCGATCATCGAAAACAGCTGTTTGGCGCGCTTCTCCAACTGTTCACGGTCTGCGATGAAGGCAAACAGGGTCGGACGCGTTGCAAACAGCGATCCGTTTGCGGACAGATCCGCCAGCTTGAAATCGGTAATTGGGCCGGACGACTGGCCGAAGCTGACAAAGGTGCCGAACTTGCGGAGCACTTTCAACGAGCCCGGATAGGTGTCCTTTCCGACTGAATCGTAGACAGCAGCCACACCCTTGCCCTTGGTGATCTTGTTGACTGCCTCGACAAAGTCCTCCGAGCGATAGTCGATCACATGCTTGTAGCCATTGGCCTTGGCGAGCTTGCACTTGGCTGCGCCGCCAGCCGTGCCGATGGCGATCACCCCCTTGGCGCGCAGCCATTGCCCGACGATAAGGCCGACGCCGCCTGCGGCTGCATGAACCAGTACCGTGTCACCAGCCTTCACCTTGTAGCAGTCGTGAATGAGATATTGCGCTGTAAGACCCTTGAGCATTGATGCTGCTGCCACTTCGTCGGAAACGCCCTTGGCCAGTTTGAGGAGGCGGTCTGCCGCGATGATGCGATGCGTCGCATAGGCTCCGCCCGGCAGGGTGTAGGCAACGCGGTCGCCAGGCTTGAGGCCGGCAACACCTGCACCCACCACTTCCACCACGCCTGCACCCTCCGAACCCAGAATGGCCGGATAGCCGCCTGGCGCAGGGTAGAGTCCGGTGCGCTGATATACATCGATGAAATTGACGCCGATCGCCGTATGACGAATCAGGACTTCACCCTTTTTCGGCTTAGCCGGTACTATCGTTTCCTTCTTGAATACCGATGGCCCTCCGGCTTCATGCGCGACAATGGCAAATGGTTCGACCGGTTTCGCAGCCTTTGCCACTATCTTCGCCGCCGGTTTTGCTGCGGCCTTTGCGGTTTTCTTTGGCTTGTCAGCCATGGTCGTTTCTCCCGGGCCTCAGCCCCGTTGTTGAATTTCAAACCTTGAATGCTTCGTCGATCTCAAGCTGCATCGCGTTGACCGCATGATTGGTTTTTCCTGCCAGCGCGATGACCCGCATCAGCTCCCCATGCTGCTCTGCACTCATTCCCTTGGCCTTTGCTGCCGCCGTATGGCTGTGAATGCAATAGCTGCAGGAATTGGCCGCTGAAACCGCGATGTAGATCATCTCCTTGACCAGCGGATCAAGACTGCCCGGGCCCATGACCGATTTGATCTCTCCCCACACCGCTTTGAGCTGCACCGGGTCATTGGCCAGACCCCGCCAGAAATTGTTGATGAAATCGGTATTCCTGACCTTGCGGATATCGTCGAAGACGGCGCGAACTTCTTCGCTTGCCTCCTGGTCTGAAATCATCCGCACGGTTGCCATGTCTTGTTCCTCCACTTTTTCCAGTGTTGAGGAAATCGCCACCTTTGGCAATTCGTCAAGCCTTCTTCCCAACAGCTTTCATTCTGCGCAGCTTTTCGTATAGTCGCTTCCAACGAAGAGAACCGGAGTCTTGACCCATGGCTATGCTGAAAAACCGAAAGATATGGACCTGGTTTGAAGGCGACTGGCATGAGGGCAATGTCATGATCATGGGGTCTGCCGATCATGGCACCTGGCTTGGCACCATGGTCTTTGACGGCGCCCGCGCATTTGAGGGCGTGGCGCCGGATCTTGATCACCATTGCGCCCGCGCCAACCATTCCTGTTTTGCCATGGGCATGAACCCGACCATCGAGACCGGCAAGATGATCGAACTGGCACGCGAAGGCATTGCCAAATTCGATGGTGATGCGGCCCTTTATATCAGGCCAATGTACTGGTCGCGCGAGGCAGGCCAGGTAACGGTCGATGCCGACCCGGACTCCACCGCTTTTGCGCTCTGCCTCGAAGAGGCGTCCCTGGGTGCTACCACCGGCTTTACCGTGACAACTACGCGCTATACCAGGCCGACGCTTGCGACGGCAGTGACTAACGCCAAGGCAGCCTGCCTCTATCCCAACAATGCCCGAATGCTGAAAGAAGCGCATTCGAAAGGCTTCCACAACGCCATTGTCTGCGATGCACTGGGCAATGTGGCCGAGACCGCCACTTCGAACATTTTCATGGCAAAGAATGACGAAGTGTATACGCCCATACCAAACGGCACTTTTCTAAACGGCATTACCCGCCAGCGGGTGATCCGGCTGTTGCGTGATGCCGGCATTACCGTCAACGAGACCGTGCTCAAGCTTGATGATTTCCGCAATGCGGACGAGATTTTTGCGACCGGCAACTATTCGAAGGTCACGCCAATCAGCAAATTCGATGACCATGAGCCGGGTGCCGGGCCAATCGCAGCAAAGGCACGCGAACTTTATTGGGAGTGGGCACACTCAGCCTGAACACCATGGCAACGCCGCCCGCTGAAAACCTGCGTTTCCGCCTGCGCCTGTTCGAGATCCTTGAACATGGCCGCAAGGGTACGGTTTCGCAAATCATCGACTTCACGATCATCTTTCTGATCCTTGCCAATGTGGCAGCCTCCGTCATCGAGACCGTTCCGCATATCCATGCCGAATACGGGCAGGCTTTGCGCAATTTCGATCACTTCTGCGTTGCGATTTTCATCATCGAATATCTGGCGCGGCTTTGGGTGGCGCCGGAACATCCCATGATGAGCAAGTCCAATGCCTTCATGGCACGGCTCAGAACAGCCGGCGCCCCGATGATGGTGGTTGATGCCATCGCGATCATGCCGTTTTTCCTCGAACTTGTTGCGGGTGTTGATCTGGGTGCAATCCGCGTGCTGCGCATTGTCCGCTTTTATCGTCTGGCGCGTTATGCGCCAGCCATATTGACGATTGGCCGCGTTTTGGCAGCTGAATGGCGCTCGTTGCTCGGCAGTGCCGTCATCTTTGCCGGATTGCTGCTGCTGTCGTCAGTTGCCATGTATATTGCCGAAGGTGACCTCCAGCCTGACAAGCTTGGCGATCTGCCGTCGACCATGTGGTGGGCTGTCGTTACGCTGTCCACCGTCGGCTATGGCGATGTCACGCCCGTTACGGCGATTGGCAAGGTTATTGCAGGCATTGTCATGGTTCTTGGAATTACCTTCTTCGCATTGCCGGTCGGCATCATCGCCAACGGATTTGCGGAGGAAATCAAGCGTCGCGACTTCGTGGTTTCCTTCGCCATGGTGGCGCGGGTGCCTCTGTTCAACAAGCTGGAAGCGCCATTGATCGCACGCCTCGTCGGCATGCTGCATGCGCGAAAATTCTCTTCCGGTGCAGTCATCGTCTCAAAGGGAGATACGGCGGACGGCATGTATTTCATCGCGAGCGGCGAAGTCGAGGTTGAGATTCCCGGCAATCCGGTCAGGTTGTCAGAAGGGGATTTCTTCGGTGAGATCGCGTTGATCACCCACGAAGCCAGACGCACGGCAACTGTCGTTGCATCCCGACCAACCGACCTGCTGGTTCTTTCAGCGCCGGATTTTCGCCGTTTGATGGCGCAAAGCCCCGACCTGGACCATGCGGTACGCGAGACCGCAGCTCAGCGCCAGGAAGAACGAAAATCCCAGTCATGAACAGTCAATTTCACCCTTGACGGAATGGGCGGGGCATTGGAACCTGTGATCAGGGGCTCGACCGGCTGCAACTCCGCATCCGGCAATGTGGAGGCATACATGATGATCAGGAAGATGCTGATTGGTGCGGCCATTGTGATGGCGTTCACCGGCCAGGCTCTGTCGGATGAGATGGGCCGGGTTGAAGTGAATGGCAGGATGGTCATTCTCAATGACGACAACACATGGCAGTTTGCGAGCGACGATGGTTCGGCAAGGCCCGCCAATTGCACGGAAATCAAGTCTGAGGTTGTGCCGGTTTCAGTTTGTCTTGATCCGGAGAAATGGACATTGGCCAATCTGAACGGTGCCGAGGAGCACGGTTTCCGCCACAAGGAACATGACCTGTATTTCCTGATGATCACGGAAAAGACCGTGATCGAAAAGCCCGCGCTGAAGAAGGCTGCGATCACGAACGCGCAAAGTGCAGCCGGCCTCAACAAGGTGAATGTCCTGGAGGATGACGCAGCCTCGGTGGGTGGCTATCCCTTTGGCCACATCGTCTACAACACCATTGTTGATGGCATCGATATTACCTATGCCAATTACTACACCAGCTTTCCCGACGTCGGATCGCTGCAACTGGTGATCTTTACCGGAGCAAAGGAGTTCAACGGCATCGTTCCCGTGATATCCGAAGTCATCGCTGGAATTGACGTCAACCAGTAAGCTTCCGGCCTTTCCGGCACAGACATTCGCACAACAAAAAACGGGGCCGCATGGGCCCCGTTTTCGCATTCGGCAAACGCCAAAGATCAGCGCTTGGAGAACTGGAAAATTGAAAAGTTATTTATTATCAATGCATAGGCAAGGAAAAATTTTTCTGTCAATATTTTGTCAAGGACAAATTGGGGCATTCTGGCGGGATATTCCTAGGCACCGCACGTCAATCTCGTTCGTTTGTCCGGTAGAGTGATATCGAGGTGGTCGAATATCCCCACTATTGAGCATTGAATTTTGAAAGGGGACCTTCTGCCTTTTCCT
This sequence comes from Nitratireductor sp., assembly GCA_041397525.1. Lineage (GTDB taxonomy): Bacteria > Pseudomonadota > Alphaproteobacteria > Rhizobiales > Rhizobiaceae > BOKV01. The sequence continues at coordinate 330,142 of JAWKWL010000005.1, forward strand.
GTGGCGAACAGCACCCGCCTGGCCGGACAATCCGCCGCCAACCACCGTGGCAACGACATCATACTGGCCGACGCGGTTTGCCGCGATGATGGGTTGGTTGAGAACCATCTGCAGAACCGGACGTGCGAAATAGGCCGCAAATTCCTTGTCATTTACAGTGATCTTGCCGGTGCCGGGCTTGACCCAGACGCGGGCAATCGCGTTCTTGCGCTTGCCGGTCGCATAGGCACGGCCATGGGCGTCGAGTTTCTGGACATGCACGGGAGCGGCTTCGGCTGCCGGTGCAGAGGAGAGGGCTTCAAGCGATTCGAGGCCTGACATGATTACACGCTCCTCTTGTTCTTCGGGCTCATGGCTGCAACATCGAGAATTTCGGGCTGCTGCGCCTCATGTGGATGTTCGGCACCTGCATAAACGCGCAGGTTCTTCAACTGGCGGCGGCCAAGCGGGCCTTCCGGAATCATGCGCTGGACAGCTTTCTGAACGACGCGCTCGGGGAACTTGCCCTCGAGGATCGCGCGCGCTGTGCGCTCCTTGATCCCGCCCGCATATCCGGTATGCCAGTAATAGACTTTGTCGGTGAATTTCTTGCCGGTGAGCTTCACCTTGGCGGCATTGATGATGATGACATTGTCGCCATCGTCAACATGCGGTGTGAAGGTTGGCTTGTGCTTGCCGCGCAGACGGTTGGCGACAATGGATGCCATGCGACCGAGAACCACGTTCTCCGCATCGATCAGGACCCATTTCTTCACCACATCCGCAGGCTTCTGCGTGAAGGTTTTCATGTTCATATTCCCTGAGAAACAAAAAGGCTGCCAAAGCAGCCAACTGGCCAACCGCAGGGAAACCCTGCCCAAGCCGTTCCGAAGCGGTCTCTATGCGAGCGCCGGAGCTTTGTCAAGCGCTGGTTTTTCCGAGCGCACAAGAAAAGGCAATAAAATCAAAGACATAAAAACAAGGTAATATATTACCGTATATTTTTATACCCCAAACAAAAACCGGCGGTCCGCAAGAACCGCCGATTGCTTGTCGCCGTGAGGCGAAAACCTTATTTCAGGCTGGAATAGCAGGCGCGAAGCGCTGCGCCGCATTCCTGGCTGTGCATCATGTTCATCTTGATCTTGTCCATGCCGGCCTGTGGCGTCGAAGCGATGGACATGTCAGATCCGGACAGGCACTGGCTGTAAGATGTGTTGCAGGCTGCTGCGCCTTCCATCATCATCTTCATGTCGCCAGCCTGGGCGATACCGAAAGAACCTGCTGCGATGAGGGTGGCAACGCCAAGGCCCTTGATAAGATTTGTCATGTAAGTCTCCATTTGGTTTGCACGAATCGGTTGAACGGTCGCGTGGCGCTTGTTCCAGGGGCGCACGTCCGGTTAATCCTTGTATCGCGAAGGATCAATAGTCCTCGCAATGCAGCCGGATCGTTACCCGTTTTTAACTCTATCGCAATGGTATAATTGTCACAACTGCGTTCCCGGTTTTTGATCGCTTTCTTTCGGTTCATGCCTTTATCTGCACATAGGTGCCCGGGGCATCCTCGATCGGCTGGTATTTTGCCGAACCGATGGCGCGTGCGGGCACCGTTTCGTCGCCATGCCCGCGAAGCCATTTGTCCCAGTGAGGCCACCAGGAACCGGGATGCTCCTCCGCTTTCTCCATCCAGTCTTCGAGCGTTCCCACCGGCTTGCCGCCTGTCCAATACTGGTACTTCTGCATGTTGGGCGGGTTGACGACACCGGCAATGTGCCCGGAGCCTGAAAGGACGTAAGTGACCTTGCTGCCAAAGAACTGCGATCCGAGATAAGCCGATTTCGCTGGTGCGATATGGTCTTCCTTGGTCGCAAGGTTGTAGATCGGCACCTTGACTTCGGACAGGTCGAGCTTCTCACCGGCGATTTCCATCGTCCCCTTTGAAAGCCGGTTCTCCAGATAGCAATTGCGCAGATAGAAGGAATGGTTGGCTGCCGGCATCCGCGTCGAATCGGAATTCCAGTACAACAGGTCAAAGGGCAGGGGCTCCTTGCCCTTCATGTAGTTGTTGACGACATAGGGCCAGATCAGGTCGCGCGAACGCAGCATGTTGAATGCGCCCGCCATGCTGGCACCTTCAAGATAACCCTTTGTCGCCATGGATTTTTCAACCCGCGATATCTGTTCATCATCGACAAAGACCTTCAGGTCGCCCGCATGGGTGAAATCGACCTGTGTGGTGAAGAAGGTCGCCGTCGCGATACGGTCATCGCCCCAGCGCGCCATCAGCGCCAGCGTCACCGCGAGCAGCGTTCCTCCAACACAATAACCGATAATGTCCACGCTGCGTTCGCCGGTCACCTCTTCCACGATGTCGATCGTGTTGATGATGCCTTCGCGTGCATAATGCTCGAAACTCTTGCCGGCCTGCCTTTCATCGGGATTGATCCATGAAACCACGAACACCGTGTGCCCCTGGTCCACGCACCACTTGATGAAGCTCTTTTGCGGGTTCAGGTCGAGAATGTAGAACTTGTTGATCCATGGCGGCACGATCACCAGCGGCCGTTTCATCACGGTTTCGGTGGATGCCTCATACTGGATGACTTGGCAGACCTCGTTCTGGGCAATCACCTTGCCGGGCGTGTTGGCAACATCCTTGCCGAAGGTGAAGGCCTTGTTGTCTGCCTGGCGCAGTTTCAATTCGCCATCACCAGACTGGATATCCTCCGCAAGCATCTTCATGCCGCGCACCAGGTTCTCACCGCTTGTCGCCATGGTCTCGCGCAGCACTTCCGGATTGGTTGCCGGGAAATTGGTCGGCGAGAGCGAATTCACCAGTTGCTGCGTATAGAAAACCGCCTTGTGCTTGGTGTGCTCGTCAAGTCCTTCGGTCTTGTCCACAAGATCTGAAACCCAGCCCGACGTGATGAGGTAGGTCTGCTTGAGAAAGTCGAAAAACGGGTTTTCCTTCCATTCCGGGTCAACAAACCGCCGGTCACCGCGTTCGGGCGCGATCACATCCCTGGCTTCTTCGCCTGCCATGCGCTTGATGCTGGAATTCCACAGGTCCATGTAGCGCGAAAACAACTGCGTCTGCGCCTGCAAGGTTCGTTCAGGATCAGCCAGCCAATATTCGGACACCTTGCCGAGTGTATTGGTCACATCGCTGAGGCTGTCGGAAATGTCGTCCTTCCTGCGCCCTTCTTCGCGCGGACCAACCCAGGCTGCCGCCGCATGGCCAGCCTGTTCGATCATGCGGGCCATGTTTCGGGCAAATGCCTCCGGGTCCCGCATCATGTATTGCATATAGGGCGCCTGGTTTTGCTCGCCGGACTTTGGCCCTTTTTCTTCCTTTTGGGCATCCCCTGACCTGTTGCGGGGCGATTCCGCTGCCGCATTTCTTGATGCAAGCACAGATTCGTCCTTGTCTGTTGATGCCGGCGATTTTGACCCCGGTGACTTGTTTTTGGCCATGCTGTCCTCCTGCGCCCAGTATAACCGGATTTCAACCACATTCGCCATGTATCAATTCGATGAATATCCGGGCGCTTTGGGCAGTCTGTCGCCGGAAGGCCATGACTTTCGTATGATCGCAAGGCATATTCGCGCTATGCATCTGGCTGCCCGATGTGCCACGGAATGAAACTGCAAATGTTGGACCCGAACGCAACACCCGTTTTCGCACCTCCCATGAAAGGCTGCCCGGTTTGAGAAAGGCGCTTGCCAGGACTGTCGCCCTTGCGATGTCGCTCGTTGTTGCGAGCGGCTGTGTCGGCTCTACATTGTCGCAAATGCGCGGTGTTGGTGCTGCCCCGAAGCGCCAGGCATCAGCGCCGGTGCAGGTGGCAAGGGATGTGGCACCTGAGGCTCCGGCTGCCCTTGGTCGCACACAAAGTGTCGCCGCCGAATCCGGCCTGTCGCTCAATGTTGCCGGTGCTGCCCCACCACAGAATGTTGCTGCCACCAATGTGCCGCCACAGCCGGACATGGGTGCGACCCGCGAGGCAGCCGTCAGCGGTATCAGGGCCAAGGCGGAAAACTCACCCGATACGCCGCCCAACGTGTTTGATGTCAAGCGCCCGCAAGTTGGCCAGATGACGGCGGCAGAACAGGCGCAATTCAAGGCGGAGTTGGAAGCGGCAGGCGCAGCCAATGGTACTCCGCCCGAAACCGCGAATGCCGAAGTGGATCCCGTAAACTGGCTGAAAAAGAAGAATTGAGTTCTGGCATGTGCCAGGCGCGGTCTTTGGCCGCTATCGCAAAGAAGTTTTGAGTTTCAGCCGCTCTTGCCGTATTGACCGCACCAGCCACGGCATGGAACCAGCCTTGCCGATTTAATGGAACCAGAACCGGATTTCACCATGCAGGAATTTCACAAGATCCGCCGCCTTCCGCCATATGTTTTCGAGCAGGTCAACCGGCTCAAGGCCTCGGCCCGCGCATCAGGCGCTGATATCATTGATCTGGGCATGGGCAATCCGGACCTGCCGACACCCCAGGCGATCATCGACAAGATGACCGAGGCAGCACAAGACCCGCGCGCGCATCGCTATTCGGCGTCCAAGGGAATTTCCGGACTGCGCAAGGCACAGGCGGCCTATTACGGCCGCCGCTTTGGCGTCAAGCTCAATCCCGAAACCCAGATCGTGGCCACACTCGGTTCGAAGGAAGGCTTTGCCAACATGGCGCAGGCAATCACCGCGCCCGGGGACGTGGTACTGGTGCCGAACCCGACCTATCCGATCCACTCCTTTGGTTTCATAATGTCGGGAGCAGTAGTGCGCTCCATTTCGGCGGAACCTGATGAGACCTTCTTTCCAGCCCTTGAGCGCGCCGTCCGCCATTCCATTCCCTCGCCAACTGCGCTGATCCTCAATTATCCCTCAAATCCGACGGCGCGCCTTGCCTCGCTCGATTTCTATCGCGACGTGGTGGCCTTCGCGCGCAAGCACGACATCATCATCCTGTCTGATCTTGCCTATTCGGAAATCTATTTCGATGGTTCTCCGCCGCCCTCGATCCTTCAAGTGCCTGGCGCGATGGAAATCGCCGTGGAATTCACCTCGATGTCCAAGACCTATTCCATGCCCGGCTGGCGCATCGGATTTGCCGTCGGCAATGACCGGCTGGTTGGCGCGTTGACCCGGGTCAAGTCCTATCTCGACTACGGTGCCTTTACGCCGATCCAGGTGGCTGCAGCCTTTGCCATCAACACCCAGGACCATGAGATCGAACGCGCCCGCAAAGTATATGCCCAGCGCCGCGACGTGATGGTCGAGACTTTTGCCCGCGCTGGCTGGGACGTGCCGCCGCCACCGGCCACCATGTTTGCCTGGGCGCCGATCCCGGAAAAATTCCGCCATCTGGGCAGTCTCGAATTCTCAAAGCTGCTGGTGGAAAAGGCTTCGGTCGCAGTGTCACCCGGCGTCGGTTTCGGCGAATTCGGCGACGACCATGTCCGTATCGCGCTCGTCGAAAACGAGCACCGTATCCGCCAGGCTGCGCGCAACATCAAGAAGTTCCTCGGTTCAGCCGACGAAACACTCCACAATGTGATTTCGCTCGACGCCAGGCGGTGAGGGGGCGTTGACCCATCTCCCTGCACACCCTATTGAAGCGACATCCGATTTCCCGGGAGAGTTTCATGTCGCAACCGCTTCGCATTGGTATCGCCGGTCTTGGCACCGTCGGTTCTTCCCTCATTCGTGCACTGCGCTCGAAGCGCGACTTCCTGGCAGACCGCTGCGGCCGGCCGATTGATATTGTCGCGGTCAGCGCCCGCAATCGCAGCCGCGACCGCGGCTTCGATCTCGCCGGCCTTGAATGGTTTGATGATCCGGTAGCCCTGGCAGGCAGCGCCAATATTGATGTCTTTGTCGAATTGATGGGTGGCGACAGCGGTCCTGCACTCGACAGCGTACGTGCGGCAATAGCCGCCGGCAAGCATGTTGTCACCGCCAACAAGGCGCTTCTGGCCCGCCATGGCACCGAGCTTGCCCGCAAGGCGGAGGACAAGGGCCTGTTGTTAAATTTCGAGGCGGCTGTTGCCGGTGGCATTCCGGTGATCAAGGCGATGCGCGAAACGTTGACCGCGAACCAGATCACCCGCGTTTTCGGCATTCTCAACGGCACCTGCAACTACATGCTGACCCGCATGGAGCGCGAGGGCCTTTCCTATGATGCATGCCTCGCCGATGCGCAACGTCTTGGCTATGCCGAAGCCGATCCGACCTTCGATGTCGAGGGCTTCGACACTGCCCACAAGCTGGCGATCCTGACCTCCATCGCCTTCGGCACCAAGATGTCGGTCGACGATATTTATGTAGAAGGAATTTCCAACATCGCACCTGCCGACATCCAGGCGGCAGCGGACCTTAGTTATCGCATAAAGCTGCTCGGCGTTGCACAGAAGACGGAAAGCGGCATCGAGCAGCGCGTGCATCCGACCATGGTCCCGCTTGATGCGCCGATAGCCCAGATCCACGGCGTGACGAATGCGGTAGCGATTGATGGCGACATTGTCGGCCAACTGGTGCTTTCGGGCCCGGGAGCCGGTGGCGACGCCACTGCATCTGCTGTCGCTGGCGACATTGCCGACATCGCCAAGTCACGCCCTGGCCACCAGCACGCGCCAGCCTTCGGCGTACCTGCCCGCCACCTGCTGCCCTACAAGCAGGCAAGGATGCGCGCCCATGAGGGCGGCTACTACATTCGTCTTGATGTGCATGACCGCGCAGGCGTTTTCGCCTCGCTCGCAAGGCGCATGGCAGAAGAAGACATTTCGCTGGAATCGATTGTCCAGCACCGCTCGAAATCCGGTGCGGAAAAGAGTGACACCCAGACCGTAATCCTTGTCACGCACAAGACAACCGAATCGGCTGTACGGAGCGCGTTGAAAAAGATCGAGGGCGACAAGCACCTGGTTTCGCGCGCACAAATGATCCGCATCGAAAAGTGACGGGAGCGACACCGGTTTGAATTCAATCGATTTTGTCCGTTTCCGATGGGTATGCGGCATTGCAATTGCGAAGTGTTTCGCCGATAGCCTTCGGTAAAAATCCGGAGATGAATGATGAATGCCCGACCCGCTTCCCCCAGCATCCTTGATCGCATCCTGACGATAGAACTGACCCGCGTCACCGAACGCGCCGCGGTAGCGGCCGCTCGATTGCGCGGCCATGGCGACGAGAAGGCGGCAGACCAGGCAGCAGTCGACGCGATGCGCACCGAACTCAACAAGCTGCCCATCGAAGGTCGCGTGGTGATTGGTGAGGGCGAGCGGGACGAGGCACCAATGCTGTTTATTGGTGAGGAAGTCGGCACCCGCAACGGGCCGTCGGTCGATATTGCCCTTGACCCGCTCGAAGGCACCACGATTTGCGCCAAGAACCTGCCGAATTCACTGGCGGTGATAGCGCTCGCCGAGCGCGGCAAGATGCTTTATGCCCCGGACGTATACATGGAGAAGATCGCGATAGGCCCCGGCTATCCCGAAGGAACGATCGATCTCACACTGTCACCAGCTGAAAATCTCGACCGGCTGGCGAAGGCTCGCGGTGTCAATGTCTCGGACCTGACAGCATGCATCATGGATCGCCCGCGTCATGCCCGGCTAATCGAGGAAGTTCGCGCCACGGGCGCCGCCATCCGCCTGATCGGTGACGGCGATGTGGCAGGTGTGATCCACACAACTGATCCGCAGCAGACCGGCATCGACATTTATCTCGGCATCGGAGGTGCGCCCGAAGGCGTGCTGGCAGCAGCAGCGCTTCGCTGCACCGGCGGCCAGATGCAGGGACGTTTGCTGCTCGATACCCCGGAAAAGGTGGCGCGTGCCCGCAAGATGGGAGTTGAAGATCCCAACAGGATATATTCCATGGGTGAAATGGCCTCTGGAGACGTGATCTTCGCGGCAACCGGTGTAACCGATGGCAACATGCTTTCGGGGGTTCGCTTCGCTTCCGATTCAATCACCACACATACCGTCGTCATGCGCTCCTCATCGCGTACCATCCGCGAAATCAAGGCCGTCCACAAGGACATGGAAAAATTCGCCTGATCCAGCTTTGCCGGTACTGGTTTGCCTTTGCCTGCGCTCGGCTGAGGTTATAGGGTCGCGCCATGCGTGATGATCCTCGGGACAAGCCGTTTCTTGGCGTGGACAGTTCAGCTTCCGCCCAGCGCTGGGTCGAGCGCCTCGATGCACGTGGACGCAATGCCGCGCTGACCATAGCCCAGACCACAGCCATTCCCGAACTTGTTGCCCGTGTTCTTGCAGGACGTGATGTTTCGCCCGAGGAGGCAGAACAATTTCTCGATCCCACTATCCGGGACCTGATGCCAGATCCCTCTGTACTCACGGATATGGACCGCCTTGCCGAACGTCTCGCTTCCGCGGTGAGGCAGCGCCAGCGTGTCGCGATCTTCGGCGATTATGATGTCGATGGCGCTGCATCCTCTGCGTTGCTTTCCCGGTTTCTGACAGCATTTGACGTTCCGCATGAAATCTACATTCCCGATCGCATTTTCGAGGGATACGGTCCCAATCCCGACGCGATCCGCGAACTCGCCAGTCGAGGCGCCGAACTGCTGGTCACCGTGGATTGTGGTGCGACAAGTTTGGAGGCGCTCGGGGTGGCAAGGGATATCGGTCTCGATACGCTGGTGCTTGACCATCATCTGATGGATGCGCAAGGCCCGCCTGCGCTCGCGCTCGTCAACCCGAACCGCCATGATGATCTCTCAGGCCTGGGGCATCTGTGTGCAGCCGGCGTTGTCTTTATGGCGCTGGTCGCTACAGCCAGACTGCTTCGCCAGTCAGGCACCAGGGCGCCGGACCTGCTCAACTGGCTCGACATCGTGGCCCTCGCCACCGTTTGCGACGTGGTGCCGCTGAAGGGGCTCAACCGCGCTTTTGTCGTCAAGGGCATTGCAGCCATGCGCAATCGCGGCAATGCCGGGCTCTCTGCGCTTGCCGATATCGCCCGCCTCGATGGCCCGGTGCGGCCCTGGCATCTGGGCTTCATGCTCGGCCCGCGCATCAATGCAGGCGGGCGCATTGGTGATGCTGCGCTGGGTTCCAGATTGTTGACCTGCGACGATCCGCGAGAGGCGGCAGAAATTGCCGAACAACTCGACCAGCTCAATACCGCCCGCCAGAGTGAGGAAGCGCGAATGCTGGAAGAGGCAATTGCCGAGGCGGAAGCCGAAACAGCCAATGGCGATGGCCCTGCCGTGCTGGTCGTCGAAAATTCCAGTTGGAGCCCGGGAATTGTCGGTCTGATCGCATCGCGGCTAAAGGAGCGTTATCGCCGCCCGGCATTTGCCATCGCCTTTGACGGGATGGGCAAGGGAGCCGGTTCCGGCCGTTCTGTCAGCGGTGTCGACATGGGCGCAGCCATCCGCAAGGCGGTAACACAAGGTATCTTGGTCAAGGGCGGTGGACATGCCATGGCGGCTGGTCTCACCGTGCAGCGCGAACGGCTGTCGGCATTGCGTGCTTTTCTCGAAGAAGAACTGGGTCAAGCCGTAGCCTCGGCTCGTGACAGCCATGTGCTGAAGATTGACGGCGCGTTGACGGCAAGAAGCGCCACACTCGATCTGCATGACCTTTTGGAACGCGCCGGGCCTTACGGGCAGGGCCATCCATCTCCGGTTTTTGCGTTCCCTTCGCATGCAATTCGCAATGCACGCATCGTCGGACGCGACCATGTGTCGGTCACCCTTGCTTCAGGTGACGGCGCAACGCTCCAGGCCATCGCCTTTCGGTCGGCGGAGACTGACATGGGGCAGTTGCTGCTGAACTCGGCAGCACCGGTTCATGTGGCCGGCACACTCGCCGCTGATCTGTGGCGTGGCTCGAGGAAGATCCAACTGCGGATATCGGATGCGGCGCGAATTCCCTCATTTGTCTAGGGTCCCGACTCATTAATCCGATCGTCCTTTGATCGGGTTGATTTGCCCGGTTACTTTGTCGCAAGTCCTTGAAAGGCTACAGCCTTCCGGCGAACTTGCTCCTCGTACCCGAAAGAATCCCCTCCGACCATTGCAGCCGAATTAATGGGTCCTGACCCTGGAGGTGTTTGCTCATCAGCTCTGCGATTTGCGCAGCACCGGTTCGTCATGTGATCGCTGGAACGGTGAGACAGGAAGTGGGTCAAGTGCACACCCCGGGGCGGGGGCGCGGAAGAGTGGCCCTCGCTCTGGCAATTGATTGAAACCAGACCACTTCCTGTTGTCGTGACTATAGAAGCAACAACCTAATGATTGGTTTACAACTGAAGATTGCAGTGAGGTGTTTTGGAAAAAGTGGTACGCCCTACGGGACTCGAACCCGTGTTACCGCCGTGAAAGGGCGGTGTCCTGGACCGCTAGACGAAGGGCGCCCAATATGGCCAGAAACTGGCCGGAGCAATCGCGTTCGTGAAACAGTGTTTCCCGAAGCGGTGGCTGGCTTATAGATGCGATCACCTTGCGCATCAACCGTAAAATGAAGGGTTGATGAAACTTTTTCGAGGCTTGTCGGCTTCCCGGCAAAAGGCGCCGTCACCAGGGTCAGGCGCGCTTTTTCTTCTTGCGGCGGCATGGATAATGCCAGTCCCGCTCTTCACCCGTATCGATGTGAACCGAGTTGGTTCTGCAATAGGTCCCAACCCCGCCACGTCCCTCGACGGTGCGCAGATATTTGGCGAGATCCCATTTCGAAACGCCTTCGACCTGGATGTCGGCTGCCTGGCAAAGCATGTGCATGGATTTGCGTGCACCACCCGCGCGCCGGTTCTCGGAGGGATTGCGATATCCGGATGTGACGATCGGTTTCTTGCCATAATGGCGCTCAACCGTGCCAAGGATCGAAATCAGCTCCGGCTTGAAGCAGCCAACCTCGACGCGGTCGGTTTGGGTCACTATGCCAAGTGGAGACATTCGCGACATCGCACCGACTGATGCCAATCGAACCCCACCTTCGTTGTCGCTTTCATCCTCGTCTGTGCTGCTGAACAGGCTGTTATTGTCCTTTACACCGGGAAGCTCCAGGGCGCTGCCTGTATTTGCAAGTCCGGCTGAAGCAGATGCTGTCACCGGCGCCGCTGGCGTCAAGGATGCAACGCGGGTCTGGCTGGCAGTTGACGTGGTCTTGCGCCTGGCAAACAGTGCCTCGAACAGTGATTTCGGTCTGGTTGGCGCCGCCGCCACGGCTTGTGTCACAGGTTCGCTCTGCATGCCTGCACCAGTCGCAACAGGCGCTGCCGCCTCGTTATTTGTTGCTGCCGCCTCGACTGCCGGAACGGATGGTGCCGTGGCGCTTTCATCGGTGGAGGCAAAAGCCATGGCTATGCCGGGATCATCGCTGCTTTTCCGGGGTGCGGGCGTCGGGATAATGGAAGCAACCGCTATTTCGCCAGCAGCGGCATTCTCCGCGGCATTGCCAACGGAGGTGCTGTTGGCAAACGAGCCGCCCGTCTCAACCGAGGCGACTTCGGATACGGCAGCACTTTCAGCTTCACCAGTTGCTACATTGAGCGTGATCGGCGCCATTGTTGCAGCGGACGAATTTGAATCGACCTGAAGAGGAGTAACCGCAGACACGCAGCCGCCCAGGGTGAGCAAGCTGCAAACAGCAAGAGCCAAAGCCGGAACACGCGATCCGGTCACAACTGTCTTGCGGCTTGTGGTGGCGGCGGACGGTTTCAACATTGAACCGTCCGGCCTGCGGTTACCTGTGCCCGTATCAACCCCTGTGACCTCACCTGTAATCTAGTATGCGCGCGCGGATGTTTTCCGCTTGTGTTTTTATCCTGCCAGCCATTCGCGTCATCGGATGAATTCAATGGATGGCATTTGTTCTTAGCGTCAGGTCCCGGATACTGCAACCCGCCTGATCCACTGGTACCCGCGAGGCACTCATTCTTGCCAAATGCGGGGCCTGCCAGCGCTAGAGATCAAATGGGGCAAAACCGTGTCGTACGCCTGCAACGGCATTGCCCCGCACGTCAGATCGCCTACCAGACACCGGTATTGGGCATCGATGCCCAAGGCTCGCTGATCGGCAGCGGATCGCCTTTCTGAAGCAGTTCGATGGATATGTTGTCGGGAGAGCGAACAAAGGCCATGTTGCCATCGCGTGGCGGACGGTTGATCGTTACGCCTTTGTCCATCAGTGACTGGCAAAGCTCATATATATTGTCCACGGCGAAAGCCAGGTGACCGAAATTTCGTCCGCCTGTGTAGGATTCGGGATCCCAGTTATAGGTGAGCTCGAGGCAGGGCGCGCGCCTGGTGGATGCCATGTCACCGGTTGTGGTCGCCAGATCGTCGCTTGCAGCAAGGAAAATCAGCGTGAAACGGCCTTGTTCGCTTTCATACCTGCGAACTTCCTTCATTCCCAGCTTGCCGCAATAGAAGTCCAGGGATTTGTCGACATCCGTGATGCGAACCATGGTGTGCAGATATTTCATTTTTGATTTCCTCTTTTGATTTCTCCGCCAACTTAAGTTGGAGCGCATTGGAATGGAAAGCATGGGCACAAAAGTTATGGTATTTTTCCCCCGAACATCGCTTCCAGGATGACAACGCAAAGTTTCTCCCGGAAAAATGGCTACTGCCCCTTGCGGTGACTGCGTTAACCAATGCTATGATTTGGACAGAATCAGTATCTGCGTATCGCGGCAAATGAGGGCTCGGCTTATGGGGGCCAAGAACATTCAAGGTAACGGATCATCCGCAAATGCGGCGGCAGACGGCTCGCGCGGCGAGCTGTCAGGCGATGTGATCCAGGTTGCCGGTGCCATCAAGTGGTTTGACGTTTCCAAGGGTTTCGGCTTTGTCGTTCCCGATGAAGACCTTCCCGATGTTCTCATTCATGTGACTTGTCTTCGCAAGGACGGCTATGCAACGGCGCTTGAGGGAGCCCGTGTGGTTTGCGAGGCTGTTTGGCGGGAGCGCGGGCTCCAGGCCCTGCGCATCTTGTCGATTGACGAATCGACCGCTGTTGTTCCGGCGGAAAACAACTCCTCCAAGACACATGCCGAGGTGAAGCCCGAAAGCGACCTCGAACGAGTGCTGGTCAAATGGTTCAACCGGACCAAGGGCTATGGCTTTGTCGTCAAGGACAACAAGGACATTTTTGTCCACATGGAAACGCTGCGCCGGTTCGGCCTCACCGAATTGCGCCCGGGACAGTATGTGCTGGTCCGCTTCGGTATCGGGCCGAAGGGGTTGATGGCCGCCGAAATTTATCCCGACGATGGCAATATGCGTCGCAGCCCACACTGAAAACCTGTGATATTGACGCTGATTGCCGTTGAATGGTCCTGCCGCCGCCGAATTCACGCCGAAATTGCAGATAACGGTGTTTGCCGCGACTCTGCAGCCACTTTCCGGGCTTTCGATGAAAAACCTTGTCAAAATCATTGCTTTGCTGGCCGTTCTCGCCATTCCGGCTATGTCGGCGTCGCCGAAAGCGATGGCGCAACAGCCGAGTTTCGATGCCGATGGCGCGATGCATCTTGCATCAGAAGAACTCGTGATCGTCACCAGCCAGGGAAGGTTCACCTTTGACGCCGAAATCGCTGACCAACCGGAGGAACATTCCAAGGGGCTGATGTTCCGCAAGTCCATGCCAACAAGACAGGGGATGCTGTTTGTCTTCGGTGAAACCCGCCAGATAACCATGTGGATGAAGAATACCGTGTTGCCGCTCGACATGGTCTTCATCCGCAAAGACGGCACGGTTGCAGGCGTAAGGGAACGCACGGTTCCGTTTTCGGAAAATATCATCGTGTCGCCCGAACCGGTATCGCATGTGCTGGAACTCAATGCTGGAGTTGCGCGGTTGATCGGCCTCAAGCCCGGGGACCGGGTAGAGCATTCATCCTTTCCCGGCCAGTGAGTGAAAATCGGAGTTCTTTCCTGCCATTCATAGTTGTGATAACTTCCGGTGGGGCGCCGGGAGGTTTAAATGAGGTATTTCAGCTTCGGCAATATGTTGGGAATGGCTTTAGCGTTGTCCGTTTTGACGGGTAGCGGTTTCGCGCAGGCACAGGATTACAACAATTATCTGAAGTTTACTGTCATCGGCAACAATCGGTTGTTTGATCCGCGCCAGCCCGGCGAACAAGCGAGATTTACCGCAACAATCAACAATTATCGTGAGAGGGCCCAAAAAGACAATGCCTGCGACCCCATCACGGTTTTGACGCCATTTCCTACAACAAACGATCAGCCCCCGCCAACTGGCTGCAAGAGCTCGTCCCATCCCTCACCGACCAATACGCAGTTCCGGACCCGATACGATCCAGAGACCGACCGTTACGAAATCGGATATCTTCGAGGTGTCCAGCGCAACCAGCGCAAGGTTCGCCTCGGGTTGTTTCGCAAGGAACCGGGCGGGTGGACGGCAAATGCCGGATACAGCTGCATCTGGACCATCGACGGTAACCTTGCTGCTGAAAACGAATCTTGCCGGGCATTCGTTACCGATCTGCCGGTTGGGCATCACACTGTCGATGTGGAAGTGTTCCGGGCTGGCCAACCCGTTTTGAAGGAGGAGGCGCTTGATCTTGATTTGCGCGATTTTCTGATTGTCGCCCTTGGGGATTCCTTCGGTTCCGGCGAAGGAAACCCGCACACACACGTGGTTCGCTCAAATGCAGTCCCGCGCCTGCCCCGGCCGCGTCCGGCCATGTGGTTCAGTCCAAGATGCCACCGTTCGTTAATCACATCATCATTTCTTGCAACGCATCTGCTTGCCGATGCCAATCCCGACACTTCCTTCAGCTACCTCAATTTTGCATGCTCAGGCGCTGAAACGGGTCAGGGATTGCTGGAACCATACTATGGCCGGGAAACGGCATTCCAGACGGCTTGCGCCTGGAACGAGACCAGCGGTGCAGGCAAGCCGGGTGCAGGAAAGCCGCCCGCAGACAATTTACGTGACGAAGGGTTCTTTGGAAGTCGCAATCTCAAACCTTTTGAATGGGGGCGTTGTGCGAGCCACAAAAAGGACAAGCCGGCGCCGGACGACTTGCCTTCACAGTTTGACGCTTTGAAAACTGAACTGTCCTGCGGCAACCATCCCTGCCGCAAGCCGGATGCCGTCCTGCTCTATTTCGGTGTGAATGACATCCGTTTCTCCGACCAGTTGGTGAAATTGATCCTGCGATGTGAAAAACGGCCTTCCTGCCTGCTTGAGCAGGAAGCCAAGGTACGAAGCGGAGTGAAACAGGCTGTCGCGAATTTCGCAAGATTGGCGCGCAGGCTTGAAACCGCGGGCCTCGCTCCCGAAGACAAGAAACATGTTTACATGATGACCTACCCCAATCCGTTGACCCGCATAGTCAATGGCAAACTCCGGCTGTGCGATGACACCGGAATTTCGGATGGCGAGGACAGCAATGAGGTTCTGGGAGGACTAGGGAGGCTGATCGGGATCGGAATCAGCGAGGCTGGAGCCGAGTGGGCGGTTGAAAACATTCTCGCTCCGCTCAATTTGGCAATTGCAAAGACCGCCGACGCGCAGGGATGGTCAACGATTGATGTCGAAGAATCGGCGCAGGGGTTCGGTTATTGTGCAAAGCGGCGGTTTTTCCACACTTTTGGTGACTCGGATGCAAAGCAGGGCCGCGTTTTTGGAAACTGGGTGAGAAGTTGCGATCCCGTTACCCACAAATGCGCGGCGGCAAAGCAGGCAAGTCTGCCTACGGGCACGATGCACCCCAACTATTTCGGCCACAGGGCCGTGGCATCCATCATTATCGACAGGCTTTCCAGGGACCTCGGGTTAAAGTTCGAATATTGATCCCCTCCTTGCGCAAACCCGCTTGCACTCACTGCTTCCATTGTGTAGGAGAACGGCGGCCTTTCGGAGCGTAGCGCAGTCTGGTAGCGCATCTGGTTTGGGACCAGAGGGTCGCAGGTTCGAATCCTGCCGCTCCGACCACCCTTCACGGCAATGCCGCAGGCGCTTCGGGGATCAATCATGACAGCCAGAATCTACAGTCCTGCAAAGACCGCAATGCAGTCGGGCAGGGCAAAGACGAATGGTTTTGTTCTGGAATTCGAACCCGCAAGCCCGCGCCGCATCGAGCCGCTGATGGGCTACACCACTTCGTCCGACACGATGCAGCAGGTCCGGCTGAACTTCGAGACCCTCGAACAGGCTGTCGCTTATTGTGAAAAGCACGGGATCGGATATTCCGTGCAGTTGCCGCATGAGCAGCGCCGCCGCCGTGCTTCATATTCGGACAATTTCGCATTCAACCGCAAGCAGCCCTGGACGCATTGACAGCCGCTGCGTGATCAGCGGTTTTCTGTCCCGGTTTTATGCAGTAAACCACTTGATACGACTCCGTAGCTCAGCTGGATAGAGCATCCGCCTTCTAAGCGGACGGTCGCAGGTTCGAATCCTGCCGGGGTCGCCATTTTGCCGTTTCTCGCCAGCTTTCGCCGCTATTTTTTGCGTTGCCGCCGAACCGTTGCAGCATAATGCCATGATATTGGCGAGGTCCGGATGTGATCGGACTGCCCCGGAGGACCACGACATGGAAACGCAAGTGGCTGAATCGCAACAGGCGTTGGCCCCAACACCCCGAAAGGCAGGCACGCGCGGTGGCGGCCGATCCGGCAATGTTCGCGGGCGTGGTCCGGCCGTGCACCAGATGGCCTGGGAAATCCCGGTCAATTCCGACAAGCCAACCGAACCGCTCCCGCCCGAGGGGGTCGAGGCAATCCACAATGCGGCCATGCGTATTCTGGAGGAAATCGGCATCGAGTTTCTCAACATGGAAGCGGTGGAAATATTCCGCTCCGAAGGCTGCACCATCGAGCGTGAGACCGGAACTAGCGCACTTGTGAAGATGGATCGCGCCTGGGTGATGGAAAAGATCCGCCTTGCGCCGTCATCCTTCACGATCACACCACGCAATCCCGACCGCAAGATCATCATCGGCGGCAACAACATCGTATTTGGCAATGTGTCTTCGCCGCCGAATTGCTCGGACCTTGATCGCGGGCGCAGGATCGGCGACCGTGAAAGCTACCGCGATTTCATCAAGTTTACCCAGTATTTCAACTGCATGCATTTCGCTGGCGGCTATCCCGTCGAGCCGATGGACCTGCATCCGTCGATCCGTCACCTTGATTGCCTGCATGACAAGCTGGTGCTGACCGACAAGGTCGTGCACGCCTACTCGCTTGGCACCGAACGCGTTGAGGACGTGATGGAAATGGTGCGGATTGCAGGCGGATTGACGCATGATGAGTTCAATGCAACGCCGCGAATGTACACCAACATCAATTCCACCTCGCCACTCAAGCATGACTGGCCGATGCTGGACGGCATGATGCGGCTCGCCCGGCGCGGCCAGCCGACCATCGTGACGCCTTTCACGCTGGCCGGTGCCATGTCGCCGATCACGCTGGCTGGAACGGTAGCGCAGTCTATTGCCGAGGCGTTGTGCGCGATTGCGCTTATCCAGGCCATCAATCCAGGTTGCCCCTGTGCCATCGGAACCTTTTCGTCGAATGTCGACATGAAAACCGGGGCGCCGGCCTTTGGCACGCCGGAATACATGCGCACCACCCAGATGACGGGGCAACTGGCACGGTTCTACAACCTGCCACTGCGTGCATCCAATACCTGCGTTTCCAACGCACCGGACAATCAGGCTACCTGGGAATCCTCCCATTCACTTTTTGCCGCCATCACCTCCGGCGTCAACATGGTCTACCACGCTGCCGGCTGGCTGGAGGGCGGTCTGTGCGCTTCTTATGAGAAATTCATCATGGACTGCGAGCAGATACAGCAACTCATTACCTATATGCGCCCGGTAAAATGGGATGAGGGCGAACTTGCACTCGACGCAATCGCGGAAGTCGGGCAGGGCGGTCACTTCTTCGGCATCCAGCACACGCAGGACCGGTATGAAAAGGCGTTTTACAGCCCCTTCCTTTCCGACTGGTCAAACTTCGAGAACTGGCGTGATCGCGGCTCGGTATTGACCGTTGAACGGGCAAATCAAACCTGGAAAAAGATTCTCGAGGAGTTCGAAGCCCCGCCCATGGACGCGGCCATTCGAGAGGAGCTTGACGAATTTGTTGAGCGCCGCAAACGCGAAGGCGGCGCGCCGACGGACTTTTGAGCGCCTGTTTCCTTGGTTTTTCAGGGACTTGGTTGGCTTTGGATCTATTTCCTGTGGTGATTGGCAGAAATTCTCATCAAAGCTTGACGCGGCGGCAATAATCCTTTGTGATTAGGCGTCATACGAACAGGGGTAAGTTGTTTTCCTTCTGTACCAGATTGCCGATCCCGGGAGGACGGCAATCCTGTTCGCATATCTGATATGTCGCGGCCGCAAGGTTGCGGCCAACCAATGACCATAAAAGAAAAGGCTGTTGTCTATGAAAAACAAGATCTTGTCCGCCGCACTCGGAGTGGCCGTCGCCGGCTTTGCCGTGTCCAGCGCATCCGCAGCGACCCTTGATGACGTGAAAGCCAAAGGCTTCGTTCAGTGCGGCGTTAGCCAGGGCCTTCCAGGCTTCTCCAATCCGGATGCCCAGGGCAACTGGACCGGTCTCGACGTCGATCTGTGCCGCGGTGTTGCCGCTGCTGTATTCGGTGATGACACGAAGGTGAAGTTCACCCCGCTTTCAGCCAAGGAGCGCTTCACCGCTCTGCAGTCCGGCGAAGTCGACGTGCTGGCACGCAACTCCACCTGGACCATGAGCCGTGATACCTCGCTGGGCCTGAACTTCACCGGCGTCAACTACTATGACGGCCAAGGCTTCATGGTGCGTTCATCGCTCGGAGTGAAGTCGGCGCTTGAACTGTCCGGCGCTTCTGTCTGCACCAACACCGGCACAACCACCGAGTTGAACGTCGCCGACTATTTCCGTGCCAACAAGATGGAATACGAAATCGTTGCCTTCGAAAAGGCTGACGAAGTTGTAGCCGCTTATGACGCCGGCCGTTGCGACGTTTACACCACCGACCAGTCGGGCCTGTATGCACAGCGCCTGAAGCTCACCAATCCTGGTGAACATGTGGTTCTGCCGGAAATCATCTCCAAGGAGCCGCTTGGCCCGGTTGTCCGTCAGGGTGACGACCAGTGGTTCAACATCGTGAAGTGGGTTCATTACGCGATGCTCAATGCTGAAGAACTCGGCGTGACCAAGGAAAATGCCGAGGCAATGAAGACTTCCGAAAACCCGGAAGTGAAGCGTCTGCTCGGCACCGAAGGTGAGTTTGGCACGGCACTCGGCCTCGGCAATGACTGGGCCTTCAACATCATCAGCAAGGTTGGCAATTACGGCGAAGTGTTCGACGCCAATGTTGGACCGAACACCGATCTGGCGATTGCACGCGGCACCAATGCCCTGTGGTCAAAGGGCGGCCTGCAATACGCACCGCCAATCCGCTAAGAAAAAACGGGCCGACTCCCACGAGTCGGCCCGATTTGTTTTCGAACAGAAAAAGTCTGACATCAAAGGGCAGGGAACATTGTCCGTGATGTCATGATATCTGGACGGTTGGCTGGTTCGTCTTTTTTGGGAGACCGGGCCTGCGAGCCGGAAGGTTCAACAAGACCATTCAATACAGGAACCTGACAGGAGCGGCCGGATTGACCCGGCAAGGCAAGACCTGCAGGCGAGGGGAACATGGCTGATCATCATATTACGGGGGCTGCGGGCATGCGCAGCGCCAGCGATCCGCGCTACCCGCTGGTAGTACTGTTTGCAGTGATTTGCGTCGCGGCATTCTACGCCTCGGCAGCCCAGTATTTCTTTAATGGAAACTGGAGCGGGCCGATTGATGCGGTTATGGACACGATCATTGGCCTGGTGACGTTCGATTTCAGCAAGGCACTGAACTTCGCCGGTATTGCGATGGTCCTGTTCCCGATTGGAATTGTCTTGCGGACGACGTCGTGGTTTGGATTTGAAGGCAAGCTCGCTTATGCCGGCAACGTGTTCAACGACAGCAGTCTGCGCAATTTCTTCTTTGAAATGCTGCTGCTTTCGGTCCTTGGATGGTTCTTCTGGTTCATTGTCGGTAACGCAGTCACCAACCTCGCTGCCGCCGGCATCGCATCCGGTTTCAATTTCCTCGGCACGACAGCAGGCTTCGGCATCAATTTTTCGCCATTCATCGACTACAAGGAAACATCCCCTTACCTCGACGTTTTCTTCGTAGGTTTGGGCAACACACTGCTTGTCGCGATAATCGGCATTATCCTCGCCACGATCATCGGCTTCCTGTTGGGCGTCGCCCGCCTGTCAAAAAACTGGGTCATTGCAAATCTCGCTTATGGCTATGTCGAGATCATGCGCAACATTCCATTGCTGCTGTGGATTTTCATCTGGTACTTTGCGGTGCTGCGCCTGCTTCCTGACAAGGCCAACCCAATTGATTTCGGTCCGCTCGGCTTGCTGAACATCGCGGGCTATTACGCTCCTCTACCGATATGGGGCGATGGCGCAGTCTGGATCGTCATAGCGTTCGTGGTAGCTGTGGTCGCCTCAATCCTGGTTGGACGCTGGGCAAAGGCACGCCAGATGGCAACAGGCCAACAGTTTCCAACCTTCTGGACGGTGCTGGGCCTCATCATAGGACTGCCGCTGCTGGCCTATTTTGTCATGGGCATGCCGCTGTCTTTCGAAATGCCGACACCTTCACGCTTCGGTCCCAAGGGCGGCGCAAGGCTTCCGCCCGAATTCCTCGGACTATTGGTGGCGCTGACGACCTATACCTCGTCCTATATCGCCGAAATTGTGCGAGCGGGCATTCTTGCCGTCAACAAGGGTCAGACCGAGGCGTCAGCTGCGCTGGGACTTCGCAGCGGACAACTGCTTCGCCTCGTGGTAGTGCCACAGGCCATGCGGGTCATCATCCCGCCCATGACCAACCAGTATCTCAATCTCACCAAGAACTCCTCGCTGGCTGTCGCCATCGCCTATCCCGAACTGGTTTCAGTCTGGGCGGGTACGGTGCTCAACCAGACCGGCCAGGCGGTTGAAGTCCTGCTTATGACAATGCTGACCTATCTGGCGCTGTCACTGCTAACCTCGCTGTTCATGAACTGGTTCAACGCCAAGATGGCGCTTGTGGAGCGGTAGGAGAAACAAAATGACAAACTCATCTGCTCAAAACAGCGTTGCCTATGTCCGCAAGGAGATGGCATCGGCCCTGCCGCCGCCAGCTTCCGAGGTTGGCCTTGTCGGCTGGATGCGAAAGAACCTGTTCTCTTCCATTCCATATACAATCCTGACGCTGCTGTCGGTATATGTCCTTTGGGTCATGATACCGCCGCTACTGGAATTCGGTATCTTCAATGCGGTGTGGCGGGGTTCAGCCCTTGTCGCTGAGCATGGCCTCGACAAGCTGGACCGCCAGGTTTGCACAACGCCCGAACAGGGTGGCGTTCAGGCGACCGGCTGGACCGGCGCGTGCTGGCCCTATGTAGGTGCCTATCTCAACCAGTTCATCTACGGGCGTTACCCGGTCGACCAGTATTGGCGCGTCAACATTGTCTATGCGATGTTCGTGCTCGGCCTGGTGCCGATGCTGATCCCGAGTCTGCCCTTCAAGCGCGAAAATGCGATTTTCCTGTTTGTGATTTTCCCTGTTGCAGCCTTCATTCTGCTGACCGGCGGTCACCTGGAATTGAACGGTTTCCTGTTGCCTGATTCGTGGATGGCTCCGTCACTGGGCAAGTTCGTCGTGGATTTTGCCATTCTCGCACTGGCTTTGGCAGCCATCGTTTATGGAGTAGCCCGGGGTGCGGAGGCTGATGGTACCAGGGCGGCAATCGGGATTATTGCCTTCTTCGCAGTGCTTCTGATTGTCCTGTTGATCTGTTCCGCTGATTTCGGCCTTCGCCATGTCGAAACCGAGGTTTGGGGCGGTCTTCTGGTAACGTTGGTTATTGCGGTCACAGGCATTGTGGCGTCGCTTCCACTGGGCATATTGCTGGCACTCGGACGCCGCTCGAAAATGCCGGTTGTAAAACTGTTTTCGGTGATCTTCATCGAATTCTGGCGCGGCATTCCGCTGATAACGGTGCTGTTCATGTCATCGGTCATGCTGCCGCTGTTCCTTCCGGAAGGCGTGTCCTTCGACAAGCTGTTGCGCGCACTGATCGGAGTTGCCCTGTTCTCCGCCGCCTATATGGCGGAAGTCGTGCGCGGCGGCATCCAGGCTTTGCCGAAGGGACAGTATGAGGGCGCAATGGCACTTGGCCTGTCCTATTGGCAGATGATGCGCATGATCATCCTGCCGCAGGCTCTGAAACTCGTCATTCCCGGCATCGTCAATTCCTTCATCGCGCTTTTCAAGGACACGACGCTGGTTCTGATCATCGGGCTGTTCGATTTTCTGGGCCAGATCCAGTCGAGCTATTCCGACTCGTCCTGGGCCAGCCCTGTCCAGTCGCTGACAGGCTATCTGTTCGCGGCCTGTGTTTACTGGCTCTTCTGCTTTTCGATGAGCCGCTACTCGATCTTCATGGAGCGAAGGCTTGATACCGGGCATCGTTGATGCCCGGACCTTTCGCGAACCTCAGACAATAAATTGAAAGACGAAGCAAATGGCAAAAGCAGCAAAATCCACAAAGACAACCGCCACAAAACCTGCCGCTGTTGCAGCGGCACCGGAGCGTACAACGCTGCATATTTCCAAGACAGATGTAGCTGTCGAAATCACCGAAATGCACAAGTGGTATGGCGATTTTCATGTCCTCAAGGACATTAATCTGAAGGTCATGCGTGGCGAGCGCATCGTCATTGCCGGTCCGTCAGGCTCCGGGAAATCCACCATGATCCGCTGCATCAACCGCCTGGAAGAACACCAGAAAGGCAAGATTGTCGTTGATGGCATTGAGTTGAACAATGACCTCAAGCGCATTGACGAAGTGCGCCGCGAAGTCGGAATGGTGTTCCAGCATTTCAACCTTTTCCCGCATTTGACCATCATGGAAAACTGCACGCTCGCGCCGATTTGGGTTCGCAAGATGCCCAAGAAAGAGGCTGAGGAAATTGCGATGCACTACCTCACCAAGGTCAAGATTCCCGAGCAGGCGCTTAAATATCCGGGCCAGCTTTCAGGCGGCCAGCAGCAGCGTGTCGCCATTGCCCGTTCACTGTGCATGAATCCACGCATCATGCTGTTTGACGAGCCAACCTCCGCACTTGATCCGGAAATGATCAAGGAAGTGCTTGAGACCATGGTCGAACTGGCCGAAGATGGCATGACCATGCTGTGCGTGACCCACGAAATGGGCTTTGCGCGCCAGGTTGCCAACCGCGTCATCTTCATGGACCAGGGCCAGATCGTCGAGCAGAATGAACCGGGCGAATTCTTCGACAATCCGCAGCACGAGCGCACAAAGCTGTTCCTGAGCCAGATCCTGCATTAGAGCCATTCGCGATGCGCCATGCCTTGAGAACCTTTCTTCAATGCATTGGCGTCATCGCAATCACGGTGATCCTGTATCTGGGTGCCGCCTTCGTGGGGGCGCTGATCCCGGCGCAGCCAATTCCCGCCGCAGTTGCTGGCCAGTCGCAAGCCGGCGAGGACGGCGCATCCCGCCGGATCTACTTGCTGACTACCCTGCTGCACGCTGATATTGCCATTCCCGTGAATGACGCCTTGCGCTCGCGGTTCGACTTTCTTGGTGATGCCGGAGTGCCGATCGACCATCCCGGCCTGAAATACCTGATCTTTGGCTGGGGCTCGCGCGAGTTCTACACCAGGACCGCCAGGCTTTCCGACATCCGGCCTGCGACTGCTTTCCGGGCTATTACCGGCGATGCCTCCGTCATGCATGTCTATGCGGCGGGCGATGTCTCGGGTCTGGAATCAGCCTTTGGCATTGACCTTCCGCCGGGTGGGCCGGAAAGGTTGCTTGCTTTCATCGAGACGGGCTTTGCCAGGGACGCGGGCAGGCCGGTTCCCATTGATGGCGTTTCCTATGGCATGGCCGACGCATTCTTCGCTGGCGTCGGTCATTTCGACATCATGCGGCCGTGCAACATATGGGTAGGGGAGGCATTGCGCGAGGCGGGGCTCGCCACCGGTGTCTGGACGCCCATCACCGGCGCTTTGAAGCTGGGACTGCAATTGCACGCATCCCGGGCTCTGGAAAACGGGTCCTGAGCTAGTTGAGATTTCTGCGGAAATCCTCGGTCCGCCACTGATACAGCCAGTCCTGGCGTTTGAGCAGCCTGCGCCCGCCAATCATCTTCATGCCAATGTCACGGGCAAGTGAGAGCGGGCGTGGCAGGTGATAGATGACGCGGTTGGCAGCCGTCAGCCTGGTGACGCGCTTCACCCTTGGCATGCGTTCGCGGCTGAACTTTGCCAGAGCATCCTGGACCGCGCCCCCGGCCGCATCCTGGATGTCCAGTGTACGCCCAAGGTACAGGGCCAGAACCGCTGCGTCCTCGATACCCATTGCAGCACCCTGAGCTGCAAAAGGTGAGATTGCATGGGCTGCGTCGCCGGCAAGCACTATGTTGCCGCGATGCCATTGCGGTATCGGAGGAACTTGCCACAACGGCCAATGGGTCCATCGGACCTTCTGGTCGATCAGCGAGCGGAATTCATCGTTCCAGCCATCGAAAGTCGCCAGCATCTCCCGGGTTGAACGTGTGCCGGAAGTCGCCTCATCAGGGGCCGCCTTGACGATGCCAACGACATTGATGTAGCGGCCATGTCGCACCGGATAGGCAACGGCATGCGCATCAGGTGCGAGCCATACCCGGGTAGTCTCGCGATCCTGTGCGCCTGACAACATTTCTGACGGAATAAGACCGCGCCAGGCGGCGTAGCCAGTATGCACAGGGTCATGACCGGCAAAGGCCAACTTGCGTACCACTGAATGTACTCCGTCGGCTGCAATCAGCGCCCGTCCGGTATATTCGTTGTTCCGGCCCTTTTCACCGACCAGTGCAGTCACGCCATTGGCGTGGGAAGCGACATCCTCGACCCGCGTACCAAGATGCAGCGTGATATCGGGGTCATCACGCACAGCGCTGGCAAGCACCTGCTGCAGATCGGCACGATGCACCACGAGATAAGGCAGTCCGTAGCGCTCGATGGCCGTCATGCCGAGCGGAACAGTGGTTATCGGCTTGCCGGAAACGGCCTGGATCATGCGGATGGCCGAAGGGGCGACAGCAGTGTTCTTGATGGCCCTGTCAATACCGAGCAATGCCAGAACTGAAAGGGCATTGGGTGATATCTGCAAGCCTGCACCAATGGTGTCAAAGCCCTCGGCCTGTTCGAACACATCAACCCGGAAACCGGCGCGCGCCAGGCACAATGCTGCGGTGAGACCGGTAATTCCGCCGCCTGCGATCAGGATCGTGCGGCTGTTGTTTGCCATGGTTCAGCCGCCAGCTTGTCCGGGTTCACAAAGGCTCGCCATAAGCGCAGCCTTCGGGCCGCGTCTCGCTGCCGTGCAGATCCGGCGCATGCACATACAATGTCGAGCAATAGGGGCACACGATCTCGTGCTCGTCGCCCATGTCGAGATAGACATGCGGATGATCATAGGGCGAAGACGCGCCACAGCACATGAATTCATGCGCGCCGATTTCTATTCTGCCGACACCCTTGTCATTCTGGAAGTGTGGAGTTGTGTGACCGGCCATGGCAAAGCACCTGCTTTTTTGCGCTAACAATTGCGGTCCTTTTAAAAGAAAGCCCATTGCCTGCAAAGGTTTTTGTTGACCCCGATGCCGGTTTTCGGTTTCCAAGGGCAACAATGCACAGTCAGGAATCCAGCGCATGAAAAAGGCCAGCATCACCACCGGCGGCAGGCATTTGGAACTTGCCTATCTGGATGAGGGGCAGGGCGAGCCGGTGCTACTCATTCACGGCTTTGCCTCGAACAAGGAAATCAACTGGGCAAACACCGGTTGGATTCGTGACCTGAACCATGCCGGTTTCCGTACAATCGCCTTCGATAATCGTGGCCACGGTGCAAGCACAAAGTTTTATCAAGCTTCGGACTATTCCCTTGAATGGATGGCCGAGGATGTGGTCAACCTGCTCGATCATCTGGGGGTCGAACATTGTCACCTCATCGGATATTCGATGGGTGCACGCATTTCAACAACGCTCGCCATGCATCACGGCCAGCGCTTCGGGAAGGTGGTTCTTTCCGGCAATGGCTGGGGCATGGTCGAGGGATCCGGCGACTGGACGCCCGTTCATGACGCGTTGCTGGCGCCATCCCTCGCAGACGTCACTGATCCACGTGGCCGAGCATTCCGCGCCTTTGCAGACCAGACTGGCAGCGATCGGGTGGCGCTGGCCGCCTGTGTCACCGGTGTGCGCGAGCTCATCCCTGAAACCTGGCTCAGCTATATCCAGAATGATGTACTGGTCGCCATCGGCAGTGAGGATGACCTTGCGGGCTCCGGCGAGAAACTGGCGGCAGCGCTGCCGCATGGCCGCTTTCTGGAAATTCCGGACAGGGACCACATGAAGGCCGTGGGCGACAAGGTTCACAAGCGCGGTGCGCTGGCCTTCCTGCAGGAAAAATGAGCGAACTGACCCTGCGATTGGCCCAGTATCGCGACAAGTATCGCGACAAGTATCGCGACCTGTGTGGCGACCATTGTCAGGCACCTTGATCACCTGTCCACAAGATATCGTTCACCCTTTGGAGCGATTGTTCACCCGATCGTACCTTGTTTGCTGAAATCCATCACCTATTATCTTCTGACACACATATTCAGGAGGCATTCATGCCATCAGAAGCCAAATTCAAGCCGCATATTGCAGCCAATTCAGTGGAGATCGATCCGGTATGGCGTGCCGTACGCGATGAGGCGGAGGCCGTTATCGGCAGCGATCCGGAACTGGCGACCTTCATATTCTCCACCATTCTCAACCACTCGACGCTTGAGGATGCCGTTATTGCCCGCATAGCTGACCGTCTGCACAGCCGCGAAGTGCCCGGAGACATTGTTCGTGTCAGTTTTGACCACATGCTTGAAGCAGAGCCTGGCTGGGCTGAAACATTGCGCACCGACATTGCCGCTGTCTTTGACCGCGACCCTGCTTGCACCCGGTTCATCGAACCAATCCTTTATTTCAAGGGCTTTCACGCGATCCAGACCCACCGCCTCGCGCACTGGAACTGGAAGATCGGAAAGCGTGATTTCGCGCTCTATCTGCAGAGCCGTTCGAGCCAGGTATTCCAGACCGACATCAATCCGCAGGCGCGAATGGGCAAGGGCATCTTCATGGACCATGCCACTGGCGTGGTCGTTGGCGCCACGGCTGTCATCGGTGATGATGTCTCGATCCTGCATGGCGTAACGCTTGGCGGTACCGGCAAGGAATCGGGCGACCGCCATCCCAAGATCGGCTCCGGTGTATTGCTTGGTGCAGGTGCCACCGTGCTTGGCAATATCGAGGTTGGCTATTGCTCGCGCATTGCCGCAGGCTCGCTGGTGCTGAAACCGGTTCCGCCAAAGGTTACAGTGGCGGGTGTGCCGGGTCGTGTTGTGGGCGTCGCGGGATGCTCCGAACCGTCGCGTACAATGGACCAGATCCTCGCCGACGAAAAAGCTGTCCGCGATTGATGGCGATCTGCTGATCCGGCACCTTCAAGCCTTTACAGGCTGCTTTGGCCTGTGCCACAAGCGGGCAGCGAGCGGCGCTGGCCGGATTCAAAACCATGATTGTTTTGTTCTGCCAGATTGCCGGACACAGGAACCCGTTGGAGGCCCCCGTTGAAACCTGACGAAATTCGCAAACTCGATGCCTATCTCAAACGCGTCTTCATGACCCCGGGCCTTGCGGTCAAGGCCAGGCCCAAGAAAGACGATTCCGCCGAGGTATATCGGGACGACGAGTTTCTGGGTGTCATCTATCGCGACGAGGAAGATGGCGAATTGTCGTATAATTTCTCGATGGCGATTCTCGATATCGACCTGGAACAGGTCTGATTCCCGGCGCGGACGCTTCGCCGGGCCGGTTAGTCGACCAGGATCAGTTTGAGTTTTGCGCGAATGGCAGCGTCGAGCTGCCGCCATTCTCCCAACAGGCTTTCATGAAATCGGTAGGTTGCCATCAGGTCGCGACCTATATGAATGTCACGCAGGCAGAAATGTGTGACTGACTGCGCGGTGTCCGAAATGCAGCGCGCCGCAAACGGGTAGGGATTGCCTGCCTCATAGACCAAATCCTCATCCATGAAACCACCATCGGCAGCCAATTCGCGGCGCAGCAGCCCGTTGCCAGCCTGGCGCTCGGGCCCCACCAGGAATTTCGAGTAGATCGGCTCTATCCTGCCGCTCATGTCCCGTGTCATCGTGCGCGGCTCCAGCGTCACGAACAGGATCGAAGGGTCCACGGTCTCGCGGTTGAAAATCTCTGAGAGCTGTTCCGAATAGCCTGACATGCTGGGCCAGTGCATATAGAGATCCACCCGCTGCACTTCGCTGGAACGACGTTGTGAGCCGAAGCGGATCAGGTTGCCAGGAATATGCGTCACGTCATTGCCGATAACGATTTCGCGGATGGATGTATCGATGGAGTGCCCGGCTCGCGAAACTTCATTGCCGATCATGTGCGCCAGCGCATAGATCACCAATGATATTCCGATCAGCACAGCTGACAGTTTCAGGATGAAGCCGCTGGTGGAACCGGAAATCAGCGGCTTGCGCGGTTCTGCCTGAATGGCAGGTTGAACGCTTTGCAAACGCCTGTTGAAATGCTGGTGCGGATCCCGACCCATCCTGATCGCCGTCAGCCTCGCAGCCTCGTTGGCCGTAATGCCTTTCATCTGTGCTGAACCCTGATTGCCCTGGCTTCCGCCAGTTTTCCCGAATCAGGACAGTTTCGGCGGCACGTTACTTGCTTCGACAATCCCGGGTCGTGGTAAAATAAGGGTTAATCCATGGATGATTGGGAACTGTTTGCATTCGTGATTGCCTGCGGATTTACCGCCTCCGGCCTGCTCGCCGAAATTCACAAGCTGGCGACCACGTCATCGCCATCATTCACCCTGTATTTCAACTCGCCACTGTCAATCATCTGGTCGGTGATTGTCTGCATGTTTGCCGGCCCGTATCTGGTGCTGGCGCGGGGCTGGTATTTCTTCACCAGCGGCCAGTTGCGGATCTCAGGCCTTGGCCTTCTGGCCGGCCTTTCCGCGATCTGGAGTTTTTGTTCCGGTGTTTTCGTTGTCGAATTGCTGATTCTTATCGACGTCGTCCGAATCTGATGACTTTCACCAGATTTCCCTCCCGTACTCCTCGAAAAGAGTGGGGTCGGTTCAGGGGACATTGAACCGACCCCCGAACCCGGTCATTGGGACGGGGAGGGTGGGGACTGACCGGGCCGTTTCTGCCGCTTTGTAGCGGGCTATTTTCTCACACTGCCAACGAATTGGGTGCGACTGTCATCTATGGTTTCCCAACCACCTGAATAGGAGGCCGCCTGGCGCTTGAGAAAGCGGTAGCCAGTGGCAGTCCAGGGCAGGATTTCACCGTTGAGATTGTCGAGAATGAAGTCCCCTTGCGATGTACGTACCGTCAGCACCGCATGGCCTTCGCCATTGGGCTGCAGCACAACCGTGATCAGCAAGCTTGAGGCAGCCCAGCCGGACTGCATCAACAGTCGTCGTTTTTCCAGCACATAGTCTTCGCAATCGCCAAAGCGCTCGGGATAGGCCCATCGCTCCTCGACATTATAGAGGTCCAAGTCCGTGACAGGCGTGACCCTCTGGTTCACACTTGAATTGATGCGGACCATCTCGGCCCATCGGGCCTTGCTGAGCTTGGTAGGTTTGGTGTCGAACGACGATATCGAGCAGTCGGATCGATAGATCTTGCAATACTCGTAATGGCCGATCGGCTGGGATGTCTTGCCGGAAACCGACATGAACTCTGGCGAACCCTGTTTCGCAATCGCGGTTCCTGTCCACAGAACCCCTATAGCGACAGAGACCGCAAGTGCATTCTTGCTTATCTTGGTCATCTGTATTTCCCCGTTTACGAGGAGCAAGATGACACAAACAGTTTTACTTCAAGAAAATGCCGAAAGAGGTTTTTTAAATGAAGTAATTTCAAACAATATTCAATTTATACAGGTATTTTATTTTAATTTGCCGATTGATTGATTCAAGTTGGGGTCAAAATTGAATCTGCTTTTCATAAAATTTGATGTATTCCAAGCCTGCAGTTGGTTGATCCTCAACAGCAAAAGAGCCGCTGTTGCGGCTCCTGGCTATCATGTTGAAATTTTTGGCAAAAAGGGGCAGCGCAGTTTATTCCTGCGGCATTCCGACCAGGAACCGCTCAAGCGAATCCCGGTTCTGGACCACTGCGAATTCCACCGCGACACCATCCTCGAAATGGCGCACAACACGGCCGCGCATATTGCCTACCCACAATACCGTGCCGATGGCCGGGCGCACGGTCAACTCGATTGCGGCACCCGAAAGTGACAGGTCGATGATACGTGCACGATAGGCGCGACCATCTTCGAGGCGCACTTCCGCATCACGTTGGCGCGGCGTGATGCGTTCGTGGCGGCGATCTTCTGCGAGATTGAGTTCATGCCGGTTGGCAAGCCAGGTCAGTTTTGCCGCGAGTTTGTCGCGCTTGCGCTCGGTGGCGTTGACGCTCATTGCAAAGCCGCCGTCAAAGCTGCGCAGGATCACGCCTTCAAGGCGTCCAAGATGATCGACATAAGCAATGACGCGCTCGCCGATCTCTCCGCATGAAGGAGCAACCAGCGCAGCACTTCCTGGCGACATGTTGATCACCTGGCACGGAAATTCCTGGCGGTTGGCGAGCATGAAGCGGCCGAAAAGAGTCAGATCCACGCGTTGGAACTGGCGCTCCATGCTGGAAATGTCGAGATCATTGTCTTTATGTGCGGCGACAGCCATATTTCCCCGGCCCGATTTCTTGGATTTCAGACCGGAGTATTCCCCGTTTGGGTTAATGAATTGTAATTTCCCATACCAGGAACAGGCCCTGATACCGTTTTTTTGTCCAACCCGTCAGAGCCTAACTGCGTCCCCCATCAAATATGGTGAGATGTGCAACCCTCTTGGGCCGCGATTTTCCGCCGGCATCTGAAATGTCACCCAGTTCCGGTACCAGCTCCGGCACATGCATTGCCGCATTTTGCGGAATTTCCATCACTCGCAGGCCCCGACAGGTATTGGTCTCGAGCGCCTCCGCCCCAAGCCAGTAAGGGAGCGTTTTCGGTGTGCTGATCCCGAGAATCCGGGAATTGTCCTCGCCTGTTGTCAGCAGCGGCAACAGCAATGTCTCATATTCGACAAAGTGACCGCTGGCAGTATGGGCTACGCTGTTGATCAGCACCGGTTTGCGGTCGCCATACACTTTCGCGACCGACTTGGCGATTTCATAGCTGTCTTCCTCGGACCACATGCCGAGATAGCCATAGCTCTTCAGTTCCTTGCCATAAGCGGCGCAAAGCCTGGTTCCGGCCAGTCGGAAAGATATTGTTCTCAAGCGTGCCGAGACTTCGAGAATGAATGTATCTGCCAGAACCTCGCGAATATCGCTTGGTTCGATCTCACTGCGCTCTGGCGCTACCCGGCTTCCCCTGACCCGGTTCCAGTAACCGAAAAGCTTCTTTGTATTTTCATGTCTCAAAACGATACCCTTTCCCGCCTGCCAACCGGGTTCACTGGCTTTGGTCCGGGATTTTCCGGTCAAACAGACCGACAGTGTCCCGTTTCTGGACGTGAACCGAAATTTGGCTGATGCCTGAGCCGGAAGGTGCATTTCTTGTGCCAGAAAGTGGATGGAACAGGAACTCGAAACGTGGCCGTGAGATGGCAATGGGGGTTTTGCCCACAGGCCGCCATTGTTAAGGTTAACAACTGGTTTACGTTGCCAAGGCACGGAAATTATGAGAGTTTCTCCTTGCTCCACAAAGCGAGAGCGTTAACGAATACGAGTGTTGGCTGTTCCGCTTTGTTACTTTGATCGTTTCTGCGAGGTCCGGAATTAGTTGTGGGACGGGCTGGCAGGGGACTGACCGACCGCTCGGTTGCGAAAGCAACCGGGCGGTTTTTTTATGGGTCAAAACGGTGAAAATGCGATTTGAATTGCACTTTCCGCCCCAGCCACTATGCCAAACCGGAAGGGAGAGCCGGAATTGAGCAACATACCGCAGGACGACCAAAACCAGCCAGCGCCAGGGGTGCAGCACGAGGCGGTGCCGGAGGCACATCAGGACAGGCGTGAAAAACAGTTCCTGCCCGTCCGTGAACCGGTTTTCAACATGCCCTCCATCATCGTCGCACTGGCAGCACTGATGCTCACGATCCACGGGATGCGCGAGTGGGTCTTGACTGCCGCGACTGACCAATATGTCATATTGCTGTTCTCGTTCATTCCGGCCCGGTACTCGGGTGAACTCGCAGATTTCTGGCCGCTGGCGAAATACTGGACGCCCTTCACCTATTCGCTGCTTCATTCCGACTGGTTGCACATTGGCGTCAATCTGCTCTGGCTTGCAGCATTTGGCAGCCCTGTGGCAAGCCGTATCGGCGCGGGCCGCAGCATTGGCCTCGCATGTGTAACGTCAGCGGGAGGCGCATTTGCCCATTGGTTTTCTTATGGCAATGAACTGGTTCCGATGATTGGAGCCTCTGCTGTCGTTTCCGGTTACATGGGGGCTGCAACACGCTTTGCTTTTACTGGCAAGGGCGTGGCAGGTCGGCTCAACGTGCATGGTCCCGCCCTGACACTGTTGGGCAGCCTGACCAATCCGCGAATCATGGTGTTCATTCTGGTCTGGTTCGGCCTCAATTACCTGTTTGGCAGCGGCGTCGTGCCCGTTGCAGGATCGCAAGTGTCGATTGCTTGGCAGGCGCATGTCGGTGGTTTCCTCGCAGGGTTGCTGTTTTTTCCGCTGTTCGACCGCAAAGGCCGCGTCTGAGCCCATCTTGCTCACAGGACTTGCCAAAACCGCATTTTGGCCGCACCATCAATTCACCTGCGCTCCGGCGCCCGACGCTGCCGGGCGCAACCGACCATCCGGTCACTAAAAGGCAAACCGAAGGGAGGCAGAAATGACGGTTGCACTGATATTGGCTGACAAGGGGCGTGACGTATTCACCATGCTGCCTGAGACAGCCGTTTCCGACGTTGTGGATATCCTTGCCAGCAAGAAGATCGGCGCGGTGGTCATAACCGACGCATCAGGCGTGGTATGCGGAATTGTGTCGGAACGTGACGTCGTTCGCGAGATTTCATTGCGTGGAGCGGGCATATTGGACCAGCCGGTGGCCCAGTGCATGACCAGGAAGGTTGTTTCCTGCAGTGAGGAAGATACGGTCGATGCGGTCATGAGCGTCATGACACGCAACCGCTTTCGCCATCTGCCGGTCACCGCCAATGGGAAACTGTCGGGCATTGTTTCAATAGGGGACGTGGTCAAACGCAAGATCGAACAGGCAGAGCGGGACGCGGAAGACCTGCGCAACTACATCGCGGGATAATGGCGGAGAGTAATTAGGGCCCAAGGGTCCTTGCCCTGATCAGGCTCTTTCGAATTCGCCCTGGTCAACCAGCTCATGCAGGCGGCTTTTCGTTTCGAGATAGCCGATGCGGATTGACTCATCCGCCTTGTGGAAATCAGCGAGCCCTATATCGAACAGTTTCGGCCGGATCGTGTAATCGGGTGGATCACCGGCCATCCGCGCGCGCGCAATGCGGTCCTGGATGATGTTGAAGGCTTCCATCATCACGCCGGACATGCCGAGCCGGGTTTGCGGCTGCACCTGCGGGCGGGTCAGGTTGCGAGCTGCGGTTGAAGGCTTTTGTTTTTCGACCACATGGTGATCGGATGAACCGAGGAACGAAAGCCAGGGCGATTTCGCGCCGTTTGCGATGTGCTCGCTGCGCACTTGCTGCTCGCGCTTGTCGTAATGCGAGGAACGGATGACCGTTCCGCGCCCGAATGTCTCGCTGTTGAGATCAACTGCGATCACTACATCGGGTTCATAGGCGCGGCACGCCGAAACCGGAACCGGGTTTACCAGCGCACCGTCAACCAGGTGTCGCCCGTTATGGTCAACCGGTGTGAACACTCCCGGAAGTGCGTAGGATGCCCGTATCGCCTCGATCAGCGGGCCGTCATGCAGCCAGATTTCATGGCCCGTCCGGATATCGGTGCAAATTGCGACAAACGGTTTGGCCATGTCCTCGATTGCCATCTGGCCCATATGAAGTGCCATGCGATGCGCAAGGCGCTGACCGGAAATCAGTCCGGAACCCCGGATCGAAAAATCCATGAACCGGATCATGGTCGACCACGTGAGCGAGCGGGCAAATTCCTCAAGTTCATCGAGCTTTCCCGCCAGATAGCAGCCGCCGACAAGCGCGCCGATGGACGTGCCGGCAATCATCGAGATCGGCACCCTGGCTTCATCGAAAGCGCGCAGCATTCCGATATGAGCCCAGCCCTTGGCGGCACCTCCGCCCAGCGCAAGTGCGATGCCGCCGCTTTGCGGACGCTCCAGCGGGCTTGGCGACGGGCTGTCGGCGGGACCGACAAATTCTGCATCACCCCGGCGCAACCCTTTTCCCGGTGTGGGAACAGGTTGGTCCTGTCGCTCCATCTGCGCACTTGCTGAATTGGACGTGCCGGTGGCGGTCACAGACATTTCAGTCTGCCTTCCGTTTTCCGTCATCTGCCTTTCGCTGCCAAACCATTGCATGGGTGGTGCTTCTCTTTGAACAATTCAGGATTTGACACCGTGTCAAAACCTCAATTGTTCTCGCGCATGCAAGCGCCAGTACGACAATACTACCCAATAATTCTATTCAAATTGTGAACTTGGCGGTCGCGGTAGGGGTACAGCCTACCGCCGGTATACCGTTTCAGGGTCAAAACGGGGCGGGGTTTCATCGCGAACCAGAACAGGGCCATTGTCAGTTTTTTCGATCCTGCGATAGAAGCAACTGCGCATGCCGGTGTGGCAGGCCGCACCGGTGCCACCTGTTTCAACCTTGATCCATATGGCGTCCTGGTCACAATCGGTGCGGATCTCCACGACCTTCTGTGTCTCGCCGGAAGTCGCGCCCTTGAGCCACAATTCCTGGCGCGAACGGCTCCAATACCATGCCTGGCCACTTTCAATGGTTCTGGCCAGCGCCTCGTCATTCATGTGCGCGACCATCAGCAGCGTGCCATCGCTTGCATCCGTTACAACAGCCGTGACAAGACCATTGGCATCGAACCTTGGTGCAACGAGCATCCCTGCCTCAAGCTCCTGCTTGCCGGATGCTTTTGGAAAACTGGCGGTCATCTGTATGCTCCTTCAGGTGGCGCCCGTCGGCACGCCGGAACGGAGCCGTCTGGTCAGTCCTTGCGAAAGCGCAACAGCGTCATGAAATTGACCTGCTCGCTTGGCTGGTTGCGGAATTCCCCGGTAAAGCAGGTGGTCGTGGTTGTCGAGCCCTGCTTGCGTATACCGCGCATCGCCATGCACATGTGCTCTGCCTCGATCATGACCGCGACACCGCGCGGCTGCAGTACATCATCGATGGTATGGGCAATCTGGGCGGTCATGTTTTCCTGCGTTTGCAGGCGCCGGGCAAAGATTTCGACCGTTCGGGCGATTTTCGAAAGGCCGAGCACCTTGCCGTCCGGCAGATACGCAACATGTGCCTTGCCGATGATTGGCACCATGTGGTGCTCGCAATGGGAATGGAAGCTGATATCCTTGACCAGCACCATGTCGTCATAGCCGCCGACTTCCTCGAAGGTGCGACCGAGAACCGCCTGCGGATCTTCGTCATAGCCTGAAAACAGCTCGCCATACGCCTTTGCAACACGTGATGGCGTATCAATCAGGCCTTCGCGCCCAATGTCTTCCCCCATCCATTTCAACAGGGTGCGCACGGCATCTTCGGCTTCCGCCTGGCTTGGGCGCTTCGATTTTGGCAGGACTTTGCGACCGCCTGATTTTTCAAGGCTTTTCAGAATTGCGTCCATGTCTATCTCCCGCATGGCGTTACCTTCGGCTTTACGTTTGGTTTCGTTGATCGGACCAGTCGCAGCCATGTTTTTCACGCCAGGGCGCACATTTACCCTGAGGGAGATCGGCTTTGGCCGGGTTCCGGGGCTTTCAAGACAAAAACCCGTTTCGGGTCCTGTCTCTCCGGCACGGTTACCAGACCCCCCCAATATAGTGGCAAATTGCCCGGAGGCAATTGCTCACATGCGCCGCACCATGACGAAAGCGTCAAGGCCCAGTTAATGGCGCAATGCCTGCTGAACGGCCCGTTCAGCTTCGGTTCAGGGCCGAACCTGCATTTGTGTGACACATGGCACAGCAGGCCCGCAAGGGAACCACCATGTAAGCTGAGTGGAAGGCGAAACCTTCCGGCAACAAACAGGAGAACTGAAATGAAAGCCATCAACCTTCGCAATACAGCAATTGCAGGCTTTGCAGCAGTGGCCATGGTTGCTGCCGGCTCGCTCACGGCGCCAACCGAAGCCCATGCCAGTGGCAAGGTCGCAGCAGCCATTGTGGGTGGTCTTATCGTTGGCGGAATTATCGCCAATGCGCATGCCCATCAGCGCGGCCACTATGGCGTGGTCTACGGCCCGCGCTGCCATTGGGAAAAACGCAAGGTATGGAACCCGTATTACGGTCACCGGGTCTGGCAGAATGTGAAAGTCTGCTACTGACCCTTTCCTGTCCGTAAGGGCTGAAATCTCGAAAACCCCGGCTGATTGCAATCGCAGCCGGGGTTTTGCATTGAGGCTGACAAAAAGCGCGTGTCTTGGTGAACCGGTCTCGACGCAAGTCCGGCCGATCCCTATATTCAGGGCTGTAACAGGAACACGGCCATGCTTGACAGCGTCTACAACTCAACGATCCTTGACTATGCCGGCAACATCCAGCGACTGGGTCGGCTCGAAAATCCCGGCGCGACAGCCAAGGCGCATTCCAAACTTTGCGGCTCCACGGTCATCGTTGACCTGGAAATGGAAGACGGCAAGGTCACGGATTTTGCCCATGAGGTGAAGGCCTGTGCTCTCGGCCAGGCTTCGTCATCGATCATGGCCAGAACCGTGATCGGCGCGAGCGGGCAGGAGCTGAAGGAACTCAAACGGGCCATGTATGCCATGCTCAAGGATGGCGGCCCGGCCCCGGACGGCAGGTTTGCCGAATTCCGCTTCCTCGAACCCGTGCGCGAATACAAGGCGCGCCACGCTTCGACCCTTCTCACCTTCGATGCCGTGGTCGATTGCGTGGAAGAGATCGAAGCTCGCCAGAAAACCGAGCGGCGCGAGAAGATCAACAAGGCAAAAGGCGTGGCACTTCACGCCCTTGGCGCTGCCGGCATCAAATACCGGGTCCGCTGAGTATCCAGCAATGGTCTCGCGAAACTGGCAGGGCGAATGGCCAAAGACACCGGGTCGCTTGATCGGCATCGGTCTGATCCGGCTTTACCAATTGACGCTTTCGGGTTTCATCGGCAATTCCTGCCGCCATCATCCCACCTGTTCAGAATTCGGATACGAGGCTGTGGCTCGCCACGGTCTTATACCCGGTTCATGGCTGACCTTCTGGCGCGTGATCCGCTGCAATCCATGGGGCACCAGCGGGCATGATCCGGTACCGCACAAGATGCGCTGGTGGCGATGACTGTTTCCTGGCCTATGTGACTTTTTGCACATCTGCCGCCGATCTCTGGTCTATTCTCCAGTTCTACCCGATCTCCATGGCGGGCGTCCTGGTGGCTCGCGACAAAGTCGCCGATGCCGGGAATTTCGTCATGCGGGATGGTCTGACCCGAGGAGAACCACGAATGAATGATTTAACACGCAAATTTGGCCGTTTTCTTGCAGTATCATCACTATCACTTCTGGCTTTGGGTTCATTTGCCCACCAGGCCGCGGCAGGGCTTCCCAAGTCCGCCCTTGGCGCGATTGCGGTTTCCCCGGACGGAAAGACGATTGCAGCGGCCGGCGACAACCGGGTGCTCTATCTGCTTGATGCCGACACGCTTGATGTCCGCGAGCGCATCTGGATAAAATTGAGCCCGATGTCGCTGTTCTGGACCAAGGACGGCAAGACACTGGTCATGCAGCATACCGATGATGTGCTGGCATTGCTGGACACCTCGACCTGGGAGCAGCGCGGCGAAATTCCGAAATTCAACAAGATTTCCTTCGCCCCGCAATCCGAAATGGTGGTCACCGCAGTCCAGGGAGAGCGCAATGACGACCACTACAAGACGATCCTGCGCGTTCACGATCTTAACACCGGCAAGATGCTGAAGGAAAACGAGCTGGACTATGAGATCGTCAGTATTGCAACAACGCCGGATGCATCGCGCACAGTCATTGCGACCAAGGAGGTCGACAATGAGGCGGAAGCCAAGGTCGACCCCGCTGCTGATTTAAAGGATATCGAGAAGGAAACCGCCCAAAAGAAGGGCGATGGAAAGACCATGGATTTCGCCTGGTTTGACAGCGACTTGAAAGAGACAG
Source organism: Nitratireductor sp. (assembly GCA_041397525.1). Taxonomy (GTDB): domain Bacteria; phylum Pseudomonadota; class Alphaproteobacteria; order Rhizobiales; family Rhizobiaceae; genus BOKV01. Next base: position 368,638 of record JAWKWL010000005.1, read on the forward strand.
CAAGAATAACGAGTTGGTATTCGACCTATTACACCGACGGTCTGCACCTGCATGACGGCAAGACCTATCTGTTGTCCTATGGCACTTCCGCTGTCATCAGCGAGAACGGAGATGCCGAACTGTTCCAGTCTTACGGGCCCAATACAAGTTATGGCTATGGCTTCACCGCGGACAATTCGACCATGATTTCGGGCGGACTATCGAGCGGTACCCTGTTCGACATCGCTTCCCGGACGGAAACAAATTTCGACCTTGGTGAGAGATTGCCCGGTTGGCCTGAATACATTCAGGGCGTCACTGTCGCGCCGGACGGAACTATCATCGGCGGCACTTCCGCATATCGGGTGATGAAGATGTCACCTGATGGCAAGGTCGAATTGGTCAAGCCGGTATTTTGAACCGCGAAACAGCATGACAACAAGCTTTCCCGGGGGTAGAAGGCCCACGTACCACCTCGGGAAAGCCAAATGTCGACCAGAATGACAAATCCAGCCACCGTCGAAGTAACTCGTGGGAACTTTGTGGAATGCCGCCACAGTGTTGATATCATCATTGCTGATACTGCGGGCAGGGTGGTGCGCTCATTCGGCGATCCTGAGCGCCGTACTTTCCCGCGTTCTGCCATCAAGGCATTGCAGGCGCTGCCATTTGTTGAATCGGGCGCCGTTGACCGGCTGAAACTTGAAACACGCCATGTCGCGCTTTCCTGCGCATCCCACAATGGCGAGGAAATGCATGTTGCAGGTGCAAGGCAGATGCTGTCGGCAGCCGGCCTCGGCGAACATTGCCTTGAATGTGGTGCGCAATTGCCGGACCGCCAGCCAGACCGCGACCGATTGGCAGTGCAGGGCGTTTCGCCTGGTGCCATTCACAACAATTGCTCGGGCAAGCATTCAGGCTTTCTGTGCTTTGCCGTGGAGGAGGGCATGGATCCGCAGGGTTATGTCCGTGTTGGCCATCGGGTTCAAAAGGCGATTGCAGGAACGCTGGAAGAGGTCACCGGCGCACCCCATCGCGAGGACAATCACGCGATTGATGGCTGCTCAATCCCGACCTATGGAATTGCGCTACAAAATCTCGCATCGGCGTTCGCCCGGTTTTCTGTCGGAGAAGATGCAGGACGCGAGCGTTCACGGGCCATGATCCGGATTCGCGATGCCTGCATGGCTCATCCTGAAATGGTCGCCGGAACCGAGCGGTTTGATACCGCGATCATGTCGGCACTGAAGGGCAGGGTGTTCACCAAGTCCGGTGCCGAGGGGGTGTTCGTCGCAGCCTTGCCGGAAAAGGGAATGGGCATTGCCTTGAAGGTGCATGACGGTGCAGAGCGTGCATCACAAGTGGCAATCGCAGCCTGCATTGAATCTCTTCTTGAACTTGACGAAACAGAAGCAAAGGCCCTGAAAGGACTCAGCAATCCTGTTCTTCTGAACCGCAATGGCATTGCAATTGGAAATGTCAGGCCCGCATTTTCGTTGTGATCAGTCCAACCGGCCCATCAGCCGGTCCATCGGCGCATAGTCATCGCTCAACACCGGCGTATCAATCTGTGCAAGCATTCGCTCCATTGCAGCCTGCGGCAGCTTTCCGAATTTGTGCCTGTCGGGTTCCGGTCCATCGATGAGATCACGACCGCTCGGTGTTGTGCCGGCAAGCACCACGAAGATCGCGCGCTCGTCGCCATTTGGACGCTGACGCTCCGTCCATATCTCGACGACCGGAAATACCGCGCGCAAGGTCCGCGACAGAGCGGAAAGTGCCCGCAGCCTGTCGAAATGATCAACCACATTCATCAGGAATATGCCGTCATCCTGCAGGCGTAAGCGGACGAGCTCGAAAAATTCCTGCGTGACGAGATGTGCCGGGACCGCAATATCAGTGAATGCATCGCCTATTATGACATCGTATCGACTGTCGTCGCGAGCAAGGAGCATCCGGGCATCTTCATGGACAATGCGGGTTTCTGAAGGATCAAACCACATTCTGGATATGGCAAGCTGGGTAACTGCGGGATCTATCTCTGCAACGGTCATCGCGGTGACAGCTGGGTCGCCAGTCCATGCACGCGGAATGGAGTATGAGCCGCCACCGATGAAATAGGTTGAAAACTGGTTCCCTTCCATCCGCATCCGGGCCAGTTCCGCAAGCAATGCAGCATGCGGCGTGACCAGTCGTTTGGGGTCATTCTCGACTGCGATGCCGTGGCCGAGATGGTCGAGCACCATCACCCTTGCTGGTGCCCGTGCTTCCCTGGAAGCGTCCAGGATGCGGATGCAGAAATACTGGCTTTCCTTTGTGCACGGGTCGGAAAGCCCGATAGTGCTTGCTGAAATCGCACCGACGGAAACCATGGCCACCATGATGGTTGCAAAGCCACGCATTCCCGTTGGTCGCGACAGGGCAAACATCACCGTCGCTGCCAGAACATAAATCCCGGCAACCACGGAAAGTGTCCGCACCGAGCCCAGCCAGGAGATGAACAGGAATCCGGCAAGCAGGGTTCCCGCGATTGCGCCAAGCGCGCTTGCTGCAAACATTGCGCCCAGAGCCCTGCCGCCCTTGTCGGGTGATGAAAGGACAGCGACATGCGACAGCACTGGAGCCGGAATCCCGGCAAAGAAGGACGGCAGGAAAAATACGAGGCTGCAAAGCACAGTGATTGCTGCCAGCGGAGATTCAATCCCTGCAATCACCGGGCCTGCACTTGTGCGCAAAATCAGCACTGCAAGAACCGTGGAAATTGCTGCAAATGCCATGCTCCAGGCAGTCAGCCGCATGCTGATATCCGGCTGCTTGCCTGCAACCAGCCCGCCGACCCAGTGTCCTGCGGAAAAGCCGGCCAGAACCACCGCGATGACGGACGTCCAGGTATAGAGCGACATGCCGAGATACGGCGCCAGCATTCTTCCGGCCACGATCTCTACGACAAGACTGGCCGCCGAAACCATCGCCTGCAGGAATATGAGGAGCGCCAGTGATGTTCCAGTCTCGGCCTTTCCGGTCATCGTGCAGTCTTCCTTGCGCGGGCTGGTGAATCATGCGGGCTTGGCTATTGCATATCAAAAACGCAATTTGTTACTTCCCGCAAGGCCCGGACTTCAATCACTTTCTCAAGGCCGGTATGATTCAGTTCCTGAACATCGCAAAATCACTGCAAGTGCCTGAATTGACTCATGCATGGCGGTTGAATCTCTACCTGAACAAAAGGGCAGATCGGCCTTTCACCAGTGGTCAACCGTCAAATGCCCGCCCGCCCCAGATCGATGATGAAACTTTGCGCGGTTGCAGCCGATCCGTCATCGGCACAAAGCCAAAGGATGATCTGGTTGTGCTCATCGGGATAGAGCCGGCGCTTGATGCATTGCATCTCCATTGATGAAGCCTCGCCTTCCGGCGTCCACCATTTTTCCAGTTGCCGCTCGGTGAATACCCAGCCCGGCAAAACGGTGTTGACGCGGATGTTCATTGGCCCAAGCGTTCGTGCCATGGTGGTGGTCAAGCCCTGCACGGCGGACTTGGCCGTGGCATAACCGGGGAACATGTCCTCCTTCAGCAGCCATGACGCGGAGCCCATATTGACGATTGCCCCGCCGTCATTCTCGGCAATGATTGGTGCTGCCGCCTGGATCGCAAAGAACTGGTGGCGCAAGTTCACCGCAAAACGGTCATCCCAGTAGTCTTGCGTCACCTCACGCCAGTCATGCCGGTCGTCATGCGCTGCATTGTTGACAAGTGCCTTCAGGCCGCCTAGGTCGCTTGCCGCATCCTCTATCGCCACCTTCAGTGCATCCGTATCGCGCAGGTCAAGTGCCCGGAACCAGGGTTTTGGCCCGGTGCATTCACCGATCACCTTGTCTGCTGCATCCTTGTTGATATCGACAAAGGCGACCCGTGCACCCTGCGCGGAAAACAGCCGGACCAGCGACGCGCCAATGCCGGCTGCGCCACCCGTGATAAAAACGGGACGGTTCTTGAGTGAAGGGTAATTTGCGTAGGTCATGGGACTTCTCCTTTGGAACGTTTGTTAGGCGTCCAACGGATTCAGGGCAAGGGCGCAATCACGGCAGCCCTGTCTATAATTGATCTTCGCTCCAGGTCACGATTTCACGCGCAGTATTGGTGAACAGCCCGCCCATTGCGGCAATCGCAACTTCGGGATCAATGGATCTTGCCGCCTCTTCGGCGACAAACCGTTTTGCTGCAATGATCGCGCCATCGCGGTCGACGATCTTTGCATAGAGATCGATGATTGCCGCCGGATTTTCGTAAGCACGGAAGTGGAAATAGCGGATATCGATATTTAGCCGGTGCTCCGGATCGAGCGCATCCGCTGGACGCAACACCGCAGTGTCAAGACCTGCATTTTCAAATCCCTGGATGAGTTTGGTCTGGAACAGGTTCGGCAGGTTATCGGTCCATTTGGCGGTTCCCAATTGTCCCCACTGGACCGGGCTGCGCAGCTCAAGCACCTTGTCGGTATTGAGCGACAGCAGTACAGTCGGTTCACCAATTGCAAGCTGCCAGGTAACCGGTTCAGCCAGCGGCGGGAAGTCCTTTGGCGGGATCAGATCAGTCAGCACTCCATTCTTTTCCTCGGCTCCACCAGTCATTCGCTCAAGTCCCTTGAGAATATTCTCGAAGCGATCCTTGTTGCCGCTGAACACGGTTTCGAGACTGCCAAGCGCGCGCGCTGCCGCCTGTGTCCAGCTGCGCGATGCCAGCGGGTCCGCAATGATGACAGGCGGTTCACCATTTTCCGAATTGAGCAATGGTGATTGCGCTGTACCGCCCGTCAGCATCACATTGGCGGCACCCGTCAGGCCCTCGTAGTCAATCCCGGCGGTCGTGTCCTGCCGTACCGGAGTGCGGGCATCAACCGACACGATGGCAATGAACGCATCGGGACGGGCCGCATCCAGCGTCAGGTCGCGGATTTCACCGACCTGCAACCCGTTGAAAAGCACCTTGCCGCCGCGCGCCATGCCGGAGACCGATACCGGATAGACAATCCGGTATTCGGCTCGAGGTCCGAAGCCGCCATTGTTTTCCAGCCAGTAGACAAAACCGGCCCCGCCTGCCAGCGCCACCAGCGCAAAGATCGCGATCAGCAGATATCGTGCATTGAATTCCACGGTTTTCTCCTCCTTGCCCTGCGGCCAGCCCCGGCGGGTCGCCCGAAGATTAGTGTGCCTTTGCCAAGACGCTGCCGCGACTGCCCCGGAAATACGACTTCACCCACGGATGATTGCTCTTGAGCATCGCGTCGACATTCCCATCGGCAACGATGCGCCCGTCCGAGACCACAGCAATCCTGTCGGTAATGGCATAGAGGCTCGAAAGGTCATGCGTGACGAGAAAGACGGTCAGGCCCAATGTCGTCTGCAGGGTTCGTATCAACTCATCGAAATCACCCGCCGAAATCGGGTCAAGCCCGGAAGTCGGTTCATCCAGCAGCACGAATTCCGGGTCGAGCACCAGCGCACGGGCAAGCGCCACGCGCTTGGTCATGCCGCCCGAGAGTTGCGAAGGCAGCTTGTCGCCGTCGGCCTTGCTGAGGCCGACCATCTCCAGCTTCACATCCGTCATCTCGTCCATCATGCGCTGCGAAATCGCGAGGTTCTCGCGCATCTGGAATTGCAGGTTCTGACGCACCGTGAGCGAGGAGAAGAGTGCCCCGTGCTGGAACATCACGCCGGTACGCCGCTGCACCCGCTGTCGCTCTTCCACGCCAAGCGCCGAGGTGTCCAGTCCAAAAAGCCTGATACTGCCGGAAGTCTTGGGCAACAGGCCAATGATTGTCCGCAGCAAGACTGACTTGCCGCTGCCGGAACTGCCGACAATGCCGAGAATTTCGCCGCGCCGTACATCAATCGACAGTCCGCTCAGCACATCCTTTTGGCCAAGATGCACCGTGAGATCACTGACCTCCACCACCAGTCCGTTCCTGTCTGCCGGTCCCGCCATCATCACATCCTGATTGATGAAAAGAACAGCGCGAACAAACCGTCCAGCACGATGATCATGAAGATCGACTTGACGACGGATTGCGTGGTGTGGGTGCCAAGTGACGTGGTGCTGCCCAGAACCCGCAGCCCCTCGACACAGGCAATCAGCCCGATCACCAGCCCCATGAACGGAGCCTTGATCATGCCGACGAGGAAATGGTCGAGCGTGATCGCTTCGTGCAGCCGGTCGAGAAAGAGCGTGGGTGCCATCCCGGCATAGGTCAATGCAACAAGGCCTGCTCCGGCCAGTGCCGCCATGGAACCAAGGAAAGTCAGCGCGGGGAGGGCCAGCACCAGCACCAGCACTCGCGGCAGGATCAGCACTTCCACCGGATCAAAGCCCATGGTTTTCAGCGCATCGATTTCCTCACGCATCTTCATGGAGCCGAGTTCCGCCGTATAGGAACTGCCCGAGCGTCCCGCGACAACGATGGCTGTCAGCAGCAATCCCATCTCGCGCATGATGAGAAAGCCGATCATGTCGACAATGTAGAGATCAGCGCCAAAGCGGCGGAAATGGAAAAAGCCCTGCTGCGCAATGATCACCCCGATGATGAAAGTCACCAGCAGGACAATCGGCAGCGCTTTCCAGCCAACACGGTCAAACTGGTAGACCGTGGAGGTCATGCGGTAGCGCGCCGGGTTTGTGATCGAGCGCCACAATGCCGAAAGAACTGCCCCGAGCAGAACGAAATAAGACAGCCAGTCGCGCCAGCTTTCCGGCTCGAAATCATAGGCCTGTTCTCCACGATATGTGGTCTTTCTTGGCCCCTCTTGTCCGTCGTCACGGGCTGTGGCTGATATTTCGGCCATGAGCGGACGGTTGCGTTCGCTCAGGCCGCGCATGCTGGTTTCAATGCCGGATTTCTCGAATTGGCGCCGCGCCCGCTCGAAAAGCCACGCGCCATAGGTATCGAGCTCGTCAATTCCTGAAAGTTCGAACGTGACAGCCTTCACCGCTCCGGCATTCGCAACAATGCCGTCAGCCAGACCCTCCAGCCGCGCGGCATGCGATGCGGTCCATGCGCCGGTAAGGGCAATGCTGGCTCCGCTTTTGCCGCTGGAAAGGATTAGGTCCGGCCGCCCGGTCATGGTTTCTGGCTCACTGCCTCTTCATCGCAATTGTCAGATCCTTCAGCGGAATGCCCTTGGTGGAAATTACAACCTGCTGTCGGCTTTTGTTGTAGTTGACGGTCATCGTGCCAAGCACATAGCCGCCGATATAAAAACGGATCCGGTTCTCGGTCGCCTTGCCCGAAACCGAGCCGATTGCCTTGTAGGTCTTTTCCTCCCAGGTGCCGAGCAGATTGCCGCCATTGGCCGAGAGCCTGGCGCTCAGCGTGATCTCGCTGATGCTGCTCTTGCAGGCAATGACCAGCCCCAGTTGCGAGGCTGAGCCGGTATATTGCGAACTGCAGGCAATGCGTTGCTTTGTGCCGTCGGTGAAGGACATGGTGCCCGAGCCGCGCCACTTGCCGCGAATGGTCTCGAACGGGTCATCACCCGCGGCGGATGCCGGGACAACCGACATGCATAGCCCAGGGACAGCAATCGCAATTGCCACAACCAGGCGAAGGCCTCGCAATGACGTGAACATTCCCGCAACCGCGAATGTCCTGCTGATGCGGGTTGGAATTGCGAATCTGCGCATGCGGCACCTCTTCGGTCTGATGACGAATGATTTGCTTGGCACCGACACTATGGCATTGACCGACATCAATCAAAAGTGTTGTGGAAATGATTGTGGATTTTTTGGTTGTGTTTCAAAGCGGCTGAACTTCATCACCAAACCGGCGTAATCCTCGGCCTGTGTGCTGAGGTTCCACAGCGCCAGCTTATAGGCTGTGTTCGAGCAAGTAAAAATGTCGCTTAATTCAGCCTCCCTAGACCCCCTCCGGCAACCAGGCCGCGGGTGACGACCGGAATGTTTCTGATTTAGGAAGTTTCCGACAATGGTTATATTGTTTGAAAAATTATTGGAAGAACTAATTCCCATTCAAAAAATTGAAAATTTTTATCAGATAATAGATTACCTCTTATATCTCGTGTCTTGGTATCCAGCTAATTCCACTTTTTTGAAAGGCTTTGAACCAAAAATACCCTCACTCAGCCTCGCGTAATATCCAAAAATAAAACTTTGCTGGTATTTTTCACCAAAAACGTCATCCCATGAAATAACGCAATCAATATCAATTATTCCAGTTTTCTTGGATAAAAAATTAAATGAATTGTGGTTTTTATCAATTATAAATAGCGATATTCCTGTAGAATTAGATGATATTGACGACACATTTACTGTGCCTACATCTATCCACTTATCTTTATATTTAGAATTCCTGTCACCAATTCTCAAACTCGTTGTAATTTCCGTTGCTGGACTGTTTCCAGTGTTCCTTATTTCGATAACAAATTGAATGTTTTCCTTTCGTATAGCGTAGGAAGCTTTATCAGAGAACAAATACGCCCGTGTTTGAGCTTGTCCAATTCGCCTTGTTTCCGAAACACCTTCCCTGGTAGCGTCAAGAGTCTTCTTAACCAGCACGACAGCGACTGCACTGAGGACTGTAGCGGCTATTCCAAAAACAGCCATAATCCATTGCGCCAATGAATCTTCCGAGTATAGCCAACCGGGAATTAGGCCGATCCAGAAATGGTCACCGGCTTTGCCCGCCTGCTGTTCAGCCACCAGTGCCTGTAGCTGACTGATGTAGCTGGTACCGTTGGGCGGATATGTAAACCAAGGTGATGCCCAAACTAACAATGCCAACGATATCGCAACGCCTGCGACCAGCCCCAATCCGAACATGGCACCTTTGTCAATTTTCGACATGAGTACAATTTATCCATGGCTGCAATTATAAATTGTTTATTCGATATGCAACTTCCGAGATGGTCAACCCCCCCTTTACCTCGCAGCGCTTACCCACTATATCGCGGCCATCCGATCAACCACCCGCGCTCGTTTGCGGGACTGGATAGGAGCAAATGCCCATGTCCTCCATCTCCCTCACATTCCCCGATGGTTCCGTTCGCCAATATGCGTCAGGCATGACCGGCGGCGAGATTGCCGAATCAATCGCGAAATCACTGGCCAAGAAGTCAGTCGCCTATGCCCTCGACGGCGAACTGCGCGACCTGGCCGAGCCCGTCACCAGCGATGGACGTCTGGAGCTTGTTACCCGCGATGATCCGCGTGCGCTGGAACTGATCCGGCACGACTGCGCCCATGTGCTCGCCGAAGCAGTGCAGGAACTGTGGCCCGGCACGCAGGTCACCATTGGCCCGGTCATTGAGAACGGCTTCTATTACGACTTTGCCCGCAATGAGCCGTTCACGCCGGAAGACCTTCCCGTCATCGAAAAGAAGATGAAGGAGATCATTGGGCGCAACAAGCCGTTCACAAAGGAAGTGTGGAGCCGCTCCGAGGCCAAGGCCTTCTTTGCCGCCAGGGGCGAGAATTACAAGGTCGAACTGGTCGATGCCATCCCCGAGGACCAGACCCTCAAGATTTACAGGCAGGGTGAATGGACCGACCTGTGCCGTGGTCCGCATATGCGCTCCACCGGCGACATTGGCACGGCCTTCAAGCTGATGCATGTGGCCGGTGCCTATTGGCGCGGTGACAGCAACAACGCCATGCTGACTCGCATTTACGGCACCGCCTGGAAGAGCCAGGACGAACTCGACGCCTATCTCCACATGCGCGAGGAAGCCGAAAAGCGCGATCACCGCAAGCTTGGTCGCGAGATGGACCTGTTCCATTTTCAGGAAGAGGGGCCCGGCGTCGTATTCTGGCATTCGCGCGGCTGGCGTGCGTTCCAGAACCTTGTTTCCTACATGCGCCGTCGACTCGATGGCACATATGAGGAAGTCAACGCGCCGCAAATCCTCGACAAGAGCCTTTGGGAAACTTCAGGTCACTGGGGTTGGTACCAGGAAAACATGTTTGCTGTGAAATCGGCGCATGCCTTCACCCATCCCGATGACGAGGAGGCCGATCACCGCGTATTCGCCATCAAGCCGATGAACTGCCCCGGCCATGTGCAGATTTTCAAGCACGGCCTGAAAAGCTATCGCGACCTGCCGGTGCGCCTTGCCGAATTCGGCAATGTTCACCGCTATGAGCCGTCCGGCGCTCTGCACGGGCTGATGCGCGTGCGCGGCTTCACGCAGGACGATGCGCACGTGTTCTGCACCGAGGAGCAGATGGCATCGGAATGCATGCGCATCAATGATCTGATCCTGTCGGTCTATCGCGACTTTGGCTTCGAGGAAATCACGGTTCTGCTTTCGACGCGGCCTGAAAAACGTGTCGGCTCCGATGCTTCCTGGGATCATGCCGAGGAAGTGATGATGGATGTCCTCAAGCAGATCGGGGAGCAGTCCGGCGGCAAGATCAAGACCGGCATCAATCCGGGCGAGGGGGCTTTTTACGGTCCCAAGTTCGAATATCAGCTCAAGGATGCCATCGGCCGCACCTGGCAGTGCGGCACCACACAGGTCGACTTCAACCTGCCGGAACGGTTTGGCGCATTCTACATCGACAGCAATTCCGAGAAGAAACAGCCGGTCATGATCCACCGCGCGATCTGCGGCTCGATGGAGCGCTTCCTCGGGATTTTGATCGAGAACTTTGCCGGCCATTTCCCGCTCTGGATGGCACCTTCGCAGGTGGTAGTGGCAACCATTACCTCCGAGGCCGAGCCCTATGCGGATGAGGTGGTCGCCAGGCTGCGTCGTGCCGGTCTTCAGGCCGTTGCCGACAAGCGCAACGAGAAGATCAACTACAAGGTGCGCGAGCATTCGCTGGCCAAGGTGCCTGTGATTCTGGTGGCAGGGCATCGCGAGTCGGCAGAAGGAACGGTTTCCATGCGTCGTCTTGGATCGCCCAACCAGACTTCGATGACGCTGGATGAGGCAATTGCTGCCCTTGCCGCGGAAGCCACGCCGCCGGACGTGAAAAGGCTCGCCTGACCCGGGTCTGGGTGCATGAAAATCCCGGTCCCTCCACCCGGCGGGGCCGGGACTGTGTCAGGAATTGCATAGACCTGAAACAGGAATGGGCCTGAAACAGTCATGGGATTGCCATGAAAATTCTGGTATTGAAACTTCTCCCAAGTTGCACGGACTTTGACCTTCAGGGACAATATCGAAGATGCTGAGAAAGAAGCCGGTACGTTTTCCAGAGCTTTCCTACGCCAATCCTGCTGATCCCAAATTCAAGCAATGGGTGATCCGCAGGGTCGAGAAACTCTCAGGGCGCGACTATTTCGCAGATCTTTATGACATTTGGCGCTCACAGATCGTCGGCCATTCCAGCCGCGTGATGGGTGACATGCTGCAACTGATCGGCATCGGCCTCAATGTGCGTGGCGAGCAATGGCCACCGAGCAATCTGCCCGACACCCCGCTCGTGTTGATAGCCAATCACCCGTTTGGCATCGGCGACGGAATTGCAATTCTTTCACTGGCCGAGCAGCTTGGCCGGCCATTCCGGGTCATGATCAACAAGGACCTGCTCAAGGTGCCGGAAATCCGCCCCTATTCGTTGCCGATCAATTTTGACGAGACGCGCGAAGCGATGCAGATGAACCTCGAGACACGCAAGGAAGCGGTCCGCCTGCTCAAGGAGGGGGTCACCATTGTCGTGTTCCCGGCGGGAGGCGTCGCCACCGCACGCAAGGGCATTGGCCGCGCGGAGGATCTTCCGTGGAAACTGTTTCCGGCAAGGATGATCCAGGCAGCAGGTGCGTCGGTTGTTCCGGTCTATTTCGAAGGCCAGAACGGACGCCTGTTCCACCTCGCCAGCAAGGTCTCGCTGACCATGCGCCTGTCATTGCTGATCCGCGAATTTCGTCGTCTGGCCGGCAAGTCGATTACCGCGCATGTCGGGCCGCTGATCCCGGCCGAGGTGCTTTCGGCGATTCGCGACCGCAATGAACTCACGCAATATCTCTTCGAGTCAGTGTTTTCGATGCAGGCCGATGCCAAGCAGATGGCGGGAACCTATGCGCGGCCCAAAATCGCGGCCTGAGCTGGACATTCAGTCATTGAAGCCTATTCGGCAAGCACTTCGACATCGCGGTTGACGCCCGATTCCACCGTGAATTCCCGCGAGTAGATCTTGTCTGCATTCTTGGCAATCGCTGTGTAGGTACCCTCGCTCAGAACGAAGGCCGGGAAGGCACTGGTACTTTCAGTGATCACGTCGCCTGATTCGGTCAGGATCGACCATGCCGTGTTCGCGATTGCGTCACTGCCCGCCACCTTGACCAGTTTGAAGGTCATGCGCGCAGCGCGGTGTACGATCATGGCCTTGGTGACTTTTCCAGCTTCCACCATGAAATCGGCACGCACTTCCGCGTTCAGCCGTCCATATTGCGAGACCACATGATAGGTGCCTGTATGAATCGGCACGATTTCATTTGGCTTGATGTTGCGCGCCACCAGTTGCCGTTCGCCACGTTCATCCTGTTCCTTGGAATAAACATCAAAGCGCAGCAGCGGTGCCGGGATGCGTGCCTCGTTCGACGCGATGGCATTTAGCTGCAGTCCGCCGGCATTGAGTGTGAAAGTTTCCGTTCCCGGTTCAGTTGCCACCGTGATACGGCGCACCGCACCCGCATAGCCATAGGCAGCGTGCACGTAATAATCTCCCGGCGTGATGTCGAATGCCTTCACGCCCCCGGTTGCCTGCGCCAGCATCGGCAGTTTGCCATCCTCGCCCACCTTGGTGCCGAAGATCCGCCATTCCACCCCGTCGCTGAGTGCCTCGGCAGTGTCGGTCATCCGCGCTTCCAATGTAACACGGGTAATTGTTCCGTCAGTCCCGCTCTGCGCGAGCGCAACAGTTTGCAGGCCTGACCCGACAAGGACCAACGCCGCAACCAGCGGCATGACTGCAGCTATGACGGGAACAATAATGCGGCAGCGCTTGGCGAATGCGACAACCTTGCGGGAAATGTACTTGATCAACTGGACTTTCCGCTGACTGCATGGCAGGCGAAGACTTGAAGCCTGTTGCTCTGTTCAAGCCTGATTTGGCGGCATTTTCAAGGCTCATCTTCAACACGCGAAATTCCGGCTCGTCACTGGCCGGGATATCCAGTTCGCACAAGAAACGGAAACATGACCATGGACGCTGAAAATTCTGCAAACCACGCACTGCTCGAATTCCTGCGCCAGCGCCGTTCAGTCCCGGCCAAGACCATGGCAGGGCCTGGACCGGATGAAACTGCAATCGCTGACATGATCACGATTGCATCGCGCGTGCCTGACCATGGCAAGATCGCACCATGGCGTTTCATCCGCTATTCGCCTGCCGCGGCCACGCGACTGGGCAAGGCGATCGAAGCGCGCGCCCTTGAGCTCGATCCTGGTCTTGGTGAGGAACAGCGCCGGATCGAGCGCACCCGCCTCAGCCGTGTTCCGGTGGTCATCGGAGTAGCGAGCCGCACAGTCGACCACCCCAAGGTGCCACGCTGGGAGCAGGAACTTTCCGCCGGGGCTGCCTGCATGAACCTCCTGATCGCCGCCAACGCCCATGGTTTTGATGCGCAATGGCTGACTGAGTGGATAGCCTTTGATCCGGTCCTGCATGATCAACTGGGTTTTTCGGCTGGCGAGCGCATTGCCGGCTTCGTCTATATTGGTACCCGTACCATGCCCAAGACCGAGCGGGACCGCCCTGTACTCGAAACCGTTTTCTCAACCATGGATGGATAAGCATGTTTTACGAAACATCCAGGCGTGATCACGGCCTGCCGCATGATCCGTTCAAGGCAATCGTGGCGCCTCGTCCCATTGGCTGGATTTCCACGATTTCGCGCGACGGCGTCACCAATCTGGCGCCCTACAGCTATTTCAACGCGATTTCATCAAGACCCGATCTCATCCTGTTTTCCTCTGAAGGGGAAAAGGATTCAGTGCGCAACGCGCGTGATACCGGCGAATTTGTCGCCAGTCATGTCAGCGCCAAATTGGCCGACGCGATGAATTCGAGCTCTATCCCCGCTCCTGAGGGGATCAGCGAATTCGACCATTGCAAGATCGCTACCGCACGCTCGAGACTGGTACGACCGCCACGTGTTGCCGCTGCCTGTGCAGCGCTCGAATGCAGGGTGACCGAGATTGTCGAGCCGAAAGACCTGGGCGGCAATTCAGCTGGGGTTGTTGTTGTCATCGGCCAGGTCGTTGGCGTTTACATCGATGACAGCGTGATCCGCGATGGCCGTTTTGACGTGGCGCTCGCTGAACCGGTCTCCAGACTGGGCTATCTCGATTTCGACGGTCCGGACGGGCTTTTTTCGTTGGCTCGACCCGACTGGAAAGGCTGATCCCCGACACCGGAAAACTCCGCCAGGTTAATTTTCATGGTGAACCGAACGTTAATCCTTTCCGCTGCATAGTCGCTCCAGTCGGAGTTGCCACATCACTGTGGAGGAGGGCGCTGGCCCTCGCATTGCAGAGTAGAGTCGATGATTATCGAGCGTTTTCTCACATGGTTTGATACCGCGCCATTGGCTGAAAAAGCCGCTGCCACAAATGCGCTGGCGCGTGCATATCTTCTTTCTCCCATGGAGGAAGAAGAAGCAGGGTTGGCGGAGGCTGCAATGACGGTTGTGTTGGACGATGATAGCTCTGAGGTGCGCCACGCACTTGCCGATGCCCTTGCAGACAGTGACCAGGCGCCCCGGCACATCATCATGGCGCTTGCCTGCGACAGCGTTGCAATCTCCTCGCTCGTACTTTCCCGCTCACCGCTGTTGGTCGATGCGGAACTGATCGACATTGCAGCCACTGGTGCCTGCGAGCAGCAATTTGCCGTCGCTTCCCGTTACAAGCCGTCCCAGGCTGTTTGCGATGCAATCGCCACGCATTCGCAGGCCAAGGCCTGCCTCGAACTCCTCTGCAATGAGACTGCGGACATTTCCAGGAACGCGTTGCACGTCCTCAGTGAGCGTTTCGGGGACAATGCCGATATTCGCGGGCTGCTTGTCCAGCGCCCCGAACTGCAGCCGCGCACCAGGGTGCTTCTTCTTGAAAAACTCTCGATTGCCTATGGTGAGGAAGCAGAGCGTGCTGACGGCATGAGCCCGGTCCGCAAGGAGCAACTCATTCGTGACACCTGCGAAAAGGCGACCATCACCTATGCCGCACAGGCGCATGAACACGATCTGCACGAAATCGTTGATGCGTTGATCCAGTCAGGCAAGATGAACGCCGCCTTCCTGCTGCGCGCGATCTGCATGGGTAACATAGCACTCTTTGCAACGGCACTTGCCCAACTCTCAGACATGCCCTTCCATCGCGTTGAGGCAGTACTTGCGGAAAACCGGGCCGGTGCGTTTCGCGCGCTTTATGCCAAGGCGGAACTGCCTGCTTCCGCGTTTTCAGTATTTGCCGGTGCAGTTGAAACCTGGCGGACATTGCTGGCCTCGCAGGATGAAGTCGATCCCGCACGATTGCCATATCTGGTGACCCGCGAAGTGTTGAAAACCTATCATCCTGACAGCGACGGACAGGTTGATGCCCTGCTGGTCCTGCTACGCCGTTTGGCAGCAGAGGCTGCGCGTGAAAATGCGCGAGCGGAAGTCTCGCGCATCACCCGCGAGGCACGGGAGCGTGAAATGATCCTTCTCGCTGCCCCACAGCAGGAGGCCGTGATTGAAATCGCCCCTGAAATCCTGGCCGATTTCGCACTGCATTTTGCAGACGAGATTGTCGGCCTAGAAGAGGAGCTTCTGGGTATCGTCACCGTTGATGAAGAAACCGGGCGGGAAATGTTCGAAGGCAGCATTGATGCCGAGCGCTTCGAGCAGGAAATCGGTGAAATGCTGAACGAGGACAACAACTGGGAAAACAATGGTCCAGGCCCAGTGGATCTGGAGGTGGCAGCCAATGACGACTTGCCACCGGTCCGTCCGGATGTCGACGTCACTCCGGGATTGAACCCGTCATTGCCCGTTTCTGTACTGATGGAAATGGCACGCGCGAGACTGAAACCGCAGCTGGGCACTTTGGAAGTGGAAATTGAAGCCGCATATGACGACCAACGCGCAGCTTGAGCATGCGGCATAAAGCAAACTTCGATCCGATTGGATCAGTTTGATCGAAACCTGCCCTAATACTGGAACTGCTCTGCCAATATTCTCTCGTCCCAGGAATGGTCGCGGTCAAACAGGATAATGCCTTTTGAAGTTGAGTCCTGACGTACCCTGACGCGCCTTACGGATTTGATCTCAGTATGGTCGGCGACCGCATTTACCGGGCGTTTTTCGACGTCCAGTACCTCGATCAGCACTTCCGAAGTATTGGGAATAAGCGCGCCACGCCAGCGCCTCGGCCTGAACGGACTGACAGGCGTCAGGGCCAGAAGCGGCGCTTCCAGTGGCAGGATCGGGCCATGGGCGGAGAGGTTGTAGGCTGTCGAGCCAGCCGGCGTCGCCACCAGAACCCCGTCGCATATCAACGGATTGAGCCGTATCTTGCCGTCAATGCTGATCGAAAGGCTTGCAGCCTGATAGGATTGGCGCAGCAGCGAAACCTCGTTGATGGCTTGCGCCTTGTGGATCTTGCCGGAGATGTCCTCGGCCTCCATTTCCAGCGGTCTGATATGGCTTCGGGTAGAAGTTGCCAGACGGGTTTCAAGATCATCCTCGCCATATTCGTTCATCAGGAATCCGACGGTTCCCTTGTTCATCCCGTAAATCGGCAGGCCGGAATTCATGTATTCATGCTGGGTCGCGAGCATGAACCCGTCGCCACCCAAGGCCACAATGTGTGTTGCCTCGCGCGGCTTGCAATTGCCATAGCGTTTGCTCAGGCGTCGCAATGCCGCCTGGGCATCAGGTGCATTGCTGGCGACGAAGGCGATTTTGGTTTCCATGCCGACCCCTGCCGCACTGGTTGAAACGAATTGTTTGTCTACAAGGCTATATTGCCACGCCTTTTGCAAGCAAGCCGCGTTGCAAATTTCTGTCCACACATGACGATACAAATTTCCGCATTGTGTTTACTTTTTGTTTATCATGGGAGCGCAGAATCAGTGAGTATCACACTTGCCGGATGCATTTCGTTCCGCCCCGGGCGAAACTGATGGCGGTGAGCTCACCAGTTCTGAGTAGAGGAAGAGCCATGATCAGACCAGCCAGTGAAATCGAATATCCAGCGTCCCAGGCCCAGCGCAATCGTGCCAGCATGCTTGCCCGCATGGAAGCACTCAACAACGCCAACAGTGCCCTGATGGCCATCATCGCCGAACGCATTGGTGCTGAAGTCACCGAAGACGAATTCCGCGTGACCGAGCTCACAGCAGAGCAGGATCGCCTGATCGCCAACATGCGTGAACTTGCCCGCGCCTGACGCCAAGCCTCGAATTTTCCGGAAACAAGGGCTGCTGGAAACTGCGGCCCTTTTCTATTTTGGTTGGTTTCGGCGTTATTGACCGATTGCCAACCCCTCACGCCGTGGATCGGCACCGCCCTCCAGGCTGTTGTCTTGGATGACGATCATGTGCAGGCCGGAGTTAAGTTCCTTTGCCTCTACCTTGTAGCCCATGTCGGTCAATGCCGGGGCCAACGCTTCTGCCGCGCTGCCTTCCTCCACATCATAGGTACCGAAGCGGTTGATCAGATGTGGAAGCGACACTGATTGTTGCGCATCCATTCCCCAGTCCAGATGGGCAATGATGGTCTTGGCTACATAGCCGATAATGCGACTGCCGCCGGGAGATCCCACTGCCATTACCGGCTTGCCATCCTTGAATACGATTGTGGGAGCCATGGAAGAACGCGGTCGCTTGCCAGGTTCCACCCTGTTGGCAACCGGCCTGCCGTCCTCCTCGGGAACGAAGGAAAAATCGGTCAGTTCATTGTTGAGCAGGAAACCGCGAACCATCAGTCGCGAGCCGAAACCGTTTTCGATCGTCGTTGTCATTGACAGCACATTGCCGTCGCCATCAGCGATCGAGAAATGGCTGGTCGAAGGAAACTCGATTGCTTCATCCGGTGCATAATTCAGCGCATGGTCAAACGGCGGTTCGCCCGGAATGACCTGCTCCCTGGAAAGTGCCTTTGGCCCGGCGAGCAGTTTTGCCCGATCCTTGAGATAGTCGCCATTCACCAGTCCCTTGGGCATTTTCACATAGTCGCTGTCCGCCATGTAAAGGCCCCGGTCGGCAAAGGCCAGGCGTGATGCATCTCCGATGATGCGCCAGCTTTCGGCACTTTGCGGCCCTAGCGCCGTCAGGTCATAGGCTTCCGCCATCTTCAATATCTGCCCGACGCTCAAAGCGCCGGAGGAGGGCGGTCCCATGCCACAAACGTCATGTTGACGGTAGTTCACACACACCGGCTCGCGTTCCACGACCTTGTATCCTGCAAGATCGTCAAGCGAGAGCAATCCCGGATTTCCCGCCGCCCCGTGTACCGTATCGACAACGTCACGCGCGATGTCGCCGGAATAGAATGCCTTGGCCCCATCCTTGGCGATTGCCGATAACGTGGCAGCATATTCCGGGTTTTTCAAAATGGTGCCCGCAAAAATCGGGACGCCTTCCTCGGAAAAGAAATAGCGCCGGGTCGCTTCATTGGCGAAAAGCGATTCAGCTGAGTCCGATATCAGCGAATTGAGGCGGGGTGAGACAGCAAAACCGTCACTGGCAAGCTGGATCGCCGGCTCGAACAGGCTCGCCCATGGCAGTTTTCCATGCGCCTTGTGCATCGCCTCAATCAGCGCCACAGTTCCCGGTGTTCCAACAGACCGTCCGCCTATGACCGCATCAAAGAATTTCAGCGGCTTGCCGTCGCCGTCGAGAAACAATTGCGGCGTTGCCTGCATGGGAGCGGTTTCGCGCCCGTCAAATGTGGTCAGCTTGTTGGTTGCTGCATCGAAATAAACCGCGAATGCGCCGCCGCCCAAACCGGAAGATTGTGGTTCGACCAGTCCAAGCACCAATTGAACGGCAACCATCGCATCTATAGCATTCCCGCCCTTGGCAAGGATTGCATCGCCTGCCTTGGCAGCATGTGGATTGGCCGCGACGACCATCCACTTTTTCGTAGTGACGGGTGGTTTGGCGGCAAATCCGGTCGCTGCTTCCGGTGCGACCAGATCCGTTGCCTGTTCAGCACAAGCGGGAAGTGACAGCGACAACAGTGTTGCCGCGACCAGAAACCTGCTGCCCCACCAACTCACTGGAGCAACCGCCAGAGCGGATCATGGTCGATGATCCGGGCCCTGCATATGTAGCCGATCCGGCATCGCGGACTGTCCAGCGTGGGAACAACCTTCAACTCCGTCTCTTCATCACCGTCACAAAACCCGGTGCCGCTGACGATGCGGGCATAGGTATGCGTCCCGGTTGTCATGACGACAGCGCCATTCTGCCGGATGAAATTCCTGCCCTGTTCGCAAGTCATTTTTCGCGTGTCAGTCCGCGCTGCCGTCGCCGGGCTCGCTGTTGTTACAAAACTGACAGCCGTCACACCCGCGCTCATGGAAATTGCGAGGAGAAGTCTGCAAAGACCTCCTGACTGTGAGATATTGCGCATCGATCCATCCTTTCACCGTCGCCCGCCGTACCTGATTATAGGTCGAACAGTTGGGCAAGGTGCAAGTAAATTGTACTGATTGCGCAAGGCATCGATCTGTCCTGACCTTAGTCCGCCGTCGGATCTTCGATGCAATAATAGCCAACCCAGCACTTTGGATTGTCAAGCGTCGGTGCATATTTGCGGAAAGCACGCTGGGTCGGGCCGCATTGGCCTTGTCCGGCAACGATCCGGTCATAGGTATGCGGTCCTGTAGTCATCAGGATCGCGCGGGCCTGTTTTATCGCAGCCTGTACTTCGGCGCAGTGATAGTTTCGGGTATCGGGCCTGGCTGCAAACCCGTCACCCGCTGACCCGGCAACCATAGCCAGCGTCGCGCTGGCGACAATCAGTGCTCTTGGTGAAGTCGTCGTCATTCAGATTTCCTGACTCGTTTCGCATCTGCACCCCATCAGGCAACACTGTCACAAACCTGCACAAGATTGCAACCGTAGTACTGATTTTCCTCAAGTTTTCGGGGCGGAGCTGCCCAGGTTTTGGGCAATAAATCCACTTGTGGCGAGTTCCAAATGGGTGTTACCGTCACCGAATTCGCTCCCTGCACGCCAATGTGCCATGATGGTGGATTGGGCAGGGGATAGTCGGGAGCCTTTTTTGTATACCAAGCGTTCGGACAAGATTTTCGACGAAATGTTTTTGCATGATGGCAGCGTCCGGGAGCCCTATCGTGCAATCAATGCCTGGCTCGCGGCGCAACCCAAGGGTGGGTTGAAACAGAAGGCTAGGGATGCCGACGCGATTTTCCGGCGTCTGGGAATAACCTTTGCGGTATATGGCAGCAATGAAACGACCGAAAGGCTGATACCCTTCGACATCATTCCGCGGATTATCGCTGCGGCCGAGTGGCGCCGCCTTGAGCGTGGCATTCGCCAGAGAGTAAGGGCTCTCAACGCATTTCTCCATGACATCTATCACCGCCAGGAAATCATTCGGGCAGGACGCGTGCCCGAAGACCTGATCCTCAAGAACTCGGCATTCTGCCCGCAAATGATGGGACTGGATCCCGCCAAGGGGGTTTATTCGCACATCATCGGTGTTGATCTCGTCCGGGTGAGCGAAAACGAGTTCTATGTTCTGGAAGACAATCTTCGCACACCCTCCGGCGTTTCCTACATGATCGAGGATCGCGAGGCGATGATGCGTCTGGCACCTGAACTCTTCGCGGAATATCGCGTGGCACCGGTGGAACAATATCCTGAGAACCTGCGCCGCACGCTCCAGTCCGTAGCCCCGCCGGCCTGCAAGGGTGACCCGGTCATCGCGGTTCTGACGCCCGGGATCTACAATTCCGCATTCTTCGAACATTCTTTCCTGGCCGACGAGATGGGCGTCGAACTTTGCCAGGGTGACGACCTCTTCGTTGACAACGGTTTCGTCTACATGCGCACAACACGCCAGCCCCAGCGCGTAGACGTGATTTATCGGCGTGTTGATGACGACTATCTTGACCCGCTGACTTTCCGCAAGGATTCGACCCTTGGCGTCCCGGGTCTGTTTGCGGCCTACAGGGCGGGCAATGTGACGATCGTCAATGCGCCAGGGACCGGCATTGCCGATGACAAGGCTGTCTACACTTACGTCCCGCAGATCATCGAGTTTTACACCGGAGAGAAGCCCATCCTCAACAATGTGCCGACCTACAACTGCACCAACCCCGACGAACGCGCTTATGTTCTGGACAATCTCCAGGATCTTGTCGTGAAAGAGGTGCATGGCTCTGGTGGTTACGGCATGCTGGTCGGTCCCGCATCGACCAAGAAGGAAAGGGCCGAGTTTACCCGCCGCATAAAGGCTCGTCCCGACAATTACATAGTCCAGCCGACGCTGGCGCTTTCGACTTGTCCGACCTGTGTCGAAAAGGGCATTGCGCCACGCCATGTCGATCTGCGCCCGTTTGTTCTGGTCGGAGACCAGATGCGCATCACGCCGGGCGGGCTGACCCGCGTGGCTCTCAAGGATGGCTCGCTTGTTGTCAATTCCTCACAAGGGGGTGGCACCAAGGATACGTGGGTATTGGAGGACTGATGCTCGGACGCACTGCCTCCAACCTGTTCTGGTTGTCGCGCTACATGGAGCGCGCAGAAAACATGGCGCGCTTGCTCGATGTCGGCTACCGGATGTCGTTGACGCCGGGGCTGGACACAGGCCATCGTGAACAATGGGATTCCACCCTGCAGGCTGCGGCCCTTTCCGAGGCCTTCCACCAGATGCATGAAGAAGCGCTGATGCCGAAGGTTCGCGATTTCATGCTTTTTGACGAAAACAATCCGTCATCGGTACGAAATTGCCTTTTGGCCGCCCGCTCCAATGCAAGATCGGAGCGCACCGCAATCACCACGGAAATGTGGGAGAGCATCAATGGTACATGGCTCGAATTCTCCCAGTTCAAGCCTTCGTCGGTTACCGTTGATGAACTGCCCCGCCTGCTTGACTGGATCAAGAACAACACGGCGCAGTTCCGTGGGGCGATGCTGAATACCAAATTGCGCGACGACGGATTTTCATTCCTGCAATTGGGCGTTTTCAATGAACGCGCCGACAATACGGCGCGAATTCTGGACGTGAAATATTACGTATTGCTGCCGCGCTCCGAGCTGGTCGGCTCGGATGTTGACATGCAGCAATGGATGATGATCCTGCGCGCTGCATCTGCCCACCGCTCCTATCGGCACGTCTATCGCGATACTTACAAGGCCTGGAACATCGCTGACTTCCTGATATTGCGCAAGGAGATGCCGCGCTCGCTTTCGCACTGCTATTCCTGGATCAATACGACCATGGATGATCTGGAAGACTATTACGGCATTCGCCTGGAATGCCACGATCATGCCAAATCCACGCATCTCCAATTGCGCAACGCGAAGATGGATGTGATATTCCAAACGGGCCTGCATGAGTTCCTTTCGGACTTCATCCAGCAGAACAACAATCTGGGCGCATCCATCGCGGAAAGTTACAATTTCTTCTGACACGCCGGGCACTGGCTGGATAATGGATAGTGGTAGATGCGGATACGGATTGATCACACGACCGGTTATCATTACGAACAATCGGCACGTTACGGTGTACAGGAATTGCGGCTGACCCCGTGTGATCTTGCCTCCCAAACCGTTATCGACTGGAAAATTGATTGCCCCGGCATCGAGGGAGCCGCCCGGTTTCATGACGCCTTCGGCAATATCACTCATCTGGTGAACCAGGAGTTCGAGACCAGCGAACTCGTTATCCGGGTGTCAGGAATTGTCGAAACAAAATCTTCCGACGGCGTGGTCGGAACTGTTCCACATGATCCGCCCGCAAGGATATTCCTGCGCCAGACCGCGCTCACCAAGCCTGACAAACTTGTAACAGCCATTGCACGACAGCATGAGGGGCGTCACCGCGACCAGATCGCGCTGTATCATGCGCTGATGGGAACAATTCGTGAGCGGATGAGCTTTGAAACCAAGGCAACCGACTCGGAAACAAGTGCAGCGCAAGCACTGGCGCGAGGTCATGGGGTTTGTCAGGATTTCGCCCATGTCTTCATCAGCGTGTGTCGGCTTCTCGATCAGCCTGCCCGCTACGTCACTGGTTATCTCGCGATGCAGGAAGGCGAGGGCGATGCGGAGGCGCATCACGCATGGGTCGAGGCCGACGTTGCCGGACTGGGCTGGGTCGGGTTTGATCCCGCAAACGGCATCTGCCCGGATGCCCGATATGTAAGGCTTGCCTGCGGCCTGGACGCAGATTCCGCTGCTCCGGTACGCGGCGTAAGGAGAGGGGCAGGGGCGGACAGGCTGACAGTGCGCGTGGCCGTCCACAGCGAGGCTTCACAATAAGCGGTGCGCCGCTTCATGCCGCTTGAGCAGCAAGTAAATCGGGACTATACCGCGCACCATGACATACTGCGTTGGACTTCGCCTCGACAGAGGCATTATTTTTGCCTCCGACACCCGCACCAATGCTGGTTTCGACAACATTGCCTGCTTCCGCAAGATGCATGTTTTCGAACAGAAAGGCGAGCGCACCCTGGTCCTGCTTACGGCTGGCAATCTGGCGGTTACCCAATCGGTCGTCAGTCTTCTCAACGAAGGTATCGCCCACCCGGGCGAGGATGGCGGCCAGAACCTGATGAACGTGTCGACGCTGTTTCAGGCTGCCCGCCTCGTTGGCGCAGCCCTGCGGGAGGTTCATCGCACTGATGGTGAGGCGTTGGGTCCCACTGCCGCAGCTTTTTCCGCATCCTTCATTCTGGGCGGCCAGATCAAGGGAGAGCATCCGCGCCTTTTCCAGATCTACAATGAGGGCAATTTCATCGAGGCAACGGCTGACACGCCATTCTTCCAGATCGGCGAGCACAAATATGGCAAGCCGATTCTCGACCGTGTGGCGGTGCCTGAAATGCGCATGGGCGAAGCCGCCAAGCTGTTGCTGATTTCGTTCGATTCCACACTGCGTTCCAACCTGTCCGTCGGGATGCCGATCGACATGCTGATTTACCGCACCGACACCTATTTTGTTGGTGAGCAGCGCAGGATTGATGCCGATGACCCGTATTTCCGTTCTCTCTCGAACGGTTGGTCCGAGGCACTGCGTCATGCCTTTGCAAACATCGAGACCTATACAAACGGTGATCTCGATGAAAAAACCCCGCTCCAGAAATAACTCTGTGCGGGGCTTTTCGCATTCCTGGATTTCAGCGTCAGTTGCAAATCTTCACACGGACGCGTTCGCCGCCATATCCGATGCGATACTCATACGAGCAGCGAACACCATAGATGAAGGTGG
The DNA here is from genome assembly GCA_041397525.1 of Nitratireductor sp. Taxonomy (GTDB): domain Bacteria; phylum Pseudomonadota; class Alphaproteobacteria; order Rhizobiales; family Rhizobiaceae; genus BOKV01. The sequence continues at coordinate 393,026 of JAWKWL010000005.1, forward strand.
CGTTTGAATTCGGGGCGGCACCGGCAACCGCGCGGGAATGGAACGACTGGTAGCCGTCCTGCCAGTAAACATAGCCATTGCCGTATCCGCCCGCTGAGGCAGCACTCGCGGCACCGGCAAACAGCAAGGTTGCAAGTGCTGCCTTGATAATGGTCGGTTTCATTCTGCATTCCTTTCAAAGTCGGTGGAAAACATCATGTCTTCCCATGAAACTGATATAGGTCTGCCAATGCGGCGGTGATGTGCACTCTCGCACAATTCGAGGTGATGACAGCGCAGCGTGCCAAACAAAAAAGCCCGGAAGCAGGGCTCCCGGGCTGTTTGTTGAGTATTCTCCATGTCTGGCTCAGCAGCCCGTCAGGATGCAGACCGTTCCACCGACGATCGCACCACCAAGCAGGCGCTGGCCCAGCGAAGGCTGCTGCGGCTGTGCCGGCTCGCTGAAGACTGGCTGCTCCTGGATGACCACACGCTGGCGTGGCTGCGGTTCTTCGATGATGACCTGCTCCCGCTGGCGTGGTTGCTGGGTGCGAACAGTACGGGTCTGCGGCTGTTGAACCGATGCCTGGCTCTTCGGAGTGTAGCAATTGCCCTTGCGTGAAAGCTTCTGGCCAGGTGCACAGGTCTTCGGCTCGGCCTTGACCTTTACCGGTGCCGGTTTGGGTGCAGGGCATCCAGATCCGTTATAGTCCTTCAACTGGTTCAAAAGGTCTTCACTGGGATCGGACGATGCCAACCGGATCTTTGCCGAACGGGCGAATGTGTCGAGCGCACCCTGGCTGCGTTTGCCCCACAACCCGTCGGGCCTGCCGGGATTGCAACCCAGCCGGTCAAGTTCCTGCTGGATACCCAGTTTCATTTCGCGCGGGTCCATGGCTGGCTTGGTCTCGATGTTGCGCGACGAATCCTTGGCTTCCGGCTGTTCGAGGCTTGCGACCTGGGTCTGCTTCGGCGCTTCGGCAGCAGGTTGTTCCTTGACCTCAGCAGTCTTTTCTTCTGCTGCCTTGTCGTCAGTCTTGGCAGGTTCCGCGCTTGCGGTCTTGCTGGCTTTCGCCTTTTCTTCGTCTGCCTTCAGCCTGTCGATGCGAATCTTCGCAAGCTTGCCGTAAAAAGTGTCGCCATAGACCGTCATGAAGGCTTCAAGCTCGGCAACACTGGTGCTTTCCTTGACCGCGTCATAGGCAAGCGCTGCGATGCGAGCCATGTCCACGCCAACGGCGGAATTGCTCGGCTTTGCGTCAGCGTTTGTCGACGAGGACGGAGAAGTGGATGATGATTCTGTTGATGCCTGGAGGGATGCCACCTCGGCCACTTTTTCCTTTTCGGGATTGAAGAAGAAACGACCAAGAAGTGCCGAATTGATCCACGGAGTCTGCTGGCCACCGGTATCCTTGACAACCTGAACGCGTACATCCGTCATCAGGGTGGATATTTCAACGCCAGGGCGCTTGATGTTGTCCAGTAGCGCGGTGGTAAACGGGCTGTTGCGCCCCTTTCCGTCGAGCGCGACATTCCCCGGATTGGTGGAGAACGCAATCAGGATGCCCGAAGATGCGAGTTTCTCCTCGGCGAGGCCGCGGCTTGCCCCCTGCGAGCGCGATGCGACCTTCATGCTGCGGGTCAGCGGATTGTCGCGGCATGCATCAAGGAACAGCAGAATGGTCTTGGCTTCGCGCTCCATCTGCGCCTGTATGAATTTCAGCGGGATGGTTTCGAAATCAAGATCGCTCTCGAACTCGATGCGGGTATCAACCGGTGCAAGATAGTTCTCGCCATTGAGTTGCATCGCATGTCCGGCATAAAACAGCATCGCAGTATCAGCGCCGCGCAGTTCTGCGGAAAACTCGCGTACCTTGTCGCGCATCCCGCGATTGTCGAGATCGCTTCCGGTGATGACAACGAAGCCCAGTTCCTTCAGGGTGGCTGCCATGTCTGCTGCGTCATTTGCCGGATTGGCCAGTTGTCCCGCATTTTCATAGGCGCTGTTGCCGATGACAAGCGCCACGCGCTTGTCGGCCAATGCGCCTGTTGCCGCAAACAACAACGTGAATAGAGTGACGAACAGACCTGCCAATGCGTCAAGAGCAGACCGGCCTGCGGTCCAACGGCCCATACCAAGCGGGTCCGTTGTACGGGGGTGCAGTTCACTTCTCGTGCTCATCGTACATTTCCCTGTGGTGACGCCCCCGTCATTGGCAGACACTACCAAGAAGAGGCTGATTCATCAAGTTTTGGCGGGTATTGCAGGTCGCACAAGGGTATTCCCTGCTATTGCATGCAATACTGCCTGCCACTGATATAGTTTCATGACCATCCATTTGCTGTGCATTCCGGCACAAGGCAAAAAGTCTCGCCACGGTTGTTCTCGGGCCATGTATACGGGGTGAGCGGCGGGATGGGTAGTCAATTGATTGAGAGAATGCGCGCAAAAACGCTGGCAGAAGCCGCAAATCCGCTTTGCGGAGCCATTTGTTGCGCGCTACGTTCACCCGGATTTCATCCACAGGATTACCGGGGAATTACATGAAAAGTCACGTCAGGGCCGTAGTGATTGGCGGTGGGGTAGTCGGGTGCTCGGTGCTTTATCACCTCGCGCGTGCCGGCTGGAAGGACGTCATGCTCATCGAGCGGTCGGAACTGACTTCCGGTTCCTCATGGCACGCTGCCGGCGGGTTCCATACGCTCAACGGCGACCCCAATGTCGCGAAACTGCAGGCCTACACGGTGCAGCTCTACAAGGAACTGGAGGAGATTTCCGGCCAGTCCTGCGGCCTGCATCTCACCGGCGGCGTGATGATGGCTGATACCCCCGAGCGCATGGACTTCCTGCGCCTCGCCCATGCCAAGGGTCGCTATCTCGGCATGGAAACCGAACTG
>JAWKWL010000006.1:0-355913 GCA_041397525.1 Nitratireductor sp.
CGGGCGGTTACGCCCGGACTTCAAAGCCACAAATGTTGATCCGGCCATCGCTGGTGATATGCACGACGCTGCCAGGTGGAACCGAACGCCACCGCTCGCTTTCTCCGTCAAGCGGCTCTGAGACAAGGCAAACTCCGCTGTCGCCGTTGGTGCCCAGGTAAAGTGACGGGCAGGTATTGTCATTCGAATATCTGAAACCAAAAATGTTGTGGCCATCGCTGAGTGCGGCCGTCAAGCGGACCAGCGGCTCAACACCCGATTGCCGGCATGTGGAGATGATCGTTGCGACAGTCTCGCCCATCGCCTGCACCATGTCAGATTTGCCAGCCTCCTCGCCTGCCCGTTGCAGCATAAGCAAGAACAGCAATTCGGAATCCGTTGACCCAGCCCGCTGGGCATAAAAATGATCATTCAGCAGGCCTTCCAACGGCCTGCGGATGCGATCAAAATTTCCGATCTGGCCGTTGTGCATGAAGCTCCATTTGCCGCTGGCAAAGGGATGGCAATTCTGGCGGCTCGTCGCCGATCCGGTGGAAGCGCGGATGTGGGCCATGAAAAGCGGAGAGCGTATCTGGCTCGTGAGGCTCCTGAGATTGCAATCCGACCAGGCGGGCAATACATCGCGGTAAAGGCCGGGCTCCTCGCGTTCCCCATACCATGCCAATCCGAAGCCATCGCCGTTGATGCGCGACTTGCATTCCTGCGCGGCGTGTGACTGCACGATCAGCGAATTGGAGGGGGAAGTAACAAGATCCGAGACGAAAACCGGATTACCCCGGTAGGCTACCCAGCGGCACAATGGCGTCAGTTTCCGCGGTTGGCGACGCGCTGGTACAGGCGCTTTATGATATTGCTTGCTGTCTTCTCAAAAAGGCAGGGAATGAGCGCATGTACCAGCGCTGCACCGGCTGCAGCAAAAAGCAGTGCGGAAAACCGCAGCGCAAAACCGAAATGTTCCAGATAATTCTCGTCCACCGATGCTGGATGATCGATAAAAACGCGCTGAAGAATGCGAGACATGGTTTTCCTCCCGATTGGCCGCCCAACGACCAGTGATCCGATCCCTGCAATATGCCATTGTTCGCCCGTGGCGTCGTCCCAATTTTGTGCTTGCAATTTCATTCGGTTGGGAGATTCATCCCAAGAATGAGCAAGCTTGACGAATTTGATCTCAAAATACTGAGAGAACTGCAACGGGATGGAACACTTTCCGCCGACTTGCTGGCGGAACGCATACACTTGTCGCGCAATGCAGCGTGGCGACGAATGCGCCGACTGGAGGACGAGGGATATATCAGGGCTCGCGTGGCCATTGCCGACCCCGAAAAGCTAGGACTCGGACTTGCTGTCGTCATCATGGTTCGCACCAATTCACATGATCCGGACTGGCTGGAAAGATTTCGCAAGGGTGTGACCGCCATGCCGGAGATCGTCTCGGTCTGGCGCATGAGTGGTGATCTTGACTATGTGCTGCGCGCCCGGGTCGCCGACATGAAGGGCTATGACCAGCTTTATCAACGGCTAATTGCCAGGGTGCCGCTTGCCGATGTCTCCGCATCCTTTGTAATGGAGGAGATCAAGGAGACGACCGAACTGCCGGTCGGGCTGCCGTGATCCCTCAAGCCGCAATTCAGGAACCCGGAAACGAGCCGGAAACAGGCCGGAAACAGGCCGGAAACAGGAAGGCTGTCATGAGCGCTAACACCGTTGCCGGATTTGTCAGACTGCCGCATGGCGAGGGCATCGACATCCCTGCTTACCAGACCGCCATGGCCGCGGGCCTGGACCTTTGCGCCGCCTGCGCCGAACCGCTGGTGCTGGAGCCGGGCAAGCGCATGCTGGTGCCAACGGGTTTCGTGATCGAATTGCCGCAAGGCCATGAGGGGCAGGTCCGCCCCCGTTCGGGTCTCGCGCTCAAGCATGGCATCACCTGCCTCAACACGCCGGGCACGATTGACGCCGATTATCGCGGCGAAGTGAAAGTACTGCTCGTCAATCTTGGCGAGGAAGCGTTCACGGTCGAGCGCGGCATGCGGATCGCGCAGCTGGTGATTGCCCCTGTCGTCCAGGTCGAAATCGAGGAGCGTCAGCTGGCCAGCGTAACGCAACGCGGCTCGGGTGGATTCGGTTCCACCGGAAGCTGATCGCATGGGTATCCTGGGTTATCTGACCTATGTCCTGGCGCTCGGCATTGCTGCCGCCATTCCCGGACCCGGTGTTGCCGCTGTCGTCGCGCGTGCGCTTGGCACCGGCTTCCGGCGCAGCATTGCGCTTATCAGCGGCATCATCGCGGGCGATCTCGTCTATCTGTCGGCGGCCGTGGGTGGTCTCGCAACCATAGCGCATGCCATGCCGCAGGCATTCCTTGCGGTCCGAATAGCTGGTGCCGCCTATCTGCTGTGGCTTGCATGGCAGTTCTGGCGGGCGGGCATTGCCATATCCGACATCACAAGGTCACCGGGCAGGCGTGACGGCCTCGCATCGTTTCTGGCTGGCCTCGCCCTGACACTCGGCAATCCCAAACCCATCGTGTTCTATCTGGCACTGTTGCCAAGCGTCATAGACATGAACGGCGTGCATTTCCATGAATGGCTGATACTTTGCGTGCTGACGGTAGCAATCCTGTTTGCGGTGCTGCTCCCCTATGCAGCGCTTGCCGCACGCGCCAGGCATTTTTTCGCCGACCGTCATGCCATGAAGATGCTGAACCGGATTGCGGCAATTGCCATGATCGCCGCCGCCATATTCGTGCTGGCGAGCAACTAGCCGCAAGTATCCGTCACAACACTTGTTGTATCGGTCACACTGTCCATTCGGTTAACCCCGACAAACAATCCGCGTCAGCGCCGGGACCTCTGACGCGCGGCTCTGACTTCCAGTACGCAGCACGGTTTTTCTCCAATACAGGCGTTTGGCGGAGTTTTTTGTCACAACATTTTCCAATTTGGTGCAGGGCATCTCGCATATTGGCCAGCTTCAGGTTTAGACTGAGGATTGAGCGAATTGAGGCAACGCAGACATTGCGGAGGACAGGATGGCGAAGAAACCGGGCCGGGGTCGGATTTACAATTCCATTGTCGAGACAATTGGCGACACGCCGATCGTGCGGCTCGACAAGCTGGCGAAGGCAGAAGGCTGCAAGGCCAATATCCTGGCGAAGCTCGAATTCTTCAACCCGATTTCCTCGGTAAAGGACCGCATCGGTGTTGCAATGATCGAGGCAATGGAAGCAGCCGGTCAGATCAAGCCGGGCAAATCGGTACTGGTTGAGCCCACTTCCGGCAATACCGGCATTGCGCTGGCCTTTGCAGCTGCGGCCAAGGGTTATCGACTGATCCTGACCATGCCGGAGACAATGTCGATTGAACGCCGCAAGATGCTGGCGCTGCTGGGCGCGGAACTGGTGCTGACGGAAGGGCCGAAGGGCATGAAGGGCGCGATTGCCAAAGCCGAGGAAATCGCTGCCAGCACCAAGGGTGCCATCATTCCCCAGCAATTCCAAAACCCCGCCAATCCGGAAATCCACCGCAGGACAACCGCGCTGGAAATCTGGAACGACACTGGCGGCGAGATTGACTGGTTCGTCTCAGGCATAGGCACCGGTGGAACCATTACAGGCGTCGGACAGGTGCTGAAGAAAAAGAAGAAGGACCTGAAGATTGCGGCTGTCGAACCGATGGATTCGCCGGTGTTGTCCGGCGGGCAGCCAGGTCCGCACAAGATCCAGGGCATTGGCGCGGGCTTCGTGCCCGGCGTTCTCGACACTTCCGTTTATGACGAGGTGATCAAGGTCAGCAATGACCAGGCTTTCGAGATGGCGCGCAAAGTGGCAAAAATGGAAGGGGTGCCGGTCGGGATATCCTCTGGTGCCGCACTCACGGCCGCGCTGGAGCTTGGCAAGCGGCGCGGCATGAAAGGCAAGAATATCGTCGTCATCATTCCGAGTTTTGCAGAGCGCTACCTTTCATCAGCCCTTTTTGAGGGTATCGGCGAGGGCTGAAACCGCAGGTCCTGCATCACAACCGCTTCGCCGGCCAGCAGTGGTGCGACGACTGCAATTGTTATGGCATCTTTAACGCCATCAACCGTTTCCGTGCGAAGATGTACTGCAAGATTTCCCTGATAGCCCTGCGCCATGGCGAGTTGCCACGTCTCAGCGCTTGCGATGCACTTGCTTTCAAGCTGTTTGTTGAATTTCTCCAGCTTGGCAGAAAGGTTTACAGCAGGGCCAATGACGGTCATTTCTAGCCGACCATTGGCGCCCACCGCACCCCAGCTGACCTCTCCTGTTGCCAGCCCCATCCCGATTCTCAACGGCTCGCTGCGGGAAATTGGTCCTTCCATGTCCGGCCAACCGTCAACATCGGCGAAGATGGCCTGCACAGCAGCCATCGCCCGGCAGGCATGGTCACTCTCACCGCCAGCAATCCCGAAACTGGCCATGATGCCGTCGCCCATGAACTTGTCGATGACGCCACCATGCGCCTGGATGATTGGAACGATGCGCCCCTGGTAAGCAGATAGCAGGCTCATCACCTGTGCCGGTTCCAGCTGCGCGGCAAGTCTTGTGAAGCCCCGGATATCGACATTGAGAATGGTCGCCTCGCGTTTTTCGCCCTGCCCAGCCTCCAGCGCCAGCGCGTTTGAGCGGATGCCGCTTGCGACCGCGTCATCGAAAAAGCGCGACAGGCTGGAGGCTGCCGCCTGCTCACTGACCGCGCGGACCAGCATGTTGCGCGAACCGTTGACGGCCAGCGCCAAAACTGCTGTCACGATCAGGATAGACAACATCTTGTCGACTTCGGCACCGATCAGGATCGAATTCGATGTGAGGTAATGAACATAGGAGCGCGTAAGCATGTTGTCGCCGGGATCAACTCGGGTGACGTAGACAACGATCGCGGCCCAGCCGAGCGCTGCGACAACGCCTGCGAGAATCACGAATTTCGGATCGAAGCGCAGGGCGCGAATGGCAATGAAAATGAAGACATACAGGAGTGCTGGAGCCTTCATGATGAACGACGCCGGCTGCATGTATTGGAGGTGAAACGATACCATCAGACCGTAGAGCAGTATGAAATCGAAGAGGATCGAAATATAACCGGCCCAATCCGGCGGTTCACGCAGGATGCCCCAGACAAGACCTGTGACCGACAAGACAAGGTAGGCGCCCAGAAAATAGGGAACCGGACTGAACGAAGCCTGGGCCAGGTTGGCAGGCGCGGCGGCATAGATGATGCAGAACATCACGATCACCGCCATCTGGATCGCACGCAGCAATATCTCATTTGCCCATTCACGCTGCCTGATTGACTGGCGCACACGAAGCGGCAGCGATGAAATGGCAGGTCTGGAGAGGAAGTTCTGCTTCAGATTTTCGGCAATGTTCATGGCGATTGCGACCCTGTTGCGGTAACGTGATGCTACTATAATTGCCGCGAAACTACCGCTCAATTCGCCGCAAGTGACGCGTGAACGGTGATTTGCTGCAATATCCCCGTCTTTTCGCCTGACAACGGTTCCCGGCACCCGGGCAAGGTTTGGTTTCAGCGGCAAAAGAACCTATATTAACGCCAATCAACAAGGCGATTCGCGCTGCGATGATGCCTCACTTGATGCGGCGCCTCAAACCAGCAACTGAACGGACCATTGCATGACCGAAACACCCGACAACTTGGGCAAAAACCCGGGCGTCGAATATGACGCGGAATCCATCAAGGTCCTCAAGGGACTTGATGCGGTGCGCAAGCGTCCGGGCATGTATATCGGAGATACCGATGACGGTTCGGGCCTGCATCACATGGTCTATGAAGTCGTGGACAATGCAATTGACGAAGCACTTGCCGGCCATGCCGATCTCGTGACCATCACGCTCAATCCTGATGGCTCCTGCACGGTTACCGACAATGGCCGCGGAATTCCGACCGGCGTGCATCAGGGCGAAGGCGTTTCAGCTGCTGAAGTCATCATGACGCAATTGCATGCAGGCGGCAAATTCGACCAGAATTCCTACAAGGTGTCGGGTGGCCTGCATGGCGTTGGCGTATCGGTGGTCAATGCGCTGTCTGTCTGGCTGAAGCTGAAAATCCACCAGCGCGGCGAAGTCCATGAGATGAGCTTCACCCATGGTGTTGCGGACGGGCCGCTCAAGGTTACCGGCAAGGAAGAGCGTCGCAACGGCACGGAAGTCACCTTCCTGCCGTCGCCGCAGACCTTCACAATGACCGAATTCAACTATCACACGCTGGAACACAGGCTGCGCGAACTCGCATTCCTCAATTCCGGCGTACGCATTGTGCTGACCGACAAGCGCGGTGTCGAGGAAAAGCGCGAGGAGTTGCTGTATGAAGGCGGGCTTGAAGCTTTTGTACGCTATCTCGACCGCACCAAGTCACCGCTGATCGGCAATCCGATCTATCTCAAGGCAGAGAAGGACGGGATCACGGTGGAGGTTTCAGCGTGGTGGAACGATTCATATCACGAGAATGTTCTTTGCTTCACCAACAACATTCCGCAACGCGACGGCGGCACGCATCTGGCTGGTTTCCGTGCCGCGCTGACGCGCCAGGTGACGGGTTATGCCGAAACGTCGGGCATCACCAAGAAGGAAAAGGTCACGCTGACCGGTGACGACTGCCGCGAGGGGCTGACCTGTGTATTGTCGGTCAAGGTGCCGGACCCGAAATTCTCGTCGCAGACCAAGGACAAGCTGGTTTCATCCGAGGTGCGCCCGGTGGTCGAAAGCCTGGTGAGCGAAACGCTGAACCGCTGGTTCGAGGAAAACCCGGCAGAAGCGCGCATCGTCGTCGGCAAGGTGGTGGAAGCAGCAGCCGCGCGTGAGGCGGCGCGCAAGGCGCGTGAATTGACACGACGCAAGGGCGCGCTCGACATTTCCTCGCTCCCGGGAAAACTTGCCGATTGCCAGGAACGCGATCCCGCGAAATCCGAACTGTTTCTGGTCGAGGGGGATTCTGCGGGAGGCTCTGCCAAGCAGGGCCGCAACCGCGCCAACCAGGCCGTGCTGCCATTGCGCGGCAAGATCCTCAATGTCGAGCGCGCGCGCTTCGACAAGATGCTGGGCAGCCAGGAAATCGGCACGCTGATTACCGCGCTCGGCACGTCCATTGGCAAGGATGAATTCAACATCGAGAAATTGCGCTATCACCGAATCATCATCATGACCGATGCCGATGTCGATGGCGCGCATATCCGCACCCTACTGCTGACCTTCTTCTTCCGGCAGATGCCGCAACTGATCGAGCGCGGGCACATCTATATTGCGCAGCCCCCCCTCTACAAGGTGACACGTGGCAAGAGCTCGCAATATCTCAAGAACGAACGTGCGCTGGAAAATTTCCTGATCGAGGGCGGACTTGAGGAAACAAGGCTCGCGCTGGCAAGCGGCGAGGTTCGCACAGGTGCCGATTTGCGCGCGGTAATCGACACGGCTTTGCAGGCACGCACACTGCTCGACAATCTGCACACGCGCTACAACAAGGATGTGATCGAGCAGGCAGCCATTGCAGGTGCGCTCAACGAAGCTCTGATCAATGACGCGCAAAGGGCGCAGGAAGCCGCGCAAGAGGTGGCCAGGCGGCTCGACATCATCGCCGAGGAGACCGAACGCGGATGGCAGGGCATTCGCCTGTCCGATGGCGGGCTCGCCTTCGAACGCATGGTGCGTGGCGTCAAGGAAACCGCGCTCATTGATGCAGCGCTGATTGCCTCGGCAGATGCAAGGCGGCTTGACGCCATTGCCGCTCCACTTGGTGAAGTCTATGGCACGCCGCCGGTCTTCACCCGCAAGGAAGACGCACAGACGGTTCCTGGCCCCCGGGCCCTGCTCGCAACCGTGTTTGCCGCCGGTCGCAAGGGCCTCGCGCTGCAGCGCTACAAGGGGCTTGGCGAAATGAACCCGGACCAGCTGTGGGAAACCACGCTCGATCCCGATGTTCGCTCGCTGCTGCAGGTGCGGATCAATGATGCGACCGATGCAGACGATTTGTTCTCGCGCCTGATGGGCGAGGAAGTCGAACCACGCAAGATCTTCATCCAGGACAATGCATTGAGCGTGGCAAACCTCGATACCTAGCGAGGCCGCCTACCTTGACATCGCATCAGGCGGCCCTTACCTGAGCGCCTCAAGGCGAGGGGACGCCTGCCGCCCGCGAGGTGCAAGCCTGTGGTGAAGTCCCTTCTGACATGAAAGCAACTTGCCCATTCATGCGGCAGGCTGCAATGCGGGCACAGCCGTCAGATGCATGAAGGCGCGCCGCCGCGATTGTTCGCGGGCGGTGATTCAAGGTGCTGTCATGATTTCGGAAAACAACACACTCCCCGATACCCAAAAGCTCAAGGAACAGGCAAAGCGGCTGCGTGCAACGCTCGCGGACGCCGGACAGGCGATCAGCCATGCCCAGTCGCTCGAGCTGATTGCCAAACAGCATGGCATGCGTGACTGGAACACGCTTGCAGCGCTTGCAGGCAGGCCTGCCAGCGGCAACCGTCCCGCGGGACCGCCGGTTGCGGTCGGACAGACCGTTACAGGACGCTATCTCGGCAAGGAATTCATCGGCACGGTACTCTCAGTAGCCTCGCAACTGTCGCCGGGGCGCTGGAGGATCACACTGCAGCTTGACGAACCTGTCGATGTGGTGACGTTCGAGAGTTTCTCGGCGTTTCGCAGCCGGATTTCGGCAACCATCAACCAGGATGGCTCTACGGCGGAGAAAACCTCCAACGGAGTGCCGCAACTGGTTCTCGACTTGTAACCAAGCAGCCCGGCCCGGCAAATTGTCCGGGCGGGTCCGCAACTCGTCACCGGTGCATCGGTGCCTTGTGGAACTTGCCATCCTTCATCAAGGCCCGGATCCAGTTGCGGTCCTGCGGAAGGGCGAAAGGCATGACATGGCCATGGCTGGCAAGCTGGCCGTATTTCGCAATGTCTGCAAAAGCCCTTACGGGCATGGTTGTCAGTAGCAGCGTTTGCGCTTGGCGACTTCCAAAAGTGTCTTCTCGACTGTTTCGGCAAAGTTCTTCTGACTGGAACCAGATTCGGCATGGTCACGGATCATGCCGGGATTGCCTCCCAGTCCTTGCAGGGTGGTGGCTACCAGCAGCAGATCAGAGGAATCCGCCAATGGCAAGACGCCGCGCCTGACACGGTCCTCGATAACCGGCAGCAAGCCAGCTGCATCCCGCCCCATACGACAAATCGTGGCCATTGCAATGAAACGGTTGCCGCGCAAGAATTTGTTCCTGCGGATTTCTTCGCCGGCAAGGGGTGAGGCGGCATCGACAAGTGCGATGAGATCGTCATGTGCGGCGGCTCCGGCAAGGCGCGACCGGCGAACCTCATCGGAAAAGATAGAGGTTGCCTCTGGGTCTGCAAGAACCATGCGCAATCGCGGCCAGTTCCGGGCGAAATCAGTGTCGGGTATTGCTGAAACTGCCCGGGTCAAAATGCGCAATTGCGCGGAGCGTTCGCGGCGTTTATCGGCAGGGACATGCTGTGCGATGGCATCCAGCCGGACAAAAAGGGCTGAAAGTACGCGCTCCCTGGTGGCCGGTTCGGATTTGTAGGCCGCCCGCACCAGTCGCTCGAGCTGATCAGGCAGTTCCACCCTTTGATCTTCAATGAGACTGACGGCCTTTTCTACGTTCGCCGGGTTGATTTCCTGCCCTTTCTCGCCAAGTTCGAGGAACATATCGCCAATAAGGGATTGTTGGGTGGCCGACAGGCTGGCGCCGCTGCGAAGGGCTGCATCAACCACTGCATCGCGCGTCCTTGTGGCGGCATTTGCGTCAAATGAAAGATCGATCTTCAAACGTTCGCGAAGCAAGGTCTCGACATCAACCTCATCAAAGGCAAAGCCCGCTTTTCGCCGCTTGCGCTGAAGACCGGCATGCATGCGCAACTCGGCGCCACCCAGCAAGGCAGGCATCAGCGGCGAGGACAAAACTGAATAATCAACAGCGGTCTGGCGGATCAACTCACGGAAACGGGTACCTTCGCGAACATTCCATGACAGCCGCACGGCACGCATCGGCACGTGAAAGGGATCAAGGCTGTTGCGGTTGCTGCGTCCCTCCACCATTTCTGCAAATTGCAGAACCGCGTCGGCATCTGCAACAAGGCGTCTGGATGAAACCAGGCATTGCCCGCCAGCGACCAGAAGCCGCAGTGCGGGCGACGGGTCCTGCCTGTCGACGGATCGCGGAAACTCGCTCGCCTCACCGCGCAGTTTGACGGGTTCGCATTTTTCGCGGCGCTCCAACCAATAGGCGGTTCCTTCCGCCCCGAAGTCCGGATTGGGCCATGTCTTCTTCATGCTCGCCACAATGAATGTCTGCGCGGCACCTGAAACCAGCGCCCGCTGGCAAAGATTGAAGCACTCCTCCCTGTGCCCGGGGCGAACGAGCAACGCCAGTGTTCTGCCAGCAAAGGGAGCCGTGACTGGCGCAATATCTCCACTTACAAGATCTTGTGCTTCCCTTTCGGCGATGATGTTCATTCCGACAGGAATGAAAAACATTGCCGCTGCGGCGGGAATGAAGGCCAAAAGAACCGCGACCCAGCCGTGTTTTCGCATTGGCCAGGCAAAAATCGAGGCAAAGGACAGAAGCAGCGCAACAGGCGGTATCAGTGACAGCGCCAACGCAACAGGAATGCCGATGACCGAAATCGCCAGCACCACAAAGACGGCATTGCCTATGGGTGACAGGAATACCAGCGCCAGGAAGACAATCATGACTGTGGCGGCCAGCAGCCGGAAATATGCGCTTCTTCCCCTGAACATCCCACCTCCGCCGGATTCTGCCGGGATGATGACATGAACGGGTTAAGACCAGGTTTTTGCACCCGGTAATTAAAAATGCCCTGTCATTGTTGACGCCTTGCGGCTCCGGAATGTGCTGCCTTGCGATCAGCAAAGAGTTGTCGGATGCTGGCAACGACCCTTGCATTGACCGGGGTCTCCATACCAAGCGATTTGCCCAGGCGGACAATTTCTCCCTGGAGGAAGTCGATCTCCGGCTCGCGCCCGCGCATCAGGTCATCTGCCATCGAGGATCGCGCTTCTTCATCCATCTTCAACATGCCTGCCGCCAAAACACGAAACACGGGATCAGGCAGGCGCAGCAGGCCGGGCATCAATGCCGGTGGTACCTTTCCGACCCGGGCGGGCGTGATCCGGGCTTTGCGCATGACAGCAAGCGCCTCGGCAATGCAGCCGGCAAGCAGCACACGATGCTCCCTGTTCGACAATTGCGCTTTCAAAGGCAGGCCGGAAAGCGCGTTGACAGCATTGTTGAGGTTCATCAACAGCTTGCCCCACTTGATGCCCCTGATGTCGCGCGAGACATCTGCCGGAATAGCTGAGCCATTGAGAAGTGCAGACAGTTCCAGCGCGCCGGGTGTATCAGCCAGCACGATGCTCCCCTCTGTGCCGCGATGGAACCTGCGCTCCCCGAGCAAAGCGACATTGAAGCCGACAACCGCATCAATCACCGCCGCGTGCGGCACTGCCGCCTCCAGAACAGCTGCGTTGCCAATGCCATTCTGCAGCGAAACCACAACTGTGCCAGGCACTATCACAGAGGCCAGCGCCTTCCCGGCTGCCCCGGTGTCCATGCTCTTGACGCAAACAAGTATGGTTTTGCAGTGCGCCAGCCGGGCCACATCCTCAACAAAGACCGGGGCATTCATCCGCGCTGGTGCTCCATCGAGGCTGGTGAGATCCATTCCGCCTGAAAGACGTAGTGCCATTTCAGGACGCGCCAGAAACAGCACCTCATTGCCGGCGGCTGCCAGCATGCCGCCGACATAACAGCCAATTGATCCTGCGCCGAAAATACCGATCATCACGTTCACCTTGTCTCCACGGCCATTGCAGGGACCAAGACGTCGGCCATTGGCACCCCATTGTCGCCAAGCCATTGCCAATTCGTCATTTATTCAATGAAATTAGCCAATTGGAAACAATTTTACCAATAGGCTTACGGCATTGTTCACGCGCCTGCTGGCATGAAATGTGCAAAAGGGCGGCAACCGGTTTTTCCGGAGAAGATGATGTTGACGAGTTCAGCAAGGAAAGCCCAGCTGTGCGAGCAGGACTTTCTGCCAGAAGCCAGTCCTGCAGGCGCACGGCAAAATATGGACAACCGGGAAAAACGGCGTTTCGCCCGCATTCCCGCGCGCGACATTTCTGAGATTTTCCTGCCAGGTAGCCGTGTGCCACTGACCTGCATGGTTCACAACCTGTCGGAACATGGTGCCATGCTGGAAACGTCCGAACCCAACCTGCCGGACCGCTTCATCCTGACCAATCACGCGAGACGCAACCGGATGGTTTGTGAAGTGGCATGGCGTTCGGGAACAAGGCTGGGCGTGCGCTTCGCTACGCCGCCGCGTTCCCTTCGCTAGGACCAAGTCCTGCCAACAAGCCACGGCGCAACGAGGCCAGCGATGGCGCTGACTGGCATTTGCTTTCCACAGTTGCGCTCCTATCGTTCCGGCACAAATTGGCCGCTTGCCGGAGGCTTGCTTCATGGATGGCATCACCGCTTTCACTACCTCAAATCGCAAGATTGATCCGTCTAGGCGCCCGCGCAGCAAACCGGACGGCTCACCTGATGACAATGACCGGGTGGAAATCGGACCCACTGCGCTTGCTTTTGCGGCCTGGGAAAAAGCCGGACTTGAAGCGCCCAATCTCGAAGCCATGCGCAATTACCGGCTGCAGCGCATCGTCGGGCAATTGCGCAAGCATGACTATGCAGGCCTGTTGTGTTTTGATCCGCTGAATATCCGCTATGTGACTGACACCACCAACATGCAGCTGTGGGTAACGCACAACCCATCGCGGGCATGCTTTGTCTCTGCCGACGGCTATGTTGTGTTGTGGGATTATTCCAATTGCGGGCATCTGTCGGCGCATCTGCCACTGGTACGTGAAGTACGTACTGGTGCTTCCTTCTTCTATTTCGTTTCCGGAAACCGGGTGGAAGAACATGCCGCACGGTTTGCAGGCGAAATCGACGAGCTTATGCGCAGCTATGGCGGCGGCAACCGGCGCCTTGCGATCGACCGGATCGAACCGGAAGGCCTGCTGGCGCTGCGTGGTCTGGGCATCGATACCTATCAGGGGCAGGTCGTCACCGAACTAGCGCGTGCCATCAAGGGGCCCGATGATGTCAAGGCGCTCAAATGCGCGGTTCATTCCTGCGAGATTGCCATGCATGAGATGCAGGCCCAGCTGCGGCCGGGAATGAGCGAGAACGACCTGTGGTCGATCCTGCATGCCGAAAACATCCGGCATGGTGGCGAGTGGATCGAGACGCGAATCCTCGCCTCGGGTCCGAGAACCAATCCCTGGTTCCAGGAATGCGGCCCGCGCATTATCCAGGATGGCGATATCGTTGCTTTCGACACCGATCTCATTGGCGTATATGGCATGTGTTGCGACATCTCGCGCACCTGGCTTTGCGGTGATGGTGAACCAACCGCCGAGCAGAAGCGGGTCTATCGCCACGCTTACCAACAAGTCCAGAACAACCTCGCCATCCTGCGCCCCGGCATGGGGTTCAAGGAATTCACCGACAAGGCTGATCTGGCACCGGAGGAATTTCGCCATAACCGCTATGGTGTATTGGCGCATGGCGTCGGACTTTGTGATGAGTATCCCAGCCTGTATTTCCCGCAGGACTATCCCGGAACCGGCTATGACGGGGTATTCGAACCGGGAATGGCGGTTTGCGTTGAAAGCTATTGTGGTGCAGTGGGCGGCTCATTCGGAGTCAAGCTTGAACAACAGGTCGTAATTACGGAAACGGGAAAAGAGGATATTACCACCTACCCGTATGAAAGCCGGTTCCTCGACTGAGGCTGCACGCGACGAATCATGAAAAAGCGACGGGCACTCCCGGCCTCGTCGCATTTCTGCCGTTCTTATGCTGCATCCGCCCCGTTCCATTTCGGTTTGCCGGAAAAATGAGGGGCAACATAACATGAAGAAATTCGTGGCGCTTGCGGCAGCCATGGCGCTGGCCGCATGTCAAACACCAACCGATCCGCTTACCGGACGGCCGCAGGTCAACAATACTGCCGCAGGCGCCACACTAGGCGCCGTTGCCGGTGCGCTGACCGGCATCCTTGTTGCCAAGGACAAGAGTGGCGATGACAAGCGCAAGGCTGCACTCATTGGTGCAGGCGTCGGTGCGCTTGTGGGTGGCGGCGTTGGAAACTACATGGACCGGCAGGAACAGGAATTGCGCTCGCAATTGCAGGCAAGCGGTGTCGGCGTTGAACGCTCGGGCGACCAGATTGTCCTTGTGATGCCTGGAAACATCACCTTCGCCTCAGACCAGGCGCAGCTCAATCCGGGCTTTTTCCAGGTTCTGGATTCGGTTGCCATCGTGCTGAACAAATATCCGCAGACGCTTCTCGACATTGACGGCCATACCGATAATACCGGCTCGCCGCAATACAATCAGACCTTGTCGGAGCAAAGGGCGATTTCGGTGGCGAATTATCTCAATGGTCGCCAGATCGATGCTCGCAGGCTGCGGGTCATCGGCTATGGCGAAACGCTGCCAATTGCCGACAATTCCAGTGATTACGGCAGACAGGCCAACCGTCGCGTGGAGATCAGGATTTCCCCGCTCAGCTGAGCACCCCACCCGGTTCAGCAATTGTGTAAAAAGCCGCCTAGTCGGGTAAGGGCAGGTAAAGCCCCGTGTGCTAGCCATGTCACACCACAGCCATTGGAAATGCCCTTGCCACGCTAGTTGGGCATATTGGCATGTTGTTAACTTGGACTGGAAAACCGGATGGGGCGGATGTTTCAGCAGATCAGAAGCTTTGTTGCCGACAGGCGGGGCAACTTTGCAATCATATTCGGGTTGTCACTGGTTCCTGTGATAGGTCTTGCAGGTGCTGCGGTTGACTATTCCCGGATCTTGCGTGCCGAGAGCAAGCTGCAATCTGCGTCAGATGCTGCCGCGCTTGCTGCCGCTTCCAGCGGCAGCGACATCAATGACATGCGCAGGATAGCGGCATCGTTTCTGGAATCCAATGCCCCTGAGATGAACCCGGTTGCTGAAACCACGATCTCCGCCAACAAGCTAACCGTGGTTGCCCGTGCAAGCATCAACCTGCCGGTTCTATCGGCGATCGGCTGGCCTGAAGCCAATCTCGAAATCACCTCGGAAATCGAAAGCGCCTTCCCGCTTGGTGGCGGCAGGGTTAATGCGAATGTGGATGGCGGAGTTTCTGCGCAGGTGGCAGAAACACAGATTGCCCTTGCACGCCGACAGTTCGCACGCATCATCCGGAAGATGCCCCAGCACATGCGCGAAGAGATGCAGCGTCAGTTCGAGGCCGAGATTGCGCGGGCCCGCCGTGCGGGCATCTCGACAACAGGCGACTTGCGCCTTACCCGCTGACTGCCATCCCCCTTGGCGTCCAGCCGGGCACATGGTTGGTGAGAGAAATGTCGCCCCCTGCCCAGGCCATGACCCTGGGATCCATTACCCGAAACCAAAGCGGTGGAAAGGCTGCCAGCACGTAACAGCCCGGATATCCGCTCGGCAGGCTTGGCAGGTCACTGAAATTGCGCAGGGTCTGGTAGGGGCGAAGCGGGTTCGAATGATGGTCGGAATGGCGCTGCAAATGAAACAGCATCAGGTTCGACATGATGTGGTTCGTGTTCCAGGAATGCCGAGGTTGGCAAGCTTCGTATTTTCCATTCGAAAGCTTCTGGCGCAGGAGTCCGTAATGCTCGACATAATTGGCGAATGTCAGCTGCAACCATCCTGCGCCATGATGCAGCAACAGGAATGGCAACATGATCCAACCAAATGCCCATGTCAGTGCAAAAGCCATCGACATCGTGATCGCATAGCCCTGCAAAAGTTCATTGCGCCAGTGCCAGAAAAACAATCCCTTCCGCTCCAGCCGGGCGCGTTCGAGTAGCCATCCTCGACGGGCTGCACCGGGAATTTCACGGATCGCAAACTGCCACACACTTTCACCCATGCGTGAGGATGCCGGATCAAGCGGGGTCGCAACATCCACATGGTGACCGCGGTTGTGCTCAATGCAGAAATGGCCATAGCCGGTAAGCGCATTCACGAATTTCGCAGCCATAGCATCAAGCCGGTTTGGCTTGTGACCAAGTTCGTGGCCAACCGTGAGGCCGGCACCGCTGGCAGTTCCTGCGCCCAGCGCCAGTGCAGCCACTGCCCAGACCGGGAGGTCGATGCTTCCCACGACAAATGCGGTTGTCAGGAAACTTGCGTAGAATACCGGGACTGAAACGAACAGCAACATGCGATACCACGGATCAGCAGCCATGGCCTCGATGACGGCCTCCGGGGGGTTGTAAGGGTCTTCGCCGAACACGGCATCCAGAAGGGGAATCGCCCCAAAATAAGAGACCAGGATTGCCAGTGCCCAGAGCGGGTTTGCTGTCTGCCAGACTTGCAATGATACCAGCATGGGGATGGCAGGTGACAGGACTGACAATATCCAGAGATAGCGTTTGTTGTCCCGGTAGCTGACCTCGCCACCATCGCTGGTTCTGGCAACAAAAATCACGGCAGGCCTCCATTGCGCGGACAGAACCCACCGGACCATCCCCGGTT
The DNA here is from genome assembly GCA_041397525.1 of Nitratireductor sp. Taxonomy (GTDB): domain Bacteria; phylum Pseudomonadota; class Alphaproteobacteria; order Rhizobiales; family Rhizobiaceae; genus BOKV01. The sequence continues at coordinate 16,645 of JAWKWL010000006.1, forward strand.
TCACCTGGCCTGGCTTGATCCCGGGCCCAGGATTACTGCAGCCCGCAATGGCGGACTGCCAAACCGGGCCATCCGGTCGAACTGCTCATAGGGTACAGGAAGATTGGCGGCGTCGGCAATGGTCTCGCCAACTTCATCCTCGACCCACGGATCGTGAATGAGGACATGCGTTCCGTCATCTCCGTGCGCCAGGACCCAATGTGGCACCTTCTTTCCGAACATCTGGTAGCCGCTGAGCAAAACCATGACGACCTTGTTTTCCGCAATTGCGTTACGGATGTCATCAAGCTCGAACGAGCGATGCGAAACCGGTATCTGCAATCTCGCGGAGCGGGTGCGGAAATCGGCCTGCGCCAATTCCATCACCATGCGCTTTTCGGGATCTCGAACCGAGTTGAGGAACAACATGCCCTTTTCCGAGACGAGGATTTCGGCAGCCAACCCGGCCTCTACCGCGGCAACGGCAAGGCCATGCGGTTCGCAGCCACCCAATCCCGACATCATGAAAACAGTGGTCGCCTCGCGCCAAAGCCGGATTTCGTTGACCGGTTCCAACTGGTAGCCTTGAACATAGCGGGCAAGCGCCATCATCAGGCAGCACGGGCCGCAGGTAAAATCGGTAGTCTGTTCATAATAGGGTGTGGGTGAAACCAGCGGAACGCCGCCGCGGATCGTCTTTTCAAACCGGAGGGCAGGAGTGTGATCCGCGTAATAGTCGAGATAGCGCCCGATGGGCCGATATCCCTTGCGCCGGTACAATTCGATGGCACGAGCATTGTCCTCGCGCACTTCAAGGCGCAATAGCAGGCGTCCGCGATTGAAGGTTTCCTCCTCGGCACCCTTCAGCAGAAGCGCCCCGACACCCTTTCCGACGAAGTCAGGATCAACTGCAAGCGAATAAAGGCGGGCCATGGCCGTGCCGCGGCGCAGCAGCAGCATCGCATAGCCGGTTATCCTGCCCGAATCACTGACATGCACCACAAAGGCGGCAGTGGGCCTTGTGAGGAGTTCGCGAAAAGAGCGGCGGGAAATCCGGTCGGAGGTGAAGGCCTTGTTCTCGATGGCGACAAGGGCTTCAAGGTCACCAGGGACTGCAAGCCGGAGATTGGGGGAAACTTTCGATGGCATGGTATTGGCATTCCTACGGCAAGGCAGCCGTGCTGTCTTCTACCAGATCGCCATGTCCCATCTCAAGAAATTCCGCAACGGATCAGATTTCGTCTGCCCATGGCGGATTTGCCCCTGCACGCGAGACAGTAACAGCAGCGGCGCGGGCTGCCAGGTTCAAAGCTTCGTGCAATGCATCATGTGACAGTGAGGCCAGTCCTTCGCGTGACAGCGCGCCTGCGCGGCGGATGCCGGCGAGCAATCCTGCATTGAACGTGTCGCCCGCGCCAACGGTATCAACCACGGTGGTCGCAACCGCACTGGCGTGAACTTCCCCGGCCCGGGTCAGGGCAATCGCACCTTCTCCACCCCTTGTCAGAACCACGATCGAGGCCGAGGCAGAAAGCCATGTGCCGGCCCACGAAGCGAAGTCCTGACCGGGGGACAGCCAGGCAAGGTCATCGTCGGATACCTTGATGATATCGGCGACCTTCAGCATGCGGTCGAGCCGCGCCCGGTAAGCCCTTTCGTCAGAGACAAAGCCGGGCCGGATATTGGGATCAAGCGATATCACGCGGTTTCGGGCTTCACGCAGGGCAAGTGCCTCATAAGCGGAGCCGCATGGCTCGGATATCAGGCTGATGGCGCCAAAATGCATGGCCAATACATTTGGCGCAATGGAAGGCAGAGCCTTGGGATCCAGCATACGGCCCGCCGTCATTTCATCATAGAAGGCATATTCGGCATGGCCGTCCTTCAAGGTAACAAATGCGAGTGTGGTGGGTCGGGCCGAGCGGGAGCAAGGTGAGTGGTCCACTTTCGAGGCTTCGAGCGCCCGGATAAGGGTCTGGCCCAACACATCCGTCGAAACGCCTGAGAAAAACCCGGTTTCCTCCCCGAGGCGACCAAGTGCGATTGCCGTGTTGAATACTGCTCCTCCGGCAACCGGCATGAAGACTGGCGACCCATCGGGAAGCTCGCGCGGCAGCATATCGATCAATGCCTCGCCACAACAGATGATCATGTTTCACTCCGGATTGATTACGCCCTTGCGCAAGATGATATTGCCATAAAGGGCTGGCTCGGAAGTCGCAACCAGCGTGTGGGCCCGGCGAACCCTTGCATAGAAATCTGCGCCCAGCATAGGCATGGCACGCGTGCCCGCTTTCCACGCATCAAGCCTCGCGTTCATCGCGTGATGAATGGGGGCAAGCGTCTTGCCGTCACCGTCAACGGTGGCAAAGGAAAACGGATCATCCACGTTCTGGTCAATCGGCATGACGCGCAGGATAGCATCGAGGAGTTCCAGTGCTCCGACGCCATCGGCGCGAACAACTCCGCCTGGCGCATTCATGCCGTGGGCTTGCGCCGGATAATTTCCATCGACGATGGCGATCTCATCGCCATGGCCCATGGCGCACAGATTGCGCAGCAAATCCGGCCCAAGGCAGGGAGGTATTCCGATCAGCATGGTTCAGCCTTCCCGCATCAAGGTGTTCTGGTCAATCAGGTAGCGATCAAAGAGTGGCAGGCTCGCCGCGCCCATTGCGCGGGCAACTGATCCCAGTGATCCATCTATCAATGCCGGCACGGCTATGCCCTGCAGATCAAACCGGCCGATCTCCTGCTCTATCGCGCTGATCAGCCGCTGTCTTATTCCGGCAGGAAAGCCGCCATCGACGAGCACTGCCTCGAAATCGATCACGGAGGCTGCTGCAACAACGGCATGGGCAAGGCTCCTTGCTGAGAGCTTGATCCATTCGCTGACCTCAGCCTCGATTTCGCTCCAGTCGTCATGCCCTTCCCAGATCATCACCGGGTCGAGGCCGCGTTCCTGGACGGCGCGCTCAAGCACGACTAGCGAGGCATGCTCCAGCAATTGCACCGAGCGGCCGCCCCGGCCGGGAACCGGCATCGGCCCCAGCGCACCGGCGTTTCCGGTTCTGCCTGAATAGAGTGATCCATTGAGTACTATCCCGCCGCCAACAAGAGTGCCGACATAGACATACAGGAAATCCTGCAGGCGGGCATTGTCGCCAAAGGCGAGTTCAGCGGCGCAGGCGGCCGTCGCATCATTCTGGACATAGACTGGACAGGGACAAATCTCCGCGATCGCCGCATTGACGTCGAAATCGCGCCAGGCCTCCATCTGGTTGCCCTCGACGCCGATCTCATCTGCCCAGTTCCACAATTCGAACGGGGTGGCGATGCCAAGGCCTGCAACGCGACTTTCCCGACCGGGAATGGCGGCCAATACCTGGACGATTGCCTTGCGGGTGAAGTCCACCGTGTCCTGCGGCAGCGGATAGGAATAGGAACGGCTTACACGCGCGACAATCTTGCCGAGAAAATCGAGCATGACCAGTTCACAGCTGCGCCGCCCGATCTTGAGGCCGAGAAAAAAGGCGCCTTCGGGGTTGAGAGACAAGGGCACGGAGGGTTGGCCAACACGGCCACGCATCGGTTCCCCGCGCAGCAGCAATTCGTCTGCCTCAAGCTGGCGCATGATGACGGATACGGTCTGGGCGGAAAGGCCCGTCATGCGGGCAATATCGGTTTTGGCAAGACTGCCATGGCGGCGCACAAGTGTCAGCACCAGGCGCTCATTATAGGCTCGCATACCGCTCTGATTGGAACCGCGATGCGTGATGGGGATATTTTCCTCACGCAACACGGGAATTGGTACCTGCATGGACAAATTGCCCTCCCAGCATGATTGTCCTGATTTCGTCATGATGCCGGCAAGCCGGGAAATTCAGACAGGGACCAGATCAACCCGCATTGCGTTTATCACAATTGCGTCGGCACCACGTGCGATGTTTCCCATTTTACAAGGTCATCTTCAGATGGCCAAACCGATCATCGGGGTGTCAATCCATTCCCTGCAATCAGAATGGGTGAAAAACCGAGAAAGGTCAATTATTAATTCACTCTGATTTATTTATTGACAGGCCGCCCTGAATAGTGTTCGATTTATGCAGAGCCGGACTGCCGCTTGGAGAGCGGATGTCGCAGGCTTTGTCAGAGGGAGGAGAATTCACCGGAAGTGGTCCGGTCTCCTCCGCTTGTTCCAACCGGGAGGAATACCGTGAAGAAACTCGTTTCATTCAAATCAGCGCTTCTTGCTGCCGCAGCATTCGGTATTGTTGGCGCCATGCCAGCAGCAGCAGCCGATCTCGCCTGCCTGATCACCAAGAACAACACCAACCCGTTCTTCGTGAAAATGAAGGAGGGTGCCGAGCAGGCCGCAACCGCAGCCGGCCTCGAATTCCAGGCATATGCCGGCGAAAAGGACGGCGATGCCGCTCCACAGATCACCGCCGTTGAAAACTGCGTTGCAGCCGGCGCCAAGGGCATTCTTATCACACCGTCGAACGACTCTGTCGGTCCGGCACTGAAGAAGGCCCGCGAAGCAGGCATTCTGGTCATCGCGCTCGACACGCCACTGGCTGATGCGGATGCGCAGGACATGACCTTTGCAACCGACAACTTCGAAGCGGGCCTTCTGATTGGCAAATGGGCGAAAGCCAAGCTTGGCGATGCAGCCAAGGATGCCAAGATCGGCATGCTCGACATCAACAAGGACAACATCTCGGTTGACGTTGCGCGTGACACCGGCTTCCTCGTCGGCTTCGGCATTGAAGTGCCGGACCTCAAGGTCATGGGTTCTGAAACCGACCCGCGCGTCATCGGCCATGAATCGTCGGGCGCGAATCCGGAAGGCGGCGTGACTTCGGTCGAGAACCTGCTCGCCAAGGATCCGAACATGAACGTGGTCTACACGATCAACGAACCCGCAGCAGAAGGCGCATACCAGGCACTCAAGAAGGCCGGCAAGGAAAAGGGCGTGCTCATCGTTTCCGTTGACGGCGGCTGCCCCGGCGTCAAGTCGGTCAAGGATGGCGTCATCGGCGCAACCTCGCAGCAGTATCCGCTGCTGATGGCGTCAAAGGGCATTGAAGCCATTGTTGCCTTCGCCAAGGATGGAACCAAGCCGTCGGCATCCGAAGGCCTGAGCTTCTTCAACACCGGCGTCAACCTGGTCACCGACCAGCCGGCAGAAGGCGTTCCATCGATCGACTCGGCCAAGGGTCTGGAACTCTGCTGGGGCTGATGCTTCCGAAGTCGCAAAGAAATGACGAGGGCGACATTCGTGTCGCCCTTTGCACATCGGGATGAATCATACCTGTTGCAATTGAGGTTTTGACGAAGCCCTCAAAAACTGATTGCCTGATCAAATTCGCTGGATGCGCACGTTTTCACGGCCTCATGAAACCGCGAAACGGCTCCAGGATCGTGACCCAGAGTGGGGGAGTGGAAATGAGCGAACAAGTAACGCCCGGAGCTGCGGCTGAGGCTGAGGCTGGCACGGGTTCCAGTTTCGAGGCGAGGCTCAACCAGGCAGACAAGTCTGTTGCCAGTTTCGAGCGGGATGATCACACATTTGCGCATATCGCGCGGAACTTTTTGCGCTACAATCCGACACTGGTTCCAGCCATTGTACTTCTCGCAAGCATTCTGGTCTTCGGTGCCATTGCACCACGCTTCATGACACCGGGAGTGTTGTCCACCATCATGCAGCAGGTGACTGTCACCGGCTTCGTGGCGCTGGCGCAGACACTGATCATCCTTACCGCAGGCATCGACCTGTCAGTCGGTGCCGTCATGGTGATCTGCGCCCTGATCATGGGACGGCTGTCGGTGCTGACCGGAATGCCGGTACCGATGGCGATCATGGTTGGCATGTTCTTTGGTGGATTGATGGGCTGGTTCAACGGTTTTCTTGTCGCCAAGGTCAAACTGCCGCCCTTCATCGTCACGCTCGGGACGCTCAGCATCTTCACTGCCCTCAAACTGTGGTATTCGCATTCGGAATCGATCCGCAATGCCGATATCGAGGAAGTCGCTCCGATGCTGCTATGGTTCGGGACTGACATCAAGTTCATGGGCGCCACCATCACCTATGGCGTCGTTGCCCTGATCGTTCTGGCGACCATCCTGTGGTTCGTGCTCAACCACACCGCCTGGGGGCGGCATGTCCATGCCGTTGGCGATGATCCCGAAGCGGCAACACTGTCGGGTATCCGGACCGACAGGGTACTGATCTCGGTCTATGCGGTAGCAGGTGTCATTCTCGGCTTTGCCGCCTGGGTATCGATCGGCCGGGTAGGCTCGGTCAATCCGATCTCGTTTGACACCATCAACCTGGCTTCCATCACCGCCGTGGTGATTGGCGGGACTTCGCTGTTTGGCGGGCGCGGCTCGATCATCGGCTCGGTGCTCGGTGCGTTTATCGTCCAGGTGTTCACCACCGGGCTCTCACTGGCGCGGGTTGATGACTATTGGCAACAATTTGCGGCAGGCATCCTCGTGATCGTTGCCGTTACCCTTGACCAGCAATTGCGGAGGGCTTCGAAATGAGTGAACGTCAACCCATTCTCAAGGCGCGCGGGCTGATGAAGCGCTACGGCACGGTCGTGGCGATCAACGGCGCGGATTTTGATCTCTATCCAGGTGAAGTGCTGGGGGTCATTGGCGACAATGGCGCGGGAAAATCCACGCTGATAAAGGCGATTTCGGGCGCGGTCACGCCCGATCACGGCACCATCGAGCTTGAAGGGAAAAAGGTTCATTTCCGCTCTCCGGAAGAAGGCCGCAATGCCGGGATCGAGACGGTCTACCAGAACCTTGCACTGTCTCCAGCGCTTTCGATTGCCGACAACATGTTTCTTGGCCGCGAATGGCGCAAACCCGGCATCATGGGTTCGGTGTTCCGGATGATGGATCGTCCGCGCATGCAGCAATTTGCCCGTGACAAGCTTTCCGAACTGGGACTGATGACCATCCAGAACATCGCCCAACCGGTGGAAACACTGTCAGGCGGTCAGAGGCAGGGCGTCGCCGTGGCACGCGCTGCCGCCTTCGGTTCAAAGGTTATCATTCTGGACGAACCAACAGCAGCACTTGGCGTGAAGGAATCGCGGCGCGTGCTGGAACTGATCCAGGATGTCCGCTCGCGCGGAATCCCGATCATCCTGATCAGTCACAACATGCCGCATGTGTTCGAGGTCTGTGACCGCGTGCATATCCACCGACTTGGCAAACGTCTTTGTGTCATTGACCCCAAGAGCTACTCAATGTCCGACGCCGTGGCGCTGATGACAGGGGCGATGGAGCCACCGGCAGAGGCCGTCGCAGCTTGACACTTGATGCAATTGCCGAATTGATTATGAAGAAGGCAGGCAACAATGCCCGCTTTCTGGTGGCCATTGCAGGAGCGCCGGGGTCCGGAAAGTCAACAACAGCGGAAAACCTGCACGCCTTGCTCAATCGCGGCAGGCCGGGCACAGCGGCGCTGGTGCCGATGGACGGCTATCACTACGACAACAGTGTCATCGAACCCATGGGACTGTTGCCAAAGAAGGGTTCGCCACAGACTTTCAACACGGGCGGATTGCTCGCCGACCTCCAGCGCATCAAGACCGGCAACGAAGATGTTGCGGTTCCGGTGTTTGACCGCAGCGCCGATCTGGCGCGCGCCAATGCGCGTGTGGTTTCAAAATCATCGAGAATCGTTCTGGTCGAGGGAAATTACCTGCTGCTCAATGACCCTGAGTGGCGCGACGTCGGCGCTGTATTCGACCTGTCCATCTACCTTGAGGTCACGGAAAGCGAACTTGAGCGCAGGCTCATCCAGCGCTGGCTCGATTACGGATTTGATCTGGAGACCGCCCGCGCCAAGGCTCTTGGCAATGACATTCCCAATGCGAGGCTGGTTCGCACAAACTCGCTTCCAGCTGACATCAGCTTCGATTCACTAGATTGAGCAATCCTGTCACGCCATGGTTTCAAGGCTGGCGAAGCCTTCGGGTGCGCCTTCCTGGCCAAACGGAGTGGCGACCTCCACGAAAGTATCGGGATACAGGCCATTGAAGCGTGTTCTAAGCGACAACGAATAAGCGCCGATATTGCCGATCTCGATCCAGTCCCCGGTATCGACCGTCTCCGGCAGGTAAAACGGGCGTGTCAGGATATCGACCGAATCACAAGTCGCACCGCAAACCCGGAATGGAACGATATTCTCTGCATTGCCATTGCGGGTGCGAATGGCCGGATCGGGGATGAAGCGGGCAGGAAGGGTTATCCTGCCGGTCCAGGAATCAGACAGGGACGCCCAGATGCCGTCATTGATGTAAAGCCGCCGGCCCTTTCGCAACAGCACGCGAACAATCAGCGAGAAGGCGCGGGCAACAATGACCCGTCCGGGTTCAGCGACCCGTTCCATATTATCAAAACCCCATTCCGACATGTCCGAGCGCAACCGGCTCATCATCTGGCCGAGCGAAGGCATTTCGACATGCTTGCGGTTCGGGTCATGGCCGTATTCGGCAGGAAAGCCACCGCCAACATCAAGCTCGGCTATAGGCACGCTGGCGCGATTTCGCACCCAGTCCGCCGAAGCCAGCGCCTTGTCATAGGCGTCAGGATCCTCGATCTGGCTGCCAACATGGAAGCACAGGCCGAGCCGGTAGCCATTGCGATGCAGTCTTTGCAGAAGTTCGATGGCCTGCCCGGGAGCGGCCCCGAATTTCTTCGACAATTCGTAGGCAGCATGCCCCTTTGTCTGCAGGCGCACGAAGATCGTGATGCTTGACGGATTGATATCAAGGCCCTGGACGATCTTGTGAATCTTGGTGATCTCGTCTTCGTGATCGACGACAAGCGTCCGGATCTTGTGGGTTTCGAGTGCAAAACGGATGTCCGACTGCGCCTTGACCGGATGCATGTACAAAAGCTCCGCAGACTTCGAGAACTCCCTCACGACTGTAATCTCGGCAGGCGAAGCCACATCAAAGGCATTGATGCCCGCCTTTACCAGCGTTTCCAGCACCATCGGCTCGCCATTGGTCTTGACCGCATAGGCGGTTTTTCCCGGAAACATCGACACGAAATTCTTCGCATCTTCCGTGAGAACCTGTGGGCGGAAGCAATAAACCGGCTGGTCAGGGCGTAGCGTCAGGGCAGCTTCCTGCGCTGTCTCGAACTTCTGCATTTTCAGTCTTCCCGTCTGCCGCCTTCATGGCGCCTTTTCGCTGATTTGCTTGCGAGCATAACTGAACGGGAGCTGGCCTACCACCACACGCCACCACTTCTGAACCGGATTCGGGGTTTTCCCCGCGGGGGATGGAGGGATTCCCCAGCGGCGGGACTGTCGCGATCACCTTCGCCACCAATCGGGATGACCGGCCTTGCATTGAGCAATGCTTGCGTAGTCGGAATAACGACTTTCCTCGCCCCTGCCCCATTTCGGGCGAACGGTTGGAACGGAGGGACGCCCGGGCGCGTTCGATGGCAGATCCGGTGATATTGGCCCCGTCTCCGTTTTCCCTGCAGTTTCAGCCGAGCCGGGCTTGTTGTGGACATCCGGCATTTGCGGCAACTCCGCATAGTCATGGTCCATTGTGTCGCGCTTGAGTGCGTTGAGGCGGGCAATGCGCTCGGAAGTCAGGGGATGGGTGCGCAGGACGGAGGGATTGGGCACCCTTCCGCCCGGCAGCACCATGCCTTCCCAGGGACGGCCCTGTGCACGCTCAAGCTTGTGCAGCGCCGACGCCAGGCCATCTGGGTCACCTGTCAACAGCACCGCTCCCAGATCCGCCTCATATTCGCGGGTTCGCGACAATGCCATTTGCAGAAGTCCGCCAATGGTTGGGGCGAAGACCAGCAGCAGGACAACCGTCCAGGGAACCGATGCCGCTCCACCAAACAGGACCGCTGGCAGGTTGAGAATGATTGAGACCATGCCAAAAGTCGACATCAACGAGGTGAAACGGCTGACCATGTCAGCAATCGCCATTACCCTCACATCCTCATTGCTGATATGGGTGATTTCATGCGCCATGACGCCAGCCAGTTCCCGCCGCGACATCGAGCGGATCAGCTTGTCGGTCAGGCAGATTGCCGAATCATCAAGCCGGCCCACTGCAAAGGCATTCATCATTTGCGAAGGCAGAACATAGAGTTTCGGCCGTTGTGCAATCCCGGCACGGCGGACCAGTTCGTCAAGGATTTCGTGACCTGCAGGAAACCGGTCGCGGCCTACGGGCATTGCCCTGTACATGCGAAGAACCAGGGCCGGCGAAACCCGGCTCGCCACATACAGGCTAACCCCACCAAAGATCGCTGCATAAACCAGCCCGCTCACGCCGAAGAACACCCATGCGCATACGGCCAGCAGGGCAAGAGAGCCGCTCACCAGAAGCCAGGTATGGATGAGGTTCAACAAGGCATGGCTGCGCTGTGCAACCGGATCAAGGCGTAGCGTGTTCATCAATTCGGTCCCTTCACGACCTTTCACTTCACGTAAGAACGGCATCCAGGCAGTTCAGCATCCCGGCCTACCGCGTGGCAATGTGCCATCATGGTGCCGGATTTCGCGGGCAGGTACGGCTGGATACAACCATGCCGGTGCCAGTCTTCCGTTCATATGGCATCGCGTTGCAGTGTTTCCAACATGGTTAACGAATCGTAAGGCCGGGAATGATAGGATCAAGACTTCATGATATTAAAAGGATACAGAGAAGCATTTCCCCGACCTGAACAACTGATTGCGGGACAGCAAATGAGACAGCACTCACATGCATGCAGAAGTCTGGCCGGAACAGGGTTCGCCGGAATAGTCCTGGCGCTTTCGGCATTGCTGGTGCCGGGGCAATTGATATCGGCAGCCCATGCGGAGCCCCCGGCGAAGCAATTGTTCGGGGCAAAGGCGCTGCCTGCCGACATGCCGGCCCAATCCGTCGGGTTCTATTCCAAGGGATGCATTGCCGGCGCACGCGCCATACCCGTGGATGGTCCGGACTGGCAGGTCATGCGCCTGTCGCGCAACCGGCGCTGGGGACACCCAGAGCTGCTCAAGACCATCGAGGCGCTTTCCGTCAAGGCAAAACAGGATGGCTGGAACGGTTTGCTGGTTGGGGACATTTCACAGCCGCGCGGCGGGCCAATGCTGACTGGACATGCCTCGCACCAAATCGGGCTTGATGCGGATATCTGGTTTACGCCAATGCCCGACCAGCGCATGACCTACAAGGAACGCGAGGAAACCAGCGCCATCTCCGTGCTGAAGGCAAACAGCAATTATGTCGATGATGCCCGCTGGAAACCGCACTTCACCAGCCTGTTGCGTGACGCAGCATCCTACAGCCAGGTGGAGCGCATCCTTGTTCATCCCGGGGTGAAGAAGAAGCTTTGCGATACCGTCAAGGGCGACCGCAGCTGGCTCTCCAAAATCAGGCCGTATTACGGACACCACTATCATTTCCACCTGCGTATCAAGTGCCCGCAGGGATCTGGAAATTGCAAGCCGCAAGCGGAGGTGGCGCAGGGCGAGGGTTGCGACAAGTCGCTTTCGTGGTGGTTCGATGTAGCGCTTGCACCCAAGAAGGCGAAGAAGCCCGACAAGAACCAAAAGCCGGAAAAGCCCAAGAAGCCGCGTTACCTGACACTGTCGCAAATGCCTTCGCAATGCGCGACCATTCTCAATGCGGATGAAGTGCCGGAGCAGCGTGCGGAATTCCGCACCCGCGAAACCGCATTTTCGGCACCTGAAATCGACATCCCGAAAGTCGATCCGATGGCGATCCTGGCGAGCAAGCCGATAGAGGCCAGCAAGAATGTGGCATCAAATGCTGCAGCCAGCGGGAATACTGCAATCCCGGCAAATGTGCCGGTGCCAATGCCACGACCATTGCGCTAGAGCGGGAGAAACCCCGCTCCGCCGTCCATGGAATTCAGGCAGATACGCCAATGCCTATCGGGCAGGCGACGCCGGTTCCGCCTATGCCACAATATCCGTCAGGGTTCTTGGCAAGATATTGCTGATGATATTCCTCGGCAAAATAGAACGGACCCGCCTCGGCAATTTCCGTGGTTATCGACCGGTTGATGCCGCCGTTGCGAAGCGCTTCGGCATAAGTGTCGCGCGATGCCCGGGCTGTCTCCATCTGCCCGTTCGAGAAGGTGTAGATGCCGGACCGGTATTGCGTTCCCACATCACCGCCCTGACGCATGCCCTGGGTCGGATCGTGGTTTTCCCAAAACACTTTCAGCAGGCCGTCATAACTGATGACCGCCGGATCATACACCACCAAGACAACCTCGTTGTGACCGGTAAGGCCGGTACAGACTTCCTGATAAGTCGGGTTTGGCGACATGCCCGCCATATAGCCAACCGCCGTGACATGGACGCCGGGTGTTTCCCAGAACTTGCGCTCGGCACCCCAAAAACACCCGATGCCAAAGACTGCCCTTTCCATGCCTGCCGGATAGGGTTCATGCAGAGAGTGGCCGGAAACGAAATGGTGCGTCGCAGTCGGCAATGGGTCAGGGCGACCCGGCAGGGCATGGGCCTTATCGGGCAGCTTGAGCTTGTGGTTGAACATGTCGAGCAAGAACATTGTGTTTATCCCGTGCTGGGTTTCGGCAAACTTCAAGCCCATGCTTTCCGATGGGCACAATTCTCAATCGCGAAAGCTCTCCTGCCATCTGCGGCGACGGTTTCGCGCACCGATCGAGAACAGGATTGCAAGAATGGCGAATAACGCCCATGTCGGTGATTTCAACAGGGTAACAAAAACGGGGTCCCAAAAGAAGGGATACAGGTTTTGCGTGATGAACTGGCGGACGAGCTCGAGCGAGCTGGGATTGAAGCGCTGCCAGTCCATGTGAAGAGGTGTCAGGACCAGGGCTGAATCGGCAATGGATCGGGCAAGGTCCAGCACCCCCGAGACGAGGGCTATTGCCAAACAAGCCAGGCTGATGACCCGGAACAATGCCTTTAGCATCGCATTTCCCCAGTTTCACGATTTGCGACCAGATTTCACCATCCGGACACGACCTGCACGCAGGGATGAATCTAATGTCAGGGCGTCCATTTCGCAATGGTGCAAGATTGTTTGCATATGCGCAGACATTTCCAACTCAGTGCTTGAACCGACAGAACTTATTTGTATAGTGCGCCAGCCTGATCGGGCGTCGCAATCCGTTCATCAAGCAGGAAGAACTGGCAATGGTCGATGCCAGTATCACAAGGCTCTGTCACAAGGCTTTGCCGAAGTATCCCATGAGAGAGGCGTGCGTTTCTCTTCGACCCCACGGTCAAACAACGTGGCAGAATAAACGGAGAGGTGGCCGAGTGGTCGAAGGCGCCCCTGTTTCGGCTTCGCCGAAACACTCCGCAAGAGAGGCGTGCGCTTCTCTTCGACCCCACGGTCTGATGCCGTGGCAGAATAAACGGAGAGGTGGCCGAGTGGTCGAAGGCGCACGCCTGGAAAGTGTGTAGGCGGGTAACCGTCTCGAGGGTTCGAATCCCTCTCTCTCCGCCACTTGCCCCCGCGAAAGCGTTCTCCCGATCCGGCTGCGGCCGGATTTTTGCGTTGTTTTCTAGGGTTATGCGGGAAAGGCTGAGCACTGGCCCCGGCGCCAGGCGGGCCGGAAGCGTTCTCTCAGGGGCGGCTTTCTCCCGACCTGATGACTGCGCCGATTTAGCGTTCAGGTCGCAAGACACTGCAAAGTAACAATTTTCCGGGGCCCGTGATCGGGGTTGTATCCAGGTCCGGTCTGCATGACTTGGAACTGCGTTCGAACTCGGCTGGTGACACCTTAGGTTGGGGCCGAGCGGCGGTAGATGGCGGTAAGCAGTTGTTCGCCGCGTCGGGCACCAATGACCGCTCTGCGGCCCGATCCAGACTCCTGCATTTGCGACCATTGCTGACGCAGCAATTGTTTGCAGGTGCAGTGCATTGGTCGCTACTTCATGGCGTAGTAGGGGACTTCAGGGCGCCTGACGCGATGCGGTTTGGCCTTACGCAGCTATTCATAGACTCAGACGATGTTGCGTGTGCGATTGATGTTATTGCGGATGTCGTGACAACAAAAGCCTACGAAGCACCCGAGTTTCAGGTTCGGGGATCAGTCACCTGATGCGGTAACTTCAACGGCGCCGGCAGCACGACTGCTGCCTGGCGTCGCTTGTAACTGGCTGTGACCGCAATGGCTCTACTAGAGCCTGACAAAGCCGCAGTTCTTAACGCTAAACCGTTTCTATCGACGAGAAGAAGTCCGACACAGAGTTCTTTACCAAGATTGCACATAGGTGTCCAAAAATGCCTGATTGACAGAATCATATATGATCTGTCATCGTGTATGAAATACTTGCTAGAGTGCCTCGGAACAGAGGTGGGTACTGGACACCAGCACAGGGAGAAGAGAATGAATCTGACACGTAGAACAGTAGTGACCACGGCGGTAGCACTCTTGGCGATGGGGAGTGCCACGGGAGGCGCAAACGCGGACACGCTGATGGACCGTGCTCAAGGAGACGGACTTCGGGTCGCCTTCTACAACTTCAAGCCATTTTCCTATGAGGACGGGAACGGGAATATAACGGGAACTGATGTCGAGACCCTCAGGATTGTTCTTGAGAGAATGGGAGGGAAAGTCGACACGCTCAGCAATACGGATTGGGGCGCGTTGATCCCGGGTCTGAAGGCGAACCGCTTTGATGTCGTCGCAGCCGGTATGTACATAACGCCGGAACGATGTGCGGAAGTTCAGTTTTCCGAGCCACTCTTCGGAATGCAGCAGGGCTTCATTGTTGCCGCGGGCAATCCGAAAGGACTGAGCAACTACGAATCCGTTGCCGCCACCGGTGCTCTACTCGGAGTCGTTCCGGGCACAGCGCAGGAGGGCTATGCTTCCAGAGCCGGCGTCGCGAGCGACAAAATCTTTGGTTTCCCCGACAACCCGACCGGAATCGCGGCCTTGCTCGCCGGCAGAATTGATGTTTGGGGTATCTCCGGCCCATCCGCGCGCGAGATTATCGCGAGCACGCCCGGTGGTGGACTGGAAGCCGTGCCGCCGTTCGCCGAAGTTGCCGGCAAGATCCGTGTTTCGCACGGGGCATTCGCGTTCAGGCCGGAGGACTCGGCATTCGTTGAGGCATTCAATGTTGAACTCAAGAAGTTCACTTCATCGCCCGAGTATGTCAAGTTGCTTGAAGCACATGGTCTGACAGCAGATGAACTCCCACTGCAGGACACCGCCACTCTTTGTGCGGAGTGAATCGCACAATGCATCAATACGCGGCGGCATAATTTGCCGCCGCTAGAGAGTGGGACGGCGTCCGGCTCAGGCTTCACGCCGATTTGCAGTATGGGACAAGGCAATGCGTTCATCGTGTTTGTGACGTTTCGAATTCCCTTTGCTACAGTGCAACAGCGCCGGACCAGAACAGGCGCGGCGTCAAGAATGTCCATGTTTGGCCCATTTGCTCCAGGTACGATTGTCAAATCGTATTCCAAGCCGACCTGCAATTGTGGTGCCGCATGAAATCTCGTAGCCCCGTAGCAATTCTCGTTCCGTTGGCATTTTTCGCTGGTCTCTATTTCGCAGTTTTTTCGTCGGTTGCAGATTTCCTGCCTTCATTGCTGAAAGGCCTCACAGTTACGATCTCCGTTGCAATTCCCTCTATCATGTTGACTTATGTGATTTCTATCATTGCCGGATTGGGCAGGGCTTCCAACCTGACCGCGGTTCGCTGGGTATCCGGGATTTATATTGAGGTTTTCCGCGGCGTCAGCCTGCTGGTCATTCTTTTCTGGCTCTACTTTGTCCTACCTGAATTTGGTATCACAATTTCCGCATTTTCCGCCGCGGTTTTGGGTATCAGCCTAAATGCTGCGGCTTATGGCGCAGAAACCATTCGCGGCGCGATTCAGGCAGTGCCCAAAGGTCAAACTGAGGCCTGCATCACCTTGAATATCTCGGGCTGGCAGAAGTACATCCGGATCATTTTGCCTCAGGCACTCGTGATCGCTGTTCCAGCTATGACCAACATAACTATCGAGTTGCTGAAAGGCACAGCACTTGTTTCTGCTGTGACACTTGTTGATGTAACCGCCGCAGCCGTGCGCCAAAACCAGATGACGTTTCGGACCATCGAGATTTTTTCAGTGCTGGCTCTTATCTACTTTTGCCTGGCGCAAGTTGCGCGGTTCTCCGGTGCGCAGATTGAACAGATCCTCAACCGTCATACTGGAGTGCGGTGATGGACTGGCGTTGGGACTTCACCTTCGAAACAGTATTGCCTCGAATTCTGCCGGGCCTCTGGGTCACGGTGGAAGTCACGTTTTTGGCCTTCGCTCTTTCCCTGGTTTTGGGACTGGTCCTGATGATGGCACGACGTGCTTCGAACCCGCTCCTGTCATTTGTAGCAGGCGAATTCATCGAGTTCATGCGTGGCATGCCCTTGGTCGTCGTCATTTTCTTTTTGTTCTTCGTTCTGCCAGAAATTAACATCTATCTCGCGCCGTTCTGGACGGGAGTCCTGGCGATGGGAATCTATAACTCCGCGCCGGCCGCCGAAATCCTACGCGGCGGAGTGCAAGCGGTTCCGAAAGGGCAATGGGAAGCAGCGCATGTTCTGAATTTTTCCACTTACCGAACCTGGCGAAATGTAGTTTTGCCGCAAGCCGTCGGCCCGGTCGTCCCAAGTCTGGGAAACTTGCTGATTGTTACCTTCAAGGAGGCGCCGATTTTGTCATTCGTGGCCGTGCCGGAGATGTTGGATGCCGCGAAACGGATTGCTTCGGAAACCTATCGTTTTACCGAGCCACTGACGGTTGTGGGGATATTGTTTCTTGCCCTCAGCCTCGGATCGGCATTTCTGATCCGTCTGGTTGAGCGGTACATGATGACGGGAACTCGCCATGGCAAATGAGAAAATCCGTTTCGAGAGCGTGACCAAGCGCTATGGAGCGTTGGCCGTCCTGGACAAGCTGGACCTGTCTATCGCCGAGGGTGAGGTGGTCACGATCATTGGTCCTTCCGGGTCCGGCAAGACGACGGTTCTGCGCTGTCTGATGACGTTGGAAAGCATCGAAGACGGCGTCATTCGCATTGACGGTGAACCGCTGAACAAGATGGAGCAGGGCGGCCAGCTCGTGCCCGCCTCAACCGCACATTTGCGCAAGATGCGGCGCAAGCTGGGCATGGTGTTTCAAAGCTTCAACCTGTTTCCGCATCTGACGGTACTGCAAAACTGCGCCGAACCACCGACGATGGCCATGGGCGTCACACGTGACGAGGCCCGCAAGCGGGCGCAGGAACTGTTGGAAATGGTCGGCATGGGCGACAAGCAGAGCCATTACCCGGCCCAATTGTCCGGGGGACAGCAGCAGCGGGTTGCCATTGCCCGCACTCTGGCGATGCAGCCGGAGATACTCGTCTTCGACGAACCGACTTCCGCATTGGATCCCGAAACGATTGAAGAGGTCACCTCGGTAATACGAACACTGGCCGTCAAACACAGCTACACCATGCTGATGGTCACCCATCAGATCGACTTTGCCCACGACATTTCCGACCGCATTTGCTTCTTCGACAAGGGCCGGATCGTCGAGCAAGGCCCGCCCACGAGCGTAATCGATGCTCCGACAGAGCCTCGAACCCAGCAATTCTTGCGCAAGGTTGCGCAGGCTCGATAGGACCAAGAATGGCCGAAATGCAAACACTACCAAAATCTGAAATCGCCTATCTGAGGGTCAAGCAGGACATCCTCAGCGGTCGTCTGACGGACGATGCGCCGCTGCGCATCGAGGCTTTGAAAACGAACTATGATGTCGGAATTACGCCGATCCGCGAAGCCTTGGCCCGGCTCGAAGCCGAGGGATTCGTCAAGCTCCATCACAATCGCGGCTATTACACAACGCCCCTGAGTGCGGAAGACTTCGAAGATCTGCTTTTTCCCGATCAACGATAGAGACGGAACTCCTGACCAGGTCAATCGAACGGGGTGATGAAGACTGGGAAGTCAATCTCCTTGCCGCGCATAGGAGGCTCGGCAACTCAAAACTCGATTTGCGCGACCCGGACCTGCCCGAACTGGAACGGTGGGAAGAACGCCATATCGAATTCCACATGGCTTTGGTCGGCGCTGCGGGGTCAAAGCATCTTCTGGCGTTTTATCGCAGCATCTATGATCACTTCCGCCGTCATCAGAAAGCCTTTGTGCTCCTGCCCTCGGCCAATCGGGCTGACAAGGGCGACGAGACGGCGCTGCGCGCGATCGAAGGTATTGAACGACGCATGTCGATCGAAGAACACACAAGCCTTATGGAGGCAGCGCTGGCACGCGACGTTGATCTGGCCCTGCAACTGATCAAAGAGCATTCCAGTCTGTCGCCGTCGCAGATTGGCATCCCCTATTTTGTCGGAACCCGATAATGTCGACCGACAAGCAGCGTGCCATTGTGCGCATACCGAGCTAGCAGAGATCATCGAGGCCGCAAAGCGGATCGCACCCCATGTTGAGGAAAGCCCTGTTATTGAGTTGCCGCTTGACCTTCCCGGCAAGCGGATCTTCATCAAGGACGAAGGGCACAACCAAGCGGGTGCTTTTAAGCTTCGCGGCGCGCTAAATGCCGTCTTGTCGCGCCCACGTTCTGAGATTTCGGGTGGCGTTTGCACTGTCGGCTCCGGCAACATGGCTTATGCTGTCGCAACCGCGGCGCGCATCGCCGGAGTGCCCATGGCCGCCTACATGTATGCCCACGCTCCGCAGTCCAAGATGGAAGGCGTGCGCGCGAATGGCGGCGAGGTCCGTGTCGTCAGTGACGAAACCTACTGGTCTTATGCGCTGGCCAAACCTCTCCCGACACGGACTGGAGCTATATCTATCCGGTCACCGATCAGGCTGTAATCACCGGTCACGCTTCCATCGGACTCGAGATCGCACGGCAGGTGCCGAATGTGGATCTGGTGCTGACGCCATACGGCGCCGGTGGTCTGACCACAGGCACTGCCAGCACGTTGCACCGTCTGGGCCACAAGGCCGAGGTCATCGCGGTCGAGGCCGATGTGGCAACGCCCGTAACCGCCGCGTTGACCGCCGGGCACCCTGTGACCGTCCCGATGAAGCGATCCTTCGTAAAGGCCATAGGCGCACCGACTGTCATTGACGGGGTATGGTCTGCCGCCCGGCAGCTCGTGCGCCGCAGTTCGGTGGTGACGCTGGAGCAGACAACCGACGCGATCCGCCTGCTTTTGAGAAAGCAAAGATCGTCACCGAAGGCGCATCGGCCACTGCCCTTGCAGCAGCCATCCATGACCCGGCCCTGACCGGCACAATCCTGTGTGTGCTGAGCGGTCGAAACATCGACGCCGCAGACTATGCGACCGTCCTGCAGGGAGGGATACCCGAATGATTGAACCGCAAAACGACAGCACGGGGTCACCCATTTTCTACGACCCGACTCTGAAAGGCAAAGTTGCTCTGGTCAGCGGTGGTATGGGTGGCGTTGGGCGCGAAACTGTCAAGGCGATGGTAGCGCATGGCTTGCGCGTGATCCTGACCTATGCCGATGGTTTCGAAGATCCGAAACACGCGGCCAGCTTTGCCGCCAGTCTGGGCGACGACGTTCGCGCCCTCGGTCTGAATCTGATGGAACGGGGCTCCGTCGAGCGCTGCATGCAAGACGCTTTCGCGCTGTTCGGTAATGTCGATATCCTCGTCAACAACGCTGCCGTCGGGTCGGCGACCGTCACCGCCTATGGCGAAACTTTCGGCGAGCAGGACCGTGCCATGCTCTTGATCAACGCCGATGGGACGCTGGCGATGGTTCAGGCCTTTCTGTCTGAGCGGAGCGCGCGAGACATCAGCAGCCCCGCCAAGATCATCAACATGAGCTCTGTCGGCGGCGGTACAACCCAGATCCCCGGATTTCGCCTCTCCGACGGCATGAGCAAATCTGCAATCGCCTTCCTGACACGCCCTTGCGGCCGAGCATGTGCATGACGATATCGACGTATTCGCCATCAGTCCCGGCGCAATCAACACGCGGATGTTGCAGGCGAGTACCCTAGACAAACTGTCGGAGCCGGAACGTCGAGCCTATGTCGCAAGGCTGCCCAAAGGGCGGCTGATCGAGCCTATCGAGATAGCGACGCTCATCCTGTTTCTGTCATCGGCCTATTCTACGCCTCTGCATGGCAGCGTGATCGATGCGTCCATGGGACTTGGCGTCCGACCAGGGTTGGCATCAGAACAAGCATCCGGTTCCTGAGTTGTTATGGTGCACGCGGATCAGATCAGGGCAGCACTCTCGGTGGTCGAAGCCCATGAACTTGAGGCAGCGATACTCTTTGATCCCGCAGCACAATACTATTTTCTCGGCCATGATTCATTCGCTGGTGTCAACACGCCCCAGGCCTTAATCTTGTCGCCCGCCTGCCGCGGCCCCGCATGGTGATCTGGGCGGCCGACGCGCCGATGTTGCCAGATGGCGGCGCAGATCTTGACCTGAGGCTCTATCATTTCGGCATCGACAGTCCGCCAGCGCATTGGCCGAGGTTTTGGACGCTAGTTTTGATTCACAAGCGCGCTTCGGATGGGATGCACAATCTGCAGCGCTGAATCATGCGCTGGCCAGTGACATCATGACCACATCCGGCATCGCGCCGAAAGACATTTCCGCTGCAATTGCGCGTCTACGGGTCATAAAGACGCCGGACGAAGTTGCTTTGATGCGTAAAGCAGGCGAGATGGTCGAACACGGACTGTTGGCATTGCGAGCCACCGCACGCGCAGGTGTTAGTGAACGCCAGATCGCCAGTGAAATAGAGGGCGCTGCGTGGAGCCGGATCGGATTATTGGGCAGTCCCAATTGAAATGGCTTCAGGCGTGCGGGCCCACCATGTGCATGGCACCCCTTCTGAGCGACTGCTTCAAAACGGCGACTTGGTGCATGTTGAATTTGGTGCGGTTCATCAGCGCTACCATGCAGTCGGAATTCAGACCTTGGCAATCGGTAATCCGGACCCCAAGGCCGCTTGGTATTACCACGTTGCGCGCCGCTGTCTCGCGGCGGAATCGAGCCGCGCAGCCAGGCATTCCCGCAGCCGAAATCGAAGCCCCCGCGCTGGACATTCTTCGTTCGGAGGGGCTGCCGGATACTTTTGCCATGCGGTTCGGCTACTGTGTGGGTATCGGATATCCGCCAACCTGGTTGGAACCCTTTGGAATAACGCGCACCAATCTCGATCCAGTATTACCAGGAATGACTTTTGTCCTTCACGCATGCTTGCTGGACGAGGAACACCGGATCGGTGTGCTGTTGGGCGGCACCTATCTGATGGATGAGGACGGCTTGGTCCAACTGGCTGGGGCAGGTGTCGGAGAACCTTGAATGTCGACTGATGCAGCCACTTACCAGAGTAATGGGTTAACAAACGGGCCCGCCAAACCTTTGAGCCACGGTTGGCTGAGGTCTTGGCTTGGCCCATGCAATCAGCTTCGGACAAGCGGTAATCGCGGCCGCGCCAATTTCGCTGCCTCTGCAAAGCTTTATAGGATGGAGATGATGGTATCTGACATCACTCGACCTCACCCAAACGGAAAGACGTCTCCTGGCACCGCCGAAACAAGGTCGAAATTCTTCTGAAACGCCGCTGAAGTCTTTGTTAGCGCTGGAGTCAATCAATTGAAAAAACCCTGGATCGACCCGGAACTACGTCTGTGGGTAGAAAAGGCGCCTCAAAGCCCTCCGCTCAACACTGATACGCTCGACACGTTTCGGGCAACCAATCTACCAATCGAACCTGAAAGGTTCTTCCCCAACGCGAAGCGACCCGTCGAACACATTATTGAAGGGTTGGAAAATGCCGTGGAGGTCTACGAATTCCGGCCTTCGACACCAGGGCAAAGCCAGGCGGCGCTGCTATGGCTACACGGCGGCGGATTTGTCGTAGGTCACGGTAACGATCAGTGGTTTGGTCCTCTATTCGCGGAATGCGCGGGGTACGGGTATTCTCTGTGAACTACCGACTTGCTCCGGAACACCCGTATCCGGCCGCTTTGGAGGACGCTTGGACCGTCTTGAACTGGATAGTGTCCCAAGCAGAAACCCTCGAAATCGATCCGAAGAATCGCGATAGGAGGTGCAAGCGCGGGCGGAGGTCTGGCCGCTGGTCTTGCGATTTACAACCGGGATATGGGTGGCCCCAAAGTTGCATTCCAACTCTTGCTCTATCCAATGCTGGACAATCGCCATGATACGGCCTCAGGAAGAATGGATGTGCCTCGATGGCCGCGGAGTCCTCCCTTATGGCGTGGGTATGTATCTAGGCGGGCAAGAGCCGTCCGATGCGGCGGTTCCAGCTACCGCTGATGATCTATCGCGCCTGCCGCCTGCATTTCTGTCAGTTGGCGAGGCCGACCTTTTCTGGACGAAGTGCGCAGCTACGCCGCGCGGCTTGTGGCCGCTCATGTTCCATGCACCCTGAAGACCTACAAAGGGGTGTTTCATGCCGCCGACATGATTGGCTATGACTCTCGGATCGGGCGGCAGATGTCGGGTGATTATTTGAAGGCACTTATGGCCGCTTTGGGATTTGGGGGGAAGTGATTGCCGGGTCCGGCCAATCGTGGGGCCATATCCGCAACACACCCAATCCGAATGAGCTGATCCAACTTGGCAGACCAAACGAGGAATAGAACAGACCGGATAGGCTCGAGATGTCAGAGCGAGCAGGAAGGAAAGGGGAAATGCGCACTGGTGGCGCCCGCGCAGCGCCTTTCTCGCCTCTGGGTGCGCCATTTGTCAACATGACCTGGCGAAGCGGCTGCACAATGGAGTGTGCCCGGAAGCGCTCTGCGATCACTTGAACGAGAGCAGAGTCAGGGCGCCGGCATCAAGGGGCGCAATAGACAGCGGAGGGATTTCACGAGCTTAGGCAGCTATGCGCTCGCAGAGAAGGTTGGATATCAGGCCCATCCGCTCCGCCATTTTGGTTTGTTAAATTATTGTTCTATTTCGTGTTTTTAATTTTATTCCGGTTTGGTGCCACTTTTCGGTGTTTGTGAAGTCGGTTTTCTGGCGATTTTCTCAGCAGCCAGTAGCCTAATTTCTGCCTCCTGCACACGAATAATCTGAGCCAGGTTACAAAGCATCACCGTTGCGGCTGGGCGAGCAAGGCAGGCGGCATCGAATGCCGCACGCGCCACTGGCAGGCTTGATGATGCCGCGATGGTTTACTTAAGCTGACCTGCCACTGAGTTTTTTCCTCCATTTGGGAATAGAGTCCGGCCTTGATTGAAGGATGGACAGTTGAAGAGAAAGCGTTTTACCGAAGAGCAGATCATCACGGCTCTGCGCGAGCAAGAGGCGGGCGCGAAGGCTGCGGATATACGCCGTCGGCACGGGATATCGGAAGCCACGCTGTATAATTGGAAAGCGAAGTATGGCGGAATGCACTGCCCGGCAGGCGTTTGCGAGTAAACGCCGAGAGGGGACGTGTCCGACGCCAAACGGCTGAAGGCCTTGGAAGACGAGAACGTCAAGCTGAAGAAGTTGCTCGCGGACCAGATGTTGGAAGCCTCGGTACTTCGCGACGTCCGCCCTGCGGGCTCCCACTATCAAAAAATGGTAGGGCCCGCTGCCAAGCGCGAAGCCGTCGCGCATCTGCAGGCAGTCATGGGCCTGTCAGAGCGGCGGACCTGTTCCCGCCACCGAGGTCCATTGAATGCTTCGCCGACGAGCGCCTCGAAGTAACTGGCCAGGTAGGCCTTGTAATCACCACCTCTCAAGAAGCCCCGCTCATTTGGCCTGCTTTTTCTGAACTGCTAAGCTGGCGAACAGAAACATTCCTGCCGGGGCGCGGTGCGAGACTTCGCTCTCCCAGACTTATTGCATCGTATCGGATTTTCAGAGCGGAGCGGGGCGTTGTGTTTTCAGAAACCTGGGACTGGTTCGTGTTTGTCTGACACCACCACTTGCGACCGTTCATGTCCACCCCTTCAGAAGGCACAAAGGTTGCCGGGTGCAGTATCAACCGGGTAAGGATTGCGGACCTGATCCGGGTTCACACCAGCAGCGTATCAACCTATTGGCACCATCGGGGTTGCGGAGGAGATTACGGAAATGAAACTCAATATCTGGCTCGCATTGGCGATGCTTCTTGTTTCGGGTCCCATGGCAGGTGGTGCAGATGCCGCGCCGAAATTCGTTCGCGGGGAAACCCAGTATATCGCCGCGCTCGGCAATACGGCTGCCCGTTCCGGCAGTGATGCGCAGGAATGGGGCTTGTGGCAGGTCGATCCCGGTCCCCGCGGCGTCAATATATCCGACCTGGCGACGCTCGTGAGCAATGGCGGCATCGCGCCGGACGGCTGGAAATTCGACCAAAAGGCGTGGTGGCTTGAGGAACATGGCCTGATCATGGAAGCGCCTGTATTCCCGTTGCCGGCCGGGAAATATGTCGTGACCGGCGGCCGCGAGAAGACAGCTGTGCTGGAAGTCTCGGCACCGGATGCTGCAGGCAAACAGGCCTGGAGCCTTGGCGATGACGCGACGCTGCATGATGTCACGCATCTGCGCTGCCGGGCGGCACTTTACACCGAACGCAGCGATGGCCAGTCCTGCAGCCCGGACAAGACACCGATCAGCGTGTTCCCGATGGGGCCGGATATCTCCATGCCCTCCGTGACCGGGTGCGACAAGCGCGACTACCAGGTACTGATCGTGCTTGGCATGATGGTGGAAGGCTGAGGCGGATCGCCTATGATCAAGTGCCTCGCGGGCCAGAATCTTCCCGGGCGGAAAAACGCGCTTCGCTGAACGCGGCAAGATCGGGGGCAGAGGGCGATCCTTCCAGCCAGTCCGGGAGGATCAGCGCATGGGCTGCGGCCAGGGTGATGCCGCTGTGGCAGGTGACGAGAAAAACGCCCGGCAGTAGCGGGCTTTCCTGGTAGATCGGCAGGCCATCGCGTGACAAAACCCGCAATGCAGCCCATGAGCGGACGAGTTGTGCGCGGGCCAGAGCCGGGAATACCCGCACGGCATCGGCAGCCAGCGCCGCGATCTGCGGCAGCGTGACATTGTCGTCGAGCCCGACCTCTTCATTGGTAGCGCCGATCTGGACACCACCCTCATTGACCTGCCGGATGGTGCCGGACGGCCGGTTCAGCAATTTCGGCAATTTCTCGGTTATGAGCACCTGGCCGCGTTGTGCCCTGATCGGTGCGACAAAGCCAAGCCGCGGACCCAGCGTGATCGCACCCAACCCGGCGGAGAGGACCACCTTGCCTGCGCGCACAATCGTGCCATCGTTGCAATGGACGGTATATGGACCAGGACCAGCCACGTCATCGACGGTCTTTCCGGTCATTACCTTGCCACCCTGGCGGCGAACATCATCTGCCAGCGCCATCAGCAGGCGCAGCGGGTTGGCATGGCCATCCTGGTGATGCAGGATCGCGCCGGCAACACCAGGGCCAGTCGCCGGTTCCTCCTTGCGCAAGGCATTGTTGCCCAGCACCTCGAAGGGGTAATCACCACCAAGTTGCCGTTTCAGGGCCTCATAGCTGGCGACCGTTTCGGCAAGGCCTTCCTCGGTGAAATGGAAGTCATATCCGCCGTGCTGTTCAAGAGCGAGATCTATGCCGGTATTCTCTGAAAGCTCATCGGCAAAGCCTGCCCATGCCGCAGCGGAGCGCTGGCTCCATCGCGCATAGCGCGGCTCTTTCAGGCCTTTTGATTGTACCCATATCAGACCGAAATTGCCCCGACTGGCGTGAAACCCGCCATCGCCGCCATCGAGAACAGCGACGCTCCTACCGCGCCGCAACAGCCCCCAGGCTACGGCAAGCCCGACAACCCCGCCACCGATGATTGCGTAGTCAGTTTCCAATGGCGGCTCTTTCCTCGCTCAGCGAGAGGGTGAGATGCCAAAGGGCAGTGTCAATGCTTGCGCTGCCGGTTTCGGCGCGGCGGCTGCCAGGCAGGCGCGCTCCTTCCTGCTCGCCGACAGCGGAAGCCAGCGCCTCAATACGGTCGAAGAAGCCGTCGCCGGCAATCGTCGCGGGATCAATGACAAGATAGAACTGCCCAAGGTCATGTGGCGGACCTTCCGGGGCCTTCAACGCGCGCACATCGCGCGAGGCAGCAGAAGCGGTCAATGCGCTCGCCAGCACTTCTGCCATCAGGCCGAAACTGTATCCCTTGTGCGCACCAGCAGACACCAGCGCGCCCTTGAGCGCGGCCTTGGCGTCGGTGGTGGGGCGCCCTTCGCTGTCCACCGCCCAGCCGAGCGGGATCGGCTCCCCCGCAGCGGCGGCCATCGTGATTTTTCCGAGCGCAACAGCACTGGTTGAATGATCGAATCCAAAAGCAATGCCGCCATTGCGGGCAGGAACAGACATGGCAACCGGGTTGGTGCCCAATACCGGGCGATTGCCACCTGGAGGGGCTACTACAGCTGACGCGTTGGTGAAGCCGATGGCAAGCATTCCGGCTTCAGCCAATTGCGACGTGAAATAGCCAAGCGAGGTGCAGGTATGCGAATGGGCGACAGCCAGTGAAACCGTTCCATTTTTCCTAGCCGCCTCAATTGTTGCAGGAAGCGCTCGCGCAAAAGCCGGCTGGGCAAAGCCGAACCGCGCATCGGACAGGACCGAGCCCGGACGGGGATGTGAAACCACCGGCTCGACCGTGCCGTTGACACGACCGGATACCAGCTGCCTGCAATAGCTTTCGAGATAATACAGGCCGCAAATCACATTGCCCTGGGCTTCGGAGCGGGTGATTGCCCTGGCGACCTCATCGGCTATCCAGTCACTTGCACCATGCAGGCGCAGTGCTGTTGTCGAGCGGGCAAATACGTCATCAAGTGCTATGACTGTCTTTTCCGGCAAATCCAAATCCTTCACTGGTGTATGCGACGACATTAATGCCGTCACGCCAGATCACAAGTGTGGAGCTGGATGAGAAGTGACCCGGGCAATCAATCTATGTCGCTGGAACCGCGCAACGGCCATTGCTCAGCTTCAAACTGGCGGGGCACAAGCAATGCCGAAGGCAGTGCGTAACTTTCCGGCTGGCGCTCGACGAGAATACCAGTGGTGCGGGAAACGGTCGACCCCAGCACTTCAAACGCCTGGGCCGCCTGTGCCGGCAGGAAGATGCAAGCCGAGGCATAAACCAGCACGTAATAGGATGCCCAGGTCAGGCAGCAATCGAGTCGCGCGCGCCTGGACCGGGCCTCGGCTTCGGGATCGACTGCATGGAACTCGAAATCACTGCCGAAGCGTTCCCGCTTGGCCTGCGCTTCCTTCGCAGTGACCCACTTGCCCTCCTTGACGATGAATTCGAGCCTTCCCATACCGGTATCCGCCTGTGGTTGCTTCACCCTGACAGTCCGCTTTCAGTGGAGGCATCTGCCCTGCTAATTGCCAGAATGCGTTGCTTGAACCCGGCCAACACATAGCCCCGGCTTCATGAAACATTGCTTGGCAATTTCGCTATCATTTTACTGGTTGGCGAAATTCTTCATCAATTTGCCGCGAGCAGGGACTGTCATTTGATGCACGGCCGGAGATATCAGCGCCAGTCATTTTCCTGCCACATCCGCGTCAATGCGGCACGATAATCGGGATAGACATATTCAAGCCCAAGGACACGCTTTGACTTAGCGTTGGAGACCCGTTTGTTCTCCCCATAGAATGAGCGGGCCATGGGACTCAACTCAGCTGTCCCGAAATCCTGTTCCGGTGGTGGTGTGCTGCCATGGAGGGAATGGGCCCAGGTCACGACATCCTGTGGCGGTGCTGGTTCGTTGTCGGTGATGTTGAAGGTACCGTCTGCCTTCAGCGCTGCGGCAAGCCTCACCGCCTCGCCGATATCGTGGCGGTGGATGCGGTTGAAAACCTGTCCTGGCTTGACCAGCCGACGCGAGGTTCCCTTCTCGATATTTACGAAGGCATTGCGACCTGGGCCGTAAATGCCCGATAGTCTGAAGATCGCAAGCGGGAGCGAAAGCTTCGCGGCAAGTTGCTGCCACCGGGCTTCGGCTTCGACCCGCTGCACGGATCGCCTTGAGACCGGACGGCATTCGCTGTCCTCGTCCACCCATTCACCGTCATGGTCGCCATAGACACCCACCGTCGACAGATAGCAAAGCCATTGCAGGTTCGGGGCCACCGCAAGGTATTCGGCGAGGCAGCCAAGTACCGGATCGCCATCGCCCGTGGGTGCGACGGAGATCAGTACATGCGTGGAAGTGACAATTGCCGCTTCAAGATCTGCGTCAATCGCAGACCGGATATCACCGTCGAAAACCAGCGGCGAAATTCCTGCTTCGCGCAATTGCGCAAACCGGTCCCGGCTTCTGGTTGTTCCGTGAATCTGGTCGAAGGCCGCCCTGCAGGCACATGCTGCAGCAAATCCGGAAAAGCCGGCACCCAGGATCAGCAGATTGTTCATCGGTTTTTCCTTGCGGTTTCAAGCGCCATTGCCCATTCAGCCTGGACTACCGGGTCATGCTCCTGCACCTCGCCGGCGACGACAACAAGGTCTTTTCGGTCAAGAAGCCGTGACAGGGCCCAGACGGATGTTCCGCGGATCACGGGGTCGTCATTGCCCAATAGTTTTCGGACAATGACAATCATGGATTTGTCGCCGGAGTTGCCGATGGCAATGAGGACGTTGCGAAGGAAACGGTTCAAACCGATACGCTTGATGGGTGATCCCGAAAACAAGGCACGAAAACCGGCATCGTCGAGTTTCGCGAGCATTTCAAGTGACGGATTGCCCAGATCATCGCGCGCCTTCAGCCCTACCTCCCTTGCCTCGCTGGCAAACTTGTTCCACGGGCAGACCGCCAGGCAATCGTCGCAGCCATAGATGCGGTTTCCCATCGCATTGCGGAATTCCACAGGGATCATGCCCTTGTGCTCGATGGTGAGATAGGAAATGCAGCGCCGCGCATCGAGGCGGTAAGGCGCGGGGAAAGCCTGGGTCGGGCAGATATCGAGGCAGGCACGGCAATTGCCGCAATGGTCGGTTTCCGGATCGTCCGGTTCAAGTTCGGCGGTCGTCAGGATCGAGCCAAGAAACAGCCATGAACCAAATTCGCGCGACACCAGATTGGTATGCTTGCCCTGCCAGCCAAGACCAGCCTGGGCTGCCATGGGCTTTTCCATCAGCGGGGCAGTGTCGACAAACACCTTCACCTCGCAACCGGTCAACGACACCAGTTTCGAGGCCAGTGTCTTCAGCCGTCCCTTGATGAGGTCGTGATAATCACGGTTTCTGGCATAGACCGAGATCGTGGCCCGGTCACGCTTTGCAAGCGTGCGCAGCGGGTCGCCGTCGGGGCCGTAATTGACACCGAGCAGGATGGCACTCCTGGCATCGGGCCACATGGCGCCGGGCGATTTGCGCCGTTCAACCGTATCCGCCAACCAGTGCATGCCGGCATGATGACTGTCGGCGATGGCGCGCTGAAGCCGTGCCCCCGTTTCGAGCGGCAGGATGGCGCTGGTGAACCGGCATGCATCAAAACCGAGAATGGTTGCTTCGCGTCTGATCCGGTCCCGGTGGGTGTTTGGCAAGGTCTCAAAAATCCAGATCAATATAGTGCGAGGCGGGAGGCAGGCCAGGCACCTTGTCGGCAAGCAGCGGCCTGAAGGAAGGCCGTGACTTGACGCGGGTATACCAGTCGCGCGCTGCCGGCTCGTTCTCCCAGGAAATCTCACCCAGATAGTCCATCACCGACAATGCGGCGGCA
Source organism: Nitratireductor sp. (assembly GCA_041397525.1). Classification (GTDB taxonomy): domain Bacteria; phylum Pseudomonadota; class Alphaproteobacteria; order Rhizobiales; family Rhizobiaceae; genus BOKV01. The sequence goes on from JAWKWL010000006.1 coordinate 46,375, forward strand.
GCGGCCATGTCGGCCTGCGAAATCCGGGTTCCGGCAAGCCAGTTGCGCGATGCGGCCAGCCAGCCAACATATTTCATATGGCTCTTGAGATTGGCCCTGCCCGCGCGGATCAGTGCTGCATCGGGTGATCCACCACCCTCCTCCGGCCGCATCAGCTGCTTGAAAACGCGCTCGCCAACCAGATAACGCGAGACCTCGTTTTCGAATTTCTGCGTGAACCACTCCACAAGGCGGCGGACTTCGGCACGGGCATGCGGATTTTCCGGCATCAGGCGCTTTTCGCGCATCATGGCGCCGGCCGTCTCGTCGAGAAACTCTCCGGCAATCGTTGCCCCGCAAACTGGATCCACGTCACCATCAATGAGAACCGGCAATGCTCCAGCCGGATTGAGGGCCAGGAATTCCTGGCGGCGGAGCCATGGTTTTTCTTCGGTGAGTTCTGCTGAAAGCGCGAATTCGGCCAGCAACAGGCGTATGTAACGTGACGGCCCTGACATCGGGTGGTGGTACAGTTTCAGCATCCGGGCATTCCACAACTGGTGTCGTTCTTCCCGCCAGCAGGGCGGAAAACCATATGAGTGCCTCAATATGTCTTTCGCCGCGATAGTGCAATCTCTGGCCGAAGCCGGTATAGAATGAGCCGCGAATCATCCTTCGCCTTTTTCCGGGCCGGTTCCCCGCTTTCATTACGCGAACTGCAATCTGGAAGTCCGCATCAAGTGCTTATTCAAGACAGGTCTTACCATGGCTGACCAGACCATCACAGGTGCCCTGATCCTCGGACTGGTGGAAGGCCTGACGGAGTTCATTCCTGTTTCCTCGACCGGTCACATCCTGCTGCTGGGACATTTCATCGGCTTCAAATCCACCGGCAAAACCTTCGAGGTGCTGATCCAGCTGGGTGCCATCCTTGCAATCCTGATGGTCTATTTCATGCGGCTGGTGCATCTGGCCGCCGAACTTCCTAACAGCGCCAGGGCGAGACGGTTCGTTGCCGGCATCCTCATCGCCTTCCTGCCGGCTGCCTTTGCCGGGGTCGCGCTGCATGACATCATCAAGACGATCCTGTTCGAATCGCCGATGCTGATCTGCATCATGCTGATTGTCGGCGGTGTGATCCTGCTGTGGATCGATTTGCTGCCGCTGAAGCCCGTTCATACCAACATCATGGATTATCCCCTGTCATTGTGCCTGAAGATAGGTCTGTTCCAGTGCCTTGCGCTGGTGCCTGGAACATCGCGCTCGGGTGCCACCATTGCCGGCGCTCTGCTGATGGGCACCGACAAGCGCTCGGCGGCAGAATTCTCGTTTTTCCTCGCCATGCCGACCATGGCGGGCGCCTTTGCCTATGACCTGTACAAGAACCGCGACTTGTTGAGCTTCGACGATGTGCCGATCATTGGCGCAGGCTTTGTCATGGCCTTTGTCAGTGCGGTAATCGTGGTGCGCTACCTGCTTGATTTCGTCTCGCGTCACGGCTTTGCTCCATTTGCAATCTGGCGCATCCTTGTTGGTGCGCTTGGCATTGCCGGGCTCATGTTCATGACGCCAGCCGGATCGAAGGCAGATGCAGGCCCGGTTGATCTGCGTGGCAGTGCCACCGAGGTTGCGCAGCCGGCACAGTGAGCAGGCTTGCCTCAAAAGGACAAGTTCAGGCCAGCAGCAGAATACCGCGCCGGATCATGTCCAGTGCCAGCAGGGTCAGAAGCCAACGAAAAACCTTGCGAAATCCGGTTTCCGGTATTTTCAGCAGCAGCACAGAACCTGCCATCGTTCCGGCAAGACCGGATGCGATCATCATTGCCATCAGAGGCAGCCACTGGGCAAATGCAAATCCGGCAAGGGCAAAGGCCGCGACCTTCAAGCTGTGCTGTGCGGTCATCGCAGCGGCATGGGACGCGGCATAGGCGCGTCGGTCGGCAAACAGCTTTTCGAAAAACAAGGCAGTCAACGGACCCGTGGCGCCAAAGAACATGGTCATGAAGGTGGTGATGAGACCACCCGCTGCAGCCATGCCTGCACCGCCCCCTTGCAGGGCGGGAAACTTCATCCACGTCACAACCATGATGAACAATCCGAGCAGGACCTTGAGCAGTCCGTCATCAAGACGAACCACGAAGCTCGTACCCACCAGCGCCCCGATTACGGAGCCGGCAAGAAAGGGTAGCACCGCGAACCAGCCGACATGGCGGCGCTGGACCCAGAGCCGTCCTGCATTGGAACCAAGCTGGATAACGCCATGAACAGGGATGAGCGCTGAAACCGGCAGCAAGCCGCCCATCAACGCGATCATTGCTACACCACCGCCAATGCCGAAGGCAGCAGTAAGCGCCGAGGTAAGGAAACTGGCACCGACGAGGATTGCCGCGGAAATTGTGCCAACCTCATGCGGCAGGAGCGAGGCGAGCATCATTTCCGCGTCGGCCAGGCCATGCGTTGCCGATCAGGCCGCGCCCTTGCGGGTAAATTGTCCAGCCGGGCGGAAACGAACAAGATAGGAGGGCAGGATCGCGGCCATGGAGCGCGGCGTGATTCCGATGCCATCCAGAGTGCGGCGAGCCTTGATGGCCTCATTCGACACCACATTGTCGCTTTGCAGCATGATGACCTGGTCAAGCGTCACGGGTGCGCCGGGAAGCCAGCCTGTAAGGCGTGCTACAGCCTTCGCCATGAACCAGGGCAGGTTCACGACCAGCCGGTTACGGTCGATGATTGTCAGCATGGTGTTCAAACATTCACGGCAGGTTTTAACCTCCGGCCCGCCCAGTTCATAGACCTTGCCGCCGGCTACAGCACCGTCGGTGGCAAGCGCAATAGCCTCGGCAATATCGCCGACATAGACCGGCTGGAACCTGGTCTCCGCACCGATGACGGGAAGTACCGGCGACAGCCGCGCCATGGCCGCTAAGCGGTTGAAGAAATTGTCTTCGGGACCGAATATGATGGAGGGACGGAAAATCACCGCATCCCTGACGGTTTCGAGGACGGCAGCCTCAGCCCTGCCCTTGGTGGCGCCATAATGCGAAGCGGAACCGGCATCTGCGCCTATCGCGCTGACATGAATGAGGCGGGCACCGACAGCACGGGCGGCTTCCGCCACGGCGCGAGCTCCGAATTCCTGCACGGAGGCGAAGTCCTGGCGGCCTGATTCCTTCAATATGCCGACAAGGTTTATGACGACATCGGCACCTTCGACCGCGCGGTCCACCGACCAGCGATAGCGAAGATTGGCCTGGACAGCCTTGATCTGGCCGACATTGCCGAGCGGCTGCAGGTCGAATGCAAGATCGGGCCTGCGAACCGCAACGCGAACCCGGTAGCCACGATTGGCAAGCGCGCGGACCACATGCCGCCCAACGAAACCGGAGCCGCCAAATACGGTAACGAGCTTTGGTGCTTCATCAATGCGCATGAAATCCCCGTCTGGCTTGGATCCGGCCACGATGACGCCGGACATATTTGTTGGCTTGCGCATTGCCTCAAGAGCTAGCGCACTGGTTTCCCAATAGCGGTTTTGCCCCGGTTTGGGAACCGGCTTGCAGGGCAAACAGGCCGCCGGTGACGCGCTTTTCGCCGCAGTAGCAAAAGATCGTGACTGTTGTCAGCAACTGCCCATTATGGCGTTGACATGACAGTTGGCGCGCCTTAAAGGTCAGCCCGCTCCGTCAAGGGGCAATGCCCAGATGGCGGAATTGGTAGACGCGCCAGCTTCAGGTGCTGGTACTGGCAACGGTGTGGAGGTTCGAGTCCTCTTCTGGGCACCAAGAATTTATTGGCGATATTATATTTGACAAACCCAATTCTGATTCCTATATTGGAATCAACAAGTTGAGGTAAATGTCATGTCCGTTTTGAGCCGCGCACACTTCTACGACGAAAAAGCAGCCTTTGAGCATGTGGAAAGCATTCTCTGGGCCGATGGCCGTTCCTGCCCGCATTGCGGAAACCTTGGCAAGCATTACAAGCTGGAAGGTGTTCGTTCCAAGGCGTCCAAAAAGAACCCGGAAGGCATTGAACGTCATGGCCTCTACAAGTGTGCAGAGTGCCGCAAGCAGTTCACCGTTCGCATTGGCACCATCTTCGAGGAAAGCCACATTCCACTTCACAAGTGGCTCCAGGCAATCCACCTGATGTGCTCCAGCAAGAAGGGTATCAGCAGCAACCAGCTTCACCGCACATTGGAAATCACGCTCAAATCCGCGTGGTTCCTGTCCCATCGCATCCGTGAAGCAATGCGTTCGGGCGATCTGGACCCAATGGGCGGTGCTGGCAAGGTAATCGAAGCCGACGAAACATATTTCGGCAAGCGTGAGAACGAGTACGTTTCACCGCAGCGTCGTGGCCGTCCCTACATTTCCAAAAAGGGTCGCGGCCCGGCTGGCAAGCGTCCCATTGTTTCGCTTGTAGAACGCGGCGGCAACGTCCGTTCGTTCCATGTCAATCACGCGAACAAGAAAACCGTATCGGCCATCGTGTGGAACAATGTTAGCCGTGAAAGCACTTTCTACACCGATGAAAGCGCGCTTTATGGCGACGTTCGCCGTACCTTCGTCGCGTCCGACATGGTGCGCCACAGCGCTGAAGAATATGTTCGCGGCGATGTGCACACAAACACCGTCGAAGGCTTCTACAGCATCTTCAAGCGCGGCATGAAAGGCGTCTACCAGCACTGCAAGGAAAAGCACCTTCACCGCTATCTGGCAGAGTACGATTTTCGCTACAACAACCGCGTAAAACTGGGCGTAGATGATAGCGCCCGCGCCGTCACCGCACTCTTGGGCGCAAAGGGCAAGCGCCTCACATATGAAGGGCCTGATAAACTACAAACCATCATGGCATAAGCCGGGTAAAGACTCAGAAACCCAGTTACGATTCGTATTGTTACGGAAACGGAATAATACTTGAAAAACAGGCAAATATTGTATAGTTTTCCTTTACTCTCGCGGTTCGAAGCCCCTGCCAACGGCAGGGGACCCGCCCAAAGGCGGCGGCTAAAAGCCTAGAACCGCGAGACGCGTAATTGCCGGTGCCAGATTGTAAACTTGCCGTACGTTTTGGTATCTTTTGATGGGTCTCTGACTCCGGCGCGACCTAGAATGTAATTAGACAGTTCGGTTTTAGGCTTTGAGGCACCTTGAGCTAGGTGATGCTTGTTTATTTGATAGGCGATGCCGCCCGCGAATATGTCTGAAAGCTGAATTAGAGGTTCGTCCTCACTTTTTCGGAAATGCACACGTCGATAAGGCCAATCGCGCCGGTCGCCCTTCTTTGCGATGCCTCGGTTTAGGATCAGGCGCAACTCGTTTGGCGATGCCGTCGTTTCCCTTTGATCTGGATATACGTGAAACACACAATCCTTGTGAAGGCGCCCGCACTTCATAAGTAGTTGGTAAATTTCCTTGTTAAATCCAATTTCGCGACTACCGTTGTTGAAACGAACATCGTCTCTGCCGCGCATGGGTATAACTAGCGAATGGAATTCAAGCGGTAGACAATCTACAGTGTCAAAGAAGCAATCTACGTAGCGTTTGTACGCGCCAAGCTTAGCATTGGATACTTTGGTCCACTTTAATTCAGAATGTGGCAATTCCGGAAGCCTTGCCTCTTGGAAAAGTCCATTCAAGCGGTCGCAGTGTGAAGCTCTACAAAGAGTTCCGCCCAGCACCAGGTAATCGTGGTTTGTCTGGCTGCTTTCGTCTACAAATACGTTACGAATATCGTGCAATTCAGGAGGCATCTGTTATGGCTGCGGAAAAACAAGAAAAGAGTCAAGCTGATAAATTCCGCGAGGCAGCAAAGGAAATCGAAACCGATGACGACGAAGAGCGGTTTGACGAGCGGCTCAAAAAGATCGCGGGGAAAAGCGGAAAGCAGAACGGAAAGAATTCACATTGATGTGGTAATATGGTACCATAAGGTATTGAAATACCACAGTGAGGATTTGCCATGCGCATCACGCTCTTAGCAACTATCGCCAAAATGCTTGGCGTCACTTTCAAAGTAAATGGCCTGCCATACGGCGCACGCCCCTCGAAACTTACCGCTCCGGAGGATTCGCTTTAAGCCAGTCGTTTGTTCCGGCACGCGCATTCGAGAAGTGGTACTTCTTGGTAAGTTCGCTTACCCACAACCTATCGTCCGAATCCATAAACCCTTTGAAGTGGTCATGGACTTCCTTGGCTGTGTTATTAACGCTGAGCAGCCAAACAGAATCCAATGTCCTATGACCCCCAAGCCTTTCTAGCTCGGCCCATAACGGCTTGTAGTCCTGGTTCCCGCTTTCGTTTCGAAGATCGTAGCTAAGCACCCAAGTAGTCATTTCACACTCCTGAATTAGAATCAGAGCGTGCACACTACCCGATTCTCAACCGGGTTTGTCAAATATAATATCGCCAATTTATTCCTATGTTAGGAATCACACGTCAAGCAACCTGTGAACCGGATTTGTCGATGGGTGGTGCATAGCCGCCCTTCGAACTTGTCTTCAAGCCGATACGCACGAGACCTTCCGCCATAGTCACGGCTGCCGCAACACCATCTATTACCGGAAGCCCATGTTCGGCGGAAAGCGCGGCGGCAAGATCAGTCATACCGGCACACCCCAGCACGATTGCCTCGGCATGATCTTCTTGAATGGCCTTGCCAATCTCCGCACTGATGCGACCGCAAGCAGCCGAGCCAGGCCGCTCGAGATCAAGCACCGCTACCTCCGATGCCCGCACTCTGGCGCATCGTGATGCCAATCCATACCTTACAAGATTGTGTTCAATGGCAGGAATGGAGCGCGAAAGCGTCGTAACAACCGAGAACTTGTTCGAGACGAACGAAGCTGCATGGAATGCAGATTCGCCGATACCAAGCACGGGAGCTTCTGTCATGCACCGGACTGCATCGAGCCCAGTATCGTCGAAACAGGCAATGATGATTGCGTCATGTTTCGGATTTTCGTGTACTGTGTTCAGAATACCGGCAAGGCTCATGGCCTCATCATAGTAGCCTTCAATGCTGACCGGGCCTTCTGCTGGATTGATAGCGATAATTTCGGTTGCAGGCGATGCGGCAGCTTTCGCCGCTGCGCCAATCTTGCGGGTCATGGAGGAAGTCGTATTCGGGTTGATAACCAGAATGCGCATGTTGATGCCCTCTAGAGGTCACCGCCAAGATAGGCGGCCTTGATACGATCATCTTTCATCAGCTCTTTCGAATCTCCCGAAAGGACGATCGAGCCGGTGGATAGCGCATATGCCCGGTTCGAGATGCTAAGCGCCATGCGGGAATTCTGTTCGACAAGCAGAACGGAAACGTTTTCATCGCGGTTGATGGCAACAATGGAACGGGCAATGTCCTGTACTAGCTTCGGGGCGATGCCGAGCGAAGGTTCGTCAAGCAGCAGCAGCTTCGGCTTGGCCATCAGCGCACGGCCTATCACCATCATCTGTTGTTCGCCACCACTCAGAGTGCCGCCCATCTGGGAATAGCGCTCTTTCAACCTGGGGAACCGACCAAGAACCATTTCCAGCGTATGGGCTATGTCTGCCTTGTCGGTGCGCGTGAATGCACCCATCAATAGGTTGTCCTTCACCGACATGTGGGGGAACACGCGGCGTCCCTCCGGCACCATTGCGATGCCCATCTTGACGATTTCCGCAGGATTGGTGCCGTCGATGCGCTTGCCCTGGAAATGGATTTCGCCGCTGCGAATCTTGCTCAGGCCGGTTATCGCCCTGAGGATGGATGACTTGCCAGCGCCATTGGCTCCGATCAGGGCAACGGTTTCACCCGCCTTCAAATCGATCGAGACGCCCTTGAGCGCGTAGACGTGATCGTAATAGAGCTCGACATTTTCGAATCTTAGCATCTGGCTCATCGATCAAATCCCGATCACGTCGTCTTCGCTGCCAAGATAGGCCTCGATGACTTTTTCGTTTTGCTGGATTTCCGCAGGTGTTCCCTCTGCAATCTTCTGGCCGAAGTTGATTACGACGATACGGTCGGAAATCTTCATGACTGCGGGCATGTCGTGCTCGACCAGCAAAACAGTGACTCCCCGGTCCCGCACCCCGCGCACGAGGTCCACCATGCGCATGGTCTCATCATGATTCATGCCCGCAAAGGGTTCATCCAGCAGAAGGATTGTCGGATTGGTAGCCAGCCCAATTGCCATGCCGAGCGCCCGCAAATGGCCCTGCGGCAAGTTTAACGCCATTTCATTGGCGATAGGAGCCAAACCGAGAAAGCCGAGAATCTCGTCTGCTGATTTCGCGAATTCCGTTTCATCATTTCGAGCCTGGCCGGATCCGACAAAATAACCCCAGAGATTTGCCTTCGAGCGGAGATGATGTGAGACAATTACATTGTCACGCACCGTCATGTTACGGAAGATTGTGGTCTCCTGAAATGTCCGGACAATTCCCATCCTTGCTACGGCATGCGGAGAGAGTCCCGATATCCGCGCGCCGCGGAAAAGGACTTCCCCGGCTGTGGGCCGCAGGAAGGACGCAATCAGCTTGAAGAGCGTCGACTTGCCCGCGCCGTTCGGCCCGATAACCGAGAGGATTTCCTTTTCATTGACGCTGAAGCTCACGTCGTTGACTGCTGTCAAACCGCCGAATTTCTTTGTCAGGTTCTTCACTTCGAGGATAGGGCTCATTTGCTTCCCCCAAACAGGTTCTTGAGCCGGATGCTTAGCAATCCGTTGGGAAGGACGAGCATGAGCAGGATCAGCAAGCTTGAATAGATCAACAACTGGAACCTGCCAGTCTGGAAGAGGAGATCCCAGCCGAAGTAAAGAACCAGTGTTCCCAGCATCGGCCCGAAGACATAACCCAGGCCGCCAAGGAAGCAGTTGAGCATGAAGTTGACGGAGTCAGCGACCTGGAAACTCGATGGATAGATCGATTGCGAGATGGCAACGAACATTGCACCTGCAATGCCGCCCAGGAAAGACGAGATCGAGTAGGCGATAATGCGCAGATAGGTGATGTTGACCCCGATGGAAGACGCCAGTTCCTCGTTCTGCTGCAAGGACCGGCAGAGATGGCCAATACGTGAATTGACCAGCCTGTACATGGCAGCAAAGACGATGATCATCAAAACCACTGCCACGTAGTAGAATCCGAGTTTGATATTGGACAGGCTGGCAATTCCACCCGGCAATGGGATCGAGGTGATGCCCTTGGCGCCGTTGGTGACAGGCAGCGCAAGCGCGGTCAGTCTTGCTACTTCGGTAAGTACCAGCGTGACCATTGCGAAATAAACCCCGCGAAGTCGCAAGATCGGCAGGCCGATCAGAACGCTTACCGCTGCTGTAAAAAGACCCGCCAGCGGAAGGGCAAGCCAAAAGGAAACACCTGCCTTGGTAACCATGATTGCAGCAAAGTAGCCGCCGGCAAGTGCGTAGGCGCCCTGGCCGATGTTGATGCGGCCAATATAGAATGTGAGCCATACACCGGCGCTGGCGATTGAAAGCAATGCGACGGAGGTGAGAGTGTAGTAGAGGTCCCATCTGCCGGTTGCTTCGATGAACAGGGGAACGGCTGCGAGAACAGTGAGCAGGAATATGGCAAGGCCGATTGTTTGATTGCGTGTCATGATTTCAGCCTCCCATCAGCCCCATGGCTTGCCCATAAGGCCCTGCGGCCTTATTGCCAGAAAAACCATCAGGGAAGCGAAGATCAGCAAGTAAGTGATGTCGCCATATTGCGACAACACGGACAGGCCGATGGATTCCAGCATGCCAAGAATAAACCCACCCGCGATGGCGCCGGAGATAACGCCAGCTCCGCCGATCATCACCATCATGAACGCCTTGATTGACGTTGGTCCGCCCATGCCAAGGTTGATGCCCGTGATCGTGACAAGCAGTCCACCGACTATTCCGGCCAGCATGGCACCAAGGGCAAACCCAATCATTGAATAACGGTCGACGTCGACGCCTTGCAATTGTGCTGCAACCCGGTCCTGCGCCAGTGCCCGCATGGCGCGGCCAGTCTTCGAATATTGCATATAGGAAATGAATGCGACGATTGAGAAAATCGCCAGGAAGCCAATCAGGATGCGATCATATGGCATGATCAGCCTAAAGTCCCAGTTCAATACCCCATTAATGATTTTTGGTACGCCACGCTGTTTTTCGCCAAAGACAAGAAGAATGACAGCATCCAGAAAGAAGGCGATACCCGCTGCCAGCAGCATGGTGCTTTCATCCCTCGATGATCGTCGTATCACCGGCCGGAACAGGAATTTCTCCACCAGGGCCCCAATGATGGCGAGCGTCACCGCTGAAGCCAGCAGGCCGACCATGAATGGAAGGCCAAGTTGCGCATAAACCGTATAGGTGACGAAACCACCCAGAACATACATCTGGCCGTGTGCAAAATTCAGCACGTTCATGAGTGCAAAAATCAGCGTCAGACCCAATGCAATCAACGCGTATTGTGCCCCCAGATACAGCCCGTTGACCAGTATCTGTTCCATTGAAATGCCTCCCCCGGGGAAAGGAAGGCCCGGACAATCCGGGCCTTCTCAATTGCTTAGGTTAGTACGCCTCAGTCGACTTCAGCGATGAACAGGGTCTCGAACTTGCCGTCCCTGAACTCGTTGACCACCATCGGTACGAAAACCTGACGTTTCTGCCCGAACGAAGTCATGCCGACATATTTCAACTGGCTGTCGCCCTTCATGTAGGGGTTTGGAGCCGAGAAGGTGTCCATGGTCTTCTTGAACTCGTCAACATTGTCAATCGCTGCCGGGTTCGCCTTCAAGGTTTCGAGAATATATTCGAGTGCGTAGACCTTGGTGTTCGACTCGTCATTGTATTCGCCAAACATCTTGGTATAGCGATCAACGAATTCCTTCATTGCATCAGACGCGATCTCGGGAGTGGAAGCACCGCCAACAGAGATGAAGCCGTTTGCCAGTTCACCTGCACCTTCCTGAAGCACGGTTGCATCCTGGGCGGTCTCAGTGGAGATCAGCCCCTGGTACCCAAGTTCACGCGCCGAGCGAATAAGCTGTGGTGCATTTGCCGGTGCGACACCGGAAAGTACCAGCAGGTCCGGCATGGTCTGGATGACCGGTGTCAGGACCGGGGTAAAGTCGGTAGTATCAACCTGATATGTCACGTTATCGGAAACAACCTCAAGACCAAGTGCCTTGGCAGCGGCAACGCCACCGTCACGCTGGCTGAGCGGATCGGATTCGTTGGCAGCAACGAACGCAACCTTCATCACGCCCTTGCTTTCTTTCAGGTATTTGTAAATCGCCGGACCGGATTGATAGTTGGCGATCATTCCCAGAACGGCATTGCCTGCTGGCGGCGAATAAAGCTCCTTCGGAAAGGCATATGGGAAGTACATGATGCCATTCTGTTCAGCTACCGGGCGAACGGCAGCTGCACCATCATCCACGTTTGGGCCGACGACATAGTGGATCCCTTCCTGGGCCATCTTTTCCATACCTGCGATTGCACGTTTGGGGTCCTTCTGATCGTCGAATGATACGATCTCGACATCATAAGTCGTTCCGCCAATTGCAACGCCGCCAATTTCATTGATCCATGCTGCGCGGGTTTCCATCGAGCGCTGGTTCGAAGTGCCCCAGGCAGCAGCAGGACCGCTTGTGACCCCGACAAACCCGATCTTGAGTTTTGCGTTTTCCGCCCAGGCGCCGAGGCTGCTGGCGGTGAGAAAGGCAGTGGCCGAGGCAGCCATTGCCATGGATTTTATGATGCTGCGTCTATTCATCTAAACTCTCCCTGATCAGTCTCGCCCGGATTGACTACCTTGCCGGACCTGGAGCATCAGAATATTGTTAACAATCCTTGTCAACAAAAATTGTCATTCTGTTGAACATTCATTAGGCAGAATTGCCGAAAAACCAGCCCATATGTTATGCAGCTTGTGCAAAGTGCAGGACAGGCAGGTATGTTGAGAATCGCAGAGCCGGAAAAGCGTTCGGAGGACAGCCTCGACGAAGAGGCGATAGTCGACCGGATCTATGAGGCAATCATCGAACAGCGCCTGCCACCGGGCACCAAGCTTTCAGAAGCCAATCTGTGCAAGGCCTTCAATGTCGGCCGCATGCGGGTGCGCCGGAGTCTGCTGCTGCTCTCCAGCCGTGGCGTTGTCGATCTGCAGAACAATCGTGGTGCCTATGTTGCACAACCAACCATGTCGCAGGCCCTCCAGGTTTTCGAGGCGCGCCGGGCGATTGAACCGAACGTGGCCCGGCTTGCAGCAAGGAGGGTGAGCGAGAGGGACATATCGCAACTCTCCGCTCATCTGGACATGGAGGCCGATGCGAACGGGAAGGGTGACCGGCGCCTGGCCATCCGGCTTTCAGGGCAGTTTCACGTCAAGCTGGCGGAAATGGCACGCAACGAAGTGATGGAGCGCATGGTCAAGGAGCTGGTAACCCGCACTTCGCTGATCATTGGCATCTATGGTGCCTCCGGTACCAAGAACTGCCATGATGACGAGCACCGTGAAATCCTTGCGGCCTTGCGCAACATGAACGGCGATGCTGCCGCTTCACTGATGGAGCAGCATTTGCGGCATATCGAGCAGCAGGTCGACCTGAGTGCCGACCGAAAGCGGCCGGTGGACCTCATTGAAATCCTGGCCGGGTAACTCGGACCAGTATCTCTTCTGCTTCTCCCGCTTACACTGCCCTAAACCTGCTCGTTGTTTAACGTCTCCAGGCGTGGTATCGACCGGGGTACAATCGCAAAATTACAACAAAATATCTGATTGATATCAAATAGTTATTTTGCGTATGCGAGTTCTCTTCTGACCAGCAACTAATTCCTATTTTCCGACCTCAGATCTGAATCAATTCCCTGACATTGCTCTGCCAGTTTCCAGTGGATATCATTTGAATGATCGTCAATGCAGCCGTTCACCCAGGGAGATTGAACCCGCCAAGAGGACAGCAAGCCATCCTTTGGCAGGCTCCATAGAGATGTGTGAGTGCACCAAGTATTGGCTCTCAAGATGCCAGGGCGGCTTTTTAGCGCGCCACTATCTTCGACTGCGTCCAACTCACGGGGTCACTATCGCAAAGTTCGGATCGAATTCATCCATGGCACCAAATAGCGCGGCGAGTTTTGAAATGTCTCCTTCGATTTGGAGACTTCCTTCACCAACAAGTTCTTCGACCGTGGCAACCTTGCCCAGAAGTTTGAAGAAAGCGGTTTCGGTAAGTTGGAGGGTCAGATCCGATGCTGCGGGCCTGTTTCGTGTGTTCGCCAACACTCCGTTCTGCGCGACCAGAAGATAGCTGTCGCCTCTGTCCGTAAATTCGAGAACAATGCTGAAGTCGCCGGTCACCTTTTGCGGATTGAATTTCACACCCAGAAAATCAAGCGCCATTCCGATCCCCATATTGAACAGAACATCGGGATTTGAAGTATTGACCTTCGATTGCGTTATGCCTGAACGCAGTTCCTGTGCCCCGAGAAGGTATATATTGCGCCATGTTCCGGCTTCGGCCTGGTAGCCCAACTGTTCCAGTGTGTCGGAAAGCAAACTCTTTGCTTGCTGGTTTGAGGGGTCGGCAAATACAAGCTTGTCAAGGATTTCAGCTGCCCAGCGGTAATCGCCCTCATCATGTGCCCGCTGCCCCTCGGCGAGTACCGCATCGGCGCCACCCATTGCTGTAACCAGACGTTTCGAGCTTTCTTCGGGCGTCAGTGCGTCATATGTGGAAGGTTTGCCATCCCACCAACCGAGATAGAACTGATAAACGGCCTTTATGTTGTGCTTCAGCGTCCCGTAATAGCCACGGCAGGCAAAGTCATGCTTAAGCCCCTCCGGTAGCTCGAGCATATCCGGAATCTCATGCAGTGTGTATCCGTGGTTCGCCAAACGTAGCGTTTCATCATGGATGAACCGATAGAGATCACGCTGCCGAACAAGAAACTGGCGGATACGTTCCTTGCCCCATTGCGGCCAGTGGTGAGACGCGAATATCAGATCGGTACGATCCGCAAAAAGCGAAATCGTTTCATCGATATATTTTGCCCAGCCCAACGTGTTGCGGCACTCTGCGCCGCGTGGCGTCAGGATGTTGTGCATGTTGTGGGTGGTCACTTCGGAGGCACAAAGCGCATTGAATTGCGGGAAGTAAAACATGAATTCGGAGGGAGCCTCCGATCCGTTCGCCATCTGGAACTCAATCTCGACTCCGTCGACAGTTCGGGTTTCGCCTGTTCTATAGATCGTGTCCGTAGGTGGTATCAGGCTGATCCGTCCCTGTGAAACCGAAGGTCCGAGACCACAGCTTGCGTGCCCGCAGGGGCCTGCCGCAAGGCCAATCCCGAACTGGTATTGCGCTCGGCGGTTCATGGCGTTACCGGCAAGTACATTCTCCGAAATCGCATATTTCATGAAACCGTCTGGCGCGATGACCGGCACTTTTCCGGAACTCACATCCTCGCCGCTCACGACGCCGCGTACTCCACCGAAATGGTCAGCGTGCGAATGAGTGTAGATGACTGCCCGAACTTCCCGATGCCCCAGATGATTGTTGGCGAGTTCCAGTGAGGCGCGTGCGGTTTCGACCGAAAGCAATGGGTCGATAATGATCCAACCTGTGTCGCCTTCGATCAGCGTCATGTTCGAGATATCGGCATTGCGTACCTGGTGGATACGCGGATGAATGGTGAACAGACCCGAAATCCTGTTGAGCTGCCCCTGACGCCAAAGGCTCGGATTGACCGTGTCAGGAGCTTCGCCGTCCAGGAAATCGTACTGCTTGAAATCGAAGGCTACTCCGCCCTGATCGTTGGCGATGGCCTCACAGGCGAATCCTGAAACATGGCCCCTGGTTGAATCCTCGAAATCCTGGCGATCGCCGAAATTGAGAAGATTCAGCACTTCGCGATTGAGTTTGGCAGTGTGTGGGCTGGCCGGCTTGCTGATCATCGCTTCTTCCCGTTAGAACTGTTTTTTCAATACTCTTCTATTGCCGGGCAATTTGCACCTTGCTCATGGCAGCACTATCCATCTTCTCCTGCTTCTCAAGCCGTACCGTGACCTTTCGCAGCAGACCTGTGAATTCGAACGGGCCCGGATAGTCGACAACCGTTGTTCCTCGGTCGCGGCCAACATCAAGACCCGACCAGGAAATGAGGATGGCAAACCCAAGTGGCGCTCGACCGCTTCCAGCCGTCTGACCGTTAATGAACAGCTCGAAATCGCGAAATGCTTCGCCGGGCGTCACGCTGGCTCGCACACCAAGAATCGCATCGCCTTTTGGTATAGGCCGGTCGGAAACGAGTGTCGTGACATTCCCGCCGATATTGATGGAATGACAAAGCTTTCCATCACGAACGTAAAAGCTGTAACCCGAAGTCGCATCACCATGTGCAATGAGAACGCCTTCGGCACCGCCGTCAGGAATTTCGACATCCGCTTCGATGAAATAGTTTCTAGCCCTGACGTCCGGAGCCACATCTGTCGGCACGTGGCCGACCCCCCGATGGAAAACGAATTCTGTACGCTGTCCCTGGAAACGGACAGAATTCTCCGCAAATCGCTCGGCGAATCGGTCATCCAACGGAAGCACTTTGCTTGCTTCTGCCTCCTTCCACCAGGCATCAATCATTCTTCTTAAGCGTTCTTGCTCGATGCCTGCGAGATCGTTGGTTTCGGCAAAATCCGCATTGAGATCATAAAGCTCCCACTGATCCTCCTCAAAAGGCGAACCGGGGCGATGGTAGGAAACTGCCTTCCAGCCATCCATCCAGATGCCCCTGTGACCGAACATCTCGAAATACTGCGGTTTTGCACGGGAGGGCGCTGCTCTGTCTTTCAGACTTGCCGCGAATGAAACGCCTTCAAACGGCATTTGCGGGGTATTGTTGATCATGTCAGGCGGTGTAATACCGATCAATTCCACGAGGGTAGGAACCAGATCGCAAACATGCGCGAACTGGTGACGTAATTCACCTTTTGCGTCCAATCCCTCAGGCCAATGAATGACCAGCGGATCGCGCACACCGCCGCCGTGAGTATTCTGCTTGTAGCGCCGCAGGGGTGTATTGCTGGCCATGGCCCAACCCCATGGAAAATTGGAGTGCGTGTCCGGTCCGCCAATGTCATCAAGTCGCGCCAGTTTCTTCGAGACGTCTTCCTGCGCACCATTGTAAGGCCCCATAGCGTTGACGAAGCCAAGTGGTCCGCCCTCCTGGCTTGCGCCGTTGTCAGAAAGCACGATGGTGATCGTGTTTTCCAACTGGCCGGCAACTTCGAGGAACTCAATCAGGCGACCAAGATTCTGGTCGGTATGATCCAACATGGCCGCGAATGCGGCGTTGAGGCGGGCAAAGACGGTGCGTTCATCCTCTGAATGGTCTTGCCATGACTGAACGCCATCGTTGCGCGGGGGCATCTCGGTTTCGGGAGGAACAATGCCCATCGCCTTTTGCCGCTCCAACCGCAGTTCGCGTTCACGGTCCCAGCCATGCACAAATTGATCATGATAGCTTTTGATCAGATCCAATGGCGCCTGATGGGGAGCATGGCATGCGCCCGGAGCTACAAAGGTGAGCCAAGGCGTATCCGGCAGTTCAGCGATATGGTTCGCGATAAATCCAATTGCATTATCAAACAGGTCTTCGGTCAGGTGATAGCCGGTCGCAAAGGTTCCTGGCGGATCAACATGTCCATTGTCTCGCACCAGTTCAGGTGAGTATTGGTCTGTCTCGGCATCCAGGAATCCGTAGAAACGATCAAAACCGCGACCAAGCGGCCAGCCATCAAAGGGTCCGGTTGCACCGCTTTCGGTTAGGGGTGTGACATGCCATTTGCCAACCATGTAGTTTCGATAACCTGCCGGGCGCAGTATCTCGGCAATGGTACCTGCTTCCTTGCATATCTTGCCACGATATCCAGGGTAGCCGCTGTCAAAATTCGCAAGGCAGCCCATACCCACCGAATGATGATTCCTCCCGGTCAGCATCGCAGCGCGGGTGGTGGAGCACATGGCAGTGGTATGAAATCCGGTATATCGCAAACCATTGGCAGCGAGCTTGTCGATAACTGGTGTTCGGATACCTGAGCCATAACAACCGAAATCCGAGAATCCGACGTCATCAAAAAGTACGATCAGAATATTCGGAGAGCCCTTGTCTGGCCGAATACGCTCTGGCCACCAAGGTTGGGAGTCTTTGGCGTAATTGCTTATCTTGCCTTTGAATTTGTTGGTCATGAAACCCTCTCGTACTAAAGTCAGTTTGGATTGCGCAAGGCGCGCCAGGTCCAGAATGCAGTTGCAAGGTCAAGTGCAGCAAAGGCAAGAAGAGCGGCCTCACCCTGTCCATTGAGTACTAGCAAGGCGAGGCCCACCGCAACGATCACCCTGGTGCCGATAGTCGCACGTATTGCCCGAAGGTCCCCGTGGACGGCGACCTGCCCGTAGAGCCAGGCAAGGCCCAACAGAATGATTGCGAGAACGGGAACGAAGGGACCACCTGACAGACCAAGCATGCCAAGCACGGGTTTTCCCCCAAAAAGGAATGCCAATCCTGCACCAAGTACTAGTATTGCCTGGAAAGCTACAGAACGAGCTGCATTCGACATGATTAGATCCTAGCTATCGAGAAAAAAGAGCGACAAAAACGGCGCAAAGGTCACCAGCATCAACACAGCGATCATGATGGCGATGAATGGCACAACTGACAGGCAGACTTCGCGGAAGCGTTGCCTGAAAGCGGTCATGGCAACGAGAAGATTCAGCCCAACTGGTGGTGTCAGCAATCCGATCTCCAGATTGATTACCATGATGATCCCGAAATGCACCGGATGGATGCCGAAGCTCTGAGCGGCCACAAAGAGGATTGGCGCAAGCAAGAGGATTGCCGAAACGACATCAATCAGGCACCCGATCACAAGCAAGGCGATATTCACCGCCAGCAGAAAAGCAATCTTCGAATGAACAGCGCCTTGAAGCCATGTAGCGAAGTCCTGCGGAATGCCCTCGATTGCCAGCAATGTCTTGATGGAAAGGGCTACCGCTACAATCGGGAACAGCGTTCCCAACATCTGCGCGGTTTGCAGACCGACGTCGAAAAAATCCCTGGCGCCCAGTTTCCTGTGAATGAAGACCTCGACCAACAAAGCATAGCCGACAGCCACTGCCGCCGCCTCGGTGGGCGAGAAATGGCCGGAATAGATTCCACCCAGAAGGATGACTGGAAGTGCCATGGACCATAGGCCATTTCGCAAGGCGGTGAGCAGCCTCGCCATTTTGAAAGGTGTTCTGGAAATTTTGCGGTTGTTCCAAATGCTGTACACACCTAACACAAGGGTCAGCAGTAGCCCCGGCATGATGCCTGCCAGGAATAGATCAACGATGGAGGTTTCTGTCACAATTCCATAGATGATCAACGGAATCGACGGTGGGATAATGATTCCTAGCGTTCCTGCCGAAGTGACAGCTCCCAACGCGAACCGATTTGTGTAACCGGCCTTGAGCAACGCAGGATACATTACGGCTCCAACGGCAATCAGGGTTGCAGGTGATGAGCCCGAGATTGCCGCGAAAAGCGCGCATGAAAGTATCGTCGCAAACCCAAGACCGCCGGGCAGCCATTCAGTCAAGGCACGGACAATCTCGATCAGACGTTCAGCGATTGACCCCCGCGACATGAGGGCGCCCGCAATGATGAACATGGGGATTGCCAAAAGGACGGAGTTGTCCATTGAGGTCCAGATGTCTTCTATCAGATAGACAATCTGACCTTCACCCCAAACGAGATGGACATATGCCGTCGTCGCGAGAAGGATCAGGATCACGCTCTGCCGAAAGAGGAGCAGAACAGCAAAAAGAGCGAACAGGCCTAGAACCGACATCTACTAGGCCTCGCCGCTCTGTGCCGGTTTGGTTTCGGGCACCAGAAAATAGATGAGATGGCGAAGGGCGGCAGTGGCAAAGGCGTATGGAAAAATGATCTGAACTAGCCACAAAGGTATGTAGATCACCTCCGCCCGATCGTCGAATCTGATCGATTCACTGACAAATTCGATCGCATACCAGCACAGGACTGCGAACAATATTGCAGAGATCAGGTCTCCAGCACGGTCGACCCATTTGAAAGGCAGGAAGCTGTCCGCAAAGCTGGGACGCAAATGAGCATTTCTACCAACGGCTATGGTCAACCCGAGGATTCCTGCGATGATTGCGCCGAACACCGCGATTTTTTGCGCCCCCCAGATTGCCTGGGAAAACACTTCCCTGGATACAACATCCGCAAGGAGCAGGCCGCAGGTCACAGCATAGGCTGTGACCGCGACCGCGCCCTCGACGCGAAGGAGTTGCCTGAGAAAGGCTTGCATGGTGGTTGCAGAGGCTGAGGTCAGGAACCGCAGGCCTGCTTTGCAGCCGCTATTCCGTCGGCCACTTCCTGCGACTTTCCACCGGCCTCGGCAACCATGGCGTCAAGCACGCCACTCGCCGCCTGTTTCCAGCTGGCCAGTTCTTCCGGTGACAATTCTTTCACCGGCACGCCAGCTTCCTTGAGTTTGCCGAGCATCATGGGTTCTGCTCCAAGGATGCCTTCCGTCAGTTTTGGACCAGCCGCTGTAAACACACCAAGCCATTTCCTTTCCTGTTCGCTCAACTTCTCCCATGTGCGAGCCGAAACGGCTGCCGTGCCAATCAGGCGCGCGTGATTGGTTACCGTCACATGGGGAGCAACCTTGTGTGTGCCGATTCCAAGTCCGAACAGGGTTGGGAACCAGGCCGCATCGACAGTTCCTGTCTGAAGTGCGGGAATGGAATCGGAAGTACCCATCGGAATGCCTGATGTTCCAAGCGCCTTGGCGAATGCAGCATCAGCGATGGATGGCGCGATGCGCACCTTCTTGCCTGCAAGGTCAGCCGGCGTGGATACCGGTGTCTTGGAGAACAGGACATAGTGCCCGACTTCCATCCATGTTAGCGGAACAACACCCGCGCCTTCCATGATGCCGCCCAGGGTATTGGCCAGGTGCTGATAGGTCACGCAGGTTCCCTGGGCATCACTGTCGAACAGATACGGAGCTGAGGGGATTGCCAGTTCCTCTGCAAGAAGGGTCAATGGCACGTTTGATACAAATGCGATATCGAGGCGGCCTTTGGCCGTCTGGCGAAGTATTGTCTGTTCGTCACCGGCCTGGGCGTCGAGCAGAAGTTCGATTTTCAGTTCACCGCCGGAAATCTCAGCAATCTTCTCTGCAACACCGGTAACCCATTTGCCCCATGGCGAACCGGATGGAGCAACCGAACCAAGTTTCAAAACCGTTTCAGCCTGTGCCTGAATTGCAGACAATCCGAGTGCTGCAGTCATTGCCAGTGCCCTGATAAATCCCGATTTCATTCTTTCCTCCCTGTTTTGTCCTTTTCGAAGGCCAATTGCCTTGCGCAGAAACGTGCGCAACTCCTCCTGCAAACACGCTCGGCCAACATATAAACAAAAATTCTGGACAATTGTCCAATTAAATTGTTTAGTCCGCTTGGGACGCCGGTTCCAGGCAGGCGTTCCAGGATGGGGACAAGTCTGGCAGACGACAGGGAGGATCGAATGTCCTACGACTACATCATCATTGGAGGGGGATCGGCAGGCGCAACGATCGCCTCCCGGTTGAGCGAGGATTCCGGTGTAAAGGTGTGCCTGCTCGAGGCTGGCGGTGGCGGGAATGACATCTTCATTCGTGCACCCATGGGCGTGGTCGCGATGCTGCCCGGCAGACCCAAGATCAACAACTGGGCATTCGAGACCGAGCCGCAGCCTGGTCTGAACGGACGCAAGGGATACCAGCCACGAGGCAAGGCCCTTGGTGGCTCGAGTGCAATAAATGCAATGCTCTATGTGCGCGGCCAGAAGCAGGATTATGACAGTTGGGCGGAGCTCGGTTGTGACGGCTGGGCCTGGAAGGATGTCCTCCCTTACTTCAAGAAAGCCGAAAACAATGTTCGCGGGGGCGATGAGCATCACGGTAGCAGCGGGCCTTTGCAGGTATCCAACCAGAAAGCCCCTCGCCCGATCTCCGAGGCTTACATCGAAGCCAGCGGCGAGATGCAGATCCGGCGAACGGAGGATTTCAATACAGGAGACAATGAAGGTGCCGGCTACTGGCAGACCACCATTTTTCATTCACCGGAGAAGAATGGTGAGCGCTGCTCAGCTGCTGCTGCATATCTGCTGCCGGTCATGAATCAGCGGTCGAACCTGACCGTTATTACGAAGGCGCATACCACGAAAATCCTTTTCGCAGGCAAGCGCGCGGTGGGCGTGGCCTACAGACATGAAGGCAAGGACAAGCAGGTGCAAGCAAGCAAGGAGATAATCCTGTGTGCCGGCGCATTCCAATCGCCACAAATTCTGCAGTTGTCCGGAGTTGGGCGGCCAGAAGACATTACCCGGCACGGAATCAAGATGGTGCATGAATTACCGGGAGTCGGTCAAAACCTGCAGGACCACCTAGACTTCATCATGGGTTACACAACCAGCGATACTGACAATTTGGGTCTTGGCCTGCGTGCAGGCTGGAAGCTGCTCAAGGAAATCTTCAAATGGCGCAAGGATGGCAACTCAATGGTTGCCTCCTCGATAACGGAGTCTGGAAGTTTCTTCAAAACAGATCCAAACCTGGATCGTCCCGACGTGCAAACCCATTTCGTGATCTCAATTGTAGATGACCATGCCCGAAAGCTGCATCTCGGCCATGGTTACTCCTGTCACGTATGTGTTCTTCGTCCATATTCTCGTGGTGAGGTCTTCCTCAAATCTGCAGATCCGATGGCAGCTCCCGGCATCGATCCGAAGTTTCTCTCTGATAAACGTGACCTCAAGACGCTCATCAGGGGAGCAAAGATGACACGCGCCGTTCTGGAGTCGCCCGCACTTCGAAAATATAAGAAGAAGGAACTCTTCGGGGTCCACGACAATATGACTGATGCAGAGTGGGAAGAGAACATCCGCAATCGTGCGGACACGGTCTATCACCCGGTCGGAACCTGCAAGATGGGCATCGATGACATGGCGGTGGTAGATCCTCAGTTGAGAGTGCGCGGACTTGAGGGGCTTCGTGTTGCAGATGCGTCCATCATGCCCCTGCTGGTCTCGGGCAATACCAATGCCCCCTCTATCATGATCGGTGAAAAGTGCGCTGACATGATCAAGGCGGCACACGCCTGACCTCAGAATACATATGCTCGTTGTCCACAATACCAAGGAGAACCCCATGCTTGGGTCCATGATGAACAAGCCGCTGATCATCAGCGATCTAATAAGGCATGCCGCCAAATACCATGGCGATACCGAAATCGTCTCAAAGGAAACAACTGGCGAACTTAACGTTACCAATTGGGCCGGGATTGAAGTTGAGGCACGCAAACTGTATGCCGGGCTTTCGGCGCTCGGGATGAAAATCGGAGATCGCGTTGCCACCATCGCCTGGAACAATCATCGGCACCTGAAGGCCTGGTTTGCCGTTTCAGGCGGCGGCATGGTTTGCCACACGCTGAACCCGCGCCTGTTTCCCGAGCAACTGGTATTCATCGTCAATGATGCCGCGGACAAGGCCATTTTTTTCGACAAGACATTCATGCCCTTGATCACGGGTACACGACAGCACCTCAAGTCGGTCGAGCACTTCATTTACATGGGCTCTAGGGATGAAGAGGTAGATGCCGCAGTTCCCGGCGTGGTGTACTTTGATGATCTTGTCACGAACGAGCCCGCAGATTGGCCAGAGCTGGATGAGAATACACCCTGCTCTCTTTGTTATACCTCCGGTACGACAGGTAATCCAAAGGGAGTGCTCTACTATCATCGTTCAACGATGATCCATACCTTCGCGATATCGCTTCCCGATGCGCTGTCCTTGTCATCCCGCGAGGTCATTCTCCCGGTTGTTCCCATGTTTCATGCAAACGCATGGGGGATTCCGTATGCGGCCGCAATGACAGGTGCAAAGCTTGTCATGCCGGGTCCAGGCCTGGATGGCGACAGCCTGCTTGGCCTCATCGACAGCCAGAAAGTGACGCTGGCACTGGGTGTTCCAACGATCTGGCAAATGCTGCTCGCTTCTGCCGCCAAAAGCGGATCCGAAATGAAAACGCTGCGGCGCAATGTCATCGGCGGCTCGGCTGCAGCTCCGTCGATGATCGCCACTTTCCGCGACAAGTATGATTGCGAGACCATCCACGCATGGGGCATGACGGAAACGAGTCCGCTTGGTACCGCCAACCAGCTAAAGGGCAAACATGCCGAACTTGATGCCGACACCATTGCGATGCTGCGCATTGGACAGGGCCGTCCTCCGTTCGGCATAGATTTGCGTATCGTCGATGATGCTGGAAATGCATTGCCGCATGACGGCGAGAGCCAGGGTGCATTGCAAGTCAGGGGTCATTGGGTGGTCGATACCTACTACGGCATGGAGAAAAGTGCACTGACTGCCGATGGATGGTTCGACACAGGCGATGTGGCAACGATCGATGCCGACGGCTACATGGTCATTCGCGACCGGACAAAGGATATCATCAAGTCCGGTGGTGAATGGATTTCGTCTGTCGAACTGGAAAACATCGCTGTATCACACCCGGGCATCGCGATGGCAGCAGCCATTGGCGCAAAGCATGAGAAATGGGACGAGCGGCCAGTGATCATCGCCGTGAAAGCCGAAGGTCAGGACCCGTCAGAGGCTGAAATCATCGCCCATTTCGAGGGCAGGATCGCAAAGTGGCAAATCCCCGATGCTGTGGTCTTTGTTGACGCGATTCCCCTCAACGGTACCGGCAAGATGCTAAAAAACAAGCTGCGCGAAGCCCATGGTGACGTACTGCTCGCGAAAGGAACCTGACATGAAACAAGCTGCACTGAAGCGCGACAACCTTCCCCCGAATGCAGAGAAACTAGACGAAGCGCTTGCGGAGTTGGATGCGCACAAGGACGAGTGGGCGCGTCTTCCCGTTGCCGAACGCATGCAACTTCTCATAGCCATGAAGGATGGCATCATGAAGGTGGCGGAAGGTTGGGCAAACACTGCCTCTCGCAAGAAGCAGATACCCGCCGGCTCTCCGCTTGAAGGTGAAGAATGGATCGCCGGCCCCTATGCCACGATGGCTGGTGTGAACTCCCTGCTTGGCACGTTGTCGGAAATGGAAGGCAAGGCATTCGTCGACCATCTGCCCACCAGGCAACTGGCTACAGGTCAACTTGCGGTACAGGTTCTGCCACACAGTTTCTGGGACCATCTGCTGCTTTCCGGCGTCAAGGCGGAAGTCTGGATGCAGAAGGGCGTCAACAAAGCCAATCTCAAGCAGCATGCAGCGCATGCATACGACACTCCGGAAAGGGACAGAAACGGCAAGGTCGCACTCGTACTCGGTGCCGGCAATGTTGCTGCCATTACGCCGCTCGACGTCTTGCAGAAACTCTACCTGGAAAACCAGGTGACGATCCTGAAGATGAACCCGATCAACGATTACCTGACTGAATACTACAACATCGCCATGAAACCCTTCATCGACCGAGGATTCCTGCGGATAGTAAAAGGTGGAGCCGATGTTGGAGGTTATCTGTGCGATCATCCTGTCGTGGAGGAACTGCACATTACGGGATCCGCCGCAACCCACGATGCCATCGTCTGGGGTGTCGGAGAAGAGGCGAAAAAGAATCGCAAGGCCGGCACACCACGCAATTCCAAACGGTTCACGTCCGAACTGGGATCCGTCAGCCCGACCATAGTTGTGCCAGGCCCGTGGAGCGCGGCCGATATCCGATTTCAGGCGGAAAACATCGCCACAATGAAGCTGCACAACTCCGGTCACAATTGCATTGCATGTCAGGCTCTGATCATGCCCAGGGGGTGGGATTTGGGACCCCGCCTGCTGGAAGAAGTCCGCAAGGTTGCCGCTGACAACAAACGACCAGCCTACTATCCCGGTGCCGCAGAACGCATGCGGGTCTTCGAGGAACAGGGTTCCAACGTTGTTCACGTTTCCCGAGGCGATGTAGCCCCGGATCTCATCATCAGCGAGCTGGATGAAAATGTCTGGAACATGAACAACGAGTGCTTTGCACCAGCACTCGGAACAAAGGAGATTGAGGCGGAGAGCGCCGAGAAATTCCTGGTCGATGCCATTCGCTACGCCAATGAAAATCTCTTTGGAACGCTGGGGGCCAACATTCTCATCCATCCCAGGACCATGAAGCAGATCGGACGCAAGCGCTTTGAGCAAATCATAGCCGATTTCCACTATGGCACTATCGGTGTAAATGGCTGGTGCGGTCTGGGTTTCCTGGTAACGACTTGCCCCTGGGGCGCTTTCCCTGGACACACCATAGAAGATGTCCAGTCAGGTATTGGGACAGTACATAACGCCTTCATGCTGGAAGACACCGAGAGAGTCTTGGTGGAAGCACCTTGGCGACCGTTTCCTCGCAATCTGCTGTCAGGCGGTTTCACCCTGTTGCCAAAACCACCCTTCTTCATCACCAACAGGAAGCAACACAAGCTTGGCCCCTTGCTGACGCAGTTTCAGTACAAGCCAAGCCTGTTGAAATTACCGCGTATTTTTCTGAATGCCCTGCTGGGATAGTCATGGACGTGACAAGAAAACCGTTCTGGCTGGCTTGCGCCATGCAGGCGCTTTGACCATATAAGCCCAATGGATGATTTGACCGTAAAACTGACCGAGCGCACGGCGCGCAAGAACCGTAAACGCAACGAGCGGAAGCGGGAAATTGCTGCAAGTGCAATGGAGGCATTGAAGCAGCTTGGATATGCAAATACCACGCTGCGCGACATTGCGGCGAAATCCGATCTTTCGCTTGGAATGCTTCATTACTATTTCGAGGACAAGATCGAGTTGATCACCTATTGCGTGGAAAACTACAAGGCGGAGTTTATCCACGATCTTTCCCTCTCGATCGAGCACGCAAAAGACAGGGATGAGCTTGTTGCGAGTTTTTCGGAAGCACTTGTTGCTTCCATCATTGATGACGAGGCAATTCATCGTCTCTGGTATGACATTCGCACCCAAGCAATGTTCGACCCGCTGTTCAGACCAGTCGTGGCCCGGATTGAGAAATCGTTGATTGGTCTCGTAAACGCCGCAGTGATGAAGGCAGGCACCGATGCTGGCGGCAGAATCGACATTCTTTATGCCATGCTGGACGGGGTTTTTCGTTTCGTGATGCAATCCCAGGTCACAGGCAGGGCGATGACACGCAAACAAATGCAGCAGCTCTTCCGCGAATTGCTGGACCAGTTTCTGTAACCGGCAGGCATAAGGTCAGGATCAACATCCATTCAGACGATAGCAATATGCAAAAGTCGTCGACTTTCGATGAATCATATCGTGACGCCCGCGTAGCTTGAAGCTTTTGATCAGTTTCAGCGCTTGATACATCCAAACCCAATAATTCAGAATAGACTGAAACAGCGCAAGAATAGTCAGAGACCTGCTCAAACCTGCTCACTGTTTCACAATATTACCCGTGGTATCGACCGGGGTACAATCGCAAAATTGAAACAACTTATCTGATTGATATCAAATGGTTATTTCGCGTATGCGAATCCTCTTCTGCACCAAGAATTCATTCCCACAATATTTCCTTGTTGCGTGACGACCCGCGGGGTCAGCATCTCGCACAACATACGCCTGGTTTTGGGAGCAGAACCCGTCGGCGAAACGGTCCAGCGTTCCACACTGGAACAATTTGCCTCCAGCCAGTTCGGTCAAGACTGTTGGTGACCGGGAAGAGTCCGGTCAGTCAGCACCGGGTCATACACATAGTTCAATTTTCAGGGTTCGGTCTTTTGCCTCTTGAATATCCTTGCACCAAATCCCGATAGTTTTCAGAACGCACCCAACCGGCCAGCTTCTCCAGGCTCTCCGTCAATTCCATGAGTTGTTCCTTGCTCAACGGGGACAAGAGAATTTCTTCCAGTTCGTCGGCAAGTTTTCGCGCCCGAAGGCGAGCTCGCCTGCCTTCGGCAGTTGTCGACAGGTGATATTTTCGGGCATCACCGGCCACATTCTGGCGTTCGATCCACCCCGAAGAAAGCAGGCGCTGGATGATCCGCGAAACCAGGCTTCTTTCAAGCCGCGTAGCGGACACGATTGCCTGAAAGTTGATGCCAGGGTTGTCGTCAATGATCCTCAGGACACGCACTTCCCGAATCGTGCATCCCACGACCTGAACAAACACATCATCGTTTGAGGCTATTGCTTCCTCGGCGAGAACGTCCAGCCGGTAAGTCAGCCGTTCGTTGAGAAAAATCTTCTGCTTCATTTCAAGTATCGTTCCATTCCGTTCGGCAGGCAAGCGTCATCGGCAACCTCATGAACAACAGATCCATGTTGACAATTTTTGTCTTTCAATGCAATTATCTTATTATGCAACTATATCACCGTGAGACCCCATGAGGCCCGATTTCGAAAGATGGTACGAGAAAAACAAGACCCGTCTTGTTGCTTGGCGGCGGGATCTTCATGAACATCCGGAAATCGGATTCGAGGTTCATCGGACAGCGGATTTCGTCGCCGGCAAACTGCGTGAATTCGGGCTGGAAGTTGAGACCGGCATTGGCAAGACCGGTGTGGTTGGCATTTTGCGCAGTGGCAAGTCCAATGCGGCACCAGTCGCATTCAGGGCCGACATGGATGCTCTTCCCATGCAGGAAATGGCGGAGGTGGCCTACAAATCCAGATCCAAGGACCGGTTTCATGGATGCGGTCATGATGGCCACACGACCACCCTGCTGGCAACAGCGAAATTCCTGGCGGAAGATCCGGAGTTTGAAGGTAATGCCGTTTTCATCTTCCAGCCTGCGGAGGAAATTCTGGCGGGTGCACGGGCCATGATTGCAGACGGCATCATCGAGAAATATCGCCCGGCTGAAATATACGCATTGCACAACATTCCCGGAATGGAAGTCGGCAAGGCTGGTGTGGTGCGCGGTGGTGCACTCGCCTCATCCGACTTTGTCCGGGTTGAGGTTTCCGCTTCAGGCACCCACGGCTCAGCGCCTCATTCGGGCCAGGACGGCGTCCTTGCTGCCGCAACATTCCTGACCACTCTACAGCAGTCCGTCACGCGCGTCATCGACAGCCGAGAAAGCGGTGTGATTTCGTTCGGGATGATCCATGGCGGAACCGCCCCGAACATCCTGCCTGATCTTGTCGTCGTTGAGGGGACCATGCGTACGCTTTCACAGGAAGTACGCGACAGGCTGGTGCGCCAGATCGAAAAGGTTGCAAAGGCCTGCGAAGAGACTTTCGATGTCGACATTTCGATTGATATCGAAAAAGCGGTCCCGGTCACCCAGAACAATCTCGACTGCTGCGATGCAGTTACGGCAGCAATCAACGCGACGCTTGGCCCAGGTCGTGTCGTGAAAGACCCTCCGGCGATCATGGCTTCAGAGGACTTCTCGCTCTTTCTCGAGCAGATCCCGGGGGCTTATTTCTTCGTCGGCCAGGACGGTGCCTACTGTCATCATCCGGAATATGTGTTTGACGACAACATCATCGAGACTGGCGCGCAGATTTTTGCCGAGATCGCCAGGCAGCGCTGCAAGCCGCTTGCGCACAACAAACATCACGAAACGACTGTTTGATTTACCCAAGGGAGGAACCAATGATCAAACTTAGCCGCCGCACCGTTACAGCTTCTTTTGCCGGGCTGCTTGCCTATTCGATGCTGTCATGCGCCACTGCCTCGGCGCAGACGACACTGACCATGTCCAGCTGGGTGCCGCCAAAACATTTCGTTCATACAGAGATTCTTGCGCCCTATGCTGCCAAGATCGAGGAAGTAACCCAGGGCCGCGTCAAGGTAACAATCCTGCCTGCGCCGCTGGGCACCCCTCCCCAGCATTGGGAACTTGCTCGTACCGGTGTTGCTGACATCACCTGGGGCAACTTTACCTATGAGCCGGACCGTTTTGTTTCGATGTGGTTTGCAGAGCTTCCATTCGCCGGAACCAATGCTCAAGCGCAGTCGCGTGCATTGTGGCGCACTTATGAAAAACACCTCAAGGACAATGCTGCCTATCAGGGTGTCAAGATGCTGGGCGTCGGCATGTTTGGCGGAGGTCAGTTGCACCATGGCAAGATGACAATCAATGATCCTACACAAATGAAGGATCAGAAATTCCGCATGGGCGGCCCCATCCAGCAGCAGATGCTGGAGTCCTTCGGTGCCATCCCGGTCGCGGCTCCTGCAACCAAGGCCTATGAAATGCTCGACAGTGGCGTCATTGACGGCTCGTTGCACACCATGGAATCGGTTGTGAACTTCCGGCTTACCGACAGTCTGAAGCACCACACCTATTTCCCTGAAGGCTTCTATGACGCAACCTTCTTCATCGTCATGAACGGCCCCAAATGGGATAGCTTGTCCGAAGAGGACAAGGCTGCCATTGATGGCATTTCGGGCGAAACGCTTTCAGCAGATTGGGGCAAGCAGTTTGATATTCAAAACCCTGCCGCCACCGAAAAACTGAAAGCTGAAGGCCACGAAATTGCGGAGGCATCACCAGCGTTCATCGAGGCGCTGCACGGCATCTATGACAAGATGATCGCGGATTGGGAAACTGCGGCCAAGGCGGCCGGTGTGGCTGATCCGGCGGCCATGCGTACCGACTATGCCAACTGGTACAAGGAACTGGCGAAATAACAACAACGGTATGGCCTGCCGTTTTTCGGCAGGCCACAATCGTCAGGTGAAACCATGAAAATCCTTCTTGCTGTGCGCAATGCCGTCGAAATGGTGCTCGTCGCACTTCTGTCGTCCATGGTGGCCCTGACCTTCGTGGACGTCATCGGGCGTCGCCTGTTCGGCAAACCGGTCTTCGGTGCGCATGACATCACCGAACATCTGATGGCATTGACCGTTTTCGCCGGATTGCCAATCGTCACTGGCGCGGCAATGCATTTGTCGGTCGATCTGTTGAACAAATATATTCCTGATACGCGGTATCGCTGGTGGCATGGAACGATTGCGGCACTTTCTGCTGCGAACTTTTTCCTTATTGCCTGGCTATTCTTTGAGCACACGCTAACTGCGATGCAGATTTCAGATGTCAGCCAGGCGCTGCGCATCCCCAGAGCGCCGGTTTATACCTTCATGGGCATTTCCTGCCTGTTATCCGGATTTGCGGTGCTTGCTGCTCTCCTGTTCGGTCCGCTGAAAGGCACATCCCCGGCAAGTGAGGAGGAAATGCTGTGACCATCGGTCTTGCCGCGATTGTTTTCGTTATCCTGCTTGCAATTTTGCGAGTTCCGCTCGCCTTCGCCCTCCTTTCTGTTTCGATCATCGGGCTTGGTATTGCCATCAACTGGAATGTCGCGCTTACGCTTTTGCCGCTGACGATTTCCGAGGCAGTGCTGTCCTATGATTTGGCCGTTGTGCCGATGTTCATCCTGATGGGCAATGTCATTTCGCGCACAGGCATCGCAACAGATCTGTTTCGTGCGGCATATGCATTTCTCGGGCATGTGCGTGGCGGGCTGTCATTGGCAACCATGGTTGCCTGCGCATGCTTCAGCGCTGTTTGTGGATCAAGCTATGCCACCGCCGCGACCATGGCCAAGGTTTCCTATCCGAGCATGCGCAAATATGGCTATTCTGATGAACTTGCCGCAGGAACCATTGCCGCTGGCGGGACACTTGGGATCCTCATTCCACCCTCCATTATCATGGTAATTTTTGGTATTCTGACACAGACAAATATTGGCGATCTGTTTCTGGCGGGCGTCTTGCCCGGCACTCTCGGCCTGCTGCTCTACATGGCCGCGATTTCAATTGTTGCTGCACTTCGCCCCGAACACGCTCCAAGAGGCGAGCGCACCGGATTCAGGTATCGGCTGCAAACATTGGCAGGTGTGTGGCCGTTTGTCCTGCTCTTTGCCATGATCATTGGCGGTCTTTATGGCAAGATCTTCACGCCGACAGAAGCAGCGGGAATGGGCGCCGGACTTGCAATCATCATTTCTACCCTGCAGCGCCGCATGTCTTTCACACTGCTGCGAAAGGTCATAGTCGAAACAGCCTATACTTCGGTTTCCCTCTATACGGTTCTATTCGGAGCCTTGATGCTATCCAAGCTGCTGACGCTGTCAGGACTTGCCGCGGGGGTGCTGACGATGGTGGAAGGAACGGGCTTTACCGGCCTGCCCCTTATTGCCGTGATCATCCTGGTGTTCCTGGTCCTTGGGTGCGTGATGGATTCACTCGCAATTATCCTGATTTTCGTACCATTGTTTACCCCCATCGTCGTGGCACAAGGGTTTGACCTTGTCTGGTTCGGCGTCATCGTGGTCGTTGTTACGGAGATTGCATTGATCACACCGCCGGTCGGAATGAACGTATTCGTGCTCAAGGCGGTATTGCCCGATGTTGCGTTGAGCAAGATATTCAAGGGACTGATTCCATTCATTGCCGCTGACATCGTTCGCCTCGCCCTTCTTGTATTCTTCCCGGCAATATCGCTGTTCCTGGTCGCCGGGGCGCGCTGAAGCGTTGAATGAAGCCGGCATCCCTGTACAGAGGGAGGCGCAGCGCGCCTGGCAGAGGCCCAAAAGCAGGCTGCGTTGCTCATGCCCACTCACCGTTTCACATGTTCAGCTGGGGTATTGGCCGGAGTGCAATCGCAAAATCAAAACAAACCATCTGATTGAAATCATGCCGTTATTTCCCGCCTGTGAGTCCTTTTGCACTTGATCTTTTCGAAACGCCCCGAGTTGAACAGGTGGAAACGGGCTACAAGCTCAATATCGACCTCAATTCGACTACAGATACCTCGGCTGCTGGTTTGTCCAACACCACCGATCCTGCGTCCAGCCCAAGATACCAGGAAGAAATTCTGGTCAGAAAGGTCAGATTCTGTTCACACAATACAATCGCGGCCCCCGCTTCTGCCCGATCTTTCAGGCATTCGGCCATATGCTCGATATTTTCCGGCTGGACGCCCTCGGAGGGTTCATCGAGCACAATCAACCGCGTGTCTTCGATCATAGCGCGGGCAAATGCCAATATCTTCCTCTCACCGCCCGACATCGTGCCCGCCGGCTGATCCAATCGCTCCGCCAGTCTTGGAAAACGTTCGAAGTAACGATCAGGTGCTTCCCGATTTCTGCCGAGATTCAAATTCTCCCGAACCGTCAGATCGTCGAATACCATTGACGTCTGCGGCATGTAGCCGATACCGCGCTCGCGCCGGACGTGAGCAGGCAGTGCGCCGACAGGGCGTCCTTCCAACCTTATGTCGCCCTTGTTTGCGATCAGACTGCCCTGAACCAATCTCGCAAGGGTGGTCTTGCCTACGCCATTCCTGCCAAAAACACCCAGAACGCTACCCGCGTCCACCCTGGCTGACACATTGAAAAGAACATTTGTATCGCGATACCCGCCGGTCAGCATGTCGATTTCCAGAAGCGCAGTCATTTTGTGCCTCCGGCATAGACTGCCTGAACGTCGGGGTTGCTGCGCACCTTTTCGAACGTGTCAAAGGCAAGAACCTGCCCCAGATGCATGACAATAACCTTGTCGGAGATCGCTTCGACAATGCTCATGTCGTGTTCGATGACGATAACCAGGCCACCTGTATCCGCCTGATATTCCCGCACCAGATTGGTCATCAATGCCGTTTCATCGGAAGAGAGACCGGCGCAAGGTTCATCCAGCAACAGTACCTGCGGTTCCGCCGCGATGGTCATGGCGAATTCCAGAAACTGGCGGTGACCTTGTGGCAGGTGTTCGACCGGTTGCACGATCCCTTCGTGCAGCGGAACCGAAGAGTGCGCAAGCATGCCGGAGAGGGACCTCGATCGCCATTGGCAAGTCGAAGGGCGGAAAAGATCAACGAGCCGTGCCCGGTTCGCCATCATGGCAATCGCCAGATTCTCGGATACGCTCATGGAGAAGAACACCGAAGGGACCTGCAGCTTCCGACCTATTCCGCTGTGCAACGCCATGTAGGGTGGTCTTGAGTCGATGGCATGTTCACCAAGCACTATCTTGCCGCTCGTCACGCGAAGATTGCCGGTGACTGTGTTGAGCGTACTTGTCTTACCAGCCCCGTTCGGACCAATAACGCTGACAATACCCTTGGCCGGGGTTTCGAAGGAAACGCGGTTCAGAATGCGTACAACGCCGATTTTCAGATGAACATCTTCAAAACGAAGTGGACCCGTCAAACCGGCTGACTTTGTTGGCGGGGCGGCAATGTACCCTGGCTGCCTGCCGACCCTTTCGGGCCATATATGCCGGTAAGCAGTTTCCAGTAGTTCCGCGATCCCGCCGGGCGCCTTCAACACGACGAGAATGAAAGCGACAGCCATGCAAAGTTCCCAATATGGGAAACTGTCGCGCAATTCAGCCGATGCCCAACCGACGATCACCGCACCGATCAGCGGGCCGAGCACGTGGATTCGGCCCCCGACTGCTGTCAGAATCACCAACTCGGCCGACAGGCCAAATCCCATTGACGTCGGCGTCACAATCCCCTGATGCGAGGCAAACAGCCCCCCGGCCAAGGCTGCAATGGCAGCTGACAAGGCAAAGGCCGCCCCTTTGACGACATGGGTCGGGAAGCCGAGCAATTGCAGCCGGGGTTCGTTGTCGGCAACCGCCCTGGCAACAAGATTGGCAGGGAGCCGGTTCAACACAAAAAGAAGCAGGCTGACCACAACCGTCGCGGCAACGATGACGTAGTAATATCCATCGAACAGGTCGATATTGCCGAGGCTCGGATACCCGCTCATCCCGTTGAACCCGCCGGTCAAATCTGTAGCGGTTCCTGCGATCTGTTCGCCGATCATGACAAGGGCCAGTGTGATCAACGAGAAATACGGCCCGCTTTCGTTTCGGCCCCGGAAAATCAGCGCGGCCAAGGCAAAGGCAAACACGGAAATTGCAATCAGCACGGCAGCAGCAAGGAACAGATCCAGAACCAGACCGTTTCCTGCGCGAAGGGTTATGGCCGTCAAATAGGCGGCGATGCCGAAGAACAGGGCCTGCCCGAGCGGCAGCACTCCGGTTTTGCCCCAGAGAAAGCCGATCCCTTGAGCGGCGATGCCGTAGATCAGGTAGAGCCCGATCTGGTAGGCCAAGAAATCCCCGAATAGCTCGGGGATCATCAACAGGACCACCAGGAGCAGACTAACGGGAAGAAGAACGGATACCATCGGGCTTCAACCAGAGAAACAAAATAGAAAGAGTGAGAACTGCCAGATAACCGTAAGTCTGGTTGGCGATGGCTCCGAGAAGAGATTGCGTACCCGCAATAATGCCTGCACCGATGCCCAACCCCTCAAGACTGCCGAGACCACCGACCACCAGGGCGAAGAACGACCGGACAAGATAATCCAGCCCCATCATGGGTTCGATACGAATGGTGGGCGCGAGGATCAGCCCGGCTAGTCCGGCGGTGACGCAACCGAAAACGAAGGCTCCGGCCGACAGGCGGGCGGTGTTGATACCGATGGCTTCGGCCAGTTCCGGGTTGCCGACCATTGCCTTGATACGGATGGCGACCCTGGATCTGGTATTCCACCAGTAAAGCGCGGCAAACCCGGCAATGATCCCGATGACGACAGCTATGCGATAGGCTGGGTAATCAGCGCCGAGAACATGGAGTGTGCCCGCCAGGGGAGGGCTGACGGATTGATAGCCACGTCCAAAAATCAACTCCACCGCTTCGCGTAGTAGAATGGCAATTCCCCATGTGGCCAGAAGGCTGTCGAACATGCGGCCATAAAGGTGCCGAATAATGAGCCGCTCCAGAACAAACGCTGTAAAAGTCACTGTCAGGAGACATACCGGGATTGTTAGCCAGTCGGGCAGGCCCAAAGATGATGTGATGACCGGGGCATACGCCCCGATCATCACGAA
The DNA here is from genome assembly GCA_041397525.1 of Nitratireductor sp. Classification (GTDB taxonomy): domain Bacteria; phylum Pseudomonadota; class Alphaproteobacteria; order Rhizobiales; family Rhizobiaceae; genus BOKV01. Next base: position 81,269 of record JAWKWL010000006.1, read on the forward strand.
TTCCCCATGCGCCATGTTCATGATCCTGAGTTTGCCGAACACGATGGCAAGCCCCAGGGCAACGAGCGCCAATGTGCAGATTTGCCAGGCAAGGTTAAGGACAAGAACCGGCGACATGGGTGGGAGGTCAGTTTGCGCAGGCTTCTGACGAAGCCACACTGTCAAACGATGTGACGATGTCGAATGCCCCACCGCTGCCATTGGCCAGATAGATGGTCTGCGCCATGTGTCGCCCGGTCAGGGTGTTGTCGCCACGGGGCGTGCTCCATGTGGTGCCTTCGGCAGCTGCGTCCATGGCCGCAACATCCAGGCTTCCTGCCTTGTTGGCGAGCGCGGCCAGCAGCATCAAGCCTTCGTAGGCTGACTCGCCCAGATTGTTCAGTACCGGAGCATCTCCACCGAACTTGGCCGCATAGTCAGCCGCGAACCTGGCAGCGGCGTCCGTCTTGATGGAGGCGAAGTAGCCAGCCGATGAGTAGAGCCGGTTCGCGTTGTCGGCACCAATGCCAGCAAGGGTATTCTCCTCGATCAGGGTTCCCAGGCGGATCGCCTGTTTGTCCAGACCGAACCCGGAGAAGCTGACGTTGAAGCCTACCGAACCGCCGCCCACAAGCGTGATCAGCACCGCGTCAGCGCCACTCTCCTTGATGCGCTGAAGCGACGAGTCGAACTCCGTAACCGTGAACGGCACGTATTCCTCTCCGACAACTTCGCCACCGGCGGCGGCAATGTAGCCTTTCGCCAGGGCATTGGTATCGCGCGGCCAGTTGTAATCGTGCCCGATCAGATACCATTTCGAGGCCCCTTCCTGCTCGGCAAGATAAGGGATGACCGGGGCAAGCTGCTGGCTAGGCGTTTCGCCTGTCACGTAGAGGCCCGCCGCACAGGATTTACCTTCATAGACCGGGGTGTAGACATAGGGAACCTGGCCGTCGAACCGTCCGATCAGAGCCTCACGCACGGCCGAGTCATGCATGCCGACAAAAGCCTGGACGCCTTCGCCCTTCCAGAGCCGCAAAGCCGCCTGGGAAGCTTCCGCTGGCGGGACGCCGACATCGGCGAAGACCAGTTCGATCTTCTCACCGTTGATGCCACCGCTGGCGTTGATCCTTGCTGCGGCCAATGTAGCCGAGTTGCGCGTGGATGGGCCAAAAAGGCCAGCCGGACCGGAATCCGGCACAAGCATACCGATTTTGATGTCTGCAGCAGCGGACACCGCGCCAAGGGCCAGAGCCACAGCAGCACTTGCCAAGAGTTTGGTTGTTGATTTCAACATGAATTCCTCCCTTTGCTGAAAGAGGCGTCTATTGAGCCATTGCTTTTTCTGCGGCCCGTGCCAGGGCCAGCAGCGATTTGTCCTTGCCGGGCAAGGCATCGAACTCGATACCGACCGGAAGACCGGACGAAACCGGGCATGGAAGCGAAATGCCTGGAGCACCGATATTCGATCCAAGGTCGGTGTTGCGGATATAGGTCGGAAAGGTCGGAACCTGGCCGCCGTTCAGTGTGACGGTTTCGTCCTCGCCGATGGGCCTGGCCGGCAGGGGTGTCGTCGGGAAGACAATTGCATCCAGTCCATTCTCCTCGAAGACCTGCCTGTAAATCTGCCGCATAGCCGGACGGTGTACATCCATGGCCGCGCGGTAGACGACTTCCGGCATCGCGCCGTCGCCAAGCTGGCTACTGATGGCCACTGCAACATCTGGCGATCCGATGCCGGCCACCAGTGCGTCGAACGACACCTCCGGGGCGTGCCTGGCCAGGTAAGCTGGCAGATCACGCATGACCTCATAAAAGACGACGGGGAAACTGAAGGCTTCGTTGTGCGGCCAGACCGGTTCAAGGCTGACGTCTACGAGCTTGGCCCCGGCAGCCGACAGCATCGAAAGTTGTGCCTCGACTTCCTTTGCGACTACCGGATCGAGATTCTCAAAGAACATCTGCCGGGGAACGCCCAATGTCATATCGGCAAGGTCGGCATTTCCGATTTCCGCACTGTCACCGGACAGCACGCTGTCAAACAGGGCAATATCGCGAACGCTGCGGGCCAGGGGGCCAACGGTATCGCGGGTATGCGAGATAGGGACAACGCCATCGCTGTCATAGCGCCCGGAAGTCGGGCGGAAGCCGATGATCCCGCAAAGAGCAGCAGGAATGCGACATGATCCGCCGGTATCGGTGCCCAATCCTGCAGGAAATATCCCGGCCGCAATGGCCGCAGCAGTGCCGCCTGATGAGCCGCCTGGGACCATGGCGGGGTCAACCGGATTGTGGATTGCTCCAGTGACAGCATTGTTTGACGTTATGCCAAACGCCAGTTCGTGCATCCCTGCCTTGGCACCAATGAATCCGCCCGCTTGAATGATGCGCCGAACGGCGCCGGCGTCCGTTGCCGGAGTATGCCCCAACAGCGCTCTGGTCCCACCTGAAGTTGGATAAGTCGTGGTGTTGATATTGTCCTTTGCCACAACCGGAAGGCCAGCCAGTGCTCCCCCCGGACGGGCGTTGTAGGTATTCATTGCTGCCTGGACGACATACCTGGCATCGAAACTCTGCAGGGCATTCAGTTTCGCGTGTTTAGCAGCGCGGTCTGCCAGAGCCTCGGCATATTCAGCAGGAGAAACTGCGCCATCCCTGATCGCAGCTACCGCAGCAACCGCATCCAAATGCTCCAAATCCAACGCCATCCCTGCCTCCCGGATACTTTGGAGTCAGGATAGGGTTTAGCCGGATCGCAAGCCTATCATCACAAATGATGATTTTTCTCAGCCAGGAACCGGGCCAGTTGTGTACGCCGGTTGAGACCGGATTTTCTGAAAATGGACGCGATATGCGACCGGAGCGTCGGCTTGGAAAATCCGAGCTTCCCGCAGATTTCATCGTCGGTGAGACCGGTGATCAACAGGTCTGCAACTTCAGCTTCCCTCACCGTAAAACCCAAATCATCCGCGATCTGGGCAAAGCGGCGGGATGGCATTTGCTGAACGGAACTCCGGGCACGGATCAGTGCATTGACGAGGCTTGGTCCCACGGCATCCACGATCAGCGCATCGCGTGGTGTGAAGTCTTCCCTGTTCGCCCCACGCCATATCCGCAGGTCCCCAATGTTATCTCCTCGATCATATGCGAAATAGTTCATGCCGTAACACAGGCCATCCTGTTTCAGAAAATCGTTGAAGAACTCGGTCTTGACCAGGCGGTCATGGCGCATGACCTCGCTAACCGGAGTGGCCTTCTTGCGCTTTTGCAGCGTCGGCGTGATCGGGTCGTGAAACTGGAAATAGCCTTCGTATCGTCGCAGATTGTCGTCGGTCATGTTGATCTGGACGCAGGACACGAATTTCTGTGAATCCTCATCCCAGACATAGGAGGCGAAATAGTCTGCCTTGAGAAGATCGAGCATCTTCTGGCCAACGCGCCGCCGGACCTCGGAATGGTCAAATTCGCCACTCAGGTCGCGCATGATCGAGAAGATCAGATTGGCTTCTTCGTCGGTTAGATTCATGGCTTCCAAAGCTAGACTGTGTTGGCCGGATTGTCTCAATAACATGTCAGTTCGGCAAGGGTTGCATGAAAACGCACCCGAGCATGTTTCTTCGGACCTTCCAACAATCGCCCAAACGATGTCATTTGCGCTTGTGCAGCGAAGGCTCACCTTTCAGCGTTGTGACAGTTGGCCACCTTGCAGCAAACGGCCATTTCTCACCGGCACCGCTGGAAAACTCGAACATGCAAAATCCGACGGGAAAACCAGGATACTGAGGCGGAATTGCCGCCCGCTTGAAACCGCATTCCGGCATTGCGCCAATTCCGAGATCAGTTTCTACACAACCGACACGCCCGCGTCCCAGACCCTCTTTTTCAACAGTCCGCCCCATCGCTGCCCAATGGGTGATTTGCGCCCCACTGCGCGGGGGTCGCTAACTGTCAAATCCCGGGTCAGAACGAGGCCGGTGAAGTCCTCCGTCCAACAGGATGTTCTGTCCGGTCAGATATCCGGAACTTGCGGCGCAGAGAAAGGCGCAGGCCCTGGCTGGACCCGCATACGATTGCCGATTTTCCTTTCAGTCCCAAATCCATGACATGTCGCCAAAAGAAAACGCACCGCCCCAAGGGAGCGGTGCGCATTTTGACTCTCAGTCCAGTTTCATGGTTCGACCCAGACGCCGTCCTCGAGTTGCATGACGATGCCGCCCATCGAGGGGATACGGTTCTCGTCGAAGCTGAGCGTGCCCTGGCCCATCGCTACCGGCAGGCCTGAGGTTGTCGCCCAAAGGTCAGGCACCTTTCGTTCCTGCAAAACTCCGTGCGCATTGAACATATGCTCGGTGGCTATTGGCAATTGGAAGCTCTGAGCTCCTATTTTGTGCATATCCTCACCAACCTCGGTGGCACCTCAAGGCGAAACAGATGCGCAAGTTCGATGAAATTCTGGCAATCGCAGTGGAGAGGCATGGTGGGCTGGATAGGGTTGAGGCGCGAATTCCGACCGTCGCGACCCGTACCGAACTGGAAGCTCGCCCCGCCGACCGTTGGCTCTCCGAAATGACACGTCATGTTTTCAACGCCGGGTTCAGCCGGAAGGTGATCCGCGAAAAATGGCCGGAATTCGAAACGGCTTTCTATGGATTCGACCCCCGAAGATGCGCGGCGATGAGCGATGCATGGCTGGACGAATTGATGAAGGACACCCGGATTGTGCGGAATGGCGCGCGCATACAATCGGTCCAGCGCAACGCAGTTTTCGTGCTGGACGAGGTGGAACGGCACGGCAGTTTCGGCGCCTTCCTCGCGTCATGGAAACCTGCTGATTTCACCAAACTTCTCATTTACCTGCAACGGAATGGCGACCGGCTTGGCGACAAGACGGCCCAGTATTACCTGCGCGAAACCGGGGTGGATGCCTTTGTCTTGTCTTTCGACGTACTCAAGCGACTGTCGCTGGAAGGGGTTACGGACAAGCTTCCCACTTCCCACACCCAACGGGAGGTGATCCAGCGGGCGTTCGACACCTGGGCAGCGCAATCGGGCAAATCATTGACCTATATCAGTCGCGTTCTTGCAATGAGCGTCGAAAGCGACCGCGTACCGCGTACTGGCTGAGACACCAGCCGACTTGACATGGAGAGTAGGCGATGAAGAACACATCTTTTCATGACGGGGAAAGACACATCCAGGTCCTGACCGGAGAGGACAGGATTGCCAACCGCAACAGTCGGTTCATCCGGGAAACACTTGTGGCGGGTAGCGAACGGATGCTTGGGATGGCAACCTCGCTCAATATTTCTGTCAGTGATGTCGAGGCGAATGTCTGGTCTTTTGTTGCGATTGGTGCGCCGGGGCTTATCCGGCGATTGGACGACAAAACCGCATTCCTTGACCGGAAGGTAATGACTGCGCCCGACGCTCTCTGGCCACTGCTTGAACCTGGTGCCGGGATCGGGCTGGTAGCCATGGATCTGACAAGTGCGCGTCGATTTCGCATCAATGGCAAGATTGGTGAGGTGACCGGCGATGGCATTTCGGTCCATGTATCGCAGACCTGCCCAAACTGCCCGAAATACATCCAGCAACGGCTGCCGGTGCGGGAACATGCCTATGCGGATGTCACTTTCGCACAGGGCACAGCGCTTGATCAGGCAGCAACCGATCTGATCAAGCGGTCGGACACATTCTTTGTAGCCAGCCGAAGCGCGGATGGCGATCATGATGCAAGCCATCGCGGCGGTATGCCCGGTTTTGTTACAATTGAAGGCAACACGCTGACGGTGCCCGACTATTTCGGCAACTCGATGTTCATGACTCTTGGCAACTTTTGCCAAAACCCGGCAGCGGGGCTGACATTTGTGGATTTTGAGTCTGGTGCGCAGTTGAACCTGACCGGTCGGGTATCAATTGCATTCGACGACGCGACCGCGCATGATGGGAGCGGTGGCCGGTTTTGGACTTTCGACGTGACAAATTGGCGATATGTACCATTCCGGCCGACGCCCGCCTGGCATCTTCAAGCCTATTCGCAATTCAACCCGACGGCACTTTCGGTTAAATGACCGTCCCGCACCAAGGCTCACGGATCCACTTTGGTGTCGGGGGGTTTTCCCTTGGCCTTTACGGAACGCGCGGAGGCCCGCAACAGCAGCACAGTGTTTGCTTGGCTCAGGTCGATCGGACTGGACGCAATTGAACTGCAGATGACCTATGGCCCGCGCATGCGGCCTTCAGTTTGTCATGAATATCGGCAACTCGCACTGGAGTTCGGCATTCGCAGGCTTGATGGTCGGTTCATTGTGATCTCGGAAACCCTGAATTCGCAGGAACGCGGCGCCATGCGCCTGCGTGATCTTTATGTTGAAGGCAGCCGGTCTGCTCAGGCTCCTCATGATATGGCACCATAGATGATGTAGAGCCCCAACAATAGAAGTGCGGCAAAGAAATAGCGCCGAAATCCAGCCTCCGACAGACTGCGCCGCAGTCTCTGTCCCAACCACATTCCAATCAGCGCAGGAATGACAGCAATGACCGAGGCAATCGCCAGTGTAGCGTTCATGTATGGTGTGTCGAACAGCGCCGCGCCCAGTCCAAGCGTGGAAATGGCAAACAACAGTCCCATCGCCTGGATCAGCATGTCCCGTGGCAGGCCTATTGCCTGAAGATACGTCACTCCGGGGACAGCGAACGATCCGGTCATGCCCGTCAGTACGCCATTGACCAATCCGGCCGCAATACCGGTGGCGGTTTCACGGTGTGGCGGCACCCTCAGCCGAAAGCCGGCCATGTTTATCAGTGCATAAATGACCAGGAGGACGCCCAGCATGGCTGTCAGAACCTCCAGGTCGACTAGATCCAGTGCCATCGATCCGATCCAGACAGTGGCCCCCGCCATGACCAAAAACGGCCAAATCCGTGCGATGATCGGCAATGCATGGCCGCCTGACAAAGCTTGCGAAACATTGGTGACAAGTGACGGCGCGATCAGCAAAGCCATTGCAGTCGGCAAATCGTATGCTACCGCCAGCAAGGCCAGGCTGACCGTCGGCAAGCCAAGCCCGACGACACCTTTGACGATCCCTGCCAGCAGGAATACGCCCAAAATCGCGATAGAGAATTCCAAATCCATCCTGTTTCCCCAAACGTGCAATTGGTCCTGATCAAACAGACTCCATTTTTCGTGGTTGATGGGCAAAGGTGAACAGGTAGCAATAAGCCAAACCGGCAAATACACAATGAATTCAATAATCGAGCTCCACCAGACCCTGTGCAGGGCTTTTAGATCGCCGGGTCGCCAGCCAATTGCAGGGAAACGAAGATGGACCTGAACCAGATCAAGTACTTTCTCAATCTTGCAGATACCCTGAATTTCACGAAGGCGGCTCGCCTGAGCGGCATATCACAGCCCAGCCTGACGCGATCGATCCAGCGCCTTGAAGACGAACTTGGGGGGCCACTTGTCTATCGTGACGGCAAGGATACGCGCTTGACGGCACTTGGCCGTGAAATGCAGGTCGAGTTCATGCGGATCGACCAGGTGTTTTCCAACATTCACGAGTTGGCGGAAAACTCCGTCAAGGGAAGGCAGAAAACACTCCAGATCGGCGTGGGTTCCACAGTGGCTCCGGTGGCGATTGCGCCGTTCTGGGCATATGTGATGGAGCAGTTACCCGGAGTCGGACTGGTCATCCATCCCATGCTGCCTGAAGAAGGCGAAACGGAAGTTCTCTCGGGAAAATACGACATGTGTGTTCTTGGCGGTCGGCCAAAGGAGAACTTCAAGCTCACGATCAGAACACTGTACAGCGAGGCGTTGATGCTTGCCGTAGCCAGGGAACACCCGCTCGCAACGCAGAATAGCATCAAGCCGGAGCAGCTTGCGGATCAGACCTATCTTGACCGTTTGCATTGCGAATTCCGCTCACAATTGATCCGGCATTTCATGGACCGCAATATCGTGATGCGTCCGCGTATTCAGTCGGAACGGGAGGACTGGATCCAGCAGCTGGTAGCAGAGGGCGTGGGCGTATGCAGCCTACCGGAGCGTTCACGAATCGTGGAAGGCATCGTTCTGAGGCCAGTCGATGGCCTGGCCCTCACCCGCGATGTGACGTTGGTGGCGATATCGGGATCCGGCAATCCCAGGGAAGTTCGCCAGATAATGGAAATGGCCAAGAACTTTGCCTGGCAAGACCCGGATCGCCGGAAAGGCTGATGCTACCGCCATGAATTGAAATTATAGCCACTGTCTATTGGCCATTTCGTGCTTCCTGCACCACATTGGGTACAACGAAAGGAGGCGGACAATGAGATATGCAAAAACAAACGAAGCCATTTCCCGTCTTACTACCGAGCAATATCGCGTAACGCAGCAAAGCGGTACCGAACGCCCCCATACCGGGGAATACGATAATCATTTCGAGCCCGGGATCTATGTAGACATCGTTTCCGGAGAGCCGCTCTTCGCTTCATCCAGCAAGTTTCATTCGGGTTGCGGATGGCCTTCATTCTCGAAGCCGATCGTCAAGGCGAATATCAACGAGATTCTGGATCACTCTCACGGCATGGTCCGAATGGAAGTGCGTTCAACACATGGTGACAGCCATTTGGGACATGTTTTCACGGATGGTCCTGAAGACATGGGCGGCCTGCGCTACTGCATCAATTCTGCCTCGCTGCGTTTCGTTCCGAAAGCGGAAATGGAAGCCGAAGGTTATGGTGAATATGTCGATCAAGTGGAGGACAAGTGACATGACTGAACGCGCAATTCTGGCTGGTGGCTGCTTCTGGGGTATGCAGGACCTGATACGCAAGTTGCCCGGAGTGGAAAAAACCCGCGTTGGCTATACGGGTGGCGATGTGAAGAACGCCACCTATCGCAACCACGGAACACATGCGGAAGGTATCGAGATCGTATTTGATCCCGGCAAGATCACTTTCCGGCAGTTGCTGGAGTTCTTTTTCCAGATCCACGATCCGACCACAATGAACCGCCAGGGCAATGATATGGGTACAAGCTACCGCTCTGGCATCTACTACACCTCAGAGGAACAGAAGTTGATTGCAGAAGACACGATTGCCGATGTTGATGCTTCCGGCATCTGGCCTGGCAAGGTTGTCACCGAAGTGAAACCCGTTGGCGATTTCTGGGAGGCGGAACCCGAGCACCAGGATTACCTGGAACGGATACCGAATGGCTATACCTGCCATTTCCCTCGCGCCAACTGGGTACTGCCGAAGCGTCAGGCTGCAGAATAAGGCACTTTCGCCCATCCGTTACAGCAATAGCCGGGTCCCCACAGGACCCGGAGCGCGGAAATGCGTACCTCGCTTGCCTGAAAACTCATTGAAAGGAACTCGAATGCAATTCGGAGGACTTCACACCAAGGCACCCGAACTTCGGGTCGCCGACTGGATCGACGCCAGCGGTGCGCCCATGAACAAGCCCGTGCGCCTGGCAGATTTGGGCGATGGCTACAAGATTATCTATGCGTTTCAGCACTGGTGCCCCGGCTGCCACTCTCGCGGATTTCCGACGCTGAAGTACCTGTACGAGAACCTGAAGGACAAGGGTTTCAGCTTCGCGGTTATCCAGACTGTTTTCGAGGGAGGCAATGTCAATACCTTCGACAAGCTGGCCGTCAATCAGGAACAGTACTGTTTGAAAATCCCCTTCGGGCACGACACACCGCCCGACGGTGAACGCTATCCCACCTTCATGGAAGATTACCGCAGCGCGGGCACGCCGTGGTTCACGGTGATCGACCCCACGGGGACTGTGGTCTATGCCGATTTCCGGCTGGACGCGGCGCGTTTTTTGAAGGCGCTCGGGGCCGAAAACGCCGAGCTTGAACGCGGCTGACGTCAACAACCGGCGGCGGGGTATCCTGCCGCCGGGTTGACACCGATGCCCTGCGGGTTCTCCCCCCAGCTTGGCGACGGGCGCTGGGTCGCACACAGGAGCCATCGTTCAGCCGAAGCCACCCCTTAGGAATAACGGCACCAAGTAACATTGTGCTGCTGGGCGGCTGTCGCAAGTGGTGCAGCCAAGCCGCTGTGATTGCACGGCCCTACCCAATGCCCGAAGTCGGAACCAACGACCGGCAACGCGGGTTGCCGGTCGCATGGGATTGTCAGGCGCTGCGATAGAGCTTCGTCATCGAGAACTCGCGGTGCCCCAGTGCCTCGGAAGCGGTATTGCGACCGTTGGCGGTACGGCGAATCATCTCGATCAGCTCATCGCCTGCCTCGTCGATCGTCATTTCACGACGCAAGATGCCGGAAACATCCACGTCGACATGTTCGCTCATGGTGCGAACCGTACGCGGATTGGCGGTGATCTTCACCACCGGGACAATCGGATTGCCGATCACATTGCCCTGACCCGTCGGGAAGGTATGGATCACATATCCGCCTGCTGCCATCAGCGTCACGCATTCGGCTGCAGCGGATGAGGAATCCATGAAGTACAGTCCCTTGCCGGACTGCGGAGCTTCAGCAGGACCCAGAATGTCGATATATTTCGAAGTCCGGCCGATCTTTTCCAGATTGCCAAGCGCCTTTTCCTCAATGGTGGTGAGCCCGCCCTCGATATTGCCCTTGGTCGGCTGGCTGTCGGAGAGGTCATCGGTCTGGTGGGCGAAGATCACTTCGTCCTGATAGGCCTTCCACATCTTGTACCAGCGCTCGCCTACTTCCTCATTGATGGCGCGTGACTTGCAGATGTGCTCGGCACCGGTGATCTCGGAGGTTTCGCCGAAGCAGCCATAGATGCCTTCAGGCAGAAGCTTGTCATACATGTTGCCAACCGTCGGGCAGGAGCCAAGCCCGGTTGTGGTATCGCTTTCTCCGCATTTGGTCGAAATCCACAATTCCGACATCGCGCATTCCTCGCGCTGAAGCTCGGAAGCGAAATGGACAAATTCCTTCGCCTTGCGGGAAGCATTCATGATGGTCTTCAGATCGCCATTCTGCTCGATGGAGAAGCCGGCAACCGGCTTGCCAGTTGCAGCAATCCCGTCAACCACGCGCTGGGTCCAGCCCGGCTCGATGCCGATCACCACGCAGGCAGCGACATTCGGATTGGCACCGGTGCCGATGATGGTGCGGAAAAACACCTCCAGGTCTTCGCCGAACTGCAGGCGGCCATAGGCATGGGGTACCGCGAGCGTTCCCTTGATATTGTTTGCGACAGCCTCGCAAGCGGCATTGGAAATGTCATCGAGCGGCAGGATCAGAACGTGGTTTCGCACACCCACACGGCCGTTTTCGCGCCGATAGCCCTGGATGGTAATGTTGGAATATTTGGTAGCCATGTTTCTCATTCCTTACCAGCGCTTGGTTTTGAGGTTGTGGGTGTGGACGTGTTCGCCCTTTGCAACATCAGCGATGAACTTCCCGATGTCCTCGCCATACTTGATGGCGGTATCGCCGGACTTGATGTCCTTCAGCGCGATCTTGTGACCGATGGGTACGTCAGCGCCGGCAGCAAGGCGGAATGTGGAATTGTCGTGGGTGATGCAGCACAGCATGTCGGTGCCGGCTTTCAGGTTCTCGATGACGACAACGCCGACATTGTCGACCTTCTCGTGAACGAGCAGATGGGGAATTTCAACCATCGTGATGTCCTTTCATGGATTTGGTTTGAGAATGATTTTTGGCGCGTTCACCGCACCGGATTTGAGATCCGCAAAAGCCTGCGCTCCTTCTTCAAGTGATCGCAGCTCGATCCAGTCGAGTGCACCAAGGCGTTGGTCGAAGATGGCTGCCGCAGTCTCGCGGAAGTCCTCCATCGTGTAGGTATAGGTGCCGATAAAGGTGACTTCCTGGAGCGTCATGCGGCGGATGTTGAGACCGCCAGTCGCCTCACCAAGGCCGATATGAATGATGACACCACCGGGATTTACCAGTTCCGAGGCGTTGTCGCGGGTGGCGGCAAAGCCCACGGCATCCACAACGATGTCGGGGGTTGATGCACCCGCTTCGGCCGCGCTTGCCAGCACCGGCAAGCCGAGCTTTTCCTGCACATAGGCCCGCCTGCTCGCATTTGGCTCGACCATGATCGGCATTTCAACACCACGGGCCTTGAGCGAGAGTGCTGCGCCAACGCCAATTGCGCCCCCACCCAATACCAGCGCCCTTGCCTGACTGATCGGCTTGAACAATGCGCGCTCCGCCATCTTTACCGCGTGCCAGCCGCAGGCAATGGGTTCTGCAAGTGCTGCATGATCGAAGGAAACATGGTCGGGAACTGTCACGAGATTGCGCCAGGGGATGCGGACATATTGGGCGAAGGCACCCTCGCGCGGTGGCATGGAGATGATCTGGCGGTGCTGACACAGGTTTTCCCGGCCCGAGCGGCAGGCCTCGCATTCCATGCAGGTAACAAGCGGGTTGATCGTGATGCGCCGCCCTTCATGCGGGCCGGACACGACAATGCCTGCCCCTTCATGGCCCAGGATCAGTGGGGCGGGTCGGCGCTCGTCATGCCCCAGATAGGCATGCATGTCGGAGCCGCAAATGCCCACACTCTCGATGCGAACCATGACTTCGGAGCCCGACGGCTCGGGAACCGCCACATCGCGCATTTCAAGGTTGTTGGGTCCGGTATAGACAAGGGCCCTCATTTTGCGGTGAACCCCCCGTCGACCATCAATATCTGGCCAGTGACAAAGGCGCTCGCATTCGAGCACAGAAACAATAGGGGACCGTCGATGTCGCGCAGTTCACCATTGCGACCAATGCAGGTCTGCGCGGCATTTCTCTCTGCGCGTGCGGGGTCAGAAAAAACGGCCTCGGTCAATTCGGTGCGGAAAAAGCCCGGGCCGATGGCATTGGCGTTGATCCCCTGCCCGGACCAGGCTTCAGCCATAGCCCGGGTCATCTGTGCGACGCCACCCTTGCTGGCGCCATAGGCAATGCCACCCGGAAATGCCCGGAAGCTCTGCAGCGAAGCAAAATTCACGATGCGTCCCCAACCACGTTCCCGCATGGCCGGCGCGAAGGCCTGGGCAAGGAAGAACGGGGCGGAGAGATTGAGTTCAAGCGTCGTCCGCCATCCTTCGGGCGTGACATTGTCCGCCGGCTCACGGGTATTGATGCCAGCGGCGTTGACCAGAATGTCCGGCGCGCCAAACACCTCCGCCACCGCATTCGCGATGTCCGCCTGACGCTGCGGATCGGCCAGGTCCCCGGTGACGAAGGAGGCCTTGTCACCGGCATCACGCGCCCAAATCTTCAGCAGTTCGGCACGTCTGGCAACGCCGACCACGTTCGCGCCTGCCGCAAGCAGCACATCTGCCGCACGCCTGCCCAGCCCGGCGCTTGCGCCCGTTACACAGGCGGTCTTGCCGCTGAGGTCGAACATCGGTCTGATTTCAGGCGCGGACACGGTTTTCTCACATGCCGGATGTCTGGCCTGAAGTCAGGTCGAAGTCTTCGTCGGGGAAGTATTTTTTCAACCGGATATCGGCGGTACGGGCATGGCCCTCCATGCCTTCGAGGCGGGAAATGCGCGCCGTTGCTTCCGCGACTGGCTTCGCGCCTTCCCGCGTCGCCCGCTGCCAGGTGACAATCTTCATGTATTTGTGGACCGACAGGCCGCCAGTGTAATTGGCGGCCTTCGATGTCGGCAGCACATGGTTTGGCCCGGATGCCTTGTCACCAAAAGCGACGGTGGTTTCCTCGCCCAGGAAGAGCGAGCCGTAGCATTGCAGCCGCTGGTGCCACCAATCGAGGTCCTGCGCCTGGACGGTCAGGTGTTCGGGCGCATAGTCATCGGAGGTGGCAGCCATTTCCTCGCGATTGTCGCAGACAATCACTTCGGCATAGTCGCGCCATGCAGCTTCTGCATTGCGACTGTTCAACTCGGGCAAGTCGGCAATGAGGTGCGGGACAATTTCCATCACCTTGCGCGCAAGCGGTTCGTTGTCGGTGACCAGCCAGACCGGTGAGTTGTAGCCATGTTCTGCCTGACCGACGAGGTCGGCTGCGACGATTTCAGCGTCAGCGGTCTTGTCTGCCAGGATCAGGCTGTCGGTCGGGCCCGCAAACATGTCGATACCGACACGGCCGAACAGGATGCGCTTGGCCTCGGCAACGAACTGGTTGCCGGGGCCGACCAGGATATCCGCCTTTGGAAGACCAAACAGGCCGAAAGTCATGGCGGCGATACCCTGTACCCCGCCCATGGCCAGAATGGTATCAGCACCACAAAGGTCGGCTGCATAGATGATGGCTGGGGCAATGCCGGTGCCGGGACGCGGCGGCGAACAGGCAACAATGCTGCCGCAGCCGGCGACCTTGGCGGTTGTCACGGTCATGATCGCAGAAGCGATATGGCTGTAGCGGCCACCGGGGATGTAGCATCCCGCAGCACGCACCGGAATGGACTTCTGCCCCGCAACGAGGCCGGGAACGACTTCGATCTCGATATCCTTCAGCGTTGCCTTTTGTGCCTCGGCAAACCGTCTGACATTGGCATGGGCAAACTGGATGTCCTGCTTGAGCTTTTCTGGAACCACGGCAATTGCCGTGTCGATTTCCGCGCGCGCAAGCACGATGGCACCATCATATTGGTCAAGCTTGGCAGCATATTCCAAAGCGGCACTTTCTCCCCTGGCCTCAATATCGTCGAGCATCGACTGCACGGTACCGCGCACATCGGATGCATCGCTGGAGGGCGTCAGATTGGCCTTCTTGAGATAGTTCCGGGGCATTTTTGCAAAAACTCCTACTTGTAGATATCTGGCAGCAGCGTAGTTGAAATCGCCGGAATGAAGGCGATCAGCAAAACGACGATCAGCATGAAAAACACGAAAGGTACAGCCTTCCCGGCGATCCTGAGGATCGATTCGCCGGTGATTCCCGAAACAACAAACAGGTTGAGGCCAAGTGGCGGGGTGATGAAGCCGACACCGAGGGCCGTGATTATCATCACGCAGAACTGGATCTCGTTCATGCCAATATTGTCGGCCAGCGGCTTGAGGATGGGGGCGAGGATCACGATGTTCGGCGTGGTCTCCATCACGCAGCCCGCCGCAATCAGGATCAGGATCATCATGATGATGAGCACATTGGGATTGTCAGAGACGCTGGTGGCAGCTGCGACAAATCCTTGCGGCACACCCATGATGGCAAGCGCCTGTGCGAGTGGCAGCGAGAAGGCGATGATTGGCAGGATGACACCGTTCACCCTGGCCGAACTGATCAGCATTGACGGGAAGTCGGCAAGCTTGAGCGTTCCCAGCATGAAACCGAGAATGATGGTGACGACAACCGCAGTGGCACCAGCCTCGGTTGGTGTCAGGCGTCCGGAAAATATCCCGTAGAAAATGATGCCGGGCACCAGGAATGCGTACCAGCCACTTTTCA
Organism: Nitratireductor sp.; assembly: GCA_041397525.1. Lineage (GTDB taxonomy): Bacteria > Pseudomonadota > Alphaproteobacteria > Rhizobiales > Rhizobiaceae > BOKV01. The sequence goes on from JAWKWL010000006.1 coordinate 96,629, forward strand.
ATGTCGAGACCAGGCGCACTGCCCATTCGCCGAAGGTCATGGGCTGGCGCCCCTCGTAATTGTAAATGCGGTTCATCACGACATTGGTGATGAGGATTGAAACGAGGATGGCGATGCCGGGAATGAGTGCTGCCAGGAACAGGGTGGAAGCCGAAATGCCGAGTACAAGGCCGATAATGATATAGGCAATCGAAGGCGGTATCAGGATGCCGGTACAGGCGCCCGCCGCAACCAGGGCGCAGGCATAAGGGCGCGGATAGCCGCTCTCGACCAGCCGGTCGATGGTCATGCGGCCCACCGCCGCCGCACCTGCCGCATCCGAGCCGGAAATTGCCGAGAACATGCCGCAAACAAGAACCGTTGCCGAGCCAAAGCCGCCTTTGGTCCAGCAGGTCAGGGCTTCCGCGACATCCAGGAATTTCCGGCTGAGCCCGGTTCGCACCAGCACATCACCAGTCAGGATGAAAAGCGGGATGGCTGTCAGCGCAAAGGCATCAATACCATCGAAGAGCGATTCCCCGACCAGCGAAAGCGGCAATGCGCCCGACATCATCAGCATGGTAATCGCTGCTGCTCCGATGGCCGCCCAGACCGGTACGGCAAGCGCTGCCATGACGAGGAAGACCAGAACGGGCAGGTAGAAGTCCCAGCCGAGTTCCACTGTGTTGAGTTGCTGTTGCCAAAGCATGTGCCTGCCTCAATCGAAGAGCTGGTTGCCTTCGAAAACCGGCTTGCCGTTTCGAAGTGCGTTCAGATCGCCCAGGAATGACTGGACCAGACGGATGATCATGAGAGTGAAGCCGACCGGTACGGCCATCAGGAACCATACTTTCGAAATACGGAGGCCGTCAGTTACGGACCCGAATTTCCACGATACGAGAACAGTCTCGAAGGACCAGTAGAGCGCCACGAGGGCGACCGCGAACATGACGAGGTCGCCGAGAATGTAGATGGCGGCCTTCGCCCGGGGGCCAAGGTAGTGGAGAATGACGTCGATGCGGATATGCGCGCGCGCGCGCACTGCGGCGGCGGCACCGATCCATGCGAGATAGATGAAGGAATAGCGCACAATCTCTTCGCCCCAGACAGACGAAAAGGAGAACACTTCGCGGCGGACCACCTCGATGGCCATGGTCAGCACCAGCATCACATAAAACCCCAGAAGGGCCCATCGTTCTGCATTGCGGTTCAATGAAGCAAGCATGGCGGCTCCTCGCGGCGCACTTCGCTCGCCGAAAGGCAAAGCAGTGCTGGCACGTATTCCTGATCAGCCGGATGTGACGGCTGTATGGGTAGCAGTGGGGTTGCAGGACCGGCGCAATCCGCTCCGGTCCTGCCTGAGCAGTATCAGGCGTCGTGGACGTAGTAGCGCCCCACGGTGCCGGCGGCCTCTTCGAGTTTGGCGAAGTTGTCGAGAGAACCGGCAAGGTCGGCCTTGTACTTGTCCCATTCGGGGCGCTTGTATCCGCCGGTCGCTTCCCATTCGGCAAGCTGGTCGTCGCTCAGAGAATGGAACTCGACTCCGGCCTTGCGCAGCTCTGCCATCGCATAATTGCGTGCGGCAGGTACCTTTGCGAGGTTCTGCTGACCGGTGATCTCGGCAGCAAATTCAATGCCTTCCTTGACATCTGCGGGCAGTGCATTGAACCATTCGAGGTTGCAGGAATAGATCTGGCTGTCCGGCACCGCGCGGGTGAAGGTGACATGGCTCAGAATGTCCTTGAAGCCGAAGACGTAGAGCGCACCTACGGCTGGATCAAGCGCATCGGCAACGCCCTGCTTGATTGCCGATGGTGTTTCGCCCCAGGCCACAGGGGTCGGGTTGGCGCCGACCAGGCGGTAATATTGCTGCAGCATTTCGGAACCGGGAACGCGGAACTTGACGCCGGCGAGATCACCGGGTGTCACAACCTTGTTGCCACCCTTTCGCACTGCAACGACCCGAGGATCAATGACCACATAGAAAAGCGGCTTGAAACCCTTTTCCTCGACCTTGGGATGAACCTGGGCCTTCCAGGCGTCAGAGCTGACGAGATTGGTGAAGCGCTGGTTCGAGCCGCAGAAATAGGGCAGGTTGATCAGGTCGGCGGCTGGAGCAAATGGCGCAAAATTGGAGATCGAATGCTGGGCAGCCTGAATGGTGCCGCTCTGCACCTTCTGCACCAACGCACCCCCGGCACCAAGCTGGCCGCCTGGCGAAAGCTTCACGTAGACCTTGCCATTGGTGGCGTTCTGGATGTTTTCCTTCAGGTCGAGCTGCAGGATCGGATAGCTGCGCGAAGCACCAAGCACATAGGCAGTGGCGACCGTCATTACATGTTCAGCAGCGGCTTCACGTTCGCTTTCTTCCTTGGCGGTCTGGGCAACTGCCTCGTCGGACCAAAGAATCCCGGCTGATCCCGCAACCATTGCCGCAGTAAAGGCGCCAGCGCCCGTCAACTTGAGAAAATTGCGGCGTTCAGCGGATTGAATCGTGTCGTCATTTTTCATGCTTATTCCTCCCGGTCAGCATTGTTCCCTGTCACTGGTGAATTTTCGCGCGTCGCTTCCGCCCTCAGAATGGCGATGACGAAAGAACCTGCACACGAGATGAGAAGCAAAAGCTCGCCAACGTTACCGATGGACTTGGCCAAGCCCACGGACGCAAGGAAAACGTTACCGACAAAGGCCACGAACAATACGATCGCCATGATCAGAAACATTGATACCTCCCAGGCGCCCTCCAGCGCCGCTGGAGTTTGTAAGCGCTTACATCCATTGATGCAAGCGCTTACATCAAGAAATGTGTGTGCTACGATGAATCGCATTTTCAACCGTGCGATTTTGGGCCAAACCATGGGCATGAATATTCCAAGCCGCAGTGGCGGCCAGCCGACCCTTGAAGATGTCGCGCGCGAGGCAACAGTTTCCACGGCGACCGTTTCACGCTGCCTGAACAGCCCGGAGCAGGTTTCCGCAAAGACGAGGGAACGGGTCATGGCCGCAGTCGAGCGGCTCCGCTACACGCCGAATTTCGGCGCAAGGGCTCTCGCTGCAAAGCGCACCAACACCTTTGGCGCGATCATTCCGACCATGGACAATGCAATCTTTGCACGTGGCCTTCAGGCTTTCCAGGAAGCGCTCTCGGTTCGCAATGCCACGATGCTGGTTGCCAGCACCAATTATGATCCTGACCTTGAGGAAAAGCAGATACGCAATCTCGTGGCCCGCGGTGCTGATGGCCTGTTGCTGATTGGCGACGACCGGCCGGAAGCGGTCTATGACCTCCTGCGGGAGCGCGGTATTCCGGTGGTTGTTGCCTGGGCGCTGAGCGAACGACCGGGCGTATCGTGTGTGGGTTTCGACAATCGGCTTGCGGCAAGGCAGCTTGCTGACGCGGCATTGGCGCTTGGTCACCGGACCGTGGCGATGATCTCAGCACACACAAAATCGAATGACCGGGCGCGGGCGCGTCTTGAAGGCATACGCCAATCGATGACGGCCAATGGCATCGACCCGAAAAGCCTGAGACTGGTCGAGACCAATTACAGCATCAAGCGGGGCATGGAAGCAGCCATTGGCATGCTGCGCGATGGTCAGCGCCCGACGCTCATCATGTGCGGGAACGATGTTCTTGCGGCCGGCGCGGTTATGGGTGCGAAGTCACTCGGCCTTGATGTTCCGGGGGATGTTTCCGTCACAGGCTTTGACGACATAGAACTGGCCATGCTGACCGAACCAGGGCTGACAACCGTCCATGTGCCGCACCGGCAGATGGGCAGGGCAGCCGCGCAGTTGCTGCTCGACCACGATGACAGCGGCATGAACAAACTTGTCTGCCTCGACACCAGCATCGTGGAACGCGGCTCGCTGTCGCGCCATGTGCCCGGCAGTGCCTGACCAACGGTTAATCACTGCTGTTGACCTTCCAGTCTCTGGAAGCTTTATGATGCCTGCAAAGTTGACGAGGCCGCCTGATCTTCAGGCCCTGACAGCAGGATTGCACTCATGCAGCACACTGGCTCCAACCATGCCCCCGAAACCGGTCAAGCGAGCGCGGAAGCGATCATCCGTGATCCCGTCTGCGGAATGCTGGTTGATCCGGCCAAGGGCAAACCCAGGCTCGAAATGGACGGCCATGTCTATCACTTCTGTTGCCAGGGATGCCATGACAAGTTCGCTGCCGATCCGGCGCAATATCTGACGACGCGCGATCCCGTCTGCGGCATGGACGTCAACCGGGCCACCGCAAGACACTTCCTGCGCCATGACGGTACAAAACTGTATTTCTGCTCGAGCCGCTGCCAGGACAGGTTCGAGGCAGAGCCAGCCACCTTTGCCGATGGCATTGCCAAGCCGGTGGCGATGCCCGCGGGCACCAAATATACCTGCCCGATGGACCCGGAAGTCATTTCCGACAAGCCGGACATCTGCCCGAAATGCGGCATGGCACTGGAACCGATGGGCATCCCGCCCGCCGATGCCGGACCAAATCCGGAACTGGTGGATTTCACCCGGCGTTTCCAGGTCTCGCTCATCTGTGCCATCCCGCTTGTCCTGCTTTCGATGGGGCCGATCCTCGGCTTGCCGTTCCGCAACTGGCTAGGTGAGCGCAATGCCAGCCTTGCCGAACTTGCCATGGCCATTCCGGTGGTGCTTTGGGCGGCACTTCCCTTTTTTCATCGCGCATGGGTGTCGTTGAAAAACCGCAGCCCGAACATGTGGACGCTGATCGGAATCGGTGTCGCTACAGCCTTTAGCTATTCCGTGGTCGCAACGCTCTTTCCCAACTGGTTCCCGGCCTCCTTCCGCATGGCTGGTGGTGGGGTACCGGTCTATTTCGAAAGCTCTGTGGTGATTGTGGCGCTGGTATTCATCGGCCAGATCCTCGAACTCAGGGCGCGGGAGCAGACAGGAACCGCGATCCGGGCGCTTCTCAACCTTGCACCGAAAACCGCGCGCCGCATCGCCAGGGATGGTAGCGAAAGCGATGTACCGCTCGATCAGATCAGGGCTGGGGAAATGCTGCGGGTGCGCCCCGGTGACAGCATTCCCGTTGATGGAAATGTCAGCGAGGGGCATTCGTCTGTCGATGAATCGCTCCTGACCGGCGAACCTGCGCCGGTTGAAAAGACCGTGGGTGACGCGGTGACGGGCGGTACCATCAACGTCAATGGCAGTTTCATCATGAAGGCGGAGCGGGTCGGCAGCGAGACCATGCTTTCCCGGATTGTCGAGATGGTTGCCTCGGCACAGCGCTCGCGCGCCCCGATCCAGAGCCTGGCCGACAAGGTCTCAGCCTGGTTCGTTCCAACCGTTGTGCTGGCGGCCATCATCGCATTTGTCGCCTGGGCATTGCTCGGCCCGTCGCCGGCAATGGTGCATGCGATCATCGCGGCGGTTTCCGTGCTGATCATCGCCTGCCCCTGCGCACTGGGTCTTGCCACGCCAATGTCGATCATGACCGCTACCGGCAGGGGCGCGCGCTCGGGCGTGCTTGTCCGCAATGCCGAAGCACTGGAACGGCTGGCTTCCGCCGATACGCTCGTCATTGACAAGACCGGGACCCTGAGCGAGGGCGCTCCAAGTGTGGTTGCGATCGAAGCGGCGGATGGCATGAAGCCGGACACGGTGCTGGCAATTGCTGCGGCCATAGAGCGCGGATCATCGCATCCGCTGGCTGCCGCCATCATGGACGAAGCGCACAAGCGCGATATCAAGGTTCCTTCAGCCGACAGTTTCGAGAATCTTCCCGGAACTGGCGTCACAGCCAGGCTCATGGACGGAAAGGACAAGCAGGCGATTGCACTCGGCAATCCTCGCCTGATGGCACAGCTTGGTATCAACACTGCCAAATTCGACAGTCGCATCAAAGCATTGCAGGACAAGGGCAACACAGTGGTCCTGGTTTCGCGTGAAACAGGTCTTCTTGGTATCATAGCCCTGTCTGATCCGATAAAGGCAGGTGCAGCAGAAGCGATTGCCGCGCTCAAGCGATCCGGCCTGAAGGTGATCATGGCTACTGGCGACAATGCCCGTGCGGCGCAAGCAGTAGCTGACCAATTGGGCATCGGGGAAGTTCATGCAGGCGTCCTGCCGCAGGACAAGAAAGCGCTGGTCGACAGTCTGCACCAGCGTGGCGCGAAGGTCGCCATGGCCGGAGACGGTGTCAATGACGCGCCCGCCCTTGCCGCCGCGGAAACCGGGATCGCCATGGCAACGGGTTCAGACGTTGCCATCGAAAGTGCAGGCATAACCCTGCTGCGCGGGGATATCTCAGGTATTGTGCGGGCCAGAAGGCTCGCGCTCGCGACGATGCGCAATATCCGCCAGAACCTGCTGTTTGCCTTTCTTTACAATGCAATTGGTGTCCCGATTGCAGCGGGCGTGCTTTATCCGGTTACCGGCACGGTTCTGTCGCCCATGATTGCAGCGGCGGCGATGAGCCTGTCGTCGGTTTCGGTTATTTCCAATGCGCTGCGGCTGCGGAATGTGAGGCTTTGATGAACATTACCCTTGCCGGAAACGAATGCGGCCTGCCGCCAAAGACCATCCGCTATTATGAGGAAATCGGCCTCGTGTCACCGGAGCGAAGGGCCAACGGCTATCGCGACTATGGTGCGAACGAGATCCACAAGTTGCGGTTTCTGGCTCGCGCTCGCGGGCTAGGGTTTTCCATAGGCGAATGTCGGCAATTGCTGGCGCTTTACGCTGACAAGCACCGCGCCAGCAGCGATGTCAAGGCGATGGCGAATGCCCGCATCGATGCCATTGACCAGAAGATTGCCGAACTTGAAAGTCTCAAATTGATGCTACGTCATCTTGCCGAGCATTGTCATGGCGACAACAGGCCGGATTGTCCCATTCTTGAAGGACTGGCGGGCAAGGAGCCACTGGAGGGACAAGCAGATATTTCGCGTTAGTCAAAACCAGCAGTAGAGTTTGACAATTGTAACCTGTGCGACCTAATCTGTGGCGCAGGGGTCAAGCAGTGTAATGAGTAGGAGCAAGATCATGCCAGATGCGATGCGGCGCAGGGCGTTCATTACCGGTATTGTTGCAACTGTCGCAGCGGCTCCGCTGATGGCAGGATGCTCATCCACTGCGAGTTCCACATCCGCCTCCAGCCTTGGCCGAGTGGATCGCACCAAATTTGCCTATACTGGCGAAGTGTACCTGCTTCGCGGTCTGGCCAATGTATTTTCTACCGGCCTTGATGTGATGAACGAGAAGTTCCGTCGGCGCGGTGTGAATTCGCGTGTCGACAACCATTCCGCATGGCAAATGCTGGCTGACGACATTGTTGCGCGCAACCAGCGCAACCAGGTTTCCTTTCCGATTATCATCATGGGCCATTCGCTTGGCGGCAATGCCTGCGTTCAGATGGCCAAATATCTGGGTGATCGCGGCATCAAGGTTTCCTATGTGGCAGCCTTCGACCCGACAATAACCACCGAGCCCGGCCCGAATGTTGATGAAGTGATCAATTTCTATCTGCCCAACGGCAGGAAGGGTCTTGATGCCAACGTGGTCATCCCTGCCCAGGGTTTCACCGGCAAGGCAGACAATGTCGATGTTTCCGGCTGGGAAGGCATGTCGCATTTCAACGTCGAGAAGAACGACGTGCTTCAGGTCCGCGTGATGACCAAGACAATGGGCCTGTTGTCACCAGCGGCCCGGCCCATCAAACCAGGCGAAAACCGGTAATTTCTTACGATGCGGTGGCGGCAGGCCGGCGCGGTCGCGCCGGTTTCTGTTTTGGCAACAGCCGCATCGCAAGCAGGACGCTCATGACGGCTGCATAAGCGAGCGGCTCCGTCGTCCAACTTTTTACAAGCCACAGATAATGCAGCACCATCAGCACAGCTGCCGGATAGGCAAGGCGGTGCAGCTTGTTCCAGGCTTGCGCACCCATGCGACGGATCATGCCATCGGTGGACGTGATCGCCATCGGCAACAGCGCCAGAAATGACAGCATGCCGACAATGATATAGGGCCGTTTCACCAGGTCCCCAAGGATGGCGTTCCAGTCAAACTGGCGGTCAAGCGCCAGCCAGACACCCAGATGCATCAGTGCATACCAGAATGCGGTAAGGCCAAGCATGCGCCGGAAACGCAAAAGCGAAATTCCACTCCAATCCCGCAATGGGGTGACAAGGAGAGCGGCGATCATGAATCGGAATGCCCAGATTCCAAGGCCGTGTTCTAGCGCGCGGACCGGGTTCGGCCCGGCCTGACCCGAAAGCGCCCGCCACCAGATATAAGCTGCCGGCATCAGCGCGACTGCATAGAGCGGCCAAACGGGAATGCGTTTCAACCGCTGGTTCAGCGGGTCGGCAATTGCGAGAGCCATCTGTCAAGCTTTCAGGATCAGTAATTGGCCTTGAGGTCCATGCCGGCGTAGAGCGCGGCGACCTCATCTTCATAGCCGTTGAACATTAATGTATCCTGATTGGATGACAGCAATCCGCCGCCGAGCGGGCGCTCGGTTGCCTGGCTCCAGCGCGGGTGGTCGACATTCGGATTGACGTTGGAATAGAAGCCGTACTCGCTGGGACCGGCAATGTTCCAGGTTGTTGGCGGCTGCTTTTCCGTCAGAGTTATCCGAACGATCGACTTGATCGACTTGAAGCCGTATTTCCACGGAACCACGAGGCGTAGCGGCGCGCCGTTCTGGTTCGGCAATTCCTCACCATACAGCCCGTTGGCAAGAATGGTGAGCGGGTGCATCGCCTCATCGAGCCGAAGTCCCTCGACATAGGGCCATGGCAGAGCCTGGAAGTAGCCTTTCTGGCCGGGCATCTCTTCCGGGCGAACAAGGGTTTCGAACGCCACATATCTGGCGCTTCCCTGCGGTTCCACCCTTGCCAACAGATCAGCAAGCGGAAAGCCGTTCCATGGCACCACCATCGACCAGGCTTCGACGCAGCGGAAACGATAGATGCGTTCTTCCACGACTTTGGGAATGATGTCCTCAAGCGCATAATCGCCTGGCTTGTTGACCAAGCCGTCGATCTTCACCGTCCAGGGCCTGGTGGTCAGGGTATGGGCGTTGGCAGCAGGGTCTTCCTTGCCAGTGCCGAATTCATAATAGTTGTTGTAGCCTGTCACATAGTCATAGGCGGTCGGTTTCAGATCCTTGCCCCAGTCGGTCTTGCTGGTCTCCAGCTTCGGCAGGTCGCCCTGTTTGGCGAATGCCACCGATCCGCCCAAGGCAGGCGACATTGCCGCAGCACCAACTCCCGCGAGCAGAGTGCGGCGGTTCATCCACACATCCTTGGGCGTAATCTGTGACGAGGGGATTTTCGGAATGCCCTTGGACATGGCTCTGCCTTTCATGACGCAATCGCTTTGTGCAGACTTATGCTTGCCGGGAGTGTCCCTGCAAATCAAAGCTGCTCACATTGGCGTCATTACACCGGTCTTGTTACTCGTCCCTTACCCGCCCGCGCAGGCTCTTGATCGTGGAGCGGCCGGATTTTGCCTTGAGGCGGCGCTCGACTGCGCCCTTGGACGGCTTGGTCTTGCGGCGCTTGGGCGCCGGTGGTTTGGAGGCTTCCGCGATGAGTTCGGCCAACCTGACGCGCGCATCCTCGCGGTTCTGGACCTGGGTGCGGAAGCGCGATGCCTCGATGATGATCTCCCCGGCGGTCGTGCACAAATGGCTGGCGAGCTTCAGGAGCCGGGTCTTCTGGTAGTCGTTGAGCGATGGGGAATTGACCACGTCAAAGCGCAGTTGCACCGCTGTCGAAACCTTGTTGACGTTTTGCCCGCCGGGGCCGGACGAGCGAATGAAGCTTTCGGAAAGCTCGCTTTCGGGGATGGTAAAGACTGGCCTCGTGGCCATGATGCTCAGACCTTCTCCCATTTGCCGCTGGTGCCAGCCTTGTAGATCGCATCGATCACCTTCTGGTTCTTCACCGAATCCTCCAGCGAGAACACAGGCGCGGCTTTCCCCATTGCCGCGGCGGCAAAGGCTTCCGCCTCCAGCCGGTACTGGTTCAACCCGGTATAGCGGAACACCTGAACCTCGGAGTGGTTGCGGTTGTGCAACCTCACTTCGTCGCCCTCATAGAGGTTCGAATTGAACGGTGCCGTCAACTCGATGAAGCCCTTGTCGCCGTGAAAGGCAATTGACTGGCGGTTGGCCAGTTGGGTCGAAAGATAGAATGTCAGTTCGAAACTGCCGAAATCCGCGCGAACGCTCGCGTAGCGGTCGGTCTTGAACTTGGGATCATATTCGACGACCGCCTGCAATTTCTTCGGCTCCACGCCGGTGGCAAAGCGCGTCGTGACGGTCGGATAGACGGCAATGTCGGGAATGACGCCGCCGCCCAGCTCCGGACGGTTGCGCATGTTTTTGGGATCGACATTGTAATAGGTGAAAGCAGCATCGACCTGGCGCAACCGACCAATCGCACCCGAAGCTATCAGTTCGCGCACCTTCAGCCATTGCGGATGATAGGTCACCATGAAGGCCTCGGAAATCAACACCTTGTGCTTGTCGCGCGCGGCAATCAGCTTCCTGATCTCGGCGGCTTTCAGCGCAATCGGCTTCTCGCAAAGCACATGCTTGCCGGCCTTTGCCGCCTTCAGCGACCATTCGACATGCTGTGAGGTCGGTAGCGGAATATAGACGCCATCAATGTCGGGCGAAGCGAGCATTTCCTCGTAAGAACCGAAGGCCAGCGGCGCACCATATTTCCGTGCGAACTGCTTTGCCTTCTTCAGGTCGCGGCTGGCTATACCCTGAAGCACGCAATTGTCTGCCTGGTTGACGGCGGGAATGAAATGTTCCCAGCCGATCTTGGCGGTTGAAAGAATTCCGAAACGAAACATTGCCGAGCCTCCCTGAAGTTGCCCGGACATTAGTGCAATTCGGGTTTTGACGGAATCGGAAAAACCAGAACGCACGAAGGAGGGCCAGAATCGACAGCCGTCGCGCTACCACGGCACCATGGTTACTTCCGGCCACATTGCGCGGGCGCGTTCTGCCTTGGCCATGTGGGTCTCGCAATTGTCGAGCGCATGGTTTGGCTCAACGCGAAAGGCAAAGACCGGCTCCAGACCGAATGGAGCCACAACCTTCAAACGGTCATTGCCGTCGAGCGCGACACCGAGAGCATGGGTTTTTGACGCAAAATATTCGAGCGCCTCACTGGATGAACCATATCTGGGACAGTCCCGCCCAAAGCGCTGCCGATACCACAGATGTACCCGCGCCTGATTGCGAATTTCGACAGGGACGGCGAGATTCCCGAACAATCTGTTGCCGTTGCGGATAGCAAGATCCTCGGCTTCGTTGGAAAGGTCTTCGCCATCAAAATAGAACTGGTCGATGTCCCGGATACCATAGCCCGAGGGCTTCCCGGTCAGAGCATTCCATACCGTATTGTAGAGCGCACCTGATACGATCAGCCAATCCGGCAAGTCCAGTTCACGGGCATGTTGCAGCGCATGCCAGACAAGCGGGTCGCTTTTCAGGATCGTCCTGAAGACTTCGAGTTGCTCGGCATGGGAAAGCCCCGCGTAGCGCAAATGTTCCATGTCGGGAACCAGAAACCGATTCCCGACCGCCGTGCAAGGCGACTTTCACGCCCTCAGCACCCCTCCTGCCGACTTGCCGACATTCTCGATGATGCGGGCGGAGATGGCTTCGATCTCCTCATCGGTCAGGGTCTTGCCGGACGGCTGCAGGGTCACCTCGATGGCGACCGACTTCTTGCCCTCGCCCAGCGAGGCACCCTCGAAAATGTCGAATACCGAGACGTTCGTGATGAGTTTCTTGTCAGCGCCCGATGCTGCGCGGATGATTGCTGCCGCCTCCTGGCCCTTGTCGACGACGAAAGCATAGTCACGCCGAACCGCCTGCAATGGCGATAGCGCCAGCACCGGCTTGGTGCGCGTTGCCTTCTGGCGCGGCTCGGGAATGGCGTCCAGAAACACTTCAAAACCGCATAGCGGACCGGTCACGTCAAGCGCTTCCAGCGTCATCGGGTGGAACTCGCCGAAACTCGCCAGAATGACCTTCGGTCCAAGGCGGATCGTGCCCGAGCGGCCTGGATGATACCAGTCCGGGGCTTGAGCGAATATCTGCAGTTTCGAGCCGTCAAGGCCGCAGGCCTCGAGCACCGCAATGGCATCTGCCTTGGCATCAAATACCGAGACAGCGGAAGCTGCACCCTGCCAATGCCTGCCGCCGCCGGTCAGGCCTGCAGTGCCGCGACGAATGCCGCCAGCCACCCGCTTCTGGTCTTCCGGCTTTTCGCCGACATAGACATGGCTGACCTCGAACAGGGCGACATCGCCCTGGCCGCGATCGGCATTGCGCTGTGCCGCTGCCATCAGGCTTGGCAGCAATGACGGGCGCATGTCGGACATGTCGGCTGAAATCGGATTGGCGAGCTTGAGTTCATCCTGCCCGCCACCGAACAGGCCAGCCTGCTCAGACGAAATGAATGACCAGGTCACGGCTTCCAGCATTCCGCGAGCGGCAAGTGCGCGGCGCGAATTGCGGGTTCGGATCTGTCCGGTGGTAAGGATTTTCGTGTTGACCGACTGGTGCGAGGCAAGTGGCTGCGCCGCAATGTTATTGACGCCATGGATGCGCATTACCTCTTCGACGAGATCCGCCTTGCCGTGCACATCGGGCCTGCCCGAGGGAACGGTGACGCTGACAACATCGCCGCTGCCTTCAACGGCGAAACCAAGGCGATCGAGGATCGAACGCGCCTCGGCGGGCGCGACCTCAATGCCTGTCAGGCGGCGAATTTCCGAATGTGGGAATTCGATCTTCAGCGCAGGCTCTGGCACATTGCCGGCGATGACAGGCTGCGACGGGGAACCGCCACACAATTCGATGACCAGATTGGTGGCATGATGAAGGCCCGGCATCATGAAGGCCGGATCAACGCCGCGTTCGAAGCGGTAGCGCGCGTCGGTGTTGATGCCCAGGTCACGACCGGTGCGGGCAATGTTCAGGGGCTCCCAAAGGGCTGACTCGATGAGAACATCCACCGTGTCATCCTGGCAGCCGGAATGTTCGCCACCCATGACGCCTGAAAGCGATTCGGGGCCATTGTCGTCAGCGATAACGCACATGGCGGGGGACAGATTGTAGGTCTTGCCGTCGAGGGCCAGCAATTTCTCGCCATCTTTGGCATTGCGCACCACGAGATTGCCCTTGACCTTGGCTGCATCAAAGACGTGGAGCGGACGGCCTAGATCGAAGGTCACATAGTTTGTAATGTCGACCAGCGCCGAGATCGGACGCAGACCGATGGCGCGAAGCCGTTGCTGCATCCATTTGGGCGAAGGGCCATTCCTGACGCCACGAACCAGAGTGAGCCCGAAGGCAGGGCACAGGTCTCCTGCTTCGATCTGCACGGATACCGGGCAGGAAAACCCGCCTTTGGGCGCGGTGATTTCCAGCGGCCTGACAGTGCCTAGACCCGCAGCAGCAAGATCGCGCGCAATGCCACGCACACCCAGCGCATCGGGCCGGTTCGGTGTGATGCCGATCTCGATGACCGGATCATCCAGACCTGCATAGGCTGCAAAGGCGGTTCCGACCGGCGCATTTTCCGGCAGATCAATAATGCCGTTATGCTCGTCCGAGATTTCCAGTTCGCGCTCCGAGCACATCATGCCATGGCTCTCGACGCCGCGGATATTGCCAACTGCCAGCGTCACATCAATGCCAGGCACGTAGGTACCGGGCGCTGCAAAGGCTCCTACAAGACCTGCCCGCGCATTGGGCGCACCGCAAACGACCTGCACGGGCTGGTCAGTCCCGGTATCGACCGAGAGAACCTGCAATTTGTCGGCATCGGGATGTCGCTTGGCCGTCAGCACTTTGGCAATCACGAAGGGCTTGAATACCGAGCGGTCGTCAACATGCTCGACCTCAAGGCCGATCATTGTGAGTTTCGCGACGATCTCGTCCAGCGTTGCATCGGTATCAAGGTGATCCTTGAGCCACGAAAGGGTAAACTTCATCTCTCTTCTCCCTGTGGGCTCATCATGTGCTCAGGCCGCCGAACAGTGTTGGCATGTCGAGCGGGCGGAAGCCGTAATGTGACAGCCAGCGGGCATCCGCATCAAAAAAGGCGCGCAGGTCAGGCATGCCGTATTTCAGCATGGCGATACGGTCGATACCGAGACCCCAGGCAAAGCCCTGATATTCCTCGGGATCTAGCCCACCGTGGCGCAGCACATTGGGGTGCACCATGCCGCAACCGAGAATTTCCATCCAGTCGCTGCCTTCGCCGAAGCGTACTTCGCCGGGACGCGAGCGGTCGCACTGGATGTCGACCTCGAGACTCGGCTCGGTGAACGGGAAGAAGGACGGGCGGAAGCGCATGTTGATGCTGTCCACCTCGAAAAAGGTCTTGCAGAACTCCTCCAGCACCCATTTCAGATTGGCAACGTTGGCGCTTTTGTCGATCACCAGCCCTTCGAGCTGGTGGAACATCGGCGAATGGGTCGCGTCGCTGTCGCAGCGATATGTCTTGCCGGGAATGACGATCCGAATCGGGGGTTGCTGCTTTTCCATGGTGCGAATCTGCACCGGAGACGTGTGGGTGCGAAGCAGCATGCGTTCTCCCTCATCCTTCTCCTTCATGAAGAAAGTGTCGTGCATCTCACGCGCCGGGTGCCCTTCCGGGAAATTCAGCGCAGTGAAATTGTAGTGATCGGTCTCGATGTCGGAACCTTCCGCGATGGCAAAGCCCATGTCTGAGAAGATCGCGGTGATTTCGTCGATGACCTGGCTGATGGGGTGTATGCGTCCCATGTCGGCTGGCGACGGCCTGACCGGCAGGGTCACGTCGAGCTTCTCGCGCTGCAGGCGACCAGCCATGGCTTGGCGCTTGAGGATTTCCTTGCGCGCGGCAATGGCTTCACCAACCATGTTCTTCAGACCGTTCAGGCGCGGGCCCATCACCTGGCGGTCTTGGGCGCTCATGGCGCCCAGCGTCTTCATCTGTTCGGTGATCGAGCCCTTCTTGCCAAGGGCTGCAACGCGAACGGCCTCAAGCGCGGCTTCATCCTGCGCGCCTTGAATCGCCGTCATGATTTCGGTTTCGATCGTGTCGATTGCAGCCATCAGCCTCATCCATTCAAGAAAAAACCCGCGCCAGCTTCAGGGCTGGCGCGGGTTCCGAATTCATTTTTCAATCTTACCCGGAAACGCCAGTCTTAGTGGACAGCCGCCTCAAAGGCACCTGGTGTCGTATCCTTGAGATAGGCAAGCGCTTCCTTGACCTTGCCGCACATCGCGGCAAATGCCTGTGGCTCATGAATTGCCATGTCGGAGAGCACCTTGCGATCCACCTCGATGCCAGCCTTGTTGAGGCCATCAATGAAGCGGGCATAGGTAAGGCCATGCTCGCGCACGGCCGCGTTGATGCGCTGGACCCAGAGCGAGCGGAAATTCCGCTTCTTCACGCGACGGTCGCGTGTTGCATACTGCATCGACTTGTCGACAGCAGCCTTGGCCGTGCGGATGGTATTCTTGCGGCGACCGTAAAAGCCCTTGGCTTTTTTCAGTACCTTCTTGTGGCGGGCATGGGCGGTTACACCCCGTTTGACGCGTGCCATGATTTTGCTCCTTTAAATCCGTGTTCAGCCGTAAGGCAGGAATTTCTTGACGATGCGTGCATCCTGGTCACACAGGACCGTGGTGCCGCGCGCGTCGCGAATGAACTTGTTGGAACGTTTAATCATGCCATGGCGCTTGCCGGCCTGAGCGACTTTCACCTTGCCGGTGGCGGTCAGTTTGAAGCGTTTTTTCACGCTCGACTTGGTCTTCATCTTGGGCATTTGCGAACTCCTTTACGGAAAAACCAAAAAGCACTGCCGACCGAGCAGTGCTTCGCACAACCACGTGCTGCGCTTGAAAACCATCATGGCATGCCCTGCCAGACGATCGCGGCGGATTATACATGTCATGTCGATGGAGTGCAAGGCCTGTTGCAGCCCTTGCGTTCCCCAGCGACCTTGGCGTCAGGGCAACTGCGCCGCTGGCCAGGACAGACTGACCAGAAGCCCGCCGAGCCCGGACCTGCCAAGACCAACGGCTCCGCCATGCGCGAGCAGGATATCCCCGGCGATCGCCAGGCCAAGACCGCTTTCGCCTGCTTTCTGGTCGAGGCGGACACCACGGTCAAGCGCTTCCGAATAACGCTCTTGCGGAATGCCAGGGCCGTCGTCCTCGATACGGACAACAACTGCCGACGCATCGCGCTCAGCACTGATCAGCACCCTTGAACTGGCGAACTTCCTCGCATTGTCGAGAATATTGCCAAGGGCTTCGGAAAAATCCGTCTGGTCGCAGGCAACCATCAGGCCCGGTTGAAGCCTGCTTTCCCATTGGAGGCCTTGCCCAACCGAAAGTTTGCGCATGATCACCAGCAGTTTTTCAATGCATTCGCTGACCGGCATCGCCGATTTGCGATCCGCGCCCAATCGCGCGAGTGCAAGCTGGCGATCAATGCGCTGGCGAATTACGGCAATCTGTTCGTGCATTTCCCGGCCCTGGGTCGAAGCCACGGAAGAAGGAAGGCTGTCGGCAACCTGCGCCAGGGCGGTCAAGGGCGTTTTCAACCCGTGCGCCAGGTCACTGGCACGGTTTCTCGCTTTCTCTATGGCGTTGTCGCGTGTCTCCAGCAGGTCGTTTATTTCGCTGACAAGCTGGTGTGTCTCGACCGGACCACGATCGGGCATTCTCGGCGCGGCACCTGACCTCACAACATTGAGGTCGCTGCGCAACCGTGCCAGCGGCAGCAGGCCAAGATAGACCTGAAGCGCCGCGGCACCAGCCAGCATGAATCCTGTAATGGCCAGCATGCTCGCAAGCGAGGAGGAGAATTGGGCATTGGCCATGTCAAAATCCGACCGGTCGATGGCGGCAGCGATGGTGAATTGCGGCGCTGGTTGCGGCCCTTCGACTTCTATGGTCTCGATTTCAGCGAGCAACGGCTGGCCATCCGGCCCTTCTGCCGAATGCAGGCTTGCGCCGGGAATATCAACCGCGATACCGTTTGAAAGTTCCTGGTCCCAGAGGGAGCGGGAGCGCAAGAGCTTGTCCGCACCACCCGACACCTGCCAGTAGAACCCACTTGCCGGAATCGAATAACGCGGGTCGGACGGCTCCGAACCAAGGACAGGCATGCCGTCCCTTACGCTCAAATTGGCGGCGAGCGTATCAATCACAGCCACGAGCTGCTTTTCGTATTCGCGCGCGATGTGCATGGCGAACAGGTTCGACAAGATGACCCAGACCAGCGCCAGCGCCAGCGCGATCAGGACGATACCAGCGAACAGAAGCCGTGCACGGATTGACCTGATCATTCAGCGTCGTCCGCCAGGAAATAACCAAAGCCGCGCCGGGTCAAGATGATGTCGGGGCCGAGCTTGCGGCGAAGGCGGTTGATCATCACCTCGACGGAATTGCGCGCATTGTCGTCTTCGCGCCCCTGAACAGCAAAGGCGAGTTCGGCAGCACTGATACTGGCACCTTTACCCGAGGCAAGGCAGGCCAGTGCCCTGAATTCGGCTGGTGTCACCGATACAGCTTCGCCATCGACACGCACGATCGACATGCGATGGTCGATCGAAACCCTGCCGGTTGTGCCTGGAGCGGCATGATGCTGCGAACGTCGCAACAGGGCGCGAAGCCTGGCCAGCAGCTCCTCGGTACGAAACGGCTTCGGCAGGTAGTCATCGGCACCGCTGTCGAAACCGTCGACACGCTCCATCCAGCTGCCACGAGCGGTCAGAACCAGAACCGGCAATTCAATTCCCTCGGCGCGCCAGCGTTTCAGGAGGGTCAGCCCGTCAAGCCCGGGCAGTCCGAGGTCGAGGATGGACGCATCGAAGTTCTCGGTTCCGCCACGTTCCCAGGTATCGGGACCATTGTCACAATGGGTCACAAGGTAGCCCGCTGCTTCCAGAGCCGTTTTCACATGAGCCGCGATCACCGGTTCGTCTTCCGCCAGCAGGATATGCATGAAACCCCTCTATTTGCCGAATACTCGCCCGGTCCTCGCATCCATCCGCAAGGTCGAAATGCGTCCGGAAGCATCTTTCAGCTTGAAGGAATAGGTCTTGGAAAACAGGTTCTGGCGCAGCGACACATCAATTACGCGAGCCTTGCTGCGCGTCGCCACGATCTTCAGCGCCTGCTTGAGCGGGATGACTTCACCGCGCCTCAAAGCGTTGCGGGCGCGATCCCAGTCCTTGCGCTGGCCATTGTTGTGCTGGCTATTGCTGCCATGACCCGAATTGGAGCTGCCGCTGTTTTCCGATTCACTTTCGCTACCATCTTCGCCGCTATCGTCACCACTGTCATCGCCACTGTCATCGCCACCGGAATCGCTGTCTGAATCACCGCCCGAATCGCTCCCTGAACCGCCTCCTGAACCGCCATTGTCCGCCCAGGCCGCGGGCGCGGACGTGGCCAACAAAAGCAATATCAGGCATTCCCGGCGGGCAAGCAATTTGAACCTCTCCTCCTGCTTCTGCCTCGAAACTCACGGACTGGCTGCCAAGGCTGGCAGCACAGACCATCGGCGCAGACTATCGGCGCAGACTGGCAGGCGATAGTGTTTACGAGCCTGTTCCATTTCCAATGCAAGTTCAACTCTCAAAACAGGTTGAAGACAGCCGGGCGGCGGGCCCGACTGTCTTCCTTTCCGGTGTCAATGGCGAAATTGTAAACCGGAAAGCACCAGGGTTCTGCAGGTACCGTTAGGGGGGCCGTTCCTGCAGGCTGCCCCGATTTCACGAACCAGGATCAGTCGTGGTCACTACCGTCATGATCGCCGCCGCTGTCGTGGTCACTGTCATGATCGGAACCGTTATCATGGTCGCCGCCATGGTCATCACCACCACCATGATGATCACCGCTGTCATGATCGCCGTCATGGTCATCACCGATGTCATGATCGGCCGGGTCGTCACTGGACTTGCCGCCTACAAGCAATGGCTTGTTCTGGTCATCACTGCTCGCAAACGCTGCATCCATCGAGAAACCGGTCTTGTTGAAGATTGCCGGATTAAAGGCTGCGGAAAACACGATGATGGCTGCAGAAGCCAGAAGCAATGGGCGCAATTTGCGGGTGAATGTCATTTTATTCTCCTTTGGGTGCGGTTGTTTCGCCATGCACAAAGGAATAACCGGACCTGCCTGACAGACGCCTGATCGCAGATGTAATGAAACTGTAAGGAAGGGAAAATGAAAAACCCGCAGATCACTCCGCGGGTTCAACAAACTTCGGCAAAAGTGCATTTGCACTCAGCGTGGAGATACCACCATCATCATCTGGCGGCCTTCGAGCTTCGGCTCGGATTCGACCTTCGAAATGTCGCCGATTTCCTCGCGGACCTTGATCAGCACTTCCAGGCCAAGTTCCTGGTGCGCCATTTCACGGCCACGGAAACGCATGGTGAGCTTTACCTTGTCGCCCTCTTCCAGGAACTTCTTCACCTGGCGCATCTTCACATCATAGTCATGAGTGTCGATGTTGGGACGCATCTTGATTTCCTTGACCTCTTGCGTCTTCTGCTTCTTGCGCTGCTCGGCAGCCTTCTTCTGGGCCTGGTATTTGAACCTGCCCAGGTCGAGTATCTTGCAGATCGGCGGGTCATTGTTTGCAGCTATTTCGACAAGGTCGAAACCGGCTTCTGCTGCCAGGGCCATTGCCTGGGCGGTTTCCATGACGCCGAGGTTCTGACCTTCAGCATCAATCAGCTGGACCTTTGGGCTGCGTATATCTTCGTTGGACCGTGGTCCTTCCTTGACTGGCGCTTGCGCTCTATGCGGACGGCGAATGGTCGTGTTCTCCCATACTGTTGCGTTCTGTTCGGTTCGGTTTGCCGCTACAGGTTCGTTCCTGACGGCTTGCAATTCCCCTGCCATTCATGCGCTTATGCATGCAGTCTGCATCCTTGCAAACCCGGTTTTTAACCATGGCCGGAAATTGAAAAGCGTCCATATCACGAATCAATCCGGAAATCATGCAAAATCACAGTCACCAGCTTTCAGTCGGCGCGCGAGATGGCGCGCACAGTGATGTCCGCCCGATCGCGGTGCTTGAACGCAAGGGAGGCGGACCTGGCCTCGTCTGGCTCGGCGGCTATCGTTCGGACATGACAGGTACCAAGGCAGAAGCGCTTGACCATTGGTGTGCGGAGCAGGACCTTGCCTTTTGCCGCCACGACTATTCAGGTCATGGCCGGTCCGGTGGCACGTTTCGCGATGGCACGATTTCACGATGGCTTGAGGAAAGCCTGGCTGTCTTCGATGCCTTCACCAGCGGGCCGCAAATCCTGGTCGGCTCCTCCATGGGCGGCTGGATTGCGTTGCGCATGGCGCAGGAACTTGCAAGGCGTGGCGATAAGAACCGGTTGGCGGGCATGTTGCTGATCGCACCTGCTCCCGATTTCACCCAAGAGCTGATGTGGCCGCAGCTGAGCGAGGCGCAAAAGCGCGCGATCACAGAGAAGGGCTATCTTGAGGAGGCGTCGCAATATTCGAGCGAGCCGAACATCTATACCAAGGCATTGTTTGACGACGGCGCAAGGAACCTGGTGCTCAACGCGCTGATCGATTCCGGCTGCCCGGTCCACATCCTGCAGGGCATGCGCGACCCCGATGTTCCATGGCAACATGCCATGCGGCTCGCGGAACATCTTCCGCAGACCGGCGTCACCATGACGCTTGTCAAGGACGGGGACCACCGCCTGTCGCGACCGCAGGACATCGCGCTGATGCTGCGCATCGCCGAAGGGCTGGTTGGTGACGCCAAATGAACGGTGTGAAACGCAAGGAACATATCGACCTGTTTGGCGGATCGATGCTCGTCGGATTTTCGCTGCTTCTGGCTGTGAACCAGGTCATGGTCAAATTCGTCAACTCCGGAATGTCCCCCGTGTTCCAGGCAGGCCTGCGTTCGGCCTGTGCGGTTCTGCCGGTAATGACCTACATGCTCATCCGCGGGCGCAGGCTTGATTTCGGTGGCGGTGCACTCGTCCCCGGCATCGTGTGCGGATTGCTGTTCGCCTTCGAATTCACACTGTTGTTCCTGGCACTCGACTATACCAGCGTCGCGAGGACCTCGATCCTGTTTTACACCATGCCTGTTTGGGTGGCGCTGGCCGCCCATTTCCTCATTCCAGGCGAGCGCATGACAATGCTGCGAGCCTGTGGACTGTTGCTCGCGGTCATGGGCGTGGCGCTGGCCTTGTGGCGCAATGACCATCCCGCCAGCGACAAGGCATTCATCGGCGACCTGATGGCACTAGCAGCGGCGACAGGCTGGGCCGGGATTGCGGTTCTGGCGCGGGTCACAAAGTTGTCGGCCGTCAGGCCCGACATGCAACTGATGTACCAGCTTATGGTGTCCGCGCCGGTGCTGCTGCTGCTTGCTCCGTCATTCGGGCCGCTGTTTCGCGAAATGACGCCCGTGCTTTGGGCAGTGTTTGCGTTCCAGGTGCTAGGCGTGGTTTCTGCCGGTTTCATGTTGTGGTTCTGGATATTGTCGATTTATCCCGCATCCGACATGGCGAGCTACGCCTTCCTGACACCGGTATTCGGCGTCATTCTTGGCTGGTTCTTCTTCAACGAACAGCTGACCTCCAATGTGGTGTTTTCACTGGTCTTGGTCGGAGCTGGCATATGGCTGGTCAACCGCCGGGCCAGAATGCCGCGCTAACGCACGACCAGCATCACCTTTTCGGCTTCCGGCAGGATGATGTCATGCACGGCACCCTTGATGTCGCGCATCTGCATGGACACACCAAGCTCGGTATCATCCCGCCCCTTGTAACCAGGTCGTGAGATATAAAAAAACTTGTACAACGTGCGGCGTGACTGGCCCGAGCCGCTTACCGATGTTCGCACCACGATCGAGCCATGTTTGGGCTGCTTGATGAAGGGACGGGGCGGGCGGAGGCCGGCGGGAATGATCCCGTAGAAACTGTGCTCATGGATGAGACTGGACTGGCCCGAGCCGACAGTCTTGACCGAGGTGGCCCAGGACTGAACCGGCGTCAACAGCAACGCCAGCACAGCGATCAGTATTCTTGTCTGCATGTCTGTTTCCTCCCCATTCAAGTCCGAAACCTTCAATCGAGGAGCCGATGAAGATGCCGGACACAATCATTAAAACCGGAAGGATGGCTTCTTGCAACAAGGAGCGTCAGATCAACCGCCACCCACCGCTACACCAACGGCAAAGACCAGCGCACCGCCCAGAACCACCTGGAAGATCGCGCGGCCCCACGGCGTTTCCATATAGTGATTCTGGATCCAGGCAATTGCCCACAATTCGATGAAGACGACAGCAAAGGCAATGATCGTCGCCGTCCAGAAATCGGGTATCAGATAGGGCAACGCATGCCCCAGTCCACCGAGGGCTGTCATCACGCCGGACGCAATACCGCGTTTCAGCGGTGATCCGCGCCCGGAAATGACGCCATCATCATGGGCCGCTTCCGTGAACCCCATGGAAATCCCCGCACCAAGCGAAGCGGCGAGTCCGACGAGAAACGTTGTCCAGGTGTCTTGCGTTGCGAAGGCGGTGGCGAAGATGGGTGCCAGCGTGGAGACCGAGCCATCCATCAATCCGGCGAGACCGGGCTGCACCCAGGTGAGGATGAATTGCTTGTTCTCCTGCTGGCGCTCGGCATCCTGCACGTTCTGCGGAGTGTGTTCCTTGACCGCACCCATTGCCGCGCCGATGTGGCCGGCTTCAGCGCGTGCCAGGTCGCCCAGCAGCTTGCGGATGGAGGCATCCTTTGAGCGGCGCGCAGCTTCTGCATAGAAGCGGCAGGCCTGAGCCTCCATGTCGGCTGCCTGTTTGCGCACTTCATCGACCCCGAAAGGCTGTACCAGCCAGGCCGGCTTGCGCTCATAAAAGCCCTTTACATGCTCCCGACGGATCAAGGGGACAGTTTCGCCGAATTTTTCGCGATGCAGATCGATCAGCCAGCGCCGGTGTTCGTTTTCCTCGTCCGCCATTTCGTCGAATATTTTTGCTGTATCGGGAAAATCGGCGCGCAGGCCCTCGGCATAGGCCTGGTAGATGCGACCGTCATCTTCCTCACTGGAAATCGCCAGTGCCAGAATTTCCTGTTCGGACAGGCTTTCGAAAGACCGGCGGCTGGAAAATGCCGAGGGAAATGACAGGACTCGATTGAACATTGGCTACCCTGCTTCGCGCTTTTTGGAATAATTCCAATCTAGTCGAGGAAACAGCCGAGTCAATGTTGCGCACTGCGCATCCTGTCACATCGCAAGCCAAATTCACGCCATGCGGTTTGCAGCTATCATGACGATATGCCAATCACTGAAAGCAGATTGTGGAAGGAGGTCATGCGGGCGTGATTTGACTGGTGCATCGTGACCGGCAAAATTGCTGTCGGGAAATGAGGAGTGACAACTCAGATGGGCATATTCGACAGGCTGCTCAACCAGATCGGCCATGGCATGGCGGGCGTGCTGACCAAGCAGGTTTCCGGCTACGATCCCTATACTCCGTCGGATTATGACACGCTTTGGTCGACGCTCGAACCGGGCGACGTGCTGCTGGTCGAGGGTAACCAGTTCGTATCCTCCACGATCAAGTACCTGACCAATTCGACCTGGAGCCATGCAGCACTTTATGTCGGCCATGCATTGCCAAAGCCGGTGGGCGGCGGCGAGCGCCCAAGACTGATCGAAAGCAATCTGGGCCAGGGATGTGTTGCCGTCCCGCTATCACGCTATTCAAGCTACAATACCCGCATCTGTCGTCCCGTTGGTCTCACCGGCGAGGACCGGCAGAAAGTCGTTGAATTCATGATTTCAAGCCTCGGCAAACAATATGACCTCAAGAACATTTTCGACCTGTTGCGCTATTTCTTTCCGATACCGGTACCGAGCCGGTTTCGCCGCCGGATGATTGCGCTCGGCTCAGGCGATCCAACCCGGGCGATCTGCTCGTCGCTGATTGCGCAAGCATTCCAGCTGGCGAAATATCCAATCCTGCCGGAAATCACTGCGGCCCCCGGGCGGGCGCATGCAGACAGCAGGTATTCGCGCAAGGAAATCCTGCATATCCGCCATCATTCGCTGTTTGCGCCCCGCGATTTCGACCTCTCTCCCTATTTCGAAATCGTCAAGCCGACGCTGAAACACGGTTTTGACTACCGCAAGCTGAACTGGAGTGGCGAGATTTCCGAAATCGACATTCTCAAGGCACGGCGCAGCGCAGAGCGGTTGGCAGGCAAGGAATGAAGACAACCTCCAAACCCGCATTGCAATCACTCACACAACAGATAGGAGCAATCGCGGCCGTGGCAGCCCAGGTCAAGGTGGATGTGGCCATGATGAGCAGAATTTGAATCAGGCGTCAGCACGGTGGTGAACTGTTTGCACGCGGCGGCGGTAACGTCGGCGAGCAATTGCGCCGCCGGACTTTGTGCGCGTGCGGCCCGGCTGGCCTTCTTTTCCTCGGTCGAAAGCGCCAGGTCCGATTCCGGCAGATGGGGCCAGTCATTCTCGACCGATACCGTTGTTCCGTCGCGCAGCACCAATTGCGAAATGTCGATCGCATTGGCGAAGCCGTGCTCGGAAAGTTTGCCTTCAGCGGCGCGATTTCGGATACGGCATTCATAGCCCGGCCCGGTGGTGATCGAGACGATGTCATGGCCGGCGTCGCGCAACGCAATAACGAGTTCCGCAAATCCGGTCGCGGTGGCGCAGTTGACGAGCGGTCGCGACGGCAGGTCAACGTCTGCGACCGAAGTCAACCGCAGCGGAGAAGTCTCGCCGCATTCACCCTCGCTGAGCGGTTGCGCGAAGCTCGCCTCGACCAGTCCCGAAACCACCGGTGCGCAAGCCATGCGGTGAATTTGCGGCAGATCATCGCGCAGCCCTGCAGATGCCGCGCTTCCGCGCGGGATGGGAATACCCTGGGCTACAGCAGAAGCGATCAACGCCAGAAACAATCCGGCTTGCAATGTCAGCGCCAACAAATCCCTGATCACCGGAACCATCATTTTATCCCCTCGCCGCGCGTACAAGCGCATGATCGATGCGGCTGGCAAGGCGAACCTGCGGCGGGCGCAGCCCCTGCGCCATCATCATGCGCCGACCCGCCGGTGTCGCACCGGCTATCGTGACCGCAATACCCGCTGCCCTCGCCTTTTCAACCGCCATTGCCAGCACGTTTGCCGCTGTCGAATCGATCACCGGCACGCGTGAGCAATCGATGATCAAGACCCTGCATCCGTCCGGCATCCGGTCGAGCACCGATCCCGCTGACGACGCCGCGCCGAAAAAGAAAGCGCCCGAAATGCGATAGACGAACACATCCTCCGGCACCCCTGCAAGATCATCCGCCCGGGTCGCCTCGACAGCAAATTCGCGGCTCATGCGGTCGATGAACAGCACCGCGCCGACCAGAAAACCGGCCAGTATGCCCTCGGTCAGGTCCCGGAAGACGACCAGCAGGAAGGTCACCGCCAGCACTACCATGTCTCCGGGCGACGAGCGCAGCAGGCGCATGATCGCATGCCGCTCGATCATGTTGAAGGCCACCACCGCCAGCAAGCCGCCCAATGCTGCGAGCGGAACATAGGCGGCAAGCGGCGCAGCCACCAGCATGAAAGCCAGCAGGCAGCCCGAATGCGCCATGCCCGACAACGGGCTGGTTGCCCCCGAGCGCACATTTGTTGCCGTTCGGGCAATCGTGCCGGTGACACAGAAACCGCCAAACAGGGCGGAGCCGATATTGGCAATGCCCTGGCCGACGAGCTCGGTGTTGGAGCGATGCCGCGCGCCGCTCATATTGTCCGCAACGACGGCGGAGAGGAGAGATTCGATTGCGCCCAGCAGCGCAAATGAGAATGCAGAGGGCAGCACTTCCATAACCTTCGCCCAGGAGAGTGCGGGCAAGGCAGGCAGCGGCAGCGTGCGCGGAATGCCGCCGAAGCGGCTGCCGATCGTCTCGACCGGCAATTGCAGCGCCCATGTCGCGAGCGAGGCGAGCAATATCGCGACCAGCAATGCCGGCATGCGCGGCGCGAAATGCCTGAGGCCTACGATCACCGCCATTGTCGCGACCGCAAGACCCGCTGCGGCCGGATTGAGCGTCGGCAGCGCCTGCGTGAGCGCCGTCAGCTTGGCGATGATCGCACCCGGCTCCGGCCCTTCGAGCGTCAGCCCCAAGAGATCGTGCAACTGACTCGCCAGGATGATGATGCCTATGCCTGCGGTGAAGCCCACCGTAACCGGCCACGGAATGAATTTCACATAGAGCCCGACGCGCAGAAAACCCGCCGCCATCATGATGAAGCCCGACAGGAATGTCGCCAGGATCAATCCGTCGATGCCATGCGCATGCACGGTTGCGGCAACCAGCACAATGAAGGCGCCCGCCGGGCCGCCTATCTGGAAGCGCGAGCCGCCAAATGCCGAAACCAGGAAGCCGCCGATAATCGCCGTATAGAGTCCCATGGCCGGCGTCACGCCCGAGGCAATCGCAATTGCCATCGACAGCGGCAGCGCGACAATTGCCACCGTCAGGCCTGAAACGAGATCGGCATTGAGACGCGTTGGCGAATATCCGCCCGCGAGGTCAAGCCATGCCTGCGGCGCGTAGCCTGACAGGAAACGAATGAGGCGCCCCTTTTCGGGCGCGGTGTTGCGGCGGCTGCTTCTGGCGAGCATGAGGGCTGGTCCGGAATTCCTTGGCACAGTCAACAGCTACGCCCATGCGGCGGGCAAGGTCAATGCGGCACGCCATCCAACCTGCAGCGACATTCGCCTGGCTCGCAGCGCGTCCGAAGCAGCGATTCTGCGACCATCGCCTTGAGCAGGGTGAAGCGCTGGGCATCGTCATTGCCGGTCACTGCGGGTGGCAACAAGCCGGGATTCGGACCCAGGCCACCCGGTTTTCCCGACAGTCTTTAAGCCTTCTGAGCGCCTGCATACAATTAATCGAGGCACATATTGCCCAACTCGCAAAAGTTTGTTTGACTGGCCAGCCACAAGGAAATGAACTTGTGCGCCAGTGAGCTTGGAGGCCATATGAACCTACGGATACTCGTGTTGCTTCCAGTTCTCACATTGCTGGGATGCCAAGATCAAGACAATGCATCCGGAGCGCAGGAACCGGCTGTCCGTGGCCTGAAAACAGTAACGATCCGCGAGCAGGAGGAAACGACCACCCGCAGGTATCCAAGTGTCTTGCAACCGGCTGACATCACCACGCTGTCGTTTGAAACACCGGGAAGAATCGAGCAGATCGACCTGAAGGTCGGCCAACGGATATCCAGTGGTGAGGTGGTCGCAAAACTCGATCCGCGATCGTTGGAAATTCAGGTTGAATCGTCCCGTGCTGCCCTTTCCCAGGCGCAAGCCGCAGTTGACAACGCCGTCGGGGATTTCGAACGCCAGGAAGCCCTGTTCAAGGAGAAAGTTACCACTAACGCGAAACTTGAACAGGCTCGCGCCAATCTGGACGCGGCCAGGGCGCAGCTGGATCAATCGAAAAAGCAATTGGAGGGTGCAGAGGAGAACCTCAAGAAGGCGATTCTGACCGCACCTTTCGATGGAGTTGTCAACTCTGTCGAATATGAAGCCTTTGCGAATGTCGCTGCGGGGTCGCCAGTTGCAACGATATACAGCACAGATGAATTCGAGTCGTCTTTCTCCGTCAGCTACGATGTAAACAACCGGATTGCCGTTGGAAAGAAAGTTCAAGTCCGCCTCGCAGACAATCCGTCCGTGGTAATTCCGGGAACGATCAGCGAATTGGGATCAAGGGCAGATACGGTCTCTTCATATCCGATTGTTGTAACCCTCGACAAAACGATACCGGAAATAAAAGCAGGAATGGCAGTCGAAATCGCCATGGAACTGCCAATTCCGCTCGGTGAAGGGTTTACGCTTCCACTTACGGCGCTTCCCATGGAAGGGAGGCTCACGCAAACCGGGGATGCGAACAATGTCGCGGAGACATATGTCTATGTGTTTGATGCTGCAGACAGCACGGTCAAGCGCCGCCTGATCAAGATTGGTGGAGTGCGGGAAAACAAGATCATAGCCGTGGATGGTCTGGAAGTCGGTGAGCGTGTAGCAACCGCCGGTGTTTCGTTTCTTCGAGACGGACAGAAGGTCAAGCTGATCGATAGCGAAGAATAGGCCGTGTGATGGATATTCTCACCCGCTTCGGAATTCGCCATTCCCGCTTTACCATTCTGGTCATGATCTGCCTCTTACTGCAAGGCTTGGTTGTCTATTCGGGCCTGTCCAAACGCGAAGACCCCTCGATAACGATTCGTACCGTTGTTGTGTCTGCGCAGTTTCCCGGGATGTCTCCCGAGCGGATGGAAGCGCTCATCGTCACGCCAATTGAACGCAAGGCGCGCGAGATTGCCGAGATTGACGACATCAATACCTTGATTGCAACCGGCAGCACAGTGATCAAGCTCGATGTATCGAACGCGATAGACAAGGACAAGGTTGAAGCGGTTTTTCAGGAACTTCGGAACAAGATGAATGACCTGAAAACCCAACTGCCATCGGGGACACTGGGTCCGTTCATCAACAGCGACTATGGAAATGTTGCCATTGCATCAATCGCCGTCACAGGTGAGGGCTTCAGCTATGCAGAAATAAAAGATGCCGCGGATGCGCTGCGCCAGGAACTTTATACGCTGGACGGCATTGGCAGGGTCACTTTTTATGGGGAACAGGAAGAGCGCATCTGGCTGGAAATCGATTCACGGAAGCTTGCTGCCGTCGGGGTGCAAATTCGGCAAGTGCTGGCGGATCTTCAAGCGCAGAACATCATCCTGCCCGCCGGGGATATGGACGCAGACGGTACCGCCCTGATCCTTGAAGCAAATGGTGATCTGGCTAGCGTTGACGCCATCGGGAACGTCCTGACAAAAGTCAAAGGCCTCAACGGATTTGTCAGACTGAAGGATCTGGTCAACGTTCGACGCGGTTTTCGCGATCCCAAGGGAAAGCCGGTTTTTTACCGCGGTCAACCCGCCATCATCGTTGGCGTGGAAATGAGCGCCGGGGAAGATATTCAGAAAATCGGGCGAAACCTCAAGACACTGGTTCAACAGCACGAAAACACCCAACCAATTGGCATTTCCTACAATTTTTCCACCTATCAGGAATCCAAGGTTACGACGGCAATCAATGATGCCCTGATCAACGTCGCCGAAACCTTCGGCGTCGTGTTGCTGGTCATGCTGGCATTCCTGGGTATCCGGGCAGCGTTGATAATAGCCTGCATCGTTCCGTTCACGGTAATGTTCGCGCTGATCGGCATGGGCTATCTAGCTATCGAATTGCAGCAGGTATCAATCGCCGCCGTGATCATTTCCCTTGGTCTGCTGGTCGATAACGGATTGGTGGTCGTTGAGGACATCCAGGGTAGAATAGCTGCAGGAGCGTCGCCAAGAGAGGCTGCAGAAGGTACAGGCAAACAATTCACCATCCCCCTGGCAGTTGCTTCCGTGACTACGGTTTCGGCCTTTCTCCCGCTGCTTCTGATGGAAGGCACCGAAGGCGAATACGGGTTTTCACTCGGTGCAGTCGTGGCGGTAACCCTGCTGGGATCATGGATTACCGCCCTTTATATTCTTCCTGCCCTGGCGGTCTGGTTTGCCGGGCGCCAGGTGGAGGGCGGTGCCGATACCGGGCAGCCCGACCTGCTGGTCCGTGTCTACGGAGAATTGTTACGCAGGGCACTGGGCTGGTCAGTTGTCGTGTTGCTGGTTTGCTTTGGAATGGTAGTGCTCTCGGGGACCTTGTTTGCGGGCATAAAGAAAGAGATGTTCCCGTTGAGTGCGCGAAACCAGTTCCTGATTTACATGGACATGCCCATGGGAACTGCAATTTCAAGCACCGAGAAGGAGGCGCTTTCGGTCGAGGCATGGCTGCTGGACAAGGATGAAAACCCGGAAATTACCGATACGACGGTCTATGTGGGGGATGGAGGTCCCCGCTTCTATCTCGCATTGAGCCCGGCGGATGCCAATCCGTCCAGTGCGTTCCTGCTGGTCAACACGGAGACATATGAGGGGGCAGTCGTCGCCGCGCGGAGAGCGCAGCGCCATCTGCTCGAAAGCCATCCGGCGGCACGTTTCAAAATTAAACGATTGGCCATGGGTGGCTCTGAGTCGGGTATTGTTGAAGTCAAGATTTCGGGCCCTGACGGTGACCGGTTGCTGGATCTCGCCAGGGAGGTCGAAGCGGCATTTGCGGGCGCGGAAGGTATCGTCCAGAATGAAAACGACTGGGGCAACAAATCACTGAAGATTGTCGTCAATATAGCGCAGGACAAGGCGCGGGAATTCGGCGTGACGTCCAAAGACATATCGGAAGTGATGAACGCTTTCTTCTCGGGTACGTCCATCTCGGACTACCGGGAGGGAACGGATTCCATACCTATCGTGATACGTGCAGAAAAAGGTTTCAGAAACAGTATCGAAGACCTTGCAAACATGACCATTCCGGTCGGCGGCCAGACAGTATCGCTTGATCGGATCGCGTCATTTTCGCCGAAGCTCGAATTTTCCCAGATGCGCCGGGAAAATCAGCAACGTCTCATCAAAATCTCGGGCAAGAGCGAGACGCTGAGTGCGTCAGAATTGCTCCAATTCATCCAGCCGAAACTCGATGCTTTGGGTCTGGATTCTGAATATTCGCTGATAATTGACGGGGAAACCGCCCAAAGTGCGGAAGTGAATTCGAAACTTACAGCAGGTGTCCCCGCGGCGTTGATCGTTATGCTGCTGGCTCTGACATTTCAGTTCAACTCATTTCGTCGCGTTGGCCTGACTTTTCTCACCATTCCGCTGGTTCTGATCGGTGCTCCCATGGCGCTGTTGCTAACAGCACAACCCCTGTCCTTCTTCGCAATTCTGGGGATGATCTCGTTGTCCGGCATCATCATCAACAATGCAATCGTGCTCATTGATCAGATAGATGTCGAACGCGAGACGCGGGAATTGCGCGAGGCGGTCGTGAGCGCTGCGCAAAAACGGCTGACCCCGATCGTGTTGACGTCACTCACGACCGTGTTCGGATTGGTGCCGATGGCTGTTGCAGGAGGAGCGCTTTTCGAGCCCATGGCGACGTTGATGATCGGCGGTCTTGCCGTCGCGTCGATCCTGACATTGTTTTTTGTACCCTGCGGATATTACCTGTTGTTCAGGGAATGGCATCAGAAACCGGGCATTCCGCTGGCTGCAAGTGCAGACCAATATTGATGACACCACCGGCGGGGGATATTGGCTTTTGGTCCTCCCTGCAATTTTAGCCGAGGATCAGGGAACCTCTGGCTTAGGGATGGTTCGACACGATACCAACCGGCAGGGATGGCGGTGCCGGACGGGCGGACTTACGGACAAGCCGTGGAACGCCGGCGCCAGGCCAACAACCGCTGCAGGCCAGGAACACCTCTGTTGGCATCACTGCCAGCTGCTTGCTTTGCCGCCAGGCTGACGCAACGTCTGCCACCTTCCCCCTTGCGTTTCCGGCGTGGTTCTGCCAAATCGCGCGCATGACCGACACCCCGCTCAAGAACATCCGCAATTTTTCCATCGTGGCGCATATCGACCACGGAAAATCGACGCTTGCCGACCGGCTGATCCAGATGACCGGCACGGTGGAAGCGCGCGACATGAGCGACCAGATTCTCGATTCGATGGATATCGAGCGCGAGCGCGGCATTACCATCAAGGCCAACACGGTACGGCTCGAATATGACGCCAAGGACGGCCGGCATTATGTGCTGAACCTGATCGACACGCCCGGGCATGTGGATTTTGCCTATGAGGTCTCGCGCTCGCTTTCGGCCTGCGAGGGGTCGCTGCTGGTCGTGGATGCGAGCCAGGGCGTGGAGGCGCAGACGCTCGCCAATGTCTACCAGGCGATCGACAACGACCACGAGATCGTGACCGTTCTCAACAAGATCGACCTGCCGGCAGCCGAGCCGGAACGGATCAAGGAACAGATCGAGGAAGTGATCGGCATTGATGCGAGCCATGCGATCCCGATCTCGGCCAAGACCGGCATGGGCATTCCCGATGTGCTGGAGGCGATTGTCACGCAATTGCCGGCGCCAAAGGAAGGCGATGCGACGAAGCCGCTGAAGGCGCTCCTCGTCGACAGCTGGTATGACGCCTATCTTGACGTCATCGTCATGGTACGCGTGATCGATGGCGAGTTGAAAGGGCCAGACCATCCGCATGATGGGGACGGACGCGAAATATCTTGTCGATCGCACCGGCGTGACGCCAGAGATGGTGCCGGTTGACAGGCTTTCGCCGGGCGAGATCGGCTTCATCACCGGCTCGATCAAGGAAGTTGCGGATACCCGCGTCGGCGTTCGGTCACCGAGGACAAGCGCCCGACCGAAAAGGCATCTGCCGGGCTTCAAGCCGGCGCAGCCGGTGGTGTTTGCCCGGATTGTTCCCGGTGGATGCCGCCGACTTCGAGGATCTGCGCTCGGCGATGAGCAAGTTGCGCCTCAACGATGCTTCGTTCTCGTTCGAGATGGAAACGTCGGCTGCACTCGGCTTCGGCTTCCGCTGCGGCTTTCTCGGCTTTGCATCTCGGGGGTCATCCAGGAGCGGCTGGAGCGCGAGTTCGACCTTGACCTCGCGCGACCGCACCTTCCGTCGTCCTGACCTGAAGATGCGCAACGGCGGTGAGACGCAGTTGCACAATCCGGCGGACATGCCGGACCCGAGCCAGATCGAGGAGATCCGCGAACCGTGGATCCGAGGCGACGATCCTGACGCCGGACGAATATCTAGGTTCGATCTATGAAACTGTGCCAGGAGCGGCGCGGCCTGGAAACCGAGCCTTTCCTATGTCGGCAAGCGGGCGATGCTGGTCTATGAACTGCCGCTCAACGAGGTGGTGTTCGATTTCTACGACCGGCTGAAGTCGATCTCCAAGGGCTATGCCAGCTTCGACTACCAGCTGATCGGCACGCGCGAGGCGATCTCGTCAAGATGTCGATCCTCGTCAATGAGAGCCGGTCGACGCGCTGTCGATGCTGGTGCACCGCTCGGCGGCGGAAAAGCGCGGCCGCGTGATGTGCGAGAAGCTGAAGGACCTGATCCCGCGCCACCTGTTCAAGATACCGGTGCAGGCGGCAATCGGCGGCAAGGTGATCGCGCGCGAGACGATTGCCGCAATGCGCAAGGACGTGACGGCGAAATGCTATGGCGGCGACGCGACGCGCAAGCGCAAGCTTCTGGACAAGCAGAAGGCCGGCAAGAAGAAGATGCGCCAGTTCGGCAAGGTCGAAATCCCGCAGGAAGCCTTCATCCAGGCGCTCAAGATGGGCGATGAGTGAGGGGGTTCAGGCCGCCCGCCTGAGCCTGACGGTGCCGGAGCCTTCGCCACTTGCCAGTTCGCCCATGCGGGCCATGGCGCGCAGGGTCGCGATGATCGGCAGGCGCGCCCTCTTGCCCTGCGCGAAATGGGCGGCAATCTCTTCAACGGAAAGCGCGCGACCGGCATTGGCGAGAACATGGGTAACGGCAATGGTCTGCGCCAGGGCGTCGGCGGGATATTTCGGCTTCTTCGCCTTGATGTCGGGCACGGCGGCCTCGCCGAGATCGGCCTCGATCTGCTCGCCCAGTTTCGCTTTCTCGGCAGCCGAGCCGAAACGCGGTATCTGGTAGTCGGGCCGCAACCAGCGCACATGCCCGCGCTTTTCCTCCTCCGCACGCTCCTTGTTGAGCGCAACCAGCCTGGCAAGCACTTCCTGTTCGCTAAGATCAGGCGCCCAGCCATAGGCGCGGGCCACTGCCGCGTCCAGCCTGTCATGCAGGTGTTTCAGGGTTGTCACCAGCGCCTTGTCATGGATTTCCCGATCCGTGTCATCCAGCGCAACATCTGCCCGCAATTTTTCGAGCACATTGTACATTTGCGTCAGCGTCACGCCATGTTCGGCCTGCGCCCGCTTGCGATGGGCATCAATTTCCTCCGCAAGTGCCGCGATTTCGGCACGGGTCGCTTCGTCGGGATCAGGAAAGGGGAAGGGGTCGAAGCAGCGGGATTTGAAATATCTAACTTTCCCTACGTAAACGCCCATAGATCCGGCATTCGCTTGAGTCCAAATTCTAGAATGTGAATTAGAACTCAACACCCCCAAATGAAAAGCATCTTCGCTGCCAATTACCACGACACCATCATCTGCAATAGTTTCAGATGGTATAAGTGAAAAAATTCTGTGCTTGGCTGTGTCTACAGTTCCGATAAATCGAATAATATTTTTGGGAATTATCCCCTTGACGTAGGTATGTTTTGAGCCTATATCTTGCCTATGAGCAAGAGCAAAGCACCAGATTTTTCAGTCCGCGACTTCTTCAAGCGCTTTCCAGATGATCAAGCCTGTCTCGATCACATCATGGAAGTGCGCTTTGGTATGCGTCATGAATGCCGCAAGTGCGGCAAGGAAAGCACCTTCCACAAGATGGAAAGCCGCCGCTCCTACTCTTGCGCGGCTTGTGGCGATCACGTCCATCCGACTGCTGGCACGGTCTTTGAGGACACCCGCACACCGCTGCAACTGTGGTTCTATGCGATCTATCTGTTTGTCACGACACGCCATGGCGTATCCGGCAAGGAACTGCAACGCCAGCTTGGCGTCACGTATAAGACGGCTTGGCGCATGGGCATGAAAATCCGCGAACTGATCGGGCAGGATGCTGATTTTGGTATGCTGCAAGGCCATGTCGAAATGGATGAAACCTACGTTGGCGGTCGCCGTCCAGGCAAGCGCGGTCGCGGTGCCGAAGGCAAGACAATCGTCATGGGCATGAAGGAAAAGGGCGGTCGCGTTCGCACCGAAGTCATTCCGAACGTCAAGAAAGATACGCTCCGCAATGTGGTGCTGGCGAATGTTGAACCCGGTTCCGTGGTCTCGACTGACGAACTGGTCTCATACGGCTTACTAAGCGGTGACGGCTATAAGCATGGTCGCGTTACACATAGCGAAAAGAACTGGAAGCAATACGACTATCGCACCCGCGAATGGCACGACACCAATTCAATCGAAAGTTTCTGGAAGCTGTTCAAGGCGTCGGTTCGGTCAACCCATATCCATGTGTCCAGCAAATACATGGACCGGTATCTTACCGAGTTCGCTTTCCGGTCAAACCACCGCGAGAAGCAGAACGCGATGTTTGATCTGCTGATTGCCCGGATTTGATCACTTTGGAAGCGGCAAGATTGAAGTCGGCCTGAGAAATTGGGCCGATATCAGATGCTTCGGCCTGTAGAATGAAATCCTCTAACCTTTTGTTTTTTATTGCAAAAGATAGGGTTAACGATTCTTCAGTCATTGCTGCCTCATAATTGCTTTACCGAGCAAATATCCGATGTTAGAATCCGACAGGAGGAATATGTTCCCATGATCACTGGCGGCAAAACACATCAAATCCTTCTGACCATACACGGGAACAAGAAGGCTTCCGATCCGGAAAGGTTTATACCAGCATCCGTCTTCAAATCCAAGTTTGGCGAACTGCTTAGTGCTCTGAAGGAGGCTGACAAAACAGTTAACGATAAAGGGTCGCACGATTATGTTGTTTCGCATCTCAAAATCGGAAGCGCGGAATTTGGCATACAGGAACGTCCACGCGATTCAGTGAAAGACGCTCCCGTATCGTCAGTTACCGCCCTATTTCAATGTGCTGAAGCCATCTATCGGAGCAATTTTTCAGCGGCAAGGCGTTACAATGGCGTGTCCGAACGTCTCTGGAAGCTTGTATCCGGCGTTGAAGAAACGTTTGCATATATGGATTTTACTGATCCAGATCATGGTTCAATTCAGCTTGATGGTGTGTTTAAGTCACAAGTCCGACAACTAATAACCGAAAAAGCTGAATTAGCGGATTCAGCTAAGTACTTTCGAGGTCAAGCTTTTGACTCTTTTGATTGTCAATTTCTGGAACTTGATTTTCGTGGCCGAAATTCGCGGGGCATTCTAGTACTTACAGGGTCCAAAGTTGAAATTCCCTGTGTTTTTGGGCCTCTATATACAGAAAGTGATATGAAAAATTACCTAAATCAAAGAGTTTGGGTGGTTGGCAATGCCATTTATGATGGTTCCAAACCTCTCCCTGCTCGCATAGAGGTTGCAAGTATGCGAAACATTAACCAAACTGGCCGACCATCGGATTGGAAGGGCGCGCTAAAACCTTTCGAGCCATCCGATTGGGAATCCGGTGATGATATTCAGCAAAAGCAGTAATCATTTTTGGGACAGCTGCGTTCTTATCCGGTATCTCACGCAAAATCCGCCTGAGCTTTTGGGTGATATGGCAAAAATTCTTGACGAGGCGAAAGTTGGAAAGCGTAAAATTTGGATTAGCACCATTTTATTCGCAGAGTTCCGGCCTAATTTGCTCAGTACAAATACCAGAATTAATTCTATCAGCGACTTGGTAACAGAAATGGAAGGTGTTTTGATCCCAGTGGCACCAAACATGGATATTACACTTCGTGCCGGAAGGATGCGTCGGCACAGCTTTTACAAGCCCGATGGTGAGCGTCAACACAACGAAAAGAAACGTGTCCTAAGTGTGCCAGACGCAATTCAACTAGCGACATGCCTTTTTGTGAAAGAGGCGCTTGGAATCAACGATATTGAGTTTCATACCTTTGATGATGGCAGAGGCTCAAATTATGAGGAAAAGGCCGTATCACTCCTACGGTTAGCAGATTATGCAAAGCACATTGACGCCTGCGCTGACATTGAGGCTGTTCGCAACCTCATTCGAATTAGGCCACAGCTCGACAATTCATCCTTTATTTAAATGCAATGGTAAGAGAATAATTTTCAAAATATGCGTGGATCGTATAAAACCTACCTCAAGGGGATAATTCCCATATTTTTTATAGCTGGCCTCATTTCTTCTCTTGGCTTTCCGAATAACCACCACTTCAGGGCGTATTCCTTTACATCATTGGACGTAGAATAATTCGCTGTCTTATCGCGTTGGATTTTCACTGTGGAAAGAAGGTATTGGTATATCTCCGGAAACTCTGCTCTTACTTCAATTTCAGATTTCCCAAATAGGTCAATTGTGAATTTTCCACGATTTCGACCAGTAAGATCACCACCATTAATGTAAGGCTTTAAGACGGTTTTCGCTTTGTCATCAGTTCCGAAACCAAATCTTTCAGCAACGGCTTTGGTTATCGCAAAGCCCTTGCCATGAAATTTAACTCCGTCATGGGCAATTCCCTTATTGGCTTGCAGGATGACAGCTTTTGTTACGTCAATGCCCACTGAAAAATCGGAATTAATCAATCCAAAATCATCAGAGAAACTGATTTGTGGCTCATCTGTATCAAGAGCGGTTTCGGCCACTACGGTTTTCAGAACGCCAACTACGCTGCCTGCTTCTGCAACTGACATGGCTATGCGGACTGCGGCTGAATCCTTGCCCTTGTACCAAGGGTGATCGGCAATGGCCATGATAATTGAAACCGGCTTTTTCGCACTCAAGTGTTTTGCGATGATGCGCCGGTTGAATATTTGTGTAATTGAGTTTGTTGTTACAAACCCAAATCGGCGAAGCTTGGTCTTGTTTTGTGTCAGCAGTTCAGCGGCTCTGTCCCACCAATATACGACAATATCAGCGCCGCCGGATATATCGGGATAAACATTCCAAAGCACCTCAGCATATCCATCGCCAAATTCCTCGCGAAAATCCTGTCCTGCAATGAAGGGCGGATTGCCGACGATGAATTCCGCCTCCGGCCAGTCGGGCCGCCGCGCGTTGGGGTAAGTCTCCCTGCCGTCCACGATTTTCGGCACGGGATAGCCATCCCATGTCAGCACGGCATCGCCCTGACGGATATTGCCATAGTCGCGCAGCACGGGATCACTGGGCAAGCCGCCCTTGTTGCGCTTGTGCCATTGCAGGAAACCGATCCACAGAACGAGTTCGGCAATGTGGCGGGCGCGATGGTTGAGTTCGAGGCCCAGAAACTGGTGCGGATCGACCTCATGCCGGTCGAGACCGGCCAGCGCCTCCTGCCCGCCGAGGTCCAGCAAGGCTTCCAGCACCTCTCCCTCCAGCCGCTTCATCAGTTCCAGCGACACATAGAGGAAATTGCCGGTGCCGCAGGCAGGGTCGAGCACACGGGTGTTGAACAGGGTCTCGTGAAAGGCGCGCACGACAGCCACGGCCTCGTCATTTTGCCTTTCCGAAACCAGCCGCTCGGCAGTGTTCCTCACATTGCGCCAATCCTCCTGCAACGGCTCCATGATGGTGGCGATCACCAGCCGCTCGACATAGGCGCGTGGCGTATAATGCGCGCCGAGCTTGGAGCGTTCGCCGGGGGATAGCGCCTGTTCGAGCAGGGTGCCGAAAATCGAGGGGTCCACCTCGGTCCAGTCGGCATCGGCAGCGTGGTACAATTCGCCGATTTCCTCGCGGTCGAGATCGAAGACCCTGGAATTGGCAAACAGGTTGCCGTTGAAACGGCGCACCTTCGCAGCAATGCCATAGGCGAAGTTGCCCTTGTCCATCGCCTCCCATAACTGGCTGACCATGGGGGCAAAGGTCTCGGGCTTTTCCTTGCAGCCTTTCAGCATCGTCTTGAAACTGTCAGCCGGCAGCAAATCCATGTCTTCTGCAAACATGGTGAAAAGGCAACGCATGAGAAAGGCCGCCACTTCTTCGGGATCGTGCTTTGCCGCCTCAAGCGATTTGGAAACCTCTGCGAGCCGCCTGGCAATTT
Organism: Nitratireductor sp.; assembly: GCA_041397525.1. Classification (GTDB taxonomy): domain Bacteria; phylum Pseudomonadota; class Alphaproteobacteria; order Rhizobiales; family Rhizobiaceae; genus BOKV01. Next base: position 135,396 of record JAWKWL010000006.1, read on the forward strand.
CGCGCGATGCCCGCACGGCCTTTGCTGTCGGGTCAAGCGATTTGGGAGCTTCCCAGATGGCCTTGAGGCGGTCCCGGATTCCTGCATTGCGCAAGTCTTCGAGATAAATGCGATAGCCGCGGCGGTCTGGAAATTGCGAATAATTCTTTCCCTGCCCGCTGAAATCCGCATAGACCTCGATGCAATAGCCTACATCGCAAACCAGAATGAAGGGCGGCCAGCCATCAGCCGTCGGCAGGGCCTTGGCATATTCCTCCGCCTGGCGGCGGGCATTCATCATCAGCACGTCCCAGCGCCGGTCTGCCCGTTTGGCATGGCCCTTGTCATCGGAGGCGAGAAACAAGTCTTCCTGATTGTCGGGCTTTTTCTGGCTGATGCGCTTCACGCTCTGCTTGGCTTCAAGGACGAAACAGCCCTTCTTGTAGAGATCGATGCGGCCATGGCCGGTGCGGTCGCCCGCTTCGCGGAAGGTGACGGCCCGCTCGAACACATAAGCGTTGTTCTCGGTGTCCTTGCTGGCAGTGTCGGGTCTTGGCAGGCCCAGAACCTCGCACAACTCGTTCATGAACAGGGGAAAATTGGCGCGTTCCGCCCCGCCGGTATTCTCCTGCCAGCGTTTGATGAATGTTTCGAGGTCCATTGGAGCGCTCATGATTCCCCTCTTGCAGGGCAACTATTCCTGCTTGCGCGGCAAAGTGGAAGGGGTTTGTTGGCGATTGTTGCAGTTCGATCTGCCGTTAACGGCTGTCTGTTCCCCCATCTGTGGGAACAGGTTGGAGAAGGGGTGCAAGCGAAAGCGAGCAAGAAAGAACCCCACACCGGGTGCAATCAGCTGGCAAGCGCCTCGCCCAGCGCCAGCATCGAGGATTTCGGCGTGCGTGTGAGCGTGTCGAAATCGACATGGACGAGGCCGAAGCGCTTTTCATAGCCCTGCGACCATTCGTAATTGTCGAGCAGCGACCAGATGAAATAGCTCCTGACCGGCGCGCCATCGGCAATCGCGCGGCGCACCTCGCCCAGATGGGCGTCGAGATAGGCGATGCGGTCGGGATCGCTGACGCTGGCGCCTTCGACCTGGTCGGCAGAGGCCATGCCGTTCTCCGTTACATGGATCGGCAGGCCGCGAGTGTAGTTTTCATGCGCCCAGGTGATGAAATGATGCAGGCCCTGCGGGTATATCTCCCAGCCGACCTGGGTCTTGGGCAGCGGGCCTTCGACCTCGCGCGTGGCGGGCCACAGCGCGGCCGGATCGGCGGCCACCAGCTTGCGGGTGTAATAATTGATGCCTAGCCAGTCGACCGGGGTGGATATGACGGGGAAATCCTTCTCGAAGCCATCGGGCATGTGCGGGCCGAGGCCGTCGAGAACATCGGCGGGATATTCACCGCGAAACACGCCGCCGAGGAACCAGCGATTGTAGATGCCGTCATAAAGCGTCGCGGCGGCACGGTCGGCGGCACTGTCGCTGGCGGGCTGGGCATATTCGAAATTCATCACGACGCCGACATTTTTCTGGCCGAGCGCGCGCATCACCTCGACCGAGCGGCCATGCGCCAGCAGCACATGGTGCATGGCGCGGGCAGCCGCACGGATATCGCGCAGGCCTGGCGCATGATGGCCCATGAAATGGCTTAGCCAGGCAATGCACCAGGGTTCGTTGAAGGTGGCTGCAGCGTGGATGCGGTCGCCGAGGCGTTTCATCACGACTTCGGTGTAATCAGCAAACCAGCCCGCAATATCGCGGTTGCGCCAGCCGCCGAGATCAGCAAGCGGTGACGGCAGGTCCCAGTGATAGAGGGTTGAATATGGCTTGATGTTGCGTTCAAGCATCGCGTCAACAAGCCGGTCGTAGAAATCCAGCCCTTCGCCATTCACCGCGCCGGTGCCCTGCGGCATGACCCTGCTCCACGAGATCGAAAAGCGGTAGGCGTCGAGCCCCGCATTGCGGATGATGTCGAAATCATCGGCATAGCGATGATAGTGATCGCAGGCGATGTCGCCGTTCTCGCCGCGCACGACATTGCCGGGCGTCGCAGCAAAGCTGTCCCAGTGTGAACGGCCGCAACCGCCAAAGCGGGTGCCCTCGATCTGGTAACTGGATGTGGCGGTGCCGAAAGTGAAGCCGGCTGGAAACTGGCTGCGCCTGAACTGCATTTCTTGCTTTCCCGGAATTGTTTGCGTTGATGTGTGTCATCATGCCTTGGCGGAATTGGCGAGACGAAGTGCCGGCCCTGTCGATGCGCCCACGACCAGTTCCGCCTCCCACAATTCCTGAACTGGGGGGCAGCCGGGATTGCTCGCTATCGCGATGATCATCTCCGCGCAGCGGCGTCCCGCGTCACGGATCGAGGAACGTGTCGCGGTGAAGGCCGGAATGGCATTGACATCCTGCAGGAAGGACAGTTGGTCGTCATGGGTAATGATGGATATGTCGCGTCCGGGTTTCAGCCCGCTTTCCTGGATGGCACGTACCGCGCCCATTGCCAGCAACACACTGGACGTCAGAACAGCGCCGGGCCGCTCCGGCATGGCCAGCAATTGCAACATGCGCCGGTGGCCATTTGGCTCGATCATCTCGTCGGAAAACATGATCCTGTCATCGCAGGCAAGTCCACGGCTTTCCAATCCCTCGAGATATCCCGCACGACGCCGCCGAGCGAAGTTCATGTCCTCCAGACCGTTCAGCAATGCGATGCGCGAATGGCCGAGATCGGCCAGAAATTGTGTAGCGCGTACAAAGCTGCGCTTGTTGTTGACGTCCAGCCAGGAGTAGCTGTCGGCGGGGTCATCGGTGCGGCCATGCACCAGAAAGGGCATGTCGAGCGATTTCAGCAAGGCAATGCGCGGATCATTGGCTTTCGGCCCGTGCACGATTACACCGTCAACCTTCTTGCCGGAAGCAAGATTGCGGTAAATCCGCTCCTGATCCGCTTCGGGTACCACCGATATCAGCATGTCATAACCCTCGCGGGCATAGGCCTCACCAGCCCCGGCGATGAAATCCGAGAAATGCGGGTTGATCATTTCATGGCTGGCGATCGGTACGACATGGCCGATGGTATGGGTACGACCGGTTGCCAGTCGTTTTGCGTGAGAACTTGGCTGATAGGAATGCGCCTCGGCGGCCTCAATCACCTTTCGCCGCGTCGCTTCGCTGACTTCGGGATAGCCGTTCAGCGCCCGGCTAACGGTAGTCGGTGACAGGCCCAGTAATTCGGAAAGGTCTTTCAGCTTCATTTCAGTCCCAAATCAAAGCGCTTTGGCAATTCGCATGATCTTTCTCCGATATTTGTAGCACGTCAAGCCCGCATCCCAGCGTTGCTGGCAAAGCCTTGTGGAACATTTGATCATGAAAGTTGATCTTGACAGCTGGCATAATGGCGATACATGGTGGCAGCCAAGCCAAAGCGCTTTGGAGAACTTTGGCTGAAACAGCAGGGACCATGGGCTGAATCTGGATTTCAGTCTTTTCCCGCAAAAGAAATCAAATGACATCCCTGCTGATTCCGTTCGCAGGCGGGCCAGGGCAATTCCCAACGGAGGAGAGATCATGCGTAAAATTCTCATGGCAGGTGTTGCAGCAATTGCATTGGGCGCCTCCCTGTCCGCTGCCCATGCAGCTGACCTGAAGTTCAAGCCGGGTGAAGATGCCCGCTTCAATTGGAAGAGCCTTGAGGAATTCGCCGCAGCCCACAAGATGGATGGCGAGGAGCTGTCGATTTTCGGACCCTGGCGCGGCGATGACCAGGCACTCGTCGAAAGCGTACTTGCCTATTTCACCGAGGCGACCGGTATCAAGGTCAACTACGCGTCATCTGAAAACTACGAACAGCAGATTGTCATCGATGTCGAAGGCGGAAGCCCGCCAAACATAGCGGTTCTACCGCAGCCGGGCCTCATTGGTGATCTGGCGGCCAAGGGCTTCCTGACTCCATTGGGCGAAGAGACAAGCAACTGGCTCAATGAAAACTATGCAGCCGGTTCAAGCTGGGTTGGCCTTGGCACCTACAAGGGCAAGGATGGCACCCCGGCGCTTTATGCCTTCCCCTACAAGATCGATGTGAAGTCGCTGGTCTGGTATGTGCCTGAAAACTTTGCAGACGCGGGCTATGAGGTGCCGCAGTCCATGGAAGATCTCAAGGCGCTGACCGAGAAGATCGTTGCCGATGGTGGCACACCATGGTGCATCGGCCTTGGTTCAGGTGGTGCAACGGGCTGGCCCGCGACCGACTGGGTCGAAGACATGATGCTGCGCACCACGACTGCGGAGAACTATGACAAGTGGGTCTCGAACGAGCTGAAGTTCAACGATCCGGTTGCCATCAACGCCATTGACGAATTCGGCTGGTTTGCCCGCAATGACAAGTTCGTTGCCGGCGGTGCTGGAGCGGTTGCATCGACCGACTTCCGCGATTCCCCGAAGGGCCTCTTCACCTCGCCGCCACAGTGCTACATGCACCATCAGGCGTCGTTCATTCCGTCCTTCTTCCCTGAAGGCACGAAACTGGGTGTGGACGCAGACTTTTTCTACATGCCCGCCTACAAGTCCAAGGAAGGTGAACTCGGCAAGCCGGTTCTCGGTGCGGGCACACTTGCCATGATCACCAAGGACAGCCCGGCGGCCCGTGCCTTCATCGACTTCCTCAAGACGCCGATTGCGCATGAATTGTGGATGGCGCAGTCCGGCTTCCTGACACCGCTGAAGTCGGTAAATCCGGATGCATATGCCAATGACGCACTGAAGAAGCAGGGAAACATCCTGCTGAATTCGACGACATTCCGCTTTGACGGTTCCGACCTGATGCCTGGCGCCGTTGGTGCAGGAACGTTCTGGACCGGAATGGTCGACTATGTCGGCGGCAAGTCGGCAAAAGACGTGGCGGATGCGGTTCAGGCCAGCTGGCCGGCCAAGTAATTCCGCACAGGGGCGTGGACTGGCTGTCCGGGTTCGCCCGGGCGGCCAATTTCCCGGAACCTTGTATCCGGGACCGCACAGAAGCCAGGGGCATTGGAGCGAGGGGCAAGGCCCCATGATCAGGCCAAAGGCATTGGGGAGGGAAGCATGAATCCTGTAATGCAAGGATTGCTGACGATCATGGTCGGCGTCGGCGGCTGTATCGGCTACTTCTATTTTTCCAACATCATTCTCGACAGGTTCCTGCTTCCAGCCACCGGACCCAATGCCGGGCGCAATATCAACCGCGCCAACCAGATCCGGCCATGGCTGTTTCTATTCCCCGCGATTTTCGCGTTGAGCGTCTATCTGGTCTATCCGGTTTTTGCCACGCTCTACATGTCGCTCACCGACCGTGCGCAGGACTATACCTTTGTGGGTTTCGACAACTACCGGCAGATGTTTGACGAACCCAAGTTCTGGGAAGCCATGCGCAACAACATGCTCTGGCTTGTCGTAGTACCCGCCCTTTCCACCGCATTCGGGTTGCTGGCAGCCCAACTGACGGACCGGATCTGGTGGGGCAATATCGCCAAGTCGCTGATTTTCATGCCGATGGCGATTTCCTTTGTCGGCGCGTCGGTAATCTGGAAACTGGTCTATGACACGCGTCCGGAGGGCCAGGACCAGATCGGCGTGCTGAATGCCGTGTGGGTGTGGTTTGGCGGTGAGCCGCAGACATGGCTGACGCTGATGCCGTGGAACAATTTCTTCCTGATGATCGTCCTTGTGTGGATCCAGACCGGCTTTGCCATGGTTATCCTGTCGGCCGCGCTTCGCGGGATACCGGAGGAGACCATCGAGGCTGCCGTCATCGATGGCGCCAATCCGTTCCAAATATTCTTCAAGATCAAGGTGCCGCAGATCATGGGAACGATCGTTGTCGTGTGGACGACGATCACGATCGTAGTGCTGAAGGTTTTCGACATCGTGCTGGCGATGACCAACGGCCAGTGGGAAACCCAGGTTCTGGCCAATTACATGTATGACAAATTCTTCCGTGCATTCGACTGGGGAGTAGGTTCGGCAAGCGCCACGATCATCATGCTGCTGGTGACGCCAATCCTGATCTGGAACGTCTACAATGCGCGCAAGGAAATGCGCTGAGCAGGAGTGGGATCATGGGCAGCATAGCCGGCAGGAAATCAGGCCTCGTCTGGGCAGTTCATCTTTCGGTGATTGCCCTGGTAGCGTTGTGGGTTTTTCCGACCTTCGGCCTTCTGGTCTCATCGTTCCGTACCGGTGACCAGATATCGAATTCCGGCTGGTGGTCGGCCTTCTCGACACAGGAGCGTATGGCGCCGCCGATCCGGGTTGAAGGCGAGGAAGTGCCACGGGACGGCAAGTTCGTTATCAGCGGCGAATTGTTCCCGGTCGCAGATTCAACGCTGAGCGCCTGGGGCACCAGTTCGCGCGAGCCCGAGGCGTACAAGCCGGGCGATGTTGCCGACCTTGGTGACGGCGTTTCGCTCACGGTCGATGACCGGGGCAACTATGTGCTGAGCGGACCAGCGAGTTTTGCCGACCAGCGGCTGCCGCGCATCTTCACGACCGCGGCAACGCCGCCCGAGTTCACGCTGGCCAACTATCGCAACGTGCTGTTCTCCTCGACGGCGGCTGCCGGTGTGGGACAGTCCTTCATCAACACGCTGACGGTCGCGATACCAGCCACAATCATTCCGATCCTGATTGCTGCCTTTGCCGCATATGCGCTTGCCTGGATGGAGTTTCCTGGTCGCGCCCTGCTGGTGGCTGCAGTGGTGGGCTTGCTGGTGGTGCCACTGCAACTGGCGCTGATCCCGCTCTTGACGCTGCACAACCAGATCGGCATCGGCAAGGGGTATCTCGGAATCTGGCTTGCGCATACCGGCTTCGGCCTGCCGCTGGCGATCTATTTGCTGCGCAACTACATGGTTGGCCTGCCACGCGACATCATCGAGAATGCGCGGGTCGATGGAGCGACCGAATTCCAGATCTTCACCCGCATCGTGTTGCCGCTTTCCTTCCCGGCGCTGGCTTCCTTCGCGATTTTCCAATTCCTGTGGACCTGGAATGATCTACTTGTCGCGCTTGTTTTCCTGGGGACCGGCGATGACACGCTGGTGCTGACAGGCCGGCTCGTGAACCTTCTCGGCTCGCGCGGTGGTGACTGGGAAATCCTTGCAACTTCCGCCTTCGTGTCGATCATGGTGCCGCTGCTGGTGTTCTTCGCGCTGCAACGCTATCTGGTTCGCGGCCTGCTGGCCGGATCGGTAAAGGGCGGCTGATGCGGGTCAACCATTTTCATTTCCGGAGTATTTGAATGAGCGTCCTTCATGACATGCCGACAGGGGAAACGCCCGGCATGGCCACCCGCCATGTGGTTGATCCCGACTGGTGGCGCGGCGCAGTCATCTACCAGATCTACCCGCGCTCGTTCCAGGATTCGAATGGCGACGGGATCGGCGATCTGCGCGGCATTACCGCCCGCCTGCCGCATGTCGCTTCGCTCGGCGTCGATGCGATCTGGATATCGCCATTCTTCAAGTCACCGATGCTCGACTTCGGCTATGACGTATCGGATTATCGCGAAGTCGATCCGATGTTCGGCACGCTTGCAGATTTCGATGCGATGATAGCCGAAGCACACCGTCTGGGCCTCAAGGTGATGATCGACCAGGTGCTTTCGCACACCTCCGACCGCCATCCATGGTTCATCGAGAGCCGGTCGTCGAAAACCAATCCGCGCGCAGACTGGTATGTCTGGGCTGACGCCAAGCCGGACGGCAATCCGCCCAACAACTGGTTGTCGATCTTTGGCGGATCGGCCTGGGAATGGGATACCAGCCGCTGCCAGTATTACCTGCACAATTTCCTGCGCAGCCAGCCGGACCTCAACTTCCACAACAGCGATGTGCAGGACGCGCTGCTGGATGCGGTGCGCTTCTGGCTGGAACGCGGCGTAGACGGGTTCAGGCTCGATACGATCAACTTCTTCTTTCATGCCAAGTCGCTTGCTGACAACCCGGCCCTCAGGCCGGAAGAGCGCAATGATGCAATTGCCCCGGCGGTCAATCCGTACAATCACCAGAACCACCTCCACGACAAGAACCAGCCGGAGAACCTAGATTTCCTGCGCCGCTTCCGCGCGCTGCTCGATGAATATCCCGCAGCAGCAGCGGTTGGCGAGGTTGGCGACGCGCAGCGCGGGATGGAAATCGTTGCCGAATACACGTCCGGTAATGACAAGGTACACATGTGCTATTCGTTCGACTTCCTGTCGCCCGATCCGCTGACGCCTGCGCGCGTCGAGGGCATTGTCGGCAATTTCGAGGAAAAGGCCCCCGACGGATGGTCGTGCTGGGCTTTCTCCAACCACGATGTAGTGCGCCATGCCTCACGCTGGGCCGACCATGTCAGCGACCGGCTCGGCTTCCTGAAAATGGCACTGACGCTGATCCTGTCACTGCGCGGTTCGGTCTGCCTGTACCAGGGCGAGGAATTGGGCATGAGCGAGGCAGTGCTTTCGTTCGAGGATTTGCAGGACCCCTATGGCATCCAGTTCTGGCCGACCTTCAAGGGTCGCGACGGCTGCCGCACGCCGATGGTCTGGAGCCACAATGAGCCTGGTGGCGGTTTTTCCACCGGCAAACCCTGGCTGCCGATTCCGCCGGAGCATCTGCATCTTGCGGCCGGATTGCAGGACGGTGATGACAATTCGCTGCTTGAGCATTACCGCAAGGCGCTTGCTTTCCGGGCAGGGCACAAGGAATTTTCGAAAGGGTCCATCCGCTTTCTCAAGGGCAGCGATGAGATTGTCGTGTTCGAACGCAGCCTCGGCAGCGCACCGATCCTGTGTGCGATCAATCTTTCAGACCGGCCGGCGGAAATGGCATTCCCCTGGAAGGTCGATGCCATGTTGCCCGCACCGGGCGCGGTCGGCGAGGTCAAAGGAGGCCGGCTGACATTGCCTGCATTTGGCAGCGTGTTTGCCAGATTGACGGATGCAGTCTGAGTTTGGACCCGCCGGCGGATTGCTGCTGGCGGGCATCTGTCACGGGGAGTGGCAGACTGGAACGGGAGGAGAATGACATGAGCGGTTTGTCACTGCGAAAGATCCGCAAGACATATGGCGCTGTCGAGGTCATCAAGGGCGTTGACCTCGAAATCAAGCAGGGCGAGTTCATCGTCTTTGTCGGCCCGTCCGGCTGCGGCAAGTCAACGCTGCTGCGCATGATCGCCGGTCTCGAAGCAATATCCGGCGGCGAGTTGATCATTGGCGACGAACGGGTGAACGATGTCCCGCCCTCACGGCGCGGCATTGCGATGGTGTTCCAGTCCTATGCGCTGTATCCGCACATGACGGTTTATGACAACATGGCCTTCGGCATGCGAATTGCCAAGGCAGGCAGCGATGAGATTGACCGGCGCGTTCGCGAGGCATCTGCGATCCTGCAGCTCGACCCCTATCTTGACCGGCTGCCGAAGGCGCTTTCCGGCGGTCAGCGCCAGCGTGTGGCCATTGGCCGTGCGATAGTGCGCAATCCGCAGGTGTTCCTGTTCGACGAACCGCTGTCAAACCTTGATGCGGCCTTGCGTGTTGCCACGCGTATCGAGATCGCGCGCCTGCACGAGAACATGCCTGACACCACCATGATCTATGTGACCCATGACCAGGTCGAGGCCATGACACTCGCAGACCGGATCGTGGTACTGTCTGCGGGCAATATCGAGCAGGTCGGTGCCCCGATCGAATTGTATGAAAACCCGCGCAACCTGTTTGTTGCCCGCTTCATAGGCTCACCAGCCATGAACATCGTGGATGGATCGGTTACGGCGACCGGCAAGAAAACAACGATTGCGATCAATGGCGGACGCAATGCCGAGCTTCCGATTGCAAGCGATGTGACGCTCATGGGAAGTTCGGTGAAATTCGGTGTGCGCCCGGAAGACCTCACGGTTACCACCGGCAAGGACTGGATCCTGGAGGGAAGCGTCCAGCTCGTCGAATCACTGGGAGAAGTGACACTGCTTTACCTCAATGTGGACGGCAGCGGCGAACCGGTGATCGCCAAGATGGCTGGCACCCATCGCTTCGAGCGTGGCAGCAGCGTTCGGCTCAGTGCCGAACCTGACAAGCTGCACGCCTTCAATGGCGATGGCATCTCGCTCAAGCATCTTGGCTGAACCCGATCAGTCGTCGAACAGTTCGGGCTCTTCAAGTTCGGTGCGGGGATCGAGCACGGTTGATTCCGGCGTCGCCAATCGCGCCGTGGGCATGCCGACGAAATCAGTCTTGTCGGCTTCGCTGACGGCGGTTCGCTGGGTGATGCGGTAACAGGCATATCCGATCAGCATGATATGGGCGGCAAGCGTGGCAGCAAACAGGCCCGAGGCATTCCACTCCATCAGGACGCCGCCGAGAATCGGTCCCACAATCGCGCCAATTCCGTATACCAGCAGCAGGCCACCGCTGATCTTGAGGTAGCTGCCCGGCTCTGCATGGTCATAGGCATGCGCGATGATGACGGGATACATCGAGTAGATGGCGCCACCAAAAAGACAGCTGGCGGCGAGAACCAACAGGGGCTGATGGGGATGCAGGACGAGGAAGGAGACGTCCACGATGGCAGCCAGGACCGCCAGTCCAATTAGAACGAAACGCCGGTCAACCCTGTCCGAGAGCATTCCGACCGGAACCTGGAAAAGTGAGCCGGCCAGAAGTGACAGACTCATCATCAGCGCAATCGAATTGATGTCGAGGCCGACACGCTCGCCGAAGACCACCCCCAAGGTGCCGAAGGTACTGTTTGACACTCCCACCAGGAACACCCCGGAAACCGCTATTGGCGAATTGCGCATAAGGGCACGAAGGTCAAGATTGGTTTCGACCAGCGGCCGCGGCTGATCTGTCTTGGTGAGGGCTGTCGGGATCAGGGAAAGGGCGTAGAAAACCGCTGCCAGCACGAAGAAGTGGTAGCCGCTCTGGTCGCCAAGCGTGATAAGCATCTGCCCCGCCGTGGTAGCGAGCAGGTTGACCATGGTGTAGACGCCGAAAATCCGCCCTCGAAATGATGTGTCGGTGCGTTCATTGAGCCAGCTTTCCACTATCATCGCTGAACCCGCGAAAGCGAAACCCGCGAGCGCGCGTAGGGGTATCCATGCGCCTGGATGAATGAATAGCAGCGACAGGAGTACGGAGATGACGGCAATCGCTGCCATGACCGCAAAACTGCGAATGTGGCCCGCGCGACGAACCAGCCGCGGCGACCACAGGCAGCCCGCAATGTAGCCGATTGCCCAGCCGGTACCGAGCAGGCCGAGGCTGAAACTGGAAAAGCCTTCCGCGGACCCGCGCAGCGGCAGAATGAGACCGTTGAGACCGCCTGCTATCATCAGGAAGGCGGACCCGACTATCAGGGCAAAAATGGGAAGGATCAGTCGGGACAATGCAACACTCCGCAACAGCACGGGGAATCAGCCGCCACATGAAGGCGCCATTCGCGCAGTGAATGCGGTTTGCCCCCGGAATGGAACCCGCTGGCGATAAAAATTACCGTCCTGATTGCCTTCAGGCCGATGCGGCAGCGCCGTTCGGGCGACCGTCGATATAGGCAGTCATCGCTTTGCAGGTCTCGGAAAAGGCATGATCAAGCTCATCCAGCAGCATGGCTGCCCGGGAACCCTCACCGGCCTTGCAGTAGTCTTCCATGCGCTGGAGAATGCCGGCAACCACCGGCGCACCGGCACTCAAGGCCATGGATTTCACGGCATGGGTGGGCTTGGCAGCACTTGACTGCGCCTGCGTTGTCAACAGGCTGCGCAAATCGGTGATTGCAGGTTCCGCATGCTGGATGAACATGCCGAATATCTTGCAGGCCATGTCCGGATTTCCGCCGTGGGAAAGCGTTTCCAGCAGGCTCAGCGTCTCGGGGCTGATCAGCTCGTTATCACGCCAGCTCTGCCGGACAATGTCCCTGTCATCAATGTTTGCATTGGTGCTGCTGATACCGTCAGCATGGTCGCTGGCTGGAACCAGTCCGGCATCCGCGCAGTTTGGTGCTTGCGTCCCTTCGGGTTCGGTCAAGCCCTGCACACTCTCCGGATTGCCGTGAACCGGGAAGTCTGGTTGCCCGCCGCCATCACGAACCGCATCTTCACGGTAATCAGCCCTTAGGTCGAACTGATCGAGCGGGTCGACTGTATCGGTTTCGTGTTGGCCTTCGTGCTGTTCACCAACCGCAAGATACTTGCCGTAGAGGTCGGTATCGTCTTCACTCTCACCAGGTTCCGCAGAGCCATACGCACTTTCATCATGCCACTGCGAATCGCCAGGATGCCCGCTCCAACCTGCGTCAGCCTGATACTGCTGCCCTGACTTCATATCGTCAAATGGCAACATTGGTTCGTCCGGATACCCGGCGAATTCCACCGGCGCTGCCGGGGCATTCTCAGTTTCCGCCTCATAACCGGTACTCGTGTCCGACAAATCCACTTGAATTTGCGGATGCGAGTCATGATCGTCGCCGGACATTTCCTGGAAAGCCGTTTCAATTGCGACTTCCTGGATGCCGTCCGAATAGAGGCTGTCTTGCTCCGGCGAGACCTGAAATTGCGGTTGGTGCCAGGTTTCAGTTGTTTCGAGGCCCGGATCCGAATCCGGCACTACCGGTTCCTGGAAATACTCCGCCTCTGGTTCGGAGACCGGCTGGAATGGCGAGACCTGCAGCCCGTTGTCCTGCTGCTCATTGTCCTGCTGCCCGATGCCTTGCAGCTGTTGCTCCTCACCATTCGCCAAATTGTCCTGTGCATCCGCAAACCGGGTCTGTTCGCGAATCGTGTTGACGATGGTTTCAATTGTGAACGGCTTGGTCAGATAGCCATTCATGCCGGACTTGCGCCATTTCTGCGATTCTTCGCCCGACACATGCGCCGTTAGTGCCACGACCGGGACCGGGCTGCGGCCCATGTGGTTTTCGATCTCGCGGATATGCCTCGTCGTTTCGAAGCCATCCATGCCTGGCATCGAGCAGTCCATGAAAATGAGATCAAAGTCCTTGAGTGAAACAAGGTCAAGCGCTTCTTCACCCGATTCCGCCAGGGTGACGTCGATCTTGAAGGTCTGCAATGCGTCACGCAGTACCTCCCGATTGACCATGTTGTCATCGACCGCAAGGATTTTCAGCCCTGTAAAATCAGGCATTTCGGCGCCAGTTGTAGCGGTCTCGGAAATTGCATTGACCCCACGGAATTCGCGAACGCGCAGGCGCTCGGACATTTCACGCAATTCGCTGCGTTCGAAAGGCAGGTTGAGGACATCCTTGATCTGGCCAGAGGCGAGCAGGTTTGCAACCAACTGGTTGCCGATTCCGGCTATTGCCACGGCCGGGACGCGGTCATAGCCGTGTGGCAGGGTATTGACGAGGGCCGGGTCGCAGAGGACGGCATGGACGGTTGACACTTCCGGCAAGCCCTTCAGCCCGGCATGGACGTCAAAGCCCTGTTCGGTGAATGCGGCCTCAAGGCACGCGCCCTCGATCGGGCCGCGCGTGACAATGGCTATCTTGCGCCGTTGAAGCAGTGCAGGTGTTGGCTGACGCGCCGATTTGACAACCGGCAGATCGACCTCGAACCAGAATGTGCTGCCCTTGCGCAGCCTGCTGGTAACGCCGATTTCCCCGCCCATGGCCTCAATCAGCCGTTGGCTGATGGAAAGACCAAGTCCGGTCCCACCAAATTTGCGGGTAGTGGACTGGTCAGCCTGGGTAAACCGTTCGAACACGGATTTAAGCTTTTCCTCGGCGATGCCAATGCCAGTATCCATGACGGAGCAACGCAACCGGCAATGGTCGGGTTGCTGTGACTCGACAACGCTCATGCGGACCGAGACGCCACCGTGCTCGGTGAATTTCAGTGCGTTGTTGACGAGATTGGTGACAACTTGCGTCAACCGAGTCTGGTCTGCCTGCACCACCTGCGGCACATCGGCGGCAATGTGGAAACCGAGTTCAAGATCCTTTTCCTGCGCACGCTCCCAGAACAGGCTGATGACGCCGGAAACGATTTCATCAGGCACCACGTCGACCTTTTCGAGTTCGAGCTTGCCTGCCTCGATCTTGGAAATGTCGAGAATGTCGTTGATGATCGTTAGGAGACCTTGGCCTGAACGTGAGATGACGTTGGCGTATCGGCGGTATTGCTCGGCAAGCGGTGCCTTTACCAACAGTTGCGCCATTACCATCATGCCGTTCATTGGCGTGCGGATTTCGTGGCTCATGGTTGCAAGGAAGTCAGACTTCGCACTGTTGGCGGCTTCGGCTTCGTCCTTTGCCGCGCGCAACTGCTGTGTACGGGTTTCCACTTTCTGTTCCAGGTTGAAACGATAGTCGCGCAACTGCTGATCACGACTGTCGATGCGTGAAAGCATGGTATTGAACGACTGGGCCAGAACTCCAATCTCGCCTTGCGCATTTTCGTCTGCGCGCACCGAATAATGCGCATTGCGGCTGAGGCTGCGCATCAGGCCCGAGAGTTGCGACAGCGGGCGAATCATGGTGGCCACTGCCCTTGATGCCGCGACCAGGGAAATCAATGTAGCGACAAGGGCGATCAGCGCGTTGATTGCAAGTCCCTGAAGGGCGGCACTACGAATTCGCGAGATATCAGACAAAAGGTATATCCAGCCGATCCGTTCTCCACCCTTGCGGATCTGTGCCTTTACCCAGATCGTGTTCGAGAAAAGCAGTTCGATCGAGGATACATCCGATATATCGTTGCGCTGCGTCGTCAGGAAGGTCGCGGTACCGATGTCAGCGAACCGGGCACCAGACATGTCCTCGATCGCGACAAATTCGATTTCCGGCAAGTCACGAATTGCGGTCAGTGACTGCAAGGCGCCGTTCTGGTTTCCGGCCACAAAGTCGCTGGCAACGGTACTTGCCAGAACGGAGGCAATGCCGCGCAAGCGTTCAGACGACGCTGAAATGTCACTCAGATATCCACGAACAGAAAGAATGCCTGATGAAATTGCGAAGGCAATGATCATTATCAGGCCGAAAGCCAGCGATATGCGGTATCGCAGGCGCTCGCGCGTGGGAATGCGTTCGTCAGTTCGCTCGCCGTCGCTTGCTTGGATCGATAGATTGGCCAGGGCAGTCACTCCGGATTAGGCTTCAAACCGAATTTGACAAAATTTGACGGATTTTTCGTTAACGCTGAACACAGGTCGTAGCAAATGTTCCAGCGGAAGGCCGGGTAAACCATCCATTAACCTCGGTGGTGAAACAAGGGTTTGCGGTTTGCCAATTGTTATAGCTTTAGCACTAGTCTGCTTCGATAACCCATTGGTCCGGCATGCAGCGGGCAATTCGCCACCAGCTAATTGCCTTGGTCAATATGCTGGCCCGGCGTCCAGGGATGCCACGCGAGGAAACATCATGAGTTCGTTCGAACCCGCGACACACGACAACAACAACCCCGTCGAAACAGTCATGGTTGTGGACGACGATCCGATTTTCCGCATGCTGATGGAACAGGTTCTGCTACAGAAGGGCGCGAAGCGGGTCATCATGGCCGCAGATGGTGAAGAGGCACACCACATCCTTCGCCGCGCTGCCAATGAAATCGATGCAATCACCCTGGATCTTTCCATGCCCAACCAGGATGGCGTGGGCTTTCTGCGCCTGGCGAGCGAACTGTCCTGGGGTGGCCGGCTTGTTCTGGTATCAGGCGAGCACCAGTCGGTGCGCCATAGTGCCGGCAAACTGGCAGCCATCATGAAGATCGATTGCGCCGGAGTATTGTCCAAGCCGGCCGACTACCAGAAGGTTGCGGAACTGGTGCTTTCGGGCAGGAACAAGCCTTCGCCGAGCAAGATCGGGCCGGATGTCGATGTTGAGGAAATCAATTCCGCACTGCGCAATTCGCGCCTTGTTGCGTATTACCAACCGCGCATAGACATCGAGACCGGACGTGTGGCAGGTGCTGAAGCCCTGGCGCGCATGCGCAATCGCGAGGGCCAGTTGCTGGACGCAGGGAAAATGATAAACCTTGCTGAAGAGAATGGCCGCATCACCGACATCACATGGCGCATGATTGAACTCGTGGCCGAGGATACGCCGGAGCTAATTGGCACATTTGATGAAGCCTTCAAGATATCATTCAACATATCCGGTTCGATCATTTCCAACAGCCAGTTTCCTGGCCAGTTCAGCGAGATCATCCGCCTGTCCGGCCTCAACCCCGAAAACTTCATCCTTGAACTGACCGAGACACGTTTGCCGCAGGACACCTCGCAATCGCTCGAGGCACTGACGCGCCTGCGGATGCAGGGTTTCGGGCTGGCGATTGACGATTTCGGCACCGGCTATTCGAACATCGAACAGCTGCGGCTGTTCCCGTTTTCGGAGCTGAAGATCGACAAGTCCTTCATGTCCGCAGCAGCAACTGACCAGTTTGCCTTTGCCTGCGTCGAGGCAAGTGTGTCGCTGGCTCGCCAGCTCGAGCTGCAAATTGTTGCGGAAGGGGCATCGAGACAACCGAAGAACTGGAACTCGCACGCCGCTTCAAGATCGACGAAGCGCAAGGTTACCTGTTCTCCCGCCCCCTGCCGTTTGCCGACTTCAAGGAATTCGTTCAAGCCCATGGTACGGTTGGCAATGCCTCGCTCGCGAATCTGCGCGCAGCTAGCTGAAAAGACCGCTCTTTCCCTACAATAACAACTCCCGGACCCATGTCGGGGTCCGGCTTTCAAGCAAAGCGGACGAGGGCAATCATCTCTCGGCTGGGGTATTGTCAGCCGTGCAAACCAGAAGATCGCCGGATCAACACCCTCTCGTCACGATCGAACGTGATCGCCGATCAGTCCGGGATCCAGCCTGAACCGGAATTGCTGCGACTGCTTTCACAAGAGGAGATTGGAAGTCCCCCGAATGGGGGTCCATCCCGGGATTACCCTTGCACAGGGGAATAAGGGGGATACCGGCCAAAGACGCCGCAACCGACCTTATTTGGTCAGATAGACCTGTCCAATGCCACCTGCGATCCCTTGCGGTGCGGGGATGTCGGAAGTGGCGTAGTCAGAGTTCAGTTGCAAGGTGCTGCCCTGGTCAATCAGGATCTTGCGGGCAACGATTGCGGTCCAGTCGGATGTCTCACCGAAACCGCCGGCTTTGCGCACAGTCAGGGTTCCATTTGGCAAATAGACCGTGCCAACCAGTGTCCTTGCATCCTTGCTCGAGACGATGAATTCACGACCCATCGGCGCTTTGCGGTCCTCGAAGAATAGGATTCCGGCCATGGGCCCCGTTTTCGGAGCTGTCAGGCTGATTGTGGTTGATGTTCCGATGTTGGTCTTGGACGCATCGCCGGTAAAATAGAAGCCGACATTGGTACCATTGAATATGGTGCTTCCGGAGATATTGAATTCGCCGTCCTTGATGACGTAAATACCCGGCTTGGCCGTTACAGTGCCGCCGGTCAGCTTGATGCCGCCGCAATAGACACCCGGATTGATCATGCCTGTAACATCGGTCTGGAAATTTGTGAAATCACAACTGCCAACCGTGGGGGCCGAACGGCTCAACAGCGGGTCCGGGATTGGCGGGCAATCGGTTACCGGAAGCGGAGAAATGTCAACCGAACTGCCCTTGATGCCTCCCGAACTGCAAATGCTTGCCGCAGTCATCTTGCTGGCAGATTGGACAATGATACTTCCCGCGTCGGTGGAATTGGAAAACATCGAACAGTTGTCGCCCAAAAGACCAGACTTGCCGTCCATTTGCAGAGTGCCGCTGGCGCTGGCATCAAGGCCCAGGACGCAGATATTGGTCGTACTGGCAATGGCAGCGCGCGACTGAACTGCAATCTGTGGGTTGCTCTTGAACATGCCGAGCAGGAAATAGCCGTGGCCGTCCTGACGGATTGACACATCGACGGTGCCATTGGTCTCGTTCACGCCTACGGAAGTCGTGTATACAGCTGCTGAAATGGACGAGCCCATCATGGTTTCGTCGACGAAATCGGCCGCCACAGATTCAGCAGTCACCTTGTTCCAACCCTGCAAGGCCGCTTCCCTGACGGCGGCAAGCGCTGCCTGGTCAGCGGCTTCCTGCATTTGTGATTTTTGGGAGAAGAAGATGGAGAAATCCACCGCAAGCCCAATCACGCCAATCAGTACAGGTGCAATGATGGCGGTTATGATGGCAAAGTTGCCACGCTTGTCTTCCAGAAATCGCAATGGCCGGGTTTTCATGTCCACCTCTGTCTCGTGGGCACGATGACGGCATATTGCAAATGCAATGTTAATCAGACCAGAATTTTCAGTTGATGGTTAAGAAACCAATATTTGCGCAGACTCAAGCTTTCCGTCTCCGCTCCTTTGCAAATCCACAATGTCACGTCGCCACCTGACACGGATTGATGCGCCGGAAAGTTCGCCGCGCATATTGGAAAATTCCAGTGAAGCGCCGCTGCGCTCCAGCAAGGTCTTGGCGATGAACAATCCAAGCCCCAATCCGCCTCCGGTGGCGTCGGGGTCGCGCCTCCTGGTGGTCATGAAGGGTTCGCCGATGCGTTCGAGCAATTCAGGCGGAAAACCCGGCCCGTCATCGGCCAGCTGGATGACCACGTCAACATCGCTCCATTCAGCCGAGAACTCGACCCTTGAGCGGGCAAAATCAACCGCGTTTTCGACCAGGTTTCCCAAACCGTATACGATACCGGCATTGCGCTCGAAAACCGGTTCCCCGGGCGTGGTGCCGGGCGAAAGGGCGAGGCTAACGCCAAAATCACGGTGTGGAGCTGCTACCTCCTCCATCAGCGAGGAAAGCGTCAACCGCCCGATATGGCTCGTTCCCTCCTCCGACAGCGACGACAATTTCTTGAGGATGTCGCGACATCGTTCCGCCTGGCTGCGTAACAGGCTGGCATCATCATGCAAGGGAGAACCTTGCGGCAATTCGCGGATCATTTCCTTGGAGACAAGTGCGATTGTCGCCAGAGGTGTGCCAAGCTCATGCGCAGCAGCCGCTGCCAATCCGTCAAGCGCCGACAAATGTTGTTCGCGCTGCAGAACAAGTTCGGTCGCGGCCAGTGCGTTGGACAGTTTGCGCGCCTCATCGGCAACGCGGTAGGTATAAAAGGCAGTAAAGACCAGCGCCGAAGCAATCGCCACCCACATGCCCGAAACATAGACCAGTGGCACTGAGAAACTTGATCCTGGTTGCCATGGCAGGGGCAGGTGAAAGAACACCAGTACGGTTGCGGCCGTCATGGCCAGAATGCCAAGCGGCATGATCTGGCGGAAGGATTGCGCTGTGGCCGAGACGATGACCGGAACCACCAGCAGGACCGCAAACGGGTTTTGCAGTCCTCCGGTCATGAACAGCAACATCGCCAGTTGCAGGATATCATAGGACAACAACGCCATCGCCGCCCAATTGGTAAGGCGGAAAGTTGCCCGGTAACGAAGCCGCAGGAACACGTTGAGCCAGGCCGACAACGCGATAAGCGCGAGACAGAGCGAGAGGTGAAATTCGTATTCGAGCACCAGTGCCACAAAGAGTACTGCGACGGTCTGTCCGAAAACCGCCAGCCAGCGGATTCGGATCAGCGTTTCAAGCCGCAAGCTCGGACCGCCGGAATTGTGCTTCAATACTTCATCGACCATGAAAGCCGCTTCCTCTCACCGGTCTGTTGTGCATGGCGCTTTGGCGGAATGCAATGGCCATCATGCGCCGCGGGGTTTGGCGCGCGAAGTCGGGGCGGCATTTGCCGGGTCCTCGGGCCAGAGATGCTTGGGATAACGGCCCCGCAAGTCTGCGCGGACATCCGCCCATGACCCTGCCCAGAAACCGGGCAGATCCCTCGTCAGTTGTATCGGGCGCATGGCTGGTGAGAGCAATTCGAGCAGCAGCGGTGCCTTGCCGCCGGCGATGGAGGGGTGTCTTGTCAGGCCGTAAAGCTCCTGGACCCTGACGGCCAGAACGGCCTCGCCGTCGCGGTATTTCAGCTTGTGGATTGAGCCCGCCGGGGTCTCATACTGGTCAGGAGCCTGTGCTTCGATATCGAATTGCGAGAATCCGGCAGAGGCAGCAATGCTGCGCAGGCCGGCGATGAGGGCATCGGTGCCGATCTCATCAAGTGAACGCAGGCCAGGAACATGGGGGAACAGCCATTCCATCACGCCGTGCGTCAGCTTGCCGTCACTCATGTCCGGCCAGCGTTCGGGAGCCCTTGCATTGAGGAACCGCAAGCGGTCGAGCAGTCGTTGCGCGGGCCCAGTCCAGGGCAGAAGCCCCAATCCTTCACGCGAAACCGCATCGGCCAGCACCTGCTCACGCTCCCCGGCATCAACCTCGCAAACCTGGTCCGACAGGACAATCGCACCCAGCTTGCGCCTCTTGCGGCCATCAGCCGATTTTCTTGCCGGATCAAAGTGAATGTCGCGCGTTTGAGTGATCGCCGCTTCATGTAATTCCAGTACTTCGCGCTCCCCGACGGGTGCCGCACAGGTGATGCGTGCAGAGGCTGCACTTCCCTGCATGTCGCATACCGTGATCCACTTCGCGCCTGCCAGCGGGTCGGTCTCGCTGACACTGCCCGCCCTTCCATTGGCCAGCAGGAAATTGCCGCGGGCTCCCTTCGCGCGGGCCACCCGTCCGGGCCAGGCCAAGGATAGCAGCGCGCCCGCCGACCATTCTGACCGGTCTCCGCTTTCATTCGAGGCGATAGTCTGGCTGGCAATTGCGGTCGCAAGCTTTCTTGCCTTCACTGCGCGTTCGCCCTTTTCGTTTCGTAGCCGTTCCAGCCTGATCGAAATATCAATGTCACTGCCGCCAAGGCCGCGCTCGGATATCAGCACCGCGAGGCGGGCCGCCTCTTCTGCCTGACCTGTCCTGGCGGCCTGTACCACCATCGCTGCATAGCGGGGCGGCAAAGCGAGCTGGCGCAATTGCAAGCCGTCAGCCGTGGCCCTGCCATGTGCATCAAGCGCGCCAATGGATTGCAGCAGCGCTACTGCCTCTTGCCATGCCGGCGTTGGCGGCGGATCAAGGAAGCGCAAACCGGAAGCGGAAGTCACGCCCCATGCGGCCATGTCGAGCACCAGACCTGCGAGGTCTGCTTCGAGGATTTCCGGGCGGATACTGGCGGGAAGTGCCGCCGTCTGCCGTTCACGCCACAGCCTGACGGCCGTGCCGGGCTGTGTGCGGCCAGCACGGCCGGCGCGCTGCTCGATGGAAAATCGCGGGGCGCGAACCGTCTCCAGCCGGGTGAGGCCGGATTGCGGTTCGTATCGCGGCACCCGCGCCAGACCGCTGTCAATGACGATGCGTATTCCGTCAATCGTCAAGGATGTCTCGGCAATCGAGGTCGCAAGCACAATCTTGCGCCTGCCGTCAGCAGCGGGGCGAATGGCGGCGTCCTGTTCGCGTGGTTCCATTGATCCATGCAACTGGTGCATTTCAACATCGGCTGGCAGGCGTTGTTCCAATCGCTCGGCTGTGCGACGGATTTCGCCAAGGCCGGGAAGGAAAACCAGCACCGATCCCGGTTCGCGGGCCAGGGCCCGCATCACCGCCTTGCTGGCGCTTTCTTCCAGCCGTTCGCCCGGTGACGGGTCTTCGTGGACGATTTCGACGGGGTGGCTTCTGCCTTTGCTCTCAACGAGCGGGCACTCGCCAAGAAAGCTTCGCAGCCGCGCGGCCTCAAGCGTCGCCGACATCACGAGAATGCGAAGGTCGGGCCGAAGGGCTGACTGGACATCCAGCGCCAGCGCCAACCCAAGATCAGCGTCCAGACTGCGCTCATGAAATTCGTCGAAGATCACGGCAGAGATTCCGCTGAGTTCCGGATCGCCAGCCAGCATCCGGGTGAACACGCCCTCGGTGACATACTCGATGCGGGTAGCAGCCGAGGTGACATTTTCCATGCGGACCCGGTAGCCAACAGTTTCTCCCGGCTTGCCGCCCAGCATCTGTGCAACAAAGCGGGCCGAGGCGCGCGCTGCAATCCGGCGCGGTTCGAGAACAACGATCTTTCCAGTGCACCAGTCCGCACCAAGCAATGCGGGCGGTACACGTGTCGTCTTGCCGGCACCGGGCGGCGCGGTCAGCAGCGCGGTATTGGTTTCGTCGAGCGCATCAAGCAGTTGCGGCAGGCACTCATCGACAGGAAAGCGGTACTTGTCCGGCGATGCCATCGTCACTCAACCAAGCTCCAGAACCGGTCCGTTGGCGTCGCGGGCATCCTCGATGTCATGGGTCACCAACAACACCGGCAATTGCCTGGACCGCGCTTCGGCGAAGACAAAACTGCGTACATGCGTGCGCAGATCCGCGTCGAGGCGGGAAAACGGCTCGTCCAGCAACAGGATTCCAGGCTCGGAAAGCAGGATGCGCATCAATGCAGCGCGCGCTTTTTGGCCGCCGGAGAGCGTGGCGGGATCGCGGTCGAAGAACCCGCCAAGTCCGGCCTCCTGCAATGCGGCTTCGCAAACTTCGCGCCGCGCCTTCGCGTTGCCACCTGCCGGAATCGCAAACATCAGGTTTTGCCCAACGCTCATATGCGGAAAAAGCAGTGCATCCTGGAACAGCAATCCTGCCTTCCGTCTCTCGGGCGGCAGGAGTGTCAGGTCCCGTCCAGCGTAAACCACCCTGCCACTGCCGGTGAATGCGGGATCAAGAAAGCCGGCAATATAGGCAAGCAAAGTCGACTTGCCGGAACCAGACGGCCCCATGACCGTGAAGACTTCGCCGGGTGCTATCCTTGTGTCGATTGAGACCAACACCCTGTTGCCAAGCCTGACCACGACATTTTCGAGTGCTAGGTTGCCCGGATTTGTCATTCAGGTTCCGGCACGCATGTCGCGGCGGCGCAGGAAGATGCTCGCGGGAACAATTGTCGCGAGTGCGAAGCCTGCAAGCGGGAGGAGCATCTGGATGAGCGCATAAATGCCTATTACCCGGCGGTCGCCACCTGATGCAAGTGCAACGGCCTCGGTGGTGATGGTGGGCCAGCGCCCAGCGCCAATCAGCACTGTTGGCAGATATTGCCCGATGGAAACGGCAAAGCCTACCGCAAAGGCAATCAGGACTGGCCGCAGCAGCATCGGCAGGCGGATTTTCCAGAAGGCACGACTTCGTGATGCCCCAAGGGTGCTGGCAATCCACAGGTAGCGGGTGTCGAACGCGCGCCAGGGGTCGGACAGGGACAGGAAGACATAAGGCAGCACAAAGATGAAATGTACCAGAACCAGTGCCGGAAAGCTGCCGTCAATGCCAAGCGACAGGAAAAACAGCTGCAGGCCGAAAACAAAAGAGGCTTGGGGCACGATCAGCGGCAGATAGATGAGGAACAGCGCGCGCGAGCCGCCGCTCTTGCCACTTCGCGTCTCGCGCTCCAGACACGCCAAAGTCAGGGCAAGGGCAGCAATCGTCGACACCAATGCCGTAGTGACAGTTATCAGCAGGGGCCGTGCCAGACTGCCTGCCTGCCGCTCCCAAACCCGCAGCGTGAAGGATCGCGGCAAGGCGTCGGGAAAGGACCAGTAGCCGGCAACTGACCATACAGCGAGCAGGAACAGACCAGTGAAGACGATGGCAACCATGGCAAGGACGCTGGCAGCGGAGATGCTGCGGGCCAGGCTGTCATTGGCGAAACGGTGTCCGCCATGGCGCAGGGTGCGGGCATAAAGCGCAAGCACCTTTTCGCCGATGATCCAAAGCCAGAGTGCGGCAACGGTCACACCAAACTGCAATACTGCACCTGCAGAAGCCATGAAGCGCATCGACAGGTCGGGGTCGTTCATCCAGCCTACGAGCCGTACGGCCAGAGGTGCCGGAGTGGTTGGTCCGAGGATTACGGCAACATCAACGACGGAACTGGCATAGGCAATAACAGCAAAAACCGCGAGGCGTATCTGGCGATAAACCAGTGGCCACACGCCATGAACAAAACCGGCAATCCGCCCGTAGCCAAGGCTGTTAGCGATGCGAGCATGCTCACCGGCCTTTGCCTGGGGAAGGGCGGCAAGCGTGACCAGGAACAGAAACGGGATTTCCTTGATGACGAGGCCCGCCATCATGGCGATGCCAAGCGTATCGTGAATGATCAGCCAGTCGGGCGGCTGGCCAAACCCGGTGAGCCAGGGTGAAAACAGGCGCATGAGCCAGCCAGCGGGAGCAAACAGGAAGGCAAGGCCAAAGGCTGCGGCTGCGTGCGGGACCGAGAGCAGCGGCGATACGAGATGCTGAAGCAGGCGAAAAGCGCGGGTATGCGACCAGCCAGCCACGAAGATCGCAACAATCGCCAGTGAGAAGAGAGCTGTCAGGATGCCGCTCGCAAAACTCAGCAGGGCTGAGCGCAGCAATGCCGGTTGTGCAAAGAGTTCACGCCACGGGTCAAGCGAGAGCCTGTGCGAACCCAGCGCCGGGAAAAAATCGAAGGCGGGGGCAAGTGTAGCTGCCATGCCGAACAGAACCGGCCCGACCAGAAGGAATGCGGTCAGCCGCGGCGCATGTCGCAGCATCAATCACCCCCCGCCATCAGATCAATTAGCCACACCGTAGCGCCGCGTCCATTCCTCTTCGATCCGCGTCATCCAGCTGGCATGCGGCTCGTTCAGGGTCGGCCCCAGTTGAGATGGCTTGAGGGTTGCGACACCGAGGTCAAGCTTGTCAAAAGCCTGACGCATGTCATCGGGAATGGCGTCAATGTTCAGCACAGTCGGATCGCCCCAGACGGAAGGATCCTGCTTGTGCAACTGCGCCTCGGGAGACATCAGAAAATTGGCGAATACAAGAGCCGCAGCCTTGGCAGTCGCATTGTAGGGAATGGCGACAAAATGCGTGTTGCCGAGCGTTCCGCCTGAAAACACGAAGGAACGCACCGTGTCGGGCAATTCCTGATTGGCGATGGCATTGGAGGCCTCGGCTGGCGAAAAGGCAAAGGCAATGTCAATCTCATTGTCTGCCAGAAGTTGGCGCAGCGCCTCCTTGTTTTTGGGGAAGGTCTTGGCAGAGCGCCACAGATTGGGGTGCATTTCGTCAAGTTTTTTGAAAAGCGGTGCAGTCACGGCATCGAATTCGCTGTCAACAACCAGGCGCAAAAGCACCTGCGGATCAGCGACCGTTTCGCTCAATGCCTGCTTCAGGAATGACGAGCCGATGAAATCGGGAGGGGCGGGATAAGTGAAGCGGCCTGGATGTAACTTGGTCCATTCTACCAGCTGCGCGAAGGAGTCCGGCATTTCCCTCTGCCTTGCGGTGTCGTGGAAGAATACCATCTTGGCCATGCCCCAGGGAGATTCCAGGCCTTCGACCGGCACCGTGAAATCGGTGGTGATGGTCGGCTTGTTGGCAAAATCGACAAATTGCCAGTTGGGCAGCTTTTCTGCCCAGCCAGGAGCAAGCAGCAGGTTCTGGCGCTTCATCGAGGCAAAATTCTCGCCATTGATCCAGACAAGATCGATCGAGCCGTTGCTGTCCTTGCCGGTCGCCTTTTCGGCAACCACCTTGGCAACGGCATTGGCGGTGTCGTCGAGTTTCACGTGAACCACATCGAAGCCATAGCGTTCTTTCGCTACGGCACCCGCCCAGGCGATATAGTCATTGATGTTCTGCGCCCCGCCCCATGCATTGAAATAGACGGTCTGGCCACGGGCATCCGCCTCGACCTGCTCCCAATTGGCGGGGTCAACCACCATCTGGGATGTTGCGAGAGCGGGCGTTGAAAGCGTGATGCCGGTTGCCAGCATGAGGCGGGCGAGGATTGCACTGGCTGATTTCATTTCAGTACCTTTTCGGACCTGTTAGGAGTTTACCGGCCCTATTCCCTTGCGGGCCATCATTGTTCTAATGGCATCGCTATGACAGGCGAAGACAAGGGTCAAAACACGTCTTCGTCACAAATCCGTGTAGCATGCTGCCGGTTTCAATCAACGCTGGATCAGCGCCTTGTCAGCGTTCGCGAAACCGCATCAAGCCAACCGGCATAAAGTCGCTCACGCCTGTCGCCCTCCATTGCGGGTTCGAAGCGCCTTTCGAGTGCCCAGCCTTCGGCAAAGCCTTCCTCGTCCGGCCACACTCCAGCCCGCGAGCCGGCAAGCCATGCAGCGCCAAGCGCCGTTGTCTCCAGGATGGTCGGGCGGTCCACCGGCGCGTCAAGAATGTCGGCCAGGAATTGCAGCGTCCAGTCGCTGGCCACCATGCCGCCATCAACGCGCAACACAGTTTCACCCGAATTCTTCCAGTCGCCCTGCATCGCCTCCAGGAGATCGCGGGTCTGGTAGCAAACCGCCTCAAGCGCGGAGCGCGCGAATTCGGCCGGACCGGAATTGCGTGTCAGCCCGAAAATCGCTCCGCGCGCTTCTGCGTCCCAGTAAGGCGCTCCGAGGCCGGTAAAGGCGGGAACCAGATAAACTTGCTGGCCCGGGTCGGATTGCTCAGCAAGATCTCCGGTCTGTTTCGCTTCCGATATTATTTTCAACCCGTCGCGCAGCCATTGTACGGCAGCGCCAGCAATGAAGATCGAGCCTTCCAGTGCATAGGTGGTCCGGCCATTGAGCCGGTAGGCGATGGTTGTCAGCATCCGGTTTTTCGAACGCACGAGATCGTTGCCGGTATTCAGGATCGCGAAACAACCCGTTCCGTATGTGGACTTGAACATTCCTGGCTTGAAGCAGGCCTGTCCGATGGTAGCCGCCTGCTGGTCTCCGGCAATGCCCGATATCGCGATGGCACTGCCGAGCATTTGCGGACTGGTGGTGCCGAAGTCTGCTGCGCAGTCGAGCACTTCGGGCATCATCGCTGCCGGAATGCCCAGGGCGCCCATCAATTCGTCGTCCCAGCGGTTTTCACCAATATTGTAGCAAAGGGTGCGCGAAGCGTTGGTTGCGTCGGTAACGTGGCGCTCGCCACCGGTCAGATGCCAGACCAGGAACGAGTCAATCGTTCCGAATGCAAGCTTGCCGGCCTCCGCATTTGCACGGGCGCCGGGCACATTGTCGAGCAGCCAGCGGATTTTGGTGCCGGAGAAATACGGGTCCAACAGCAGACCCGTCCGCGCGGAAAACTTTTCTTCAAGTCCGCGAGCCTTCAACTCCTCGCAAAACCGGGCTGTGCGCCGGTCCTGCCAGACAATCGCCTTGTGGATCGGCTGGCCGGTCGAACGGTCCCACACAACAGTGGTCTCACGCTGGTTGGTGATGCCAATGGCAGCAATGTCACCGGGAGCGATGCCAGAATTGGCGATGGCATCGCGACAGGTGGCAATCACGCTTTCGAGGATTTCCATGGCGTCATGTTCGACCCAGCCCGATTGCGGGAAATGCTGGGTGAATTCACGCTGCGAAACCGATACTATCTTGCGTGCACCATCAAACAGAATGGCCCGCGACGAAGTGGTTCCCTGGTCGATTGCCAGTACATGCCCGCTCATATGCTCCTCCCGTTGCAGCCGCCATGCGGATCAATCTCGTGTCATGTCAATGACGACGCGGCCACGAACCTTGCCTTCGACAATGGCTTCGGCGGTTTTGACGATGTCATTAAAACCGGCTTCGGTTGTCAGCGACGCAAGTTTGTCGCGGTCAAGGTCGGATGCGATCCGTTTCCAGGCTTCGAGGCGTAGTGACCGTGGTGCCATGACCGAGTCAATGCCGAGCAGTGCAACACCGCGCAGGATGAACGGCATGACGGTTGTTGGCAGGTCGAAGCCCTGTGCCAGTCCGCAGGCAGCGACCGCGCCGCCATACCGGGTCTGTGCAAGCACATTGGCGAGCGTATGGCTGCCAACCGCGTCAATGCCCGCTGCCCAGCGCTCCTTGCCGAGCGGCTTGCCGGGCGCGGACAATTCGTTGCGGTCGATAATTTCAGATGCACCCAACCCTTTGAGGAAAGCTTCTTCGGACGCCCTGCCGGTGGAAGCGATGACATGATAGCCAAGCTTCGACAATACAGCGATGGCGACCGTGCCGACACCACCATTGGCACCGGTGACAATTACCGGGCCGCTGGCCGGTGTGACCCCGTGCCGTTCCAGCGCCATGACACACAACATCGCGGTATAGCCTGCCGTGCCCACCGCCATGGCCTGTTTGGCTGTGACGCCGTCCGGCAACGGGATCAGCCAGTCGGATGACAACCTGGCCACGCCTGCATAAGCGCCCCAATGTACCTCACCAACGCCGAAGCCATTGAGCAGAACCTTGTCGCCAGGCTTGAACGCGCCGCTGTCGCAACTGGTCACGGTTCCCGCCAGATCGATGCCTGGAACCATCGGCCAATGACGAATGACCGGGCTCTTGCCTGTGATCGCCAGTCCGTCCTTGTAGTTGACGGTGGTTGCTTCAACCGCAACCGTGACGTCGCCGGGCATCAGGTCGGATTCAGTCAAACTCGTGACATTGACTGATTGCTTCCTGTTTTCATCACGGGAAACGAGAATCGCCCTGAAGGCGTTATTGGCGCTCATGATGTTTTCCTCAAGTCTGGAAGCGTTCAGGTTTCATGCCCTGGGCTTTGGTTGTCTTTTTCAAGTTTGTTGCGGCTCTGCCGCCATTGCAGCACTTCATCAAGAATGATCAGGCCGGCGCCGACTGTAATGAAGGAATCGGCAAGATTGAAGACCGCGAATGACCAACTGCCCGCATGCAGCAGGACGAAGTCAACAACATGCCCGTACCAGACGCGGTCGATCAGGTTGCCGATGGCACCACCCAGAACCAGCGCGTAACCGGCATGGGCGACCAGGCGCTCGCGACCGGCATTGATCCAGAGCCAAAGTATGAAGCCGCTGATCGCAACGGTCAGGACCGAGAGCAACTGGTCGTCGAGAAAGGCAAGCAGGGAAAAGGCGATCCCCTCGTTCCAGGTCCGGAACCAGGACAGGAATGGCAATACCGGCATGGGCTGCTGAAACGGCAGCTGCGTCTCGACCCAGTATTTGACGATCTGGTCCAGCCCGGTGAGTGCCGCCACCGCCAGAAAACCCTTCAAGCGGTAGTTCATCCCGCAGCATCCTTCATTTGAAGGGCATGGCGTTTTATCTCGAACACCATCACACCTGTCGCCACAGCCAGATTGAGCGAATCAGCCTGACCTGCCATCGGAATGAGACACAGCCTGTCACAGGTTTCAGCAAGTGCCGGCGGAAGGCCCTGCTGCTCATTGCCCATCAACAGCAAGACGGGCTTGCCGGAATAGTCGATGCTGCGATAGTCGACAGCGCCTTCGAGATGGGTGCCCGCGACAAGGCCCGGCCATGACTTGCGCCATTGCAGGAAAGAGTCGGTGCTCATTCTGGCGACAGGAACATGGAACAGTGATCCCATGGTGGCGCGCACTGCCTCTATCGAATAGGGATCGGTAGTCTCGCCGACAAGGATGATGCCTTTTGCGCCGGCGCAATCAGCGGTGCGGATGATGGTGCCGAGATTTCCAGGGTCACGCACCCTGTCGAGCGCAATCCACAAGTCCTCGCCCCTTGGACTGATTGCTTCGGGCCTTGTCCAGCGCTGGCCGAAAACACCGATCACCATTTGCGGGTTGTCGCGGCGCGAAATGACCGAAAGCACCTTTTCGCTCGCCTCCAGTATGAGCGCGCCATGCGCTCGCGCGCGGGCGGCTGCGGCCTGGACTGCCGGATTGGACGACATCTTCTTGGCAAATACCACGATATGCACGGGCCAGCCGCCGTCGAGGGCGTCCGTTACCAGTTTCAGACCTTCCGCGATGAAGCGCCCGCTTTCGTCGCGGTTCTTTTTCAGTGCGAGCGCCTTGATCTCCTTGATCACGGGATTGGAGACGGCAGTTACCTCGCGAACCTGGCCCGGCCTGAATTCATCACTCATTTGCGGCCACCCAGCGACTGAAAAGCGAGGTTGAGAGCAGACGCCCGCCAGTTTCGGTACTGATCACCAGTTCGCCGGATTCAATGCGGCCACCCGCATCGCCGAAACATTCCTGCATCAACTCATGCATGGCCAGAAACGATGCACGGATTGAATAAGCGGTCAGGTTGACGAACAGGGCCTCGTCCGAAACCAGTTCACGCACCAGGTCGAGCATGTGCGGCAGGCTCTCGAACAATTGCCAGACTTCACCCTTGGGGCCACGGCCAAATTGCGGCGGGTCGAGAATGATGGCATCGTACTTGTTGCCGCGACGGACCTCACGCTCGCAGAATTTTACCGCATCCTCACAAATCCAGCGAACCGGCCTGTCGGCGAGGCCTGACATTTCCTGGTTCTCGCGAGCCCAGCCAATGGCCTTCCTGGAGGCATCTACATGGGTGACATGGGCACCTGCGCGCGCTGCAACGAGCGAGGCAATTCCGGTATAGCCAAACAGGTTCAGCAGGCGCACGGGGCGACGATGGGCGCTCAGAGCGGCGCGGATCTGTTCTTCGGCAAAACGCCAATGTGCGGCCTGCTCGGGAAAAACGCCAACATGGCGGAAAGAGGTAAAACGCCCCAGAAAGGAAAGTCCCTCCCATTCCAGTGGCCAGGTCTCGCCAAGCGGGGTCTTGGGGAAGCGCCAGCGACCCATGCCCTCCTCGTCGGTGTCGCCGGTAAAAACGGCATCTGCCTGCCGCCATGCCTTTTCCGGCAACTGGCGTTGCCAGATCGCCTGTCCTTCCGGACGGATGATGACATATGGGCCATAGCGCTCAAGCTTTTCGCCGCCACCCGAATCAAGCAGGGCATAGAATCGAGCGGCATGGGTCTCCAGCACGACAGGCAGGCTCTGCGGCAGACGGGTGGTGGCAGCGGGACGGCGTTCCACAGGCTGCTGGACCCGACTGTCAGCCCTTTGGTCGCCCCTTTGATCTCCCCTGCCTGTGTCGCGCTGTGATTTGGCCATGTCTGGGTTGTCCGGGTTTTCGGCGATGATTCCGGTCATGCGTCAGGCATGCCGGATTTTACTGCGCCGAGACGTAAAGAAAAAACACGTCGCCCGCAAACCGGATTTTTGTCCAAAGTTGCCTTGTCACCCCTTGATGCTTGTGCAAACTGCTGTTCGAAAGCCCGCACGGGCAACGAGTTCTGGAGGAACCATGGATCTCAGCGGCGAATATGTCATCCCGGCTTCACGCGAAACCGTTTGGGAGGCACTCAACAATCCAGACATACTGCGTGAATGCATCCCCGGTTGTGAAATCCTGGAAATGAAGTCACCAACGGAAATGTCTGCGACGGTTGTCACCAAGATTGGCCCGGTAAAGGCGAAGTTCTCGGGCGAAGTGACGCTGGAAAACATCAATGCGCCGGCCGGTTACACCATCGCTGGCGAGGGCAAAGGCGGCATTGCAGGTTTTGCCAAGGGTGGCGCTGATGTGGCGCTGGAAGAGGTCGAAGGCGGTACGAAACTGACTTATACCGCCAAGGCGCAGGTGGGAGGCAAGATCGCGCAGCTGGGTTCACGGCTGATCGATTCGACCGCCAAGAAGCTGGCGGATCAGTTCTTTTCGGCATTTGCGGAAAAGCTCGGCGGCTAAGCCGGGAGGAAAATCAGGCGGCCTTCACCGGAAACCTTGCCGGCAGATTGGCACCAGTCTGGGCCACCGACACATTCGCTGCTTCTGCTGCCAATGCATCAGCGCGCTTTTTCTGCGTTTCGGCTTCGCCCTGCCAGCGCCGGGCTTCCGTTTGCTGGCGTTTCAATGCACGGCGGTGGCGGCCCTGGCTGAACCAGACCGCGACTGCACCGACAATCATTCCCGTCAGGACCGCAAGGATCAGCATCACAAAGAGCGGCAATGTGACCGACACTGCAGGGTCCAGGTCATTGAACGGATCAAGCCGCAGCGTTGTCGGCTGACGGTTGGCAACGGACAAAACCACAAGCACAATCCCGAGCGGGATCAGTATCAGAACTGTCACGATTTTGCGGATCATCGGAAGGGTCCTGTAGTTGCCTCGAAGACGGGTTTCAGTTGCCGTTGAGCCGTTCGCGCAATTCCTTGCCGGTCTTGAAGAATGGCACCCATTTTTCCTCGACCTCGACCTTGTCGCCGGTGCGCGGATTGCGGCCAAGCCGGGCCGGGCGGTTCTTGACCGAAAAGGCGCCGAAGCCGCGAAGTTCCACCCGGTCACCATTGGCAAGTGCGCCTGTGATCTCGTCCAGGATGGCGTTGACGATGTTCTCTACATCGCGCTGGTATAGATGCGGATTTCGGTCTGCGATGGCCTGCACAAGCTCTGATTTGATCATTGGCTGGAATCCTCGTTCATCCTACCACCACCGGCAAGCATGTTAATTTGCAGCATTGATACCAAGCCGTCAAGAAACAGACGCCTGCCAACGGCTTTCTGAAGGCTCGCAGCCTGACCATTGTCCAAATGGATACCAAAAAGGCGGGCTATACCTGCCAGGGCGGCCGGATTGTCGAAATAGGCGCTGTCTGCAGCAGGCTTCCATTCGACGATTTTCAGCTTTTCCGGGATCGATTTCTGCGAAACCAGCCATTTGCGCGCGGTTTCCTCGTCACCAATCTCATCGATCAGTCCGTTGGAAAGGCCCTGACTCCCGGTGAAAACGCTGCCATCGGCAAGCGCACGCGCCTTGGTCATGTCAAAGCCGCGACGCTCGGCAACCAGGCCGACAAACCAGTCGAAAGTGTCGCCGACCACTTTTCCGATCATCGCCTTTGCCTCGTCACTGGCCGGATGGAAGGGTGAGGGTTCGGCTTTCAGCGGCGCAGACTTGATCGCATCGACCTTGACGCCAACCTTGTCAAGCAGGCCAGACACGTCACCATACTGGAACAACACGCCGATGGAACCGACAATGGATGAGCGGCGCGCAACAATATGGTCCGATCCGCAGGCAATCATGTAGCCTGCCGACGCCGCCAGCGTGCCGACGGAGGTCACGACCGGCTTCTTTTCGGCAAGCTTGCGCACTGCCTCATACATCGCCTCGCCGCCAACGGTCGAACCGCCCGGCGACGACATGTCGAGGATGACGGCCTTTACCTGCTGCTTCTTGCCAAGCTCCTCGAACAGGTCGAGCATCTTGCGATCATTGGTGATGACGCCCTCGATACTGACCCTGGCGATATGATCGGAGCCCTTCTTGCCAAAAAGCTCTCCAAGCCCGGAGGCAGCAAACAGGGAAATGGCCAGGGCGCCAAGCACCAGCAATGCGGCAATGCGCCAGAAAGTCAGTTTGCGCCGCATTCGGCGCCGGTCAATGATTTCATCTGCGGAAAAAGCCATGATCCGGTTCCTCGTCAAATTGCTGATTGCTGCAGGGCAACCGACCCGACGGGCAGTCTGCCAGCCCCGACCCAAAAGACATGGTGAATGCGGTATCAGGAAGGCGGTGCGCGGGCAATTGAAAAGGCCCGCGCAGTCTCCCGCGCGGGCCTTGTTTCATTGTGCCGAAGACAGGCTTCAGTCTTCCTTGCGGTTCTTCAGGGCAGCGCCCAGGATGTCGCCCAGCGATGCGCCGGAATCGGTGGAACCGTATTGCGCGACGGCTTCCTTTTCCTCGGCGATTTCCAGCGCCTTGATGGAAACACCAACCTTGCGGCTCTTCGTGTCGAACTGGGTGATACGGGCATCAACCTTCTGTCCGACCGAGAAACGCTCCGGCTTCTGTTCGTCACGGTCACGCGACAGGTCGGAGCGCTTGATGAAGGCGGTCAGTTCGCTGTCTGCAAGGCGGACTTCGAGACCATTGTCCTTCACTTCGAGCACTTCGCAGGTCACAACCGAACCCTTGCGCATGGAACCCGAATCAGCGGCGGCTGCGATCGGATCGCCACCAAGCTGCTTGATGCCGAGCGAAATGCGCTCCTTCTCGACGTCAACATCAAGAACGACGGCCTTGACCATGTCGCCCTTGTTGTAGTCTTCGATGGCTTCTTCACCCGGACGGTTCCAGTCGAGATCCGACAGGTGAACCATGCCGTCGACATCGCCGTCGAGGCCGATGAACAGGCCGAATTCGGTCTTGTTCTTGACTTCGCCCTCAACCTGGGTGCCGGCCGGATGGCTGGCAGCGAAGCTGTTCCACGGATTGTCGAGCGTCTGCTTGAGGCCAAGCGAGATGCGGCGCTTCGACGGATCCACTTCGAGAACGGCAACGTCCACTTCCTGGCTCGTCGAGACGATCTTGCCTGGATGGATGTTCTTCTTGGTCCACGACATTTCGGAAACGTGGATGAGGCCTTCGATGCCTGGCTCGATTTCAACAAACGCACCGTAGTCGGTGATGTTGGTGACGCGACCGGTGATCTTGGCGCCAACCGGATATTTCGCTTCGATCGAGATCCCACGGATCGCTTTCGAGCTGCTTCATACCAAGCGAGATGCGGTGGGTTTCCTGGTTGACGCGAATGATCTGGACCTTGACGGTCTGGCCAATCGACAGGATTTCCGAAGGATGGTTGACGCGACGCCATGCCATGTCGGTGACATGGAGCAGGCCGTCAATGCCGCCAAGATCAACGAATGCACCATAATCGGTTACATTCTTGACCACGCCCTCGACGACCTGACCCTCTTCGAGGTTCTGGACGATTTCGGAACGCTGCTCGGCGCGGCTTTCCTCGAGGATGGTGCGGCGCGAAACCACGATATTGCCGCGGCGGCGGTCCATCTTGAGAATCTGGAACGGCTGCGGATTGTTCATCAGCGGGGTGACGTCGCGGATCGGGCGAATATCCACCTGCGAACGCGGCAGGAAGGCTACAGCGCCGTCGAGATCGACGGTAAAGCCACCCTTGACCACGTTGAAGATGACGCCTTCGACCTTTTCGCCGGCCTCGAACTGCTTTTCGAGACGGATCCAGCTTTCCTCGCGGCGTGCCTTCTCGCGCGACAGGACTGCTTCGCCCATGGCATTTTCGACGCGGTCAACATAGACCTCGACTTCATCGCCGACCTTCAGCGTGCCATCTTTTGCCTTGGCGCCGAATTCCTTCAGCGATACGCGGCCTTCAACCTTCAGGCCGACGTCGATGACGGCGAGGTCCTTTTCAATGGCCGTGACGATGCCCTTGACGACCGCGCCTTCGACGACGTCATGGGTGATATAGGATTCTTCGAGAAGCGCTGCGAAGTCTTCCCGGCTTGGATTCATCGATGTCATGGATACTCCTGGCAGGAACGGCAATCCTTGCTCATTCCCGGTGCGCCGCGGCCGCATGGCCCTGGTTCGTGTTTCAATTGACCTGAACCCCGCTTCGCCGTTTCCGGCGTCCCGGTCAAGCCGGGTGGCGCAGAGGCAAGGAATCAGGCCTGCCTTTCAAGAGGTCACCCGAAATTGCCGGATTTCCCAAAAGCAAAACGCCACCGCTGCAGGTGTTTCCTGCAAGGCAGCCAATGCTTTCATGCTTGGTTCAGTTGCCGCGGGCCGCTTCCACGAGCGCCAAGGCCTCAATGAACGCGGTCTCTATATCCATTTTGCTCGTATCGATCAAGTGCGCGTCGTCAGCCGGGCGCAGGGGCGAATCAGTGCGCCCCATGTCACGCTCGTCGCGCTTGATGATGTCGGCGAGAATCTGCTCCTTGTCAGCCTTGCCGCCGGACCCGACAATCTCATCATGGCGGCGGCTGGCGCGGATTTCGGGCGATGCCGTCACATAGAGTTTGACCGTGGCATCGGGGCAAACCACGGTGCCGATGTCTCGCCCGTCAAGCACGGCACCCTTGCCGGAAGCGGCAAATTGGCGCTGTGCCTCGACAAGCGCCTTGCGCACGCCTGGCATAACAGCGACCTGTGACGCAGCCTCACCGATCTCATGCGCGGACAGGATTTCGCGGTCGAGCCTGCCAAGATCGATGTTCCTTGCCGCTTCCTCCGCCAGTTCCTCCCGGTCGAGCGGCAGACCGACCTGCATCAGCGCATGGCCGACGGCACGGTAGGTCAGTCCCGTGTCGAGATGGGGAATGCCGTAATGGGCTGCGAGCTTGCGTGCCAACGTACCCTTGCCGGAAGCGGCGGGACCGTCGATGGCGATGATGAGGGGGACTGGTTCAGTCATCAGAATCGCGCCCCAAGACCTTGCATCAGGCCGACAAATTCGGGAAAGCTGGTGGCAATGGCAGATGTGTCATCGACGGTGACCGGCTTTTCGCTGGCCATGCCCATGACCAGAAAGCTCATGGCAATGCGGTGATCGAGATGGGTTTCGACCGTGCCGCCACCAATGCCCTTCCCATCGGGGCGGCCCCTGACCTTCAACCAGTCGCTGCCTTCTTCGCAGTCAACGCCATTGGCTTCGAGCCCGCGTGCCACGGCTGCAAGACGATCCGACTCCTTGACCCGCAACTCGGCGAGGTCTTCCATAATCGTTTCGCCTGTGGCGAAAGATGCGGCTACCGAAAGCACGGGATATTCGTCGATCATCGAGGCAGAACGCTCGCCTGGCACGGTAATACCCTTCAATTGCGAAGAACGCATCCTGAGATCGGCAATTTCCTCGCCGCCCGAAAGCCGCTGGTTCATGATCTCGATATCGCCACCCATCTCGAGAAGCGTAGCGATCAGCCCGGTTCGCGCCGGGTTCATTAATATGCCGGTCACGGTGATGTCGCTTCCCGGCACAATGAGGGCAGCAACAATCGGGAAGGCGGCCGAAGACGGATCGGCCGGAACCAGGATATCCTGACCAGTAAGTTTGCCCTGACCTTCGATGCGGATATGGCGGGTGCCATCCGCGTCAGTCTCCACTTCGAGATTGGCACCAAAGCCGGTCAGCATCTTTTCGGTATGGTCGCGGGTCATCACCCTTTCCGTGACCGTGGTTATGCCTGCGGCATTCAGGCCCGCCAACAGCACTGCCGATTTCACCTGCGCAGACGGCATGGGAACCGTGTAGGTAATGGGGGCTGCCATTTTCGGTCCGCGAATGGTTACCGGAAGGCGGCCACCTTCGGACTGGCGAATCACCTGCATGCCGCAAAGGGCTACGGGATCAAGAACGCGGCCCATGGGCCTTTTTGACAGCGAGGGGTCGCCGACAAAGGTGCTTTCGAAGTCATAGGCACCCAGAAGCCCCATGAACAAGCGGCAGCCTGTGCCTGAATTACCGAAATCAAGCGCGGCTCTGGGTTCGAGCAACAGGCCATTTCCGGTTCCGGCAATGGTCCATTTTCCGTCACCGGAACGGTTGGCCCTTGCGCCCAGCGCCTCCATGGCGCGGATCGAATTGATGACGTCCTCGCCCTCGAGTAGCCCGGATATCCGGGTCGTGCCGGATGCGAGGCCGCCGAAAATCACCGAGCGGTGCGAAATCGACTTGTCACCGGGAATGGATGCCTGACCCTGCAGAGCCTCGACATTACGGGACGCAAGGGGCTTCTTGGCCCCGTGGGAATGCGGATTGGCGTTCATCTGAACCTGAATTGCGTTGAAACGAGTTGCGCGCCTGTTAGCACAGCTTTCCCGCCACGTCACTTTACACATTGCCTTTGGACCGGCGCATCGCGACCGGCAAGATGCGTTTGTGTGTTTGGCAGGTGAAATCAGGTTTTGACAGCAGGCTTGGAGGCGTTTATGGGAAGCGCGATTTTCAAAATATCGAGGAAACTGCTGTGGCAAGAGAAGCGCTGGGAACAAAACGCGTTTGTCCCGAAACCGGCAAGAAATTCTATGACCTGAACAAGGATCCTATTGTTTCGCCCTATACCGGAAAATCCTATCCTGTTTCGTTTTTTGAGGAAGCGGCCCCGGTCAAGGTGAAAAAAGAGCCAAAGGCGGCTGTTGTCGACGACGAGGCAGAGACCGAGGAAGAACTCGATGACGAGGATGCGCCGGAGTTCGTCAGTCTCGAAGATGCCGACGATGACGACACTGATGACACCGTTGATGATGACGACGAGGAACTTCCCGAGATTCCCGATGTCGATATCGAAGTCGAAGACGACGACGATGATGCGGACGACACATTCCTCGAAGACGAGGAAGAAGACGATGATCTCGCTGATGTTATCGGCGGCGGCGTCGAGGGCGATGAGGAAGTCTGATCCGGTTGCCCATGGAGATTCTTTCTCCTTGATTTGAGGGGCGTGCACGGCTAGAAGCACGCCTCAAGCGCCAGAAGAGATCGGGCGCAAACCTGCGGCGGGACACCCAAACCTGCCACCTTGTGGGGCTATAGCTCAGTTGGGAGAGCGCTTGAATGGCATTCAAGAGGTCGGCGGTTCGATTCCGCCTAGCTCCACCATTATAACTGCTTCAAATCTTGCGCTTCGCTGTGCTCAACGTGCGATTTGAAGGGTTTCAGGCGGGAAGCGAAGACCTCAGCTAGTTGCCGCCAAATTTTTATGAACGCTATTGGATCGGCGAGATTCAATCGTGTGCATCACTTGTGTAGAAATGCACAACCTTCCCTTTCGAACGGGCCTATCTGTTGATCATCGGCAGCGGCAAGAAGCCAGCCGACAAGGATTGAACCAACGCCCTGAACCAACACCGTGAGAAAGTGGAGACTTCAAGATGACAAACCTTCGTACCCTGACCATCACCGGCCTTGCAGCCTTCGCCATGATTGCCGGTTCGTCACTGGCAACCCCGTCTGAAGCCCATGCAGGCGGCAAGCATGTCGCGGCAGCCCTGCTTGGCGGCATCGTTGCCGGTGCCATCATCGGCGGCGCATCCCGCTCTTATGCACAGCCAAGCTATGGCGTTGTCTACCAGCCACAGCCACGCTGCTGGAAGGAAACACAGTTCACCGGATATGACGGCTATGGCCGGGAAGTCTATCAGCGCGTCACGGTCTGCAACTAGGCGCAAACCAATCGAATTGCCGGGACATTTTTCACGCCCCTGAGATTTCCCGGCAACATGGACCGCACTGACGTGACTGGCTGAAAACGCCCCTGTCGGTCAATTGCGGAAAGTGCGGTCCAAAACCCTTGCCGAGATGAAAATCTCCGCTTTCTCCAGAAACCCTGTCAGCAATGGCAGGGTTTTTGGCGTTTTGGACATGTGAAACCCCTCGAAACGCGCTATCTTTGCGAGAACAGGAGCCAATGTGATGGTTGTAACAATGCCCTGGAAACCTGCCTTGTCTGCCATGGTGTTGGGAACAATCCTCGTGGCCACAGCTTGCGCGCATGAAGCACCATCCGGATTCACTTATCCGCCCGAATGCTGCAATGATCTTGATTGCGCCATGATCGACCCGGGTGAGGTGACTACGGGACCGGGCTATTACTTGTGGAAGAATCATCGAATTGCCTTCACCAGTCCGAAGATCCGGCAGTCGCCAGACATTTTCTTTCACGGCTGTGAAACCGGGCATTGGGGCGACACCAGCGGCATGCGCGAACTGACCTGTTTCTTCGTGCCACAGGGGATGTAACCGCAAATCAACGTCTGGAATGCGGTTTTTCTCGAATTTCGCTTGAAAGCATGGGGGTACAAGGCGCAAATAGCCCAGAAAATTCCAACCCCTTCGGAACTACGTGAATGAAAATCGGAATATTGCAAACAGGTATCGTGCCTGACCAGCTAGCAGACAAGCATGGCCAGTACGACCTGATGTTTTCTCGCCTGCTTTCCGGGCACGGTTTCGAGTTTGAAAACTTTGCCGTGGTCAACAATGTCTTCCCCAAAGACGTTCATGACTGCGACGGATGGCTTGTTACCGGTTCACGTCACGGGGCATATGAGCCGCATCCCTGGATTCCACCGCTGGAGGAATTCATTCGCAATGCATACGCCGCCGGCATTCCCATGGTCGGCATCTGTTTCGGCCACCAGATCATGGCACAGGCGCTCGGGGGCAAGGTCGAAAAGTTTTCAGGTGGCTGGGGTGTCGGCCCCAACAGCTATGTGACTGCCGATGGCAAAAGAATCGATTTGCATGCCATGCACCAGGACCAGGTCGTTGTCCTGCCGCCAGAAGCAAGGGTGACTGCGTCGAGCGAGTTTTGTCGCAATGCTGCCCTGGCCTATAATGGCAAGGCGATCAGCTATCAGCCGCATC
Organism: Nitratireductor sp.; assembly: GCA_041397525.1. Classification (GTDB taxonomy): domain Bacteria; phylum Pseudomonadota; class Alphaproteobacteria; order Rhizobiales; family Rhizobiaceae; genus BOKV01. The sequence continues at coordinate 175,273 of JAWKWL010000006.1, forward strand.
CGGAATTCTCGCCCGACTACATGCGCGACCTGATCGAAATCCGGAAGGGATCGGTCTTGCCGGAGAAACAGGCGGATCAGGCACTGAATGCGCTGAGCGGCGAACTTGATTCGCCGGTAGTTGCCAATGAAATTGCCGAATTCTTCAAATCCGGCGGCAAGGGAAAATCCGCCTGAATGGCAAGAATACGAGCACAAGGAGAACAGGATTGCAAGCAAGAGCGTTCAAGAATGCAACCGGTGAACCCATAGTGCTTCGCGACCGCCGGGACGGCATTCTGCGCCTGACGCTCAACAATGCGACGCGGCGCAACAGCCTTTCGGAAGCCATGATGGCTGCCTTGCAGACCGAGCTGGACGCTGCCACGGATGATCGCGAAACCCGCGTCATCGTGATCGGTCATGAAGGCCCTGCATTTTCGGCTGGACATGACCTGCGTGAGCTCGATGCCGGGCGGGCAGCTCCAGATGAAGGCCGTGCCTATTTTACCGATATCATGAACCGCTGTTCAAAGCTGATGCAGACTGTCGTCAACCATCCGCGTCCCGTCATTGCTGATGTTCGCGGGATCGCGACGGCGGCGGGATGCCAGCTCGTTGCCAGTTGTGACATCGTGATTGCCAGTGAAGAATCCAGGTTTGCCACGCCCGGTGTGAATATCGGCTTGTTCTGCTCGACACCGATGGTCGCGCTGTCGCGCAAGGTCGGGCAAAACCATGCAATGGAAATGCTCCTGACCGGCGAATTCATCGGTTCAAGGCGGGCACGGGAAATCGGCCTGGTGACCCGGGTGGTCGAAGTCGAAAGGCAGAACGAGGCCGTGGCGGCGCTTGCCGCAAGGATAGCCTCGAAATCGCTGATGACGCTGAAGACCGGCAAGCAGGCGTTCTACCAGCAGGCCGACATGCCTTTGGCGCAGGCCTATGCGCATACGGTTGAAGTGATGATCGGCAACATGCTCAGGCATGATGCGAAAGAGGGGGTTGAAGCTTTCCTGCAAAAGCGTCAACCAAGCTGGCGCGATGAATGAAATCTGGTCACGGGGAAAACACCTTGAGCAATCCAAATCAACCCGGGAAGTATGAAACCGGCCTTGACCGCAACGAAGCCAATTTCCAGCCGTTGACACCCGTCTCGTTCCTCGAGCGCGCGGCGAGGACTTTCCCGGATCATGTTGCGATCATCCATGGCAGCCAGCGCATCAGTTACGCCACTTTCTGGCAACGCTCGCTGCAACTGGCTTCTGCCCTTGCGCGGCATGGAATTGGCAAGGGCGACACTGTATCGGTGATGCTGTCAAACACACCGCCGATGTTGGAAGCACATTTTGGTGTGCCGATGGTGAAAGCGGTCCTGCATTCGATCAATACACGGCTGGATGCTGCCATCATCGCGTTTCAACTTGACCATGCGGAGAGCAGGCTGGTGATTGTCGACCGCGAATTTGCGGGCGTAATGTCGGAAGCGCTGAAACTCGCAAAGGTAAAGCCGGTCGTGATCGACTATGACGATCCAGAATACCCAGTTGATGCGCCCTATCCCAAGCAGGACCGCATCGGCACCATCGACTATGAGGATTTTGTCGGCTCAGGCTCAGCAGAATTCCAGTGGACCATGCCGGATGACGAATGGGATTCGATATCGCTGAATTACACTTCCGGCACCACCGGCAATCCCAAGGGCGTTGTCTATCATTACCGTGGCGCAACGCTGATGGCCTATACCAACACCATTCATGCGGGACTGCATCAGCATTCGGTCTATTTGTGGACCCTGCCGATGTTCCACTGCAATGGCTGGTGCTTCCCGTGGACGCTTGCCGTTACCGCCTCGACGCATGTCTGCCTGCGCTGGGTAAGGGCAAAACAGATGTATGACGCCCTTGCAGATGAGGGTGTCACGCATTTGTGCGGCGCGCCGGTGGTGATGTCGGCCCTGCTCAACGCGCCAGCCGCCGAAAAGCGTCAGTTTCCACAAACCGTTACCTTCAACACGGCTGCCGCCCCGCCGCCTGAAGCCGTGCTTTCCGGCATGCAGGAGGCGGGCTTCCAGGTAACCCATCTGTATGGCCTGACAGAGACCTATGGTCCGGCAGTCGTCAATGAATGGCACAGCGACTGGGACCATCTGGACAAACCTGCACGCACGGCCAAAAAAGCCCGCCAGGGCGTCCGCTATGCCGGGCTGGAAGGGCTTTCGGTGCGCGATCCCGCTACCATGCAGGAAGTTCCGCATGACGGCGAAACCATTGGCGAGGTGATGTTCCGCGGCAATATCGTCATGAAGGGCTACCTGAAGAACAAGGCCGCGAGCGATGAAGCCTTTGCAGGCGGCTGGTTTCATTCCGGCGATCTCGGCGTGATGCATCCCGATGGCTATATCCAGTTGAAGGACCGCTCCAAGGACATCATCATTTCCGGTGGGGAGAACATATCCTCGATCGAGGTTGAGGACGCGCTTTACAAGCATCCGGCGGTTGCCGCCTGTGGCGTGGTCGCCAGGCCGGACGAGAAATGGGGCGAGACGCCGGTCGCCTATGTCGAACTGAAACCAGGCATGAATGCGACGGCAGAAGAGATCATCGAACACTGCCGTTCGCTGTTGGCCCGTTACAAATGCCCGCGCCAGGTGGTGTTTTCCGAAATCCCCAAAACCTCGACCGGCAAGATCCAGAAATTCGTGCTTCGCGACCGGGCCAAGGCACTGGCTTGATGAGCGTGGTCGATCACGACAACTATTCTGACGAGCATATCCGGTCAGTGCTTGCCCGGGTGAAAACCGTGGCGATTGTCGGGGCATCGGCCAACCAGGTACGACCATCGTTTTTTGTCCTGAAATACATGCTTTCGAAAGGCTATGACGTAATCCCGGTCAATCCGGGACAGGCTGGCAAGGTAATCTGTGGCCAGATGACCTATGCCAGCCTCGCCGATATTCCGCGCCCTGTTCACATGGTGGATATCTTCCGTGCATCCGAAGCCGTACCCGCCATCGTGGATGAGGCGCTGGCGCTTGACCCGCTACCCAAAGTGATCTGGATGCAACTGGGCATCCGCCATGACGAGGCAGCAGCGAGGGCCGAAGCGGCAGGCATTGACGTGATCATGAACCGTTGCCCGAAAATCGAATATGCGCGGCTTGCAGGCGAAATCGGCTGGGCCGGTGTTTCATCAAATGTCATCTCGTCGAAAAAGCCGAAAGTCCTGTCGGGTTTCCAGCGCTTCGGTATTGTTGCGCGCGACGACTGAAGCATGGAACGGGTTTTCCCGTTGCCGCGGGAAATCGCAAGTTTTTCCGTTGTGTCACGGCGCGGCGCAAAGCACATTGCCTGCCAATCGCTACTCACAATCCAGTACCGGAGGGGACCTCATCATGACACAACACAAACCCGGCTTTTCAACGCTTGCCGTTCACGCAGGTGCGCAACCTGACCCGGCAACGGGCGCCCGAGCGACCCCGATCTACCAAACCACAAGCTTTGTTTTCGAGGATGTCGATCAGGCAGCTGCACTTTTCGGACTGCAGGCATTCGGCAATATCTATACCCGCATCACCAATCCGACGACGGCAGCGCTGGAGGGCCGGGTGGCAGCGCTTGAAGGCGGCACGGCAGCACTTGCGGTAGCCTCCGGCCATGCGGCGCAGCTTGGCGTGTTCCATACGCTGCTGACGCCAGGCGATGAATTCATCGCATCCAACAAGCTCTATGGCGGGTCGATCAACCAGTTCAACCATTCGTTCAAAAGCTTTGGCTGGAACGTAGTCTGGGCTGATCCAGACGACACAACGTCGTTTGAAAGGGCCATTTCACCGAAGACAAAGGCGATATTCATCGAGAGCCTTGCCAATCCCGGCGGTGTGGTTACGGATATCGCGGCGATAGCGGCAATTGCCAAGAAAGCAGGAGTGCCGCTGATCGTCGACAATACGCTCGCCACGCCATTCCTGTGCAAACCGATCGAACATGGGGCAGACATTGTTGTCCATTCCTTGACGAAATTCATGGGCGGTCACGGCAATTCCATGGGCGGCATCATTGTCGATGGCGGCACATTCGACTGGTCGAAGAGCGGACGCTACCCGATGCTCAGCGAGCCGCGCCCGGAATATCAGGGCCTCACCATCCATGAGACCTTCGGCAATTTCGGCTTTGCGATTGCCTGCAGGGTGCTCGGCCTTCGCGACCTTGGAGCAGCGATTTCACCGTTCAATTCCTTCATGATCCTGACCGGTATCGAGACGCTGCCATTGCGCATGGAAAAGCATTGCGCCAATGCGCTTGCCGTTGGCAAATTCCTGCAGGGCCATCCTGCTGTTGCCTGGGTTCGCTATGCCGGGCTTGAAAGCGACGCCGGGCATGTATTGCAGAAGAAATACATGCCAAAGGGCGCAGGTGCCGTCTTCACTTTCGGTCTTAAGGGCGGTTATGAAGCCGGCGTCAAACTTGTCGGCAATGTCGAAATGCTGTCGCATGTCGCCAATATCGGCGACACCCGTTCCCTGATCATACACCCGGCATCCACAACGCATCGCCAGTTGAGCGACGCGCAAAAGGCTGCTGCCGGCGCGGGACCGGACGTCGTGCGGCTCTCCATAGGCATCGAGGATGTGGCGGACATCATTGCAGATCTGGAGCAGGCGCTGGGGCGGGCATGATTCCCGACCCTTCAATGGCACAACAACAAAGTGCAGCGCGAAACGCTATTTCGCGCTGCCTTCCTTCAGGGAGCGCCGCTTTTCCAGCAGGGAAACCGTTATCACCCCGGTTGCAACAATGGCGATCAGGATCGTTGACAGGGCATTGATCTCTGGCGAAACACCAAGACGAACTGCGGAATAGATCTTGATCGGCAGCGTTGTGGCACCCGGCCCCGTGGTGAAAGAGGCAATCACCAGATCGTCGAGCGACAGGGTGAAGGCGAGCAGCCATCCGGCGATCACCGATGGTGCGATGATCGGCAGCGTTACCGAGAAGAATGCATCGAGCGGCGAGCATCCAAGATCAAGGGCAGCCTCTTCGAGACTGCGGTCGAAGCTCACCAGACGCGACGACACAACGACCGCGACATAGCACATTGCAAAGGTCGTATGCGCCAGCACCACGGTGAACAGGCCGCGATCAATGCCCATGGCAATGAACATCAGCAGCAGTGACAGGCCGGTAATGACTTCCGGCATCACCAGTGGTGCGTAGATCATGCCGGAAAACAGGGTTCTGCCTTGAAACCTTCCCGACCGGACCAGCACATAGGCCGCCATGGTGCCGAGAATGGTCGCGAGCGTCGCCGTCATCAGCGCAACGCGCAAGGTTACCCATGCAGCATCGAGCATCGCCTTGTTGTTCAGCAATTCGCCATACCATTTGGTCGAGAAACCCGCCCAGACGGTGACGAGCTTCGATTCGTTGAAGCTGTAGACCACCAGGATGATGATCGGCAGATACAGGAAGGCAAAGCCCAGGGTCAGCGAGGTGGCGTTGAACCAGGTGAACTTGCGTGTCATCGGTTATCTCCCCGCTTCCTGCTGGCGTTCAAGCTGACGCTGGAACAACACCATCGGTACGACCAGGAACAGCAGCAGCATAATGGCGACAGCCGAGGCAACCGGCCAGTCGCGGTTGGAGAAGAACTCTGTCCACAAGGTCTTGCCCATCATCAAGGTGGTAGAGCCGCCCAGCAGGTCGGGAATAACGAACTCGCCCATGGCGGGAATGAAAACGAGGAAACAACCCGCTACAATGCCCGGCAAGGCCAGCGGCAGGGTCACCAGCCAGAAGGCGGAGAACCGCGAGCAGCCAAGGTCTATCGCTGCCTCGAGCAGGCTTTCATCCATCTTCTCGAGCGTCGAATAGATCGGCAACACCATGAAGGGCAGATAGGAATATACGATCCCGATATAGACTGCTGTCGGCGTGTTCATGATCTGCAGTGGTTCCGAGATGATGCCGGTCCACAGCAGGAACTGGTTGAGGAAACCTTCGCTGCGCAAGATGCCGATCCAGGCATAGACGCGGATCAGGAACGAAGTCCAGAACGGCAGAATCACCAGCATTACAAAAAGCGAGCGCCAGCGTTCCGACGAACGCGCCATGCCATAGGCGAGCGGGAAAGCGACCAGCAGTGCAAGGAAGGTCGAGATCGAAGCAATCTTCAGGCTCGACAGGAATGCATTGGTGTAGAGACTGTCTTCGGTCAGCCAGACGAAGCTCTCGAAATCCAGTTTCGAGAAGAAATCCCTGAGGCCGGCAAAGCCCTTCGACAGTTCCAGCACCGGCGAATAGGGCGGCTGAGCGATAACGGTGTCGGAAAGCGAGATTTTGAGAACGATCAGGAATGGCGCCAGAAAGAACAGCAGCAGCCATACATAGGGTACGGAAATCAGGATGAAGCGGCGCAGACCGGGACCCATGGCGTTCTCCTACTTCGTCAGCACAATACCGGCACCCGGCGTCCAGGAGAGCCAGACATCGTCTTCCCAGGTGATCGCACGATTTGCAATGCGACGGCGATTGGCCTCCTGAGCCTTGATGATCGAACCGTCGGGCAATCGGACATGATAGGTCGAGAGGTTGCCGACATATCCGATGTCATGCACCTTGCCCTTGAGCCGGTTGGCGACATCGACGGGTTCCGTCGTTGAAATTGCGATCTTTTCCGGACGGATCGCCAACCAGCAACTGGAACCGCCGGCGAGTTCCTCCATGCAGCGTGCGGTGAATTCGCGGGTGCCTGCTCCCGTGCCTTCCGCCATGGTGAAATTGACGTAGTCCTCGCCATCGATATGTGAGCGCGATCCGGAGCGGACTTCCAGCTGGTTCACGTCGCCAATGAAATCAGCCACAAAACGGGTGGTCGGGTTTTCATAGATTTCCGCCGGCGTTGCCACCTGAGCCAGCTGGCCCTTGTTCATCAGGCCGATACGCGAGGCAACCGTCATCGCCTCTTCCTGGTCATGGGTGACGATGACAAAAGTGGTGCCGAGCTTTTCCTGGATGTTCATCAGTTCGAACTGGGTCTTTTCACGAAGCTTGGCGTCAAGCGCTCCCAGCGGCTCGTCGAGCAGTAGCAGTTTCGGGTTCTTGGCGAGCGAGCGGGCAAGCGCGACGCGTTGACGCTGACCGCCGGACAACTGGTGCGGCTTGCGCTTACGAAAATCCGCCATTTGCACAAGGTTTAGCATTTCCTCGGTGCGGCTGGCGATATGCGCGTTGTCATGGCCTGACCGCTTCAGGCCAAAGGCTATGTTCTGCTCGACGCTCAGATGGGGAAACAGTGCATAGGACTGGAACATCATGTTGATGGGCCGCTGGTTCGGCGGGATTTTCGAAATGTCCTGGCCGTCTAGCAAGATCTTGCCGGAAGTGGGCGTTTCGAAACCAGCCAGCATCCGCAGCAGGGTCGTCTTGCCACAGCCCGAGGGACCCAGCAGCGCGAAGAATTCACGCGGGAAAATTTTCAGTGATACGCCATTGACGGCGGTGAAATCACCGAAATCCTTTCGGACATCGACGAATTCGATAAGCGGCTTTGCGCCTGCATCCTTCCAGGGGGCAAAGACCTTTTGCTGTCCACCCGGTTTGGCAGGTGCCTCGACCGCAGACGCTACACTCCCAGTGCTCATGGATATCCCCGTCCAATCAACGCATTAAAGTTTCAGTCATTTGGGCAAAACAAAAAAAGGGCGGCCTGCTTGCGGGCCGCCCTTGCATTTATCACTGACCGGTGGTGACCTTTGTCCACAGCCGCGTGGCAAGGCGCTGTGTCTTCGGATCATAGGCCAGCTTGACGTAAAGACGGTTCAGGGTGCCTTCGTCAGGATATACGGCCGGATCCTCGATCAGGTCCTTTTCGAGCAATGGCTGTGAAGCCTTGTTGCCATTGGCATAAAACACGTAGTTCGAAGCCTTCGCGATCACGTCGGGACGCATGAGGTAGTCGAGGAACTTGAAGGCTGCGTCGGCGTTTGGTGCATCGGTTGGAACCGCCATCTGGTCGAACCACATCAATGCACCTTCCTGCGGGATGGCGTAGGCAATCTCGACACCGGCATCAGCTTCCGCGGCGCGGTCGCGTGCCTGCAGCATGTCACCCGACCAACCGACAGCCAGACAGATATCGCCATTGGCCAGCGCGTTGATATATTCCGAGGAATGGAACTTGAGGACCGACGGGCGGATCGAAAGCAGCAGGTCTTCAGCCTTCTGCAGATCGTCCGGACTGCTGGTGTTTGGATCGAGGCCGAGATAGTTGAGCGCTGCCGGAATGATTTCATCCGGAGCATCCAGCATCATGACGCCGCAATCCTTGAGCTTTGCAAGATTTTCCGGATTGAACACGACGTCCCAGCTGGTGATCTCATCAAGACCGAGGAGTTCCTTGATCTTCGCGGTGTTGTAGCCAATTCCCGTGGTTCCCCACATGTAATTGATCGAATAATCGTTCAGCGGACCATAGGCTGCGGTGCGTTCCTGGATTTCTGGCCACATGTTGGTCAGGTTGGGAAGCTTGGCCTTGTCCAGCGGCTGGAACACGCCTGCCTGAATTTGCCGGCTCAGGAAGGATGCCGTGGGCACGACAACGTCATAACCGGTGGAACCAGCCAGGAGCTTGGTCTCCAGAACCTCGTTGGAATCGAAAACGTCATATACAACCGTGATGCCGGTTTCTTTCTTGAAATCCTCGAGGATTGAATCGTCGATATAGTCCGACCAGTTGTAGACGCGGACTTCCTGGGCTGTCGCCATGGAGCCTGAGACAGTCAGTGCCATAGCGGCCAAAATGAGTTTTGCTTTTTTCATGGATTGGTCATTCCCCTTTATTGATTGAGACCTGTTCCAACTTTAATGGCATGACGCGCGGAATTCCAAGGGGTTTTTCTGTGCCCGTCGCTGATGCCATCGACAAGCCAATCCGATACTCGCGCAAACCAACAAAGGTTGCTGTGCGAGCAGACTTGCCAGTTCGAGCCAAAAAGACGACATTCGAGGGTGCTGACCGGTTCCGGGCAGCGCCGCAAAACATCTAACGCAAAAAAACTGAATCAGAGAAACTGGAACATACCATGAGCCGCAAGGCTATCCTCGATTGGTCCGAGAACCTTCCCGAATCCGCACGTATCTGGCTCGACGGGCGCGCCGTCGAAGAAGTCGAATGCATCATTGGCGATTTTGCCGGCATTGCCCGCGGGAAGGTCATGCCGGCACGCAAATTTGTCGATCTTGAACGATCCTTCCTTCCGATATCGATTTTCTACCAGACCATCACCGGTGAATATTCGGACTATGATTCCGAGGAATCCTGGACCGAGACCGACATGGTGCTCAAGCCTGATCTTGATACTGCCGTGGCTTCCCCCTGGGCGGAGGACGTCACCATCCAGATCATCCATGACATGGAGACGCTTACCGGCGAGCCGGTAACGATAGCTCCGCGCTACGTGCTGAAGAAGATCCTGGCCGCCTACAAACGCAAGGGGTGGAAGCCCGTGATCGCGCCAGAGCTTGAATTCTACCTCACGAAGCCGAATGTGGACCCGGACATTCCGCTCGAACCACCGACGGGTCGCTCCGGACGGCAGGGGGCCGGACGGCAGGTCTATTCGATTGCTGCGATTGACGAGTATACCGCCGTCATTGACACGATCTATGACTATGCCGAGGCACAGGGCCTGGAGATCGACACGATCATCCAGGAAGGTGGCGCAGGCCAGATCGAGATCAATCTCAATCACGGCGACCCGCTGCTTCTGGCCGACCAGGTTTTCACTTTCAAGCGCACCATCCGCGAAGCCGCGCTCAAGCACAATTGCTACGCGACCTTCATGGCCAAGCCGATGGAAGGCGAGCCCGGCAGCGCCATGCATCTGCACATGAGCGTGGTCAATTCCCGCACCGGTGAAAATATCTTCAGCAATGAAGATGGGACCGCAAGCGACCTGTTCCACCATTTCATCGGCGGGCAGCAGCTATATCTGACCAGCATCATTTCGCTGCTGGCTCCCTATGTGAATTCCTACCGGCGGCTTGTTCCGGGGGTTTCCGCGCCGATCAATCTCGAATGGGGCGAGGACAACCGCTCGACCGGACTGCGGGTGCCGACTTCCGGACCCTCTGCAAGGCGCGTGGAAAACCGCGTCGTTGGCATGGACACCAATCCTTATCTTGCCATGGCGGCGTGCCTTGCCTGTGGTTATCTCGGCATGATGGACAAGATTGAGCCGCGCGAAAAGCTCACAGGCAATGCCTATGAACTCAAGCACGCCTTGCCACGCGAACTTTATGAAGGGCTCAGGCAGATGCAGAAATTCCCCAAGCTGCGCAAGCTGCTCGGCGAGGATTTCTGCCGGATGTATGAAAACATCAAGATGCGCGAATTCGAGGACTATCTGCGCGTCATCAGCCCGTGGGAGCGTGAGCACCTGCTGCTGAATGTGTGACTCATGCCGATTGAGCTGCTTCATGCCAACGACCGCGATGGCGAGTTTCCGCCATCCTGGTATGCCGAAACTGCAATCCCGTTTGCGGCGCAGCTGCCGTTGCAGGGCGATGTCAGGGCCGACATCTGCATCATCGGTGCCGGCTATACCGGCCTTTCGGCCGCACTGCACCTGCGCGAAGCAGGCTATGATGTTGTACTGCTCGACGCGCACCGGGCCGGATGGGGTGCGTCGGGCCGCAATGGCGGGCAGGCGGGGACTGGCCAACGGCTCGACCAGGATGCGCTCGAAGACATGCTTGGAGATGCCAAGGCGCGGCAATTGTGGGATCTCGCCGAAGAATCAAAACAGGCTGTGCGCGATCTCATTGCCCGTCACGATATCAATTGTGAACCGGTGCCGGGTATCATCCATGCCGACCATCGTGAGCGCTTTGTCGAACACAGCCGCGCTTACGCCGACAAGCTGAACACCCGCTACGGCTATCCGCATATCCGTTTTGTTGATCGCGACGAAATGCGCAGCATGATCGGCAGTCCCGGCTATTTCGGTGGAACGCTTGATACGGGTTCGTTCCATATCCATCCGTTGAACTATGCGCTGGGCCTGGCACGCGCTGCTGTAGACATGGGCGTCAGACTGCACGAACGCAGCGAGGTGCGCGAGATCAGGCGCGGAAGCAAGGTCACGGTGGTGACGCAGCATGGAAGTGTCAGTGCCGACCAATGCATCATCGCCTGCAATGGATATCTGGGCGGGCTGGAAAAATCCGTGGCAGCGCGCGTCATGCCGATCAACAATTTCATCATTGCCACCGAGCCGCTTGGCGAAGAGCGGGCAAGGCAACTGATCTCCAACAATGCCGCAGTCGCCGACAGCCGCTTCGTCATCAACTATTTCAGGGTGTCTGGTGATCACCGGTTGCTGTTTGGCGGCGGCGAAAATTATGGCTACCGCTTCCCGTCAGACATTGCGGCTTTTGTCCGCCGACCGATGCTGAAAGTGTTTCCACAACTCAGCGACACGCGGATCACGCATGGTTGGGGAGGCACCCTGGCAATTACCGTCAACCGCTTGCCCGCATTCCGCAGAGTTGAGGCAAACATCCTGTCGGCATCCGGATTTTCGGGACAAGGTGTGACGCTTGCCACCCTGGCCGGGCGGATCCTCAGTCAAGCGGTTCGCGGACAGATGGAGCGCTTCGATGTGATGGCTGGGCTTCCATCCATGCCGTTTCCCGGGGGCGCTGCCCTGCGCTGGCCAATGCTCGTTCTGGCAATGACGTGGTTTTCGCTGCGGGACAGGCTGTGAATAACAAGCGTTGAACGCCGCAGCATTTACCCTTTCGCCTTGGCTGCTTTGACAAAAGGCTCCAACTGACACAAAAAGGGAGCAGACGGGAAAAAGGAAAAGCGAGATGTCGGGTGAATTTGCCGCCGACACAGGCAATATGGAAGGCAAGAGCCTGTTGATTGTCGATGATGACCGGCCGTTCCTGACACGGCTGGCGCGCGCAATGGAGGGTCGCGGATTCGCGGTCGAGACGGCGGAAAGCGTCGCCGAGGGATTGGTTCGGGTTCGTGTTTCAGCGCCGGATTATGCCATTGTCGACATGCGATTGAACGATGGCAACGGCCTTGACGTGATCGAGGCAATCCGCGCGAGAAGGCCGGACTGCAAGGCAATCATCCTGACCGGTTATGGCAACATCGCCACGGCGGTAACGGCGGTGAAGCTGGGAGCAATCGACTATCTTTCAAAGCCAGCAGATGCGGATGAAGTCTTTGCCGCATTGACGCGCTCACCCGATGACCGGGCCGAACCGCCGGAAAACCCGATGTCGGCGGATCGTGTTCGCTGGGAGCACATCCAGCGCGTCTATGAGATGTGTGAGCGCAATGTTTCGGAAACCGCGCGCCGCCTCAACATGCATCGCAGGACGCTGCAGCGCATTCTTGCCAAGCGCGCGCCAAAGTAAGGCTTACGAACCGTCGATACCGTCGAGGTTTTGCGGAAGCACCAGCCCGGATGCCTCGTGGTGTTGCAGCACCCGTTCAAGGCGCGCGGCGGCGGCTCTTGCAAACCGCAATGTAAGTGCCTTTCGGGTCGCGCCCGCTAGTGGTTCAATTTCTCCGTCACGAATTATTTCGGCTCCGTAACTGTCCGCAACGATAAAACCCTGATCCGGGGGGAAAATGTCGGCAGGGACATCGGGCAGGGTGGCGAAATAGAATTGATCGCAATAGCCGTGATAGTCCGGCCATTTGTTGTCAGCGCGAAAATCCTCGACGGATGACTTGATCTCGATAATGGTGAAACGACCCTTGCGGTCCATCCCGATGAGATCGGCACGGCGCCCCGACGCCAGCGGCAGCTCGGCAACCAAAACCATGCCAGTCTGCGAAAAATGCCGGATCACGCCGCGCCTTATTTCCAGCGCACGCATTGACTGCCTGCCATCAACAAGCGGATTAGCGGGATCTACGTCAAGAATCGGCATCCAGGAATGGTGCCACGCCGTTCATGGCGTGGCAACGCATTGTGCCGGGTTCATGCCTGGTCCTAAGCTTGCGCCTTGAACTCCAGCCGGCGGCTATGCAGTACCGGCTCGGTATAGCCGTTGGGTTGTTTCACACCCTCAAACACCAGATCGCACGCAGCCTTGAAGGCGATGCCATCAAATCCCGGCGCCATCGGCTGATAGGCCGGGTCGCCGGAATTCTGCCGGTCCACAACTGCCGCCATTTCCTTCATCACGTCCATGACCAAGTCATGGCTGACTACATTGTGGCGCAGCCAGTTGGCGATATGCTGCGAGGAAATGCGCAAGGTGGCGCGGTCTTCCATCAGGCCGACATCGTTGATGTCGGGAACTTTCGAGCAGCCAACACCCTGATCGACCCAACGAACGACATAGCCGAGAATGCCTTGCGCATTGTTGCGAAGTTCTGCGATCTTGTCTTCCTCGGTCCAGTTTGGCCGCGTTGCCACCGGTACCGACAGGATGTCATCGAGGCTGGCTTTCGGGCGTGACTTCAGTTTCTCCTGCACCGATTTGACATTGACCTTGTGGTAGTGGGTCGCGTGCAGGGTTGCAGCTGTCGGCGAAGGCACCCAGGCGGTGTTGGCCCCTGCCCGGGGATGGCCAATCTTCTGTTCCAGCATGGCATGCATCATGTCGGGCATCGCCCACATGCCCTTGCCGATCTGGGCATGGCCGGACAGTCCGCATTCCAGACCGGTATCAACATTCCAGTTTTCATAGGCCTGGATCCAGGCTGCCTGTTTCATGTCGCCCTTGCGGATCATCGGGCCTGCCTCCATCGACGTGTGCATTTCGTCGCCGGTGCGGTCGAGGAAGCCGGTATTGATGAAGACCACGCGGTCCTTCGCGGCGCGGATGCATTCCTTCAGATTTACCGTGGTGCGGCGCTCCTCATCCATGATCCCCATCTTGATGGTGTTCGGGGCCATGCCGAGCGCTTGCTCGACGCGGGTGAAAATCTCCGCGGCAAAGGCCACTTCCTCCGGCCCGTGCATCTTCGGCTTCACGACATACATGGAGCCCGCCTGTGAATTTGCCCGGCGTCCGTTCGCGCCGATGTCATGCAATGCAATTGCTGCCGTCATCATGGCGTCCATGATGCCCTCGGGAATTTCCGATCCATCCGCCAGCAGGATGGCGGGGTTGGTCATGAGATGCCCGACATTGCGCACCAGCATCAGTGAACGGCCCTTGAGCGATGCCGGTTTGCCGTCTGCACCCGTGTAGGCGATGTCTTCATTCATGCTGCGCGTGACGGTCTTGCCGCCCTTTTCGAATGTATCTTCCAGATTGCCCTTCATCAGGCCGAGCCAGTTGCGGTAGACCAGCGTCTTGTCCTGCGCATCGACGGCGGCCACTGAATCCTCGCAGTCCATGATGGTGGTCAGCGCCGATTCCAGAATGACATCGGAAATTCCGGCCGGATCGGTCTTGCCGATGGCGCCGGACGGGTCAATGATGATCCTCGCATGCATGCCGTTACGCACCACGATTACCGATGCGGGGCCGGCCGCATCGCCGGTGTGGCCGATAAATTGCGTACCATCTTCGAGACCGGTTTGCCCGGATACGGTTTCCGCGACCAGCTTGCCGCTTTCGACACGAAGTGCCGTGACAGCTGCCCATTTTGCACCAGCGAGCGGTGCACTCTCATCGAGGAATGACTTGGCCCAGGCAATCACACGGCCACCGCGTTCGGGATCATAGCCTCCCCCCATTGGCTTGTCGCCAAGCGCATCGGTGCCATAGAGCGCATCATAGAGCGAACCCCAGCGTGCATTGGCGGCATTGAGGGCGAAACGCGCATTCATGATCGGCACCACCAACTGCGGCCCGGCAATGCTGGCGATTTCGGGATCGACGTTCTGCGTGGATACCGAGAACGCCGGGCCTTCGGGGACGAGGTAGCTGATTTCCTTCAGAAACGCCTTGTAAACGGCCATGTCGGAGGGGGCGCCATTGGCACGGTACCAATGGTCGAGCTTTTCCTGCAACTGGTCACGACGCGCCAGCAAGGCCCGGTTCTTCGGCGCCAGGTCATTGACGATTGCTGCAAAGGCGTTCCAGAAATGTCCCGCTTCCACTCCTGCGCCCGGCAGGGCCTGGTTGGTGATGAAGTCGTGGAGTTCGGTGTCGACCTTCAAGCCGGCAATCTCGATGCGCTGTGCCATTCAATGCCCTTCCAGTGTGATTTCCTCAGGCGGTCGGCTTTGCCGACACGCGATCATGCAAACACCTAGCGATTTGGCCGGGCATGTCAATTCTGCCTTGGGTGAAGGCCTCGCATGGTTCTGATACAAGAACGCCGGGGTTCTCCCCGGCGCTGTTTCATTCTGTCAAGCACGGTGACCGGATCACGCTGCCCGCAATTGTTGCGCTCGCATGTTGCGGAAGGTTCGGGTCACGAGGATGCCGGTCATCATGGCTGCAACGAAGATGAAGGCTTCGATGCGTCCGGTGCCGAGGGCTGGAATCGCGCCACCGGGACAGAAGCCGGAAATACCCCAGCCAATACCAAACGCAGTGGAACCCAGCACAAGCGGCGCATCAATGACCTTGTTGCCCGGCAGGTTGAATTCGCGTTCGAATACCGGGCGTGAATTGCGCAACACAAAGCGATAGCCGATCATGGCAGTCAGCATGGCTGCCAGCATCACGAATATCAAACTTGGGTCCCAACTGCCTGCGACGTCGAAAAAGCCGATGACCTTTGCCGGATTGGCCATGCCCGATAATACAATGCCGGTGCCAAAAACAAGGCCGATGAGGAAAGCCGAAACGAGTTTCATCCAATCACCTCACAAAATAATGACGTGGCGAACCACGTAGACGGTGACAAAGGTCGTCACCATGAAGACTGCAGTTGCAGCGATCGAGCGTCGCGACAGGCGGGCCATCCCGCACACTCCATGTCCGGATGTGCATCCGGAACTATAGGTGACGCCGGCACCAACGATCAGTCCGCCGACAATCATTCCAAGCGTTGATGCCGGCACATCGAAGGGTGCCGGAGTACCGGTAACGACCATGTATCCGACAGGGGCCAGTATCGCGCCCGCAAGAAAAGCCGCACGCCAGGCCCAATCGCTGGCCAAGGGCGGAATGATGCCGCCAAGGATTCCGGTCATGCCGGCAATCCGCCCATGCAGGCCCATGAGCAGGACAGCCGCCAAACCGATCAGGATGCCGCCGATGGTGGATTCGATGGGTGTGAATTCAGTCAAAAAAGTCCCTCCAGACTTGTGTTTGGTACTTTGCTGGCCAACCGTCGGGTTGGAGAATGCCGTCACGCCTCCAGCTGTTCATGCCGATAATCCTCATGCCGGGTGCATGAGGGTATTTCCGGCATTGCAATTTAATTAGAGATAACTAATATATCAAGCCATGAACATCGCCGAACTCGAAAACAATGCGGAACGGGCAGCGGACCTGCTGGGGGCAATGGCCAATCCCAGGCGGCTGATGGTGCTGTGCAAATTGCTCGAAGGCGAGAAAAGCGTGAACACGCTTGCCGACAGTGTCGGCCTCAGCCAATCGGCATTGTCACAACATCTGGCGAAACTGCGCGAGAAGGGCCTGGTTTCGACCCGGCGTGATGCCCAGACCATCTTTTACGGGCTGGCCAGCGAAGAAGTGCGTGGCATCCTCTCCACCTTGTACGGGCTTTACTGCGAACCGGATGTCCTGCGCGCCAAGGCGTGAAGTCGCGGCGAAATCCACAAACGACGTCTGACGCTTCACTTCAAGCCTGACTGTCGGAGCTTGCCAGTTGAACCTTCCCAGTTGAACCGGGACAGGATTGATACCATATTCCCAATGCGAAGTGCTGCTAGCGGGCTTCGTTGTGTGTTGCCGCGGGGCTGACCGGAAACGGATGCCCCTGGGTTGAGGCCCAAGGAACCGGGAAGGCGTAAAATGACCAGGATTGCAGGATTTTCCAGTCCCCTGCTTTTGGGTTTCGACGAGTTGGAGCGAATGCTTGACCGCGTGTCGAAATCAACGAGCGACGGATATCCGCCCTACAATATTGAACGCGTGAAGGCATCGGGCGACCGCCCGGAGACGCTTTGCATCATCCTTGCCGTTGCGGGGTTCAGCGAAGACGAACTCGATATCACCATCGAACAGAACCAGTTGACGGTTCGCGGAAGACAGAACGAAGAGCCGGAAAGGGAGTTCCTGCATCGCGGCATTGCGGCGCGCCAATTCCAGCGCAGTTTCGTTCTGGCTGAAGGAATAGAGACGGCTGGAGCAACACTGTCAAACGGCCTGCTCACGATCAGCCTTGTACGGCTCCAGCCGGAGCGGGTTGTTCGCAAGATATCGATCAGTTCTAAGGAGTAGCAACATGCGTCACGAACCAGCAATATCCGTCATGACTGCAGACGAACTCGCCAGCCTCGGCGCAGGCAAGATTGCCTACTTGCGCCAGATTTCAGGAAAGGAAATTGCCGAGGCATTCCCCAATTCCATGGAAATCGCACCCGATGCTCTTGTCTGGGCGCTGTTTGCGGCTGATGGCACACCTCTTGCGCTTGCCGATGACGCGGGTGGCGCACTATCGATGGCTTTCACCAACGACCTGATACCGGTCGCAATCCACTGAAAAACGCGGGCGCCGGCCTCGCCGTTTCCTGATGGCAATGCTCCCCGTCTCGGATGCCCCGTCTCAGGCAGCGTTGGATGTCTGTGTGTGGGACAGAAGCGCATAGAGCGCGTTGGCGTCCGCTGTGTCGCGCAATTTTGCAACCGTTTCCGGTTCACGCAGAATGCGCGCGATGCGGGCCAGCGCCTTGAGGTGGTCGGCACCAGCGCCTTCGGGGGCAAGCAGAAGACAGACAAGATCAACAGGCTGGTCATCCAGCGCCTCAAAATCAATCGGCTTTTCCAGCCGCGCGAAAATCGCGGAGATATGAGCCAGACCCGGGAGTTTGCCATGCGGGATGGCGATGCCGTTGCCAACACCGGTTGAACCCAGCCGCTCGCGCTGCAGCAGTGTGTCGAATATCTGGCGCGCGGGGATGCCGGTGCTTTCCTCTGCCTTCTCGGACAGGTCCTGAAGCAACTGGCGCTTAGAGCTGGATTTCATGGAAGGGAGAATGTTCTCCACCCCCAGAAGATCACCTAGATCCATTTTCGTTTCCTTTCAGGGCCAATCAGAACAAGGCCCGGAAGCCGGTATTCGTCATCCCTTTTTGGATGCGGTCGGGTTGATCCAGCCGATATTTCCGTCTGGTCGACGATAGACAACGTTGGTATCGCCGCTGGCGGCGTTGGTGAACACGATTACCGGCCTGTCGGTCAGGTCAAGTTGCATGACAGCCTGCGCAACACTCTGGGTGGCGACCTGTGTCAGCGACTCGGCGATGATGACCGGATTGTAGTCCTCCGGCAGTTCTTCTTCTTCGTCCGGAGCCTCGACTACCGAATAGCTGGCTTCTGCCAGGACGCGGGCGGCAGCGGGCGCGTGATGATCCTTCAGGCGGCGCTTGTAGCGGCGCAGGCGTTTTTCGATGCGTTCGGCTGCATCATCGAAACAGCTCTGCGCGTCGTGACCGCGTGCCGTGGCCTGCAACACCACCCCCGTATCAAGGTGAATTGCCAGATCGCTTTCAAACGCATTTCCGGATTTTTCAATGGTGGCATGGCCGCTATAGCCACCGTCAAAATATTTGCCAACTGCGTCGTTGATCCGGTCCTCGATCCTCTGGCTGAGGGATTCGCCAATGTTCATGTGTTTGCCGGAGATTCGCAGAGTCATGGGAAGGAAACACCTTTTTGTGTTGTTCGATTTGCAAAGATCCCGCACCAGCCATCAAGCCAGCGACTCACCGGAGAATAACCCGGCGGGACAAGATGATACAATGTTTCAGCTTTGCCTGCTGCACAGTTTGTTGAAGCCGGTAGCGTCAGGGCGAGGTTCAAGCCGTGACCGGATGATGCTTTCCTTGTCGCTCATCAACGGCACTGGCTGGCCGCATGATCTTCGGAGACTACCAAGGTCGATGCCAATTTTGGTGCCAATGTCGGACCATTACCCTGCGTTTCCGGCGCGCTTCTATTGATGGTCAGGGTCAATGTCAAGGCTGCGCTCGCATCCCGTGTCTAGCTGGCCCTTTTTTCCACAAAGGCGCGCTTTTCCCGGCGACGTTGCACGGAGGAGGGAATGTTCATCGATTCACGGTACTTGGCGACGGTTCGCCGTGCGATTTCAATGCCAGCCTGTTGCAGGGCTTCGACTATCGCATCGTCAGACAGCACATTCTGTGCCGATTCCATCGAAATCATCTGCCGTATCTGGTGGCGGACCGATTCCGCCGAATGGGTTTCATCGCCCTGTGTCGACGAAATTGCCGAAGTAAAGAAGAATTTCATCTCGAACAGGCCACGATCGGTCATCATGTATTTGTTGGCGGTGACGCGACTGACCGTAGATTCATGCATCTTGATCGCTTCGGCAATGGTCTTGAGGTTGAGCGGACGCAAATGTTCGATGCCGAATGCCAGAAACATGTCCTGCTGGCGTACAATTTCCGTGGCCACTTTCAGGATGGTCTGCGCCCGCTGGTCGAGGCTCTTGGTCAGCCAACTGGCTGTTTGCAGGCACTCGGTAATGAAGGTCTTGTCCGCCTCGTTGCGGCAGGCCCTGCTGATTTCTGCATAATAGGTCCGGTTGACCAGAACCCGGGGCAAGGCATCGGGATTGAGTTCAATGGTCCAGCTGCCATCTGGCCGGGGTGACACCAGAACATCGGGAACCACGGCCTGGACCGGGTCACTGGCGAAGGCGCTGCCGGGACGCGGATCAAGCGCGCGGATTTCGCGCACCATGTCGGCAATGTCTTCCTGGTCGACGCCACAAATACGGGTAAGTTGCGGGAAGTCGCGTTTTGCCAGAAGATCCAGATTGGCGACCAATGCCTGCATCGCCGGGTCGAAACGGTCAAGTTCCCGCAATTGTATGGCAAGGCATTCCGACAGGTTGCGGGCTGCGACACCGCTCGGTTCAAATCCCTGGACAACGCAAAGTACTGCCTCGACATCCTCCATATCGGCACCAAGGGCGACGGCGATTTCCCCCAATGGTCGACGCAAGTAGCCGTCCTCGTCAACCGATCCGGCAATTTCCTCGGCGATGAAACGGTCGGCGGGCGTTTTCAGCGCCCCTGGAATCTGCTCGCGAAGAACTTCGCGAAGGGTTTGCGGGCGTGCCGCAAACGCCTCCATGCCGTCGGCATCAATGTCATCAAAACCGCCACCCGCGCCAGAACCGCCACCGGCTCCAAGACCGGTGGAAGGACCATGCGCGGCGATCGCGGGCATGTCGGCATCGAAACTGTTTTCGATGGAAGTGCCGAGATTCTCCTCAATCACGCTGCTCGAAACATCTAGATCGCCGTTTACGAGGTTCGTCGCATCATCCGCGTCCGGCTTCCTTTGCGAAGTCGGGTTATCGTCAATTTCATGGTGGGTTTCGTGGCCTTGCAGATTGTCGCGATCATCACTTGCCAGTTCAAGCAGCGGGTTCTTCTCAATCTCACGGTCGATGAACTGGAAAAGCTCGAGATGGCTGAGTTGCAGCAGGCGAATCGACTGCATCAACTGGGGTGTCATCACCAGTGATTGCGACTGTTTGAACTGCAATTTGGCGGAAAGCGCCATGAAACCTGCCCTGTTTGCCTCTTTTACCGGTTCCATCCGGTGTTTTACGGGCTCTGCGACAGGTATCGTACTGCTGTGGCCCGCTTCTTGCTAGCAGACCATAGCAGCACCGCGTTCTCAAAGTGTAAACTGCTCTCCGAGATATGTACGCCTGACATCGGGATTGCGGACGATCTCGTCCGGGCGGCCATGGGTGAGAACCTGGCCCGACGCAATGATATAAGCGCGATCAATGAGGCCCAGTGTTTCGCGGACATTGTGGTCGGTGATCAGGACACCGATACCGCGGCGCGTCAGATGCCGGACCAGTTCCTGGATGTCACCAATTGAAATCGGGTCAATACCGGCGAAAGGTTCGTCGAGCAGCATGAAGGTCGGGCGGGTGGCAAGGGCGCGCGCAATCTCGCAACGCCGCCGCTCTCCACCCGAAAGCGCAATCGAGGGCTGCTTGCGCAAGTGCGTGATCGAGAATTCCTCCAGCAGCGCGTCAAGCTGGCGCTCGCGTTCCTTCCGGCTTGGTTCCACCACTTCAAGAACGGCGCGGATGTTGTTTTCGACCGAAAGCCCCCGGAAGATCGATGCTTCCTGCGGAAGATAGCCAATTCCCAAACGCGCCCGGCGATACATCGGGGTCGCGGTGATGTCATAACCGTCGAGCTCGATACGCCCGGCATCGGGCTGGATAAGGCCGGTGATCATGTAGAAGCAGGTGGTCTTGCCAGCGCCGTTGGGACCGAGCAGGCCAACCGCCTCACCGCGCCTGACACCCAGTGTCACGCCGCGAACAACCTGGCGCCCCTTGAAGCCTTTCTGCAATCCGGTGACGGCCAACACGCCTTCACGACCCTTGCGCTGCGGACCTGCCGATGCCGCAAGTGGTGATGATTTGCCGGTTGAAGCCGGGCTGGCATTGCCCCTTGGCGAGTTTGCGGTTCCTGCCGGCGGCTGCGGCACAGGTTTGCCATTCAGGCGGGAGGCACCGGCTGCAGGTGATTTTGGCGCCTTGTCCCTGCCCAGGGCACCCAGAACCGACGTCGCGACAAGCCTGAGCGACGCGGCAGTATCGCCAAGCCAGTCGCCCAGCTTGCCACCCGCGCCAATGGACTTTGGCTTTGGTGACACGGGCTTTTGGGGCTTGGGCGCCTGCCTTGCAGCCGGCTTGCCAGAATTGTTGCGTCTTGCCGGATCCAAGGGCTGATAAACCTCTCCGCTCACTGGTTGCCCGCAGATTTCGGCGTGAAGAGCATCTTGACGCGGCCAGCGCCAGCGTCAGGACAGCTTTTCATCTGGGCGAAATTCGTGGCCAGGTTGAAATCCAGTTCGCAGCCTTTTACGACATTTTTGCCCTGGCTCAATACAACATTTCCAATCAGGTATGCATGGTTTTCCTGCATCCGCACAACCGCACGGTCTGCGGTGACAACCTGATCGGCTGAAGTCAGCCGGACCTTTCCGGGAGCATCGATCTGCCGGATGCCACCGCCAAGCCCACCGGGTGCCGATTTCGCGCCGCCCGATCCCCGAAGGAAACTGACCGTCAGGCGCGCCGTGGTCAAGACACTGCTTCCCTGCTCGACGCGGACATTGCCGACCAGCGTTGCCGTCTGTCGAGGCATGTCGACAACTGCCGAATTGGCGGAAGCCGTCTGGTCCTTTGATTGCAGGACCACGCGGCCAGGGGCAGTAATCTTGCGAACCCCGCCAACACCCTGCGCCCCGTCACGGTTATCCGGCAGGAACTCGATGTTCAGCAGGTTGGTGCGAATGGAACTCTGACCGTCATTGACGATCACATTGCCATTTAGCACCGCAAGCTCGTCCGCCATGCGCACTTCAAGCGTGTCGGCATCCGCAATCTGGCTGCCAGATTTGAGGCGAACGCGACCGCTGGCCAGTATCCGCTTCACATTGCTGCCCGGCAATGTTTCCTCGCCGTCACCGCTTTGATATTCGATGGCAAGATTGTTGGCATTCAGAATGCCATTGCCGTCGCTGACGATGACATTGCCGGAAAGGTTGGCAATCCGCTCTGCCATTTCCACGACCGCGCTGTCAGCCTCTGCAGTCTGCCTGGGAGATGACAATCTTACCTTTCCTGGTGCTAGCACCTTGCGAATGCCGTCGCCGGGTTGGCCGGCATCGCCGCCAAACAGGATATCCATCACCTCAGTCTCAAAAGCGCTGTCGCCCTGACTGAGTTTCACGCTTCCGGTCAGCGTGGCAACCGACTGTTCCATGTCGACCACAGCGCTTGCCGCCGAAACATTCTGGTTGCCGGTATTCATCCTGACATCGCCATCAGCGGAAATGGTGCGGATGTTGCCCGCAAGAGCATTTGCACCGGTTGTTGTATCCGGGCCATTCCCCGCCCCTGCATCCGGACTACCGGCATAGGAAACCGTAAGCTTGACCGTTTCCAGGCTGGTCCTGCCTTGCACGACTTTCACGTTGCCGTCAAAAATGGCAAGTCCCTTGCCATCCTGCACTTCGAGCCGGTCAGCGCGAATATCGGCGGGTTGGCTGCGGTCTCCGAGCGCGAAAGCTGATGCGGTGGGTTGAGGCGGCGCAGCGTTTGCCGTCGGCTGTTGGGCATGGCCATGCCCGGAATGCAGGATCACGGCCACGAACAGCACCAGCGATACATTTCCCGCAAAGCCGGGTTTATTGCCGACATTGAACATGGCACCGCTCATTGTGCAGTGCTGCCAGTGCTGGAAACGGGTGATGTACCACGCAATCCGGCTTCGGACGGAGGCATGACGCTGTCCTTTTGCGGTTGAATGGTCATGTGCACTGAACCGGTGAACACGATTGTCTTGCCCTTGTCACTGACCGAAATGGACTGGGCACTGATATTGGCTGTGCCGATATCAACTTCAACCGGTTGCGCGCTCTTGATCGTACCGCTGCCCATGTCGATCTGGGCATCGCGGAGACGGATGGACATGCCGTCATCGGTATCGACGCTGACATTGCCACCCAGTTCAAGCGACTTGGTGTCAGCATCGTAGAGGCCGGTTCCCGCCTTGATTGCAGCGAACTTGTTGTCACTGATAGGCAATTTGCCAATAATTGACTCAAGCGAGATCCGCGAAAGCTTCGTTGAATCCTGAACTGCCCGGTCTGCCGTCAGGTTGTAGGGCCGGTTCTGCTGATCGGTCCCATCCAAACGCGGATTGCTCATTACCAGCTTGCCGTCCACGACCGTCGTATCGCCAATCTCGACGTCAGGAAGCCGCGAATTTGAAAAGATCGTTGCGGCAGCTATGCCGAGAATGACCACACCCGCACCGAAGGGAAGACCAAGCTTGAGGAAGCGAACCAGACGGCTGTGACGATGGGCGCGCAGAAATTCTTCTGCGCCACGTCCCGAAGACATGAAATCAAGACCGTCGGACTGTGAACGCCGTGGGTCTGACAAAGCCGGACCCCTGGCGGCACTTGCGCTACCGGCAAATTGCGGCTCGCGCCGCCAGTCCTGCAGGGTTCGGTCAGAATCGGCCAAGGGAAATCCAGATCGGTTTGAGCAGATCGCGACTTGGGCAATCAGCAATAATGCGCTAACCGGTCACCACGGTCCGGCTGCATGGAGGCGCAGCAACACGGTTTTCTTGTTCTTTTTACGGCAAAAGCGTTAACCATTACTTCGCCCGCCGCCAAGTGACAGCCTTCGTCAGTGTTGCCTGTGATCACTGTCGAAAATCAGCTGTGGGCGAAAATGTCGTCTTCGGCCCAGCCGGCGAGGTCCAGTCGCGCGCGCCAGGGCAAGAACCGGAATGCCGCCTGCGCCAGTTCCGCGCGATTTTCCCGCTCCAGCATCATGTCGAGCCTTGCCTTCAACTGATGCAGGTGGAGCACGTCGGAGGCCGCATATTCCAGCTGCGCCTGGCTCAATTCATCCGCCGCCCAATCGGAGCTCTGCTGCTGCTTGGACATGTCGACCCCCAGCAATTCGCGGGAGATATCCTTCAGGCCATGCCGGTCGGTATAGGTACGGACAAGCTTCGAGGCAATCTTGGTGCAATAGACAGGAGCCGTCATGACCGAAAATGCGTTGTAGAGGACTGCCACATCAAACCGGGCAAAGTGGAAGATTTTTTCAATTCCGGAGTCCCCAAGCAATCGAACGAGATTCGGGGCGGTTGTCTGTCCGCGTGCGATCTGCACCACATCGGCCGTGCCATCGCCCGGAGACAACTGAACCACGCACAACCGGTCGCGATGCGGGTTGAGGCCCAGGGTTTCCGTATCAATTGCTGCGCTGGTCGGGTAGCGCGACAGGTCAGGCAGATCACCCTTGTGAAATCTTATGGTCATATGTCAGCCAGCTCCACCTTTGCGTCAAAATCGGGGAACTGTTTCGCTGATATGCCGGATTTTGGCAAGGTGAAAGGATCGGCCAGGCAGATTGTAATTACGGGCACTTGACCAGCGATCCTTCCAGCCTCAATGCTGGGCAATGCCGCTTCATCATCAAGATGCATATGATCGATCCAGACCCGCCGGTTCCTGGTGGGAAATGTCCGTGCCCAAGCCCGGAATTGAGACACCCCATTTCCTTGGATCGCACCGTTTCGATATAGCCATTGTTGGCGGTGGTTATGCCGGGCTCAACGCAGCACTGGTATTGGCGAGGGATTTCGGGCTCAAGACTGCAGTGTTCGAGGCTGGCCCCATTGGCTGGGGCGCTTCCGGGCGCAATGGCGGATTCTGCTGTCCGGGTTCAGCCAAGCTTTCCTGGGAAAAGATGCTGGCCCGCCACGGAGAGGATGAGACGAAGTCATTCCATTCGGCACAGCGGGCTGCTGTCGATCACGTAGGCGAATTGCTCGACAACTACAAGATCGACGCCGACAGGGTCGAGCGCGGGGAACTGCTGCTGGCCCACAAGCGGTCGCGTCTCGTCCAGTTGCGGGAAGAGTCGGAGTTGCTGATGCGCCTGTTCGGCGAGGCGACCAGGGTCTTGACACGTGAAGAACTGGAAGAGCTGGGAGCGAGCGGCCCGCAGTTTCACGGCGGGCTGCTCGGGACAACTACATTCGGCCTCAATCCGATGAAGTATCTTCGCGGGCTGGCGCGGGCCGCCGACAATGCCGGGGTAGCACTTTTTTCCAACAGTCCGGTTCAAAACTGGCGGCAGGAGGCTGGAAGTCATATGCTGACCCTGCCCGGAGGGGAGGCGCAGGCAAGCAGGATAGTGGTCGCCACCAATGGTTATGGCGAAGACGGGTTTTCACCAACATTGCGCGGACGGTTTCTGCCTGCCCTGTCGCGAATACTGGTGACCCGCTCATTGACCAGCGATGAACTGGCGCAACAGGGCTGGACAACTACAATACCGGCGGCCGACAGCCGCAAGCTGCTGCACTATTTTCGCCTGCTGCCCGATGGCCGATTCCTTTTTGGCGGAAGGGGCGGACTGGATGCATCCGACCGCGGCATTGCGCGCAGCCTGGCGACATTGCGGGCAAGTTTCGACGCGATGTTTCCGGCATGGCGCTCGGTCGAAACAGAATATTCATGGTCGGGCATGGTTTGCCTGACTTGGCCATTGACCCCATTTGCCGGTCGGATTGAAGGGATTGACGGTGCCTATGCCGCCTTTGGCTGGCATGGCAATGGTGTCGCGATGGCGAGCTATGCAGGCAACAGGCTGGCGCATGTTGTTGCCGGCGATTTCAGCAATGGCAGGCAATACAGTCCGGATCCGGCGTTGCCAGCGATCATGCAGCGCCTGCCCGGGCGCTTTCCGGCCACGCGGTTCCGACTGTCCTGGCTGCGGGCGGCCTATCTCGGCTATGCCATCGCAGATGCCCTGCCCTGAGACGGGCATTCCGGGAGGCCGGTGGCTTCCCAATTGGAACCGGTCTTCAAACCGGTGTGCATTGGCCTGTGCCAGAATGCACATCGGCTGCCGGTCTTGATTGCTATCTCTGGTTCATCGGAAGGCGGTGATCGCCTCCGCAAAACCAGAGGAGAATGACATGAACAACAAGTTCACCAAGGCCATCACCACCGCACTCACCATTGCAGTCGTTTCCGGCAGCGCGCTTGCAGCCAGCACCGCAGCATCGTCTGCAGGCGGATATTATGGCGGCTACAAGCACCATCACCGCCATCACAACAACTACTACAGCAGCTACTACGCACCTTCCTGCCACTGGGAAAAGCACAAGTATTTCAATGGCTACCGCTGGAAGTGGAAGAGCATCAAGGTCTGCTACTGATCCCTGAAAGCCTGAACTCCTCCGAAAGGCTCCGCATCAGCGGAGCCTTTTGGCGTTTCCGGGGGCTGGTTTTTATTCAATTCTTGCAGCAAACAAATCACACCAAAATCCGAACCATCGGAGAATTCATGACCCGGTTCTCAGCCAATCTCGGTTTCCTGTGGAAGGAGTTGCCACTGCCGGATGCGATAGCGGCAGCAAAATCGACAGGATTTGATGCAGTCGAATGCCACTGGCCCTACGAATTTGCAGCCGGCGAAGTTCGCGCAGCACTCGACGAGGCGGGGCTGCCGATGCTCGGGCTGAATACAAGGCGGGGGAATGCACAGGCAGGTGAGTTCGGTCTCGCGGCCTTAGCCGGTCGTGAGGCCGAGGCGCGGGCGGCCATTGATGAAGCCATTGCCTTTGCCGCTGAAACCGGGACCCGCAATGTGCATGTGATGGCGGGCAATGCAGCCGGCGCGGAGGCCGATGCCTGTTTCAGGGCCAATCTTCGCCATGCGTGCAATCGCGCCGCAGCGCATGGCATCGGCATCCTGATCGAGCCGATGAATCGCCATGACGCTCCGGGCTATTTTCTTGGCTCGGCGGCGCAGGCGGAGGCGCTGATCCACGATCTTGCGCTTCCAAATCTGAAATTGATGTTCGATTGTTACCACATCGGGCGCTCAGGCGCTGATGTAACCAGCCTTCTCATGTCACTGCTCCCCCTGATTGGACACATCCAGTTTGCATCGGTGCCGGATCGCGGCACGCCGGACCATGGCAATCTCGACTATCGCGAGGTTTTTTCAGCACTTGCAGCAGCAGGACATGATGCACCGCTCGGGGCAGAATACAGGCCTGTTGCCCCCACCGCCCAAACCCTGGGCTGGATGTCGAAATACAGGTCCTGACAAGGGCGCTGGCAGGCTGGTCGCTTCAGGCGGGCCGGACAAAGCCCATTGAAGCAATGGCGCGGCGCGCGGCGAGCATGACCGGATCATGGGTTTCGCGAAGGATCTCGACCCTGTCGAAACGGTTTTCATCCCGGTTCACGGCATCTCGCAGGGCCTGGCCAAAGGCCATTCTCAACCCGGTGCCGATATTGAATTTGCAGATTCGGGAGGTCCGGGCAAGCTGGAGGCGCTGGTCAAGCGGCACACCAGACCCGCCGTGAATGACCAACGGCACTGGAGTCAAAGCTTCGATCTCGCGGATGCGGGTTTCGTCAAGTTTTGCACCCGCACCGGTCTGCAGATGCACATTGCCAACCGAAACTGCCATGGCGTCCACCCCGGTTTCGGCGGCAAAGCGCGCAGCTTCGCGGGGATCGGTCCCGGAGGATTGTTCGCCATTGGCATAACCCACAAAGCCGATCTCGCCTTCACAGGATATGCCGGCATTGTGCGCCATTTCAGCGATGGCGGCGGTTTCAGCGATGTTCTGGTCAAGTTTCTTGCGCGAGCCGTCATACATTACCGAGGTAAAGCCGCATTCGATGGCTATGCGGCATTCCTCCACGGTGTAACCGTGATCGAGATGGGCAACGACCGGCACCTCTGCATATTCGGCGAGGTGGCGAAACATCCTGGCCAGGACCGGCAGCGGGGTGTGCGCCCGGCAGGACGGTCCAGCCTGAAGGATGACGGGCGCGCCTTCGGCCTCTGCTGCTGCCACATAGGCGCGCATGTCTTCCCAGCCGAGCGTGACCAGCCCTGCGACCGCATAGTTTCCGGCCAAGGCCGGTTGCAGGACTTGAGCGAGGGTTGCGATCGTCATTTGAACTTTGCGATCATGTCCATGATGCCTGGAATGGTGTGCAGTTGAGCTGCATGGGTCGGCTGGAAATACTGCACCAGGGGGCGCTGCGACAGTCCGCCCAGAATGGTGAAATAGTACATTTCGTAACCCGGAAGGACACAGCAGGGATGGTAGCCCTTGTCGAGACAGATCGTCGAGCCGTTGACGATGTGATAAGCGTCGCCCGGCCTGTTGTCCTCGCGCTGCAGCATCTGCAGGCCGGAGCCGTAGTCCGGCCTGAACCGGAAATTGTAGGTTTCGTCGTGACGGGTCTCATCCGGGAGCCGGTCAGTGTCATGCTTGTGCGATGGGAAGCCGGACCATCCGCCCTGCCCCACGGTGAACAGTTCGCTCACCAGCAGTCGCCCGACCTTGCCGTTCTGTTTCTGCCCGAGGATGTGCTTGATCTTGCGATGCGTCTTGGTTTCATCAGAACCATATTGCACCTTGTCCAACTCATCCCTGCGCACGGCAAAGGCTTCCAGTTGCTGATCGAACCGTGCCCCGGCAATGAAGATTTCTGCATTGTCGGATGTGCAAACAAACTCGGCCCTGGCTGCCGATGGCACATATACGCCTTCGGGTTCCCCGTCCCAGACATCAACCCCGCGCCCGCCCAGACTGTCGGCCCGGAATCCCTCGACATCGACATCAATCATCCCTGTTGCGGGCACGATGCAGGTTTCATAACGCGGCACTTCATAAGTAAAGGCCTCGCCCTTTTTCAGCTTGACTATGTTGAAATAGTTCAGTGGCACCAGCCGGTCATCAACATCCACTATCGGGCGGTTCGCGTTTTCATACGGAGGGATGTGCATCGGTCTTCCTTTCACAGGCTGGCCGGGGATGGGTTGAAATGAAAGCCTCCAATTCATCAGGCTTCGGCATGGCCGGCGCGCATGCGGGTCTTGTCACGGTAATCGCAGCACAGGCAGAACCGCGCAGAAGGGCGGTTTCAAGGTCGAAACCCGCAGCAAGCGAGGACAACAGCCCAGCCATGAAACTGTCTCCGGCACCGGTCGGCTTCAAAGCCTTGACCTTGTAGATGCCTGTATGGATTTCCGCGTCACCGGCAAAGGTGATCGCTCCCTCGGGTCCCATCTTGTAGACAACAATCGCGGCTTTCTTGCTGCCAAGGTCACGGGCCATGGCCAGTCCGCGCCCGGTAATATTGCCGCCGTCTCCCGCCATGAACGCAAATTCCTCGTCATTGCCGACAATCATGTCGCAATGCGCGGCGGCACGTGACAAAACCTCCGCGGCAACCTCAGCCGACGGCCAGCTATAGGGGCGGTAATCAACATCGAAGATGATCGGCACGCCCGCCGCAGCTGCCAGTTCGAAGGCGCGGAATGCGGCACTGCGTGACGGCTCTGCCGCAAAGACCGTGCCGGCGGTAATCAGCGCGCCGTAAGAGGCATAATCCACGGCTTCCACATCGGCATCTGTCATCTGGAAATCCGCCGCGCCGTTGCGATAAAGCACGGTCTGGTGATCTTCGAGACGGCTTTCATAGACCGCCAGCGAGGTGCGATACTCGCCGCGCACCGACCTCACATGCGAACGCCCGACACCGTAATGGTCGAGTTGCCTGAGGCAGAAGCGGCCAAGGCTGTCGTCACTGACCGAGGTGACAAGCGCCGCCTTCCCGCCAAACTTGCAGATACCGATCGCCGTATTGGCTGCCGAACCTCCAATATTCGCGGAGAGGGCAACCATTTCCTCGGTTCTGGTTCCCGGCGGTTCCGGCACCAGATCGACGCCTGCGCGTCCGATGACGACAAAATTGTTTCTGGCGATCCCGTCCAGGAGTTTCATGCTGTTTCCGTAATGTGAATTGAACCAAGCGCGGCTTGGCACCTCGCGCGAGGCTTTTGGTACAGGCTGTGTGAATGGGCGCGTCGGACACGCTTGCACGCTATTGTCGTTGATTGGCAATTTGACTACAAGACCAAAAGGCTTGCAAACAGATTGAAGGCGGAAAATGTCGGCTCCTCGCTCGGGTAACATCGGCATCGGGATCATCGGCGGCGGTTATATGGGCAAGGCGCATTCGGTCGCCTATGCTGCGGTTGGCGCGGTTTTTGGTACAAGATTGCGCCCAAGACTGGAAATGATCTGCGCCAGCAGCACTGTTTCTGCCGAACGCTACAGGGTTGAATTCGGATTTGCCCGCGCCACGGCCGACTGGCGTGAACTGGTTGCTGATGCAAGTGTGGATGCGGTGGTCATTGCCTGTCCACAGGAACTACATCGCGAAATTGCGGTTGCCGCCTTTGCCCTGGGCAAGCCGGTATTCTGCGAAAAACCGCTGGGGGCATCACTTGCCGATGCACGCGCCATGGAAGAAGCCGCGCGCAAGGCCAATGCCATCAACATGATCGGCTTCAACTATATTCGCACGCCCGCGTCGCAATATGCGCGAAAATTGATCAATGACGGGGTGATCGGGCGCGTCACGCATTTCCGGGGCGAGCATACCGAAGACTTCTTCTGCGATCCCGAGCAACCCGCGACCTGGCGCACCAGTGGCATATCCAACGGCACCATGGGCGATCTTGCGCCGCACATGATCAACGGGGCGCTCGCCCTGATGGGACCGATCGAGCGCCTGAGCGCCAGTGTCGAGACGGTGCATGCCACACGGCCGGACGGCAAGGGCGGAACCCAGGCAGTGACCAATGATGACCAGGCGCAGTTCATGTGCCGGTTCGCCAATGGCGCGATGGGGCATCTGTTCTTTTCGCGGGTCGCGACCGGCCGGAAAATGGGCTATGCCTATGAGGTGACCGGCACCAAGGGTGCGATCCGGTTTGACCAGGAAGACCAGAACGCGATCTGGCTGTACAAGTCGGAAGGCGACGTTGCGCAACGGGGCTTCACCAAGATACTCACGGGGCCGGCCCATCCCGACTACCTCGCCTTCTGCCAGGGGCCCGGGCATGGTACCGGATACCAGGACCAGATCATCATCGAGGCACGCGACTTTCTGAAGGCGATCGAGACCGGCCAGCAGGTCTGGCCGGGTTTTGCCGATGGAGTCGAGGTTTCCCGCGTGGTCGCGGCGGCGCATGAATCGAGCCGGACCGGCTCGTGGATATCCATCGAAAGCATCTGAACGGATCACGGGCCGGATGCCGCGTCACGGCAGGCTGGCTCTCGTCGGGTAGTGACTGCATCAACAAGGAAAACATGAAATGGCAAAACTCGGGTGGGGCATGGTTGGCGGTGGCGAGGGTAGCCAGATCGGACCGGCGCACCGCATCAGCGCAGGACTTGACGGTCAGTTCGAATTTCTGGCAGGAGCGCTCGATCACAATCCCGGAGCTGGCCGGGATTTTGCGCAGCGGCTCGGGATCGCGAAAGACCGCGCCTATGGCGACTGGCGTGAGATGCTGAAGGGAGAAACGGCGCGCGAGGACCGCATCGACCTCGTCACTGTGGCGACACCCAATTCAACCCATTTCGAAATTACCAAGGCCTTCCTTGAAGCAGGCTTTCACGTTCTTTGCGAAAAGCCGATGACGATCACCGTGGAGGAGGGCGAGGAAATCGTGCGCCTGAGCCAGTCCACCGGAAAAATCTGCGCGGTCAATTACGGCTATACCGGCTACTCGCTTGTGCGCCACATGCGGGCAATGGTGGCGCGCGGCGATCTCGGCCATGTCCGGTTGGTGGTGGCGGAATTTGCGCATGGCCATCATGCTGATGCGGGCGACGCGAACAATCCGCGTGTACGCTGGCGCTATGATCCGGCACAGGCAGGCGTTTCGGCGCAATTTGCCGATTGCGGCATTCATGCAATGCACATGGCGAGCTTTGTTACCGGCCAGGAAGTGACAAGGCTTTCTGCCGATTGCGTTTCGTGCCTGGAAGGGCGTGAGCTTGAAGACGATGCAATGGTGAATTTCCGCATGGATGGCGGAACCGTCGGGCGGCTTTGGACATCATCGGTTGCCATTGGCCGCCAGCACGGACTGACCATCCAGGTTTTTGGTGAAAAGGGCGGTCTGCGCTGGGCGCAGGAACAACCAAACCAGCTCTATTACATGCCGCTGGGAAAACGGCTTGAGGTCATCGAGCGCGGAGCCGGCAACCTCTCACCCGAAGCGGACCGTTCCAGCAGGGTGACGGTTGGCCATGCCGAAGGCATGCCGCTTGCCTTTGCCAATATCTACATGGACCTTGCCGAGGCCATTCGGGCGCGAAAGGAAGGAAGGCCCATTGACCCCGCGGCAAACCTCTTTCCGCGAGCCGAAGACGGCCTGCGTTCGATGGCGGCTGTCTATGCCGTTGCAGAATCAGGAAAACGCGAAGGCGCCTGGATGGATGCACGCCCACCGATGTTCCGTTGAAAACCGCCAGCGGTGGCCGTGACCCTAGCCAATAACTGCGGTTGCCTCGATCTCGACCAATGCCTGGTCTTCGATCAATCCGGCAACGACAACCATGGTCATGGCGGGAAAATGCTTTCCAAGCACCCGCCTGTAAGCTTCACCGACCTCGCGCTGGCGGGCAAGGTATTCGTTCTTGTCAGTGACATACCAGGTCAGGCGGGTGATATCCGAAACCGTCCCGCCAGCTTTCTCCACCACTGCCACGATGTTCAGCAAAGCCTGTTCCATCTGGCCGATGAAATCGTGGCTTTCGAAAACCTGGTTTGCGTTCCAGCCGATCTGGCCACCGACGAAGAGGGTTCCGTCCCTTGTCAGGATTCCGTTGGCATAGCCTTTTGCCGGAGCCCAGCCAGCTGGGTCGATTACCTGATGTGCCATTCAATTCTCGCTTTCCGGGATTGTTTGCCCTGGAGCCAGTACCGTTTCACTGCCTGACTTGTTGACGAAGACGGAAACGCTGGATCTTGCCTGTCGCCGTCTTGGGAAGCTCGGTGATGAAGATGACCGAGCGCGGATATTTGAAGGGCGCGATCACCGACTTCACGTGGTCCTGCAAAATCTTGACCATTGCGTCACCGGGTTCAAAGCCGCCTGCCAGCACGACATGCGCCTGAACAATTGCGCCGCGGTCTTCATCCGGCACCCCGATTACACCGCATTCAACTACCGCCTCATGCGAGAGAAGGGCGGCCTCCACTTCCGGGCCTGCAATGTTGTAGCCCGATGAAATGATCATGTCGTCATTGCGTGCGGCGAAATGCAAATAGCCTTCTTCGTCCATCACGAATGTGTCGCCGGTGATATTCCAGCCGTTCTGGACATAGTTTTCCTGCCTGTCGCCCCGCAGGTACCGGCAACCGGTCGGGCCCCGCACGGCAAGGCGACCAGGCTCTCCCCTTGCGACCTCATTGCCTGCCTCGTCGATGACCCTGACTACATAGCCGGTCACAGGCTTTCCGGTGCAGGACGGTTTGTGATCGCCAAACCGGTTGGAGACGAAGATGTGCAACATCTCGGTCGCACCGATACCGTCGAGCATCGGCTTGCCGGTCTTCTTCATCCACTCCTCATAAACAGGTCCCGGCAAGGTCTCACCCGCCGATACCGCAGCACGCAGGCTCGACAAATCCGCACCTTCATCCATCGCCCGCATCATCGCGCGATAGGCGGTAGGCGCGGTGAAACAGATGGTTGCCCGGTATTTCTCGATGATTTCGATCATGTTTGGCGGTGTCGCGGTTTCAAGCAGCGTCGCTGCTGCGCCGAAGCGCAACGGAAACACCGCCAGACCGCCCAGGCCAAAGGTAAAGGCCAGCGGCGGAGAGCCGACAAAAACATCATCAGGCGTAACTCCCAGCACTTCCCTTGCATAGCCATCCGCGATGATCAGCAAATCCCGGTGATAATGCATCGTCGCCTTGGGCGAGCCAGTGGTTCCCGACGTGAAGCCCAGCAATGCCACGTCGTCGCTCGCTGTTTCCACCGCCTTGAATTGTACGGGCCTTACCAGGGCAAGGCGGTCCAGTTCGGCGTCATGATTGGACGTCCCGTCAAAGCCGACGACCGAATTGAGGAATTTCGAGGTCTTGGCGCATGTTACCAGTTCCTCCATCAGCCTCGTGTCGCAGAGCGCATGACTGATTTCAGCCTTGTCTACAATCTGTGTCAGTTCCCCGGCCCGCAGCATCGGCATGGTGTTCACAACGACTGCACCGGCCTTGGTCGCGGCAAGCCAGCAGGCAACCATGGCCGGGTTGTTGGCCGAACGGATCAAGACCCGGTTTCCGGGCTTGATTCCAAGATCGTTGACCAGAACATTGGCCAGCCGGTTGGTCCAGTCGCTCAGTTCCTTGTAGGTGCGCTGGCGGCCATTTCCTATCAGCGCGGTGTGATCGCCAAACCCTTTTGCCACCATCGCATCGGTCAGTTCGACCGCTGCGTTGAGTCGTTCGGGATAATCGAAGCCATCCAGCAGAAAAACCGGCTGGATCGATGCATCGGGAAGATTGTCCCGCGAAAAGGTATCCACATGGGCAGTGTAATGTTCCATCACCGTTTCCCCTGAAAACCCGCAAGTTCCTGCCTTGCGATAACGACACGCTGCACGTCGGAGGCACCTTCGTAGATGCGCAACGCCCGAATGTCGCGATACAGTTCCTCGACTTTGCTACCGCTGCGCACACCATCGCCGCCATGCAATTGCACCGCACGATCAATGACCAGCTGCGCCTGATCGGTTGAAAAAAGCTTGGCCATTGCAGCTTCGCGGGTCACGCGCGGAGCGCCGCTGTCCTTGACCCAGGCAGCACGGTAGACCAGCAAGGCGCTGGCATCGACATCAAGCGCCATGTCAGCGATATGGCCCTGCACCATTTGCAGTTCCGCCAGCGGTGCATTCTGGATGTGCCTGCTCGTTACCCGCGCGAGTGCCTCATCAAGCGCACTGCGTGCAAAGCCTAGTGCTGCCGCGGCAACGGTCGAGCGAAATACATCGAGAACGGCCATGGCAATCTTGAACCCCTGGCCGGGCTCCCCAATCATCGAGGCTGCCGGAACACGCATATCCGTAAAACGAAGCCGTGCCAGCGGATGAGGCGCGATGGTCTGCAAACGCTCAACGACCTCAAAGCCGGGCAGATCGGGCGTCACCACGAATGCCGAGAGTCCACGCGCGCCAGGTGCCTCGCCAGTGCGCGCAAATACCGTGTAGACATCGGCAATGCCGCCATTGGATATCCATGTCTTTTCACCGTTGAGGATATAGTCATTGCCATCCCGTACGGCGGTCATCGTGGAACTGGCGACGTCGGAACCTGATTGCGGTTCGGTCAGCGCGAATGCCGATACAGCCTGGCCACTGCGCGTCTGCGGCAACCAGGCGTCGCGCTGGTCTCTCGTTCCGAACAATGACAGCGCCCCTGTTCCAAGGCCCTGCATCGCGAAGGCAAAATCCGCGAGCCCGTCATGACGGGCAAGTATCTCGCGGCTCAGGCAAAGCTTGCGGACATCAAGCCCTTCGTCCTCACCGGCCGCTGTCGGCTGTAGCCAGCCATCCTCACCCAATGCGCGAACCAGTGCGCGGCACGCTGCATCCGTGTCATCATGGTCGATCGTGGAAAGGTTCGTCACGGCCCAGTCCTCCAGGGCCCGGGCGTGAGCGCGGTGACGATCTTCGAAGAAGGGCCAGGTCAGGAAGGTTTCGTCGGCCATCAGTCGCCCCTGAATTCGGGTTTGCCCTTGGCAACGAAAGCGTTGTAGGCGCGCTTGAAGTCTTCGGTCTGCATGCAGATCGCCTGTGCCTGGGCCTCCGCTTCGATGGCCTGTTCGATCGACATCGACCATTCCTGCGCGAGCATGGTCTTGGTCATCATGTGGGCAAAATTCGGCCCGACGACAATGCGCCCTGCCATTTCCATCGCGGCTTCTTCCAGTTCGCCCGCGGGCGTCACCTTGTTGTAAAATCCCCAGGCAGCACCTTCTTCGGCAGACATTGACCGCCCGGTATAAAGCAGTTCTGCCGCGCGGCCCTGTCCGATGATGCGGGGAAGGATGGCGCATGCCCCCATGTCGCATCCGGCAAGCCCTACACGGGTGAACAGGAAGGCGGTCATTGCCTCCGGTGTCGCAATGCGCAAGTCAGACGCCATGGCTATGATGGCGCCCGCACCGACGCAGACACCGTCAATGGCGGCGATCATCGGCTTGCCGCAATTGATGATTGCCTTGACGAGGTCACCTGTCATCCTGGTGAAAGCCAGCAGCTCTTTCATGCTCATGCGGGTGAGCGGACCGATGATGTCGTGCACATCGCCGCCTGAACTGAAATTGCCGCCATTGGACGCAAACACCACAGCATCGATGTCATCGCGATAGGGCAGGGCGCGAAACCAGTCGCGCAGTTCGGCGTAACTATCAAATGTCAGGGGGTTCTTCCGCTCGGGCCGGTTCAGGAATATGCGAGCAACCCGTTTGTCGATGTTGAGCATGAAATGCTGCGGCATGTCACTCATCGGTTATTTCTCCCTTGTGCCGGATCACCGCCTGGGACAACAGCGCCCCGACTTCGCGGCATGTTGGTGTATCGAGCCCTGAAAGGAGTTCGCCTACCCATTTTTCATGGGCTTCAGCCTGCCTCCGGAATTCCTCCACTCCGCGTGTAGTCAGGCGAACCCGCATCGCCCTGCGGTCGCCGCTGACAGCTTCGCGCAGCGTCAGGCCGTCATCGGACAATCGATCAACAATGCCGGTGACATTGCCGTTGGAGACCATCAGGAGCTTCGACAATTCGCTCATCTTCAAACCATCCCGGTTGCGATAGAGCGCGGACATGACGTCAAACCGCGGCAAGGTGGTGTTGAAATTCACCCGCAACCGCTCGCGCAGTTCCGCTTCGACGAGCCGTGTGGTTTTCAGGATTCTCAACCACAGCCGAAGGCTTTCCTTCGATTCCGGTTCCACCGCTGCTTCACGTTTAAGGCTTGCGCTCATGTTTCCCCTCCCGACAGTGCCAGCGCATGTCCGTTGATCGAACGGGCTGCGTCCGAACACAGCCACACTGCCGTTTGCGCAACTTCCGCTGTTGTCACGAACCGCTTCTGCGGATTGCCTGCCATGAGCGATTCCGCTGCCTTTTGCGCGGTCATTCCGGTCTGCGCGACAATGGTTTCGATGGAGCGTTCAAGCAGCGGCGTCTCGATGAAGCCGGGGCAGATGGCGTTCACGGTAATACCGGTCCGGCCCAGCTCCTGTGCAAGGGCTCGGGTCAGCCCGACCACCCCGTGCTTGGCCGCACAATAGTGGCTGACATAGCCATAGCCTTTCAGCCCGGCAGTGGAGGCAATCGCGATCATCCTGCCCCAGCCGGCCTGTTTCATGTCGGCCAGGCAAGCTTGCCAAAGATGGAACACGCCGTTGAGGTTGACCGAAAGTGCCGACTGGAATTCGTCAGCGGTAATCTTGTGGAAGGGCGCGGAAGGAGCAGAACCCGCATTTGCAATCGCGACAGCGACGGGACCGAATTCGGCGCGGGTTGATGCCAATGCCAGCTCCAGTGCCTCTGCGTTGCCAACATCAGCGCAAACTGCAAATGCGCCGATGCGGGCTGAAACTTCCTGCAGAGGCTCCAACCGC
Source organism: Nitratireductor sp. (assembly GCA_041397525.1). GTDB lineage: Bacteria > Pseudomonadota > Alphaproteobacteria > Rhizobiales > Rhizobiaceae > BOKV01. The sequence continues at coordinate 213,450 of JAWKWL010000006.1, forward strand.
CGCCCGATGATCGAAACCCTCGCGCCGAGTGCAGCAAAGGTTTCGGCAATTTCCGCGCCAACCCCGCTGCCGCCACCGGTCACAACGATATGACGATCCGCGAGGTTCATGCGCGCATGATCTCCGCTTCGCGATCAGCATTGCGCCAGCTCTGGTCGCGTCCCGCAAGATAAGGCAAGGGCCATGATGCGTGGCGATCTCCCAGCCCGGTTGCCGCATGCAGCGTCCAGTATGGATCGGCAAGATGAGCACGTGCGATGCAAACGAGATCAGCCCGGCCCGCCATCAGGATCGAATTGACGTGATCGGCTTCGTAGATATTTCCCACAGCCATCGTTGCAATTCCGGTTTCATTACGGATGCGGTCCGAAAACGGGGTCTGGAACATTCGCCCGTAGACAGGCTTTGCTCGGGTCGAGGTCTGGCCGGCGGAAACGTCGATGATATCGGCACCTGCCTGAGAAAATGCCCTGGCAATCTCAACCGCTTCTTCGGGGGTAACACCATCCTCCCCGACCCAGTCATTTGCGGATATCCTGACCGAAACCGGCTTGTCCTGCGGCCATGCGGCTCGCATTGCGGCCAGGATTTCCAGCGGGTAGCGCATGCGGTTTTCCAGGCTTCCGCCATATTCGTCGGTGCGGATATTCGACAATGGGGATATGAAGGAGGATAGCAGGTAGCCATGTGCGGCATGCAGTTCGATCATGTCGAAGCCTGCGCGCTCAGCCATGCTTGTGGCTTTGACAAACTGGTCACGGATCACGTCCATGTCGTGACGATTCATCGCGCGCGGAGTGGCATTGGCATCCGACCACGGAATGGCCGAGGCGGAGAGAAGCTCCCAGTTCCCCGTTTTCAGCGGTGCATCGGCTTTCTCCCATCCCAGCTGCGTCGATCCCTTGCGGCCGGAATGACCGATCTGGCAGCAGATCTTCGCACCTGTCTCACCATGCACGAAATCGGTCAGGCGCTTCCAGGCCTGTTCATGCTCCGGCGAATAGAGCCCAGGACAGCCGGGCGTGATGCGACCTTGTGGCGACACGCAGGTCATCTCGGTGAAGACCAGGCCTGCACCGCCCTTTGCACGTTCGCCGTAATGGACGAGGTGCCAGTCGGTCGGGCAGCCATCAACGGCCTTGTATTGCGCCATCGGTGACACCACAACCCGATTTGCCAGTTCCATCTTGCGCAGCTTGAAGGGGGCAAACATCGGAGGCCGAACGGGATCAGCCGGACCGCCTGCCCTGGTCTGGAACCAGCGTTCGGCTCCCTTGAGCCATTGCGGATCGCGGAGGCGCAGGTTTTCATGGCTGATGCGTTGCGAGCGCGTCAGCAGCGAATAATTGAACTGCACCGGATCAAGGTGAAGATAACGCCCGACCTCCTCGAACCATTCGAGCGAATTGCGCGCCGCAGACTGGAGCCGCAGAACCTCGAGCCGTCTTTCGTCCTGGTAAAGCCGGAACGCCTCTTCCAGCGGTTTGGTGTCGATGTATTCGGCAAGCGCTATTGCGCTTTCCATGGCCAGTTTGCTGCCGGAGCCGATGGAGAAATGCGCCGACGCCGATGCATCACCCATCAGGACAATGTTCTTGTAACTCCAGTTTTCACAAAGGACGCGGGGGAAATTGATCCATGCCGATCCGCGGATATGGTTGGCATTGGTCATCAGGCCATGGCCGCCCAGATATTCCCTGAATATGCCTTCGCACACCGCAATGCTTTCCTGCTGGCTCATTGAGCCGAAGCCATAGGCATTCCAGGTGGCCTCGTCGGTTTCAACAATGAAGGTCGCGGTTTCATCGTCGAACTGATAGGCGTGTACCCAGAGCCAACCCTTGTCGGTTTCCTTGAAAATGAAGGTGAACGCGTCATCGAATTTCTGATGCGTTCCCAACCAGACAAACTTGCAAGCGCGCATTTCCACGTCAGGCTTGAAATGCTCGGCGAGATCATTGCGGGTCCGGGAATTCAGCCCGTCCGAGGCAACGACAATGTCGAATTCCCTGCTGAGTTCCAGCGCGGTCGCTGCCTCCGCCCCGAAGCGCAGTTCAACCCCCAGCCCGCGGGCACGGGCCTGAAGATCAAGCAGCAACTGCTTTCGCCCGATACCGCAAAAACCGTGCCCGGTCGAAACGATCTTCTCGCCCCGGTAATGGACTGCAATGTCATCCCAGTAGGCAAAATGGCTTTTGATGGTGCGCGCGCTTTCAGGGTCGTTGCGAGCCAGGTTGTCCAGTGTCTCATCGGAAAGGACCACGCCCCAGCCAAAAGTGTCGTCAGCCTGGTTGCGTTCAAAGACTACTATCTCGGCGTCAGGGCGGCGCAGCTTGAGGGAAATCGCGAAATAAAGACCTGCAGGCCCACCGCCGATGCATGCTACGCGCATTGTGACCTCCCTATTCCCGTTCAGCCGGACCTTCAACCGCAAGCCTAGTGTGACCTGAATTTTGTTTCAAGCATAAAATTTTAGGCTTGAAGAAACATTGGAGGAAATTTATCGTTGTCGCCGGTCGGGGAATGCGAGCAGCGATGAGGCCCATCAATGGCAGATGCCTATGATCCTGAAAAAGACGGTGCCAGAATGTCCTTCGCCAGGGACATGAGTTACGGCGACTATCTGAACATGGATGTGATCCTGGCTGCCCAGAAGCCGCTGTCGGATGCGCATGACGAAATGCTTTTCATCGTCCAGCACCAGACTTCCGAATTGTGGATGCGGCTGATCCTGCACGAACTGGGTGCAGCCCGGGAACTGATCGTCGAGGGCAAGGTCGATGAGGCGTTCAAGATGTTGTCGCGGGTGTCGCGAATCTTCGAACAGCTCAACAATGCCTGGGATGTGCTGCGCACCATGACGCCGAGTGACTATACGACGTTCCGGGAGCAACTTGGCGCGTCTTCCGGCTTCCAGTCGCACCAGTACCGCGTGATCGAGTTCATGCTTGGCAACCGCAACACGGCCATGATGAAGGTGCACGAACACCGGCCGGAACTGCATGCAATGCTGGCTCATGAACTTTCCCGTCCCTCGCTCTATCACGTGGCGCTCAACGCACTTGAAAGGGAACTCGGGCTGCGGTTTGATCCGGGCGTTTACCGGATGGACAACCCGCATCAGTCCAGCGAGGAGATAGTCAAGGCGTGGACGGTGATCTATCGTGATCCCGGCGCGCACTGGATGTTGTATGAGATGGCGGAGAAGCTTGTTGACCTCGAAGATTATTTCCGGCGATGGCGCTTCAACCATGTTACCACGGTCGAACGCGTGATCGGCTTCAAGCGCGGCACCGGTGGAACGAGCGGTGTCAAATATCTTCGGCGGATGCTGGAGGTCGAACTGTTTCCGGAGCTATGGCAAATGAGGGGTGGATTGTAGTGGTCGGACTGCCGAGAAAAGAGGCTTTCGAAATTCCCGACGGGATCATCTATCTCGACGGAAATTCGCTGGGCCCGTTGCCAAAAGCAGTTGCAAAAACTGTCGCTGACACGGTCTCAATGCAATGGGGCGGCGAACTGATCCGCGGCTGGAACAATTGCGGCTGGATGGACCAGCCCGTTCGGGTGGGAGACATGATTGCCCGCCTGATCGGGGCGGCGCAGGGCAGTGTCGTGATGGGTGACACCTTGTCGATCAAGGTGTTTCAGGCATTGGCGGCCGCGCTTGCCATGCGGCCGGAGCGCAAGGTTATCCTTTCAGACAACGGAAATTTCCCGACAGATCTCTACATGGCGCAAGGGCTGATCGCGCTGAAGCAGGCGGGGTACAAATTGAAGACGCCCGAGCCCGATGATGTTGCCGGCAAGATCGACGACAGCGTAGCAGCAGTGTTGCTGACGGAGGTCGATTACCGAACCGGGCGCAAGCATGACATGAAGGCAATCACGAAGCAGGCGCATGCGGCCGGTGTGGTAGCGATCTGGGATCTGGCGCATAGTGCCGGGGCATTGGAGGTGGACTTGCAAGGTGCCCATTGCGAGTTCGCGGTCGGGTGCACTTACAAATATCTCAATGGCGGGCCGGGCGCGCCGGCGTTCATCTATGTGCGTCCTGACATCACCACGACAATCGAGCCAGCGCTCGCCGGCTGGCTGGGACATGACGCTCCATTTGCCTTTGATCCCGACTACCGCCCGGCTGCCAGCATAGAGCGCATGCGGGTGGGAACCCCGCCGGTATTGCAACTGAGCGCGCTTGAAGCAGCACTCACAGTCTGGGAGGGGGTGGCGATGGCTGACATTCGGGCGGCATCGTTACGGCTGGGCGAATTGTTCATCCGCGAGGTCGAGGCCCGCTGCCCGCAATTGCGCCTTGTCAGCCCGCGCGACGGATCGCAGCGAGGCAGCCAGGTTTCCTTTGCCTTCGAGGATGGATATGCCGCAATGCAGGCGCTTGTCGAACGTGGCGTGATCGGCGATTTCCGCGCTCCCGATGTCATGCGTTTCGGTTTCACTCCGCTCTATATCGACGAAGGTGACGTGCTGGCCGCCGTCGCCATCATGGAAGAGGTGATGGCAAACCGGACATGGGACAATCCGAAATACCGCAGGGCAGGAAAGGTTACCTGAGCGAAGCGGGCAGAGAGCGCCGCCATCAACTCAAGACCTGGTCTGCAGCCACTTGGGGTAATCGCTCACCAACAGATGTGTGGGGGCAACGTCCTCGTCAATATTGGCAAATCGGCCGATCGGATCACGGAAGATATTGTCGGTTTCATCGTCATTGACTGTCGAGACCTCGCCGATCAGAACATCTCCACCTTCACCCCAGAAGGCATGCCAGTCGCCAGGGCGCAGGGTGACGCTTTCGCCTGGCAGCAACTGCAGTTTTTCGCCGGCGCGATAGTCCCGCCGGATGCCGTCACACCATACCGTGCCACCGCGATCCTCCGCGAAATTTCCGTGGTCATCCGAGCCGAAAAGTTCCACCACCAGCGTCGCTCCGCCGCGATTGATGATGTCCTCGGCCTTGATGAAATGGGTATGCATCGGCGAGAGCTGGTCGCGGCGGGAGATCAACAGCTTTTCCGCGTAGCACATGCCGCGGCCGGAATTGAGATCGGACAAGAGACCGTTGCGAAGGGTGAACAGAAACAAGCCCATCTCGTCGAAGCGCCCCGCACCATAGTCTGTAATGTCCCAGCCACACCTGGACTCGATGATGTGGCGCGCCTTTTCCCGCCGCTGCACAAACGCTTCAGGAGACCAGTTGGCAAAGGGTGGCAGAACAAACCCGTTGCGCCTGATCAGGTCATCCGCTTCAGCCATGATGGTGTTGATGTGGGAGCGTTTCATTTCAAGGGCTCGTTGGAAGAGTTTCAGGTTTCGAAGTGGCTATACCGGTTATCGCGCGCCGGTGAAAACCGTTTCAACAAGAGTGGCATCATCAGCATGACTGAACCGGCGCCCGGCGATCTACCGGAACGCGATGCAACCGGGTTCCAGCGTCAGGCCACGAATTTGGGGCTGACATGGATAGCTCAGAAAGGTTGTTCTTGTCAGATGGTTAGAACATGGCACCGGAACAGGCTCCTGAAAAGTAATCAAACATAACTCTTGAAGTTTTTCTGCACAGGCAAAACCGCACGTTCAAACGCCGGATTGTCCGGGGTAAACCGCAACACTGCGATCCTGTTCTTCTATATTTCCAGAAAGTCTGATACCTCGAATTTGCTGAATTCCGGAGCCAGTCGATCTCTTTCGGAAAGCTGATACTCGTCGAACCTGGTCCATGGGAGGTTCAAGTCCGGGTCGTTCCAGGCAAGTGCGCGATCAAACTCTTTTTCGTAATGCTCCTGCACAAGATAAAAGACATCAGCCTCCTGCGACAAGGTGAGGTAACCATGGGCACAGCCGGGGGGAACATAGATCATCTTCCCGTTTTGTGCAGACAGCGTAATGTTGACATATTGCAATCTCGTCGGCGAATTGAGCCTAAGGTCAACGAATATGTCCTGGACTTCACCGCGAAGGCAGCGGACCAGCTTGCCTTCCAGTTTTGGGGCGGCCAGAAAATGCAATCCACGAAGGGTTCCCCGCATGGTATTCGTGGAGTAGTTGCCTTGTACAAAGGGCCGTACAATACCGCATTGATCACGCAGTTCCCTTTCGCAAAACAAGCGGGAAAACAGGCCACGCTCGTCCACTACAGGCGACCAGTCAAAAACAAACGAGCCATCAATATCCAACGGCGTTGCCTTGAGCTTGTACATGGTGCCCATCCTATGAAGTGATACGCAACCATGGCGCGTCACCCGACAGCCAGAGGCCCTCCAGCAGGTCCCTTTCGCGCGGGGTGTCCATGCATTGCCAGAAGCCATTGTGGCGATAGACCGACAGCGCATGCTGTTCGGCGAGGTAGGATAGCACGCCTTCTTCAAGACTGACGTCATCGTCAATGGACAGATGATCGAATGCCTGCTTCTCCATCACCATGAAACCGCCATTGATCCAGCCGCCGCTCGATTGCGGTTTCTCATGAAAGTTCGTGATCTTGTTGCCGGAAATATCGAGTTCTCCAAAGCGTGAAGAAGGGCGAACAGCCGTGATCGTGGCGAGCGTTCCATTCTGGGCGCGATGGTGGGAAAGTGTTTTGGCCACATCCACAGAAGCCAGACCATCCCCATATGTCAGGAAGAACGTATCTTGCCCAATTCGCTGCAAGACCTGTTTGACACGCTTGGCCGTGAGCGTCCTTGCGCCCGTTTCGCAAAGGATGATCTCCCAGTCCTCCGGATCATCCTGGCCCGGCAATACCTGGATATCATGGTCTTTGAGACCAATCTGTATGTCGCGATTGTAGCGCCAGTAATTCACAAAATAATCACGGATCTGATCGCCAAGATAACCAAGGCAAATCACGAACCGGCGCACACCGAACATGCTGTAATGCTTCATGATATGCCACAGGATCGGGCGTTCGGCGAGCCTGACCATGGGCTTTGGTAGCGCCGAAGTATGCTCTTGCATTCTTGTGCCCATTCCGCCAGCCAGAATGACGACACTCATTTCATTCAATTCAAACTTCGGGCCTGCCATGGTTGTTTGTCCCCATTTTCATAAAGGCTTCCAATTGATGCAAAGACAGGCTCACCAATGCATCTGGCGTTTCATTCAGAGCCTTGTACCATTCCACCGTCCATTGGACCGCGCTTTCCAAACCCAGTCGTGGATGCCACCCGAGTTGCGACGAGGCTTTCGAGATGTCGAGCGAAAGATGCTGGGCTTCGGAACGCGCCGAAGAGCGGTTCTTTTCAATGTTCATGCCGGGTTTGCGCCACCTGCCGAAAAACTCCTCGACCAGTTCCTTCACCGGGACATGGCCGTGGTCCGCGGGACCGAAGTTCCAGCCACCCTGCAACTGTTTTTCCCTTTTTTTCGAAAGCCTTTCCGCAAGGGTCATATAGCCCGATAACGGGTCCAGAACATGCTGCCAGGGCCGGACCGCATCGGGATTCCTGATTTCGACAGGCTTGTTATTCTCAATTGAACGGTACAAGTCCGGCACAATCCGGTTGGGCGCGAAATCACCTCCGCCAAAAACATTGCCCGCCCGCACGGTCGAACACATCAATGTTTCCGGTTCCCGAAAAAAAGCCTTGATGTAACTTTGCGAAACGATTTCTGCTGCAGCTTTTGAAGCGCTATACGGGTCCGCCCCACCCAAAGGCATGTCTTCGGAAAACCGCTTCCCCAGTTCGTTGTTGAGGTAAACCTTGTCGGAAGTTGCAACGATGATGACACCGGTTTTCAATCTTGCGCTGCGCGCTTCTTCCAGGATGTTCAACGTACCAAGAATATTGGTCTCATGGGTCTCATGCGGATCATCATAGGAGGCAAGCACAAGCGGCTGCGCAGCCAAATGAAAAACGACGTCGAATTGCTGTGCGGAAACGAAGCGCGAGAGTGCCGTGCGGTCACGGATGTCCCCGAGATACTCGCCAGCCATCATCCGGCTCAAGCCCAGAAGTTCATAGAAGGAGGGCGTAGTGGGCGCAGGTAACGAATACCCGTAAACCTCAGCGCCAAGATGCCTTAGCCAGAAGACCAGCCATCCGCCCTTGAAACCTGTGTGCCCGGTTACGAGTACACGCTTGCCTTCCCAAAACCTGCTCATTTCGACCTCGTCATTCGAAGCTGTCAGGCTTTGATACGTTTCAGATATCCGTCCGGCCAATAAGTGACATGGCGGCGAACAACACCCTCATTGAACCGGGGCCTTGGCTCCGAAATGACAAAATCGGAATTCTCTTTCACAAACTCCCGCGCAGCCTCACTGGGATTGCTGGTCAACCAGTCATCGCCGGTTCTGGGGCCGCCTGCGACCTGCGCCATGATACCGTCTGCCGCCACTGCGTAACTTCCCACAGTTACCAACGGAGCATAAGCCCGCAACTCGGCCAGCACATGATCCTTCTTGTGATTGGCGTCGAGAATCAGCATGACGGTGTCGTCATCGCGAACCAATTTGCTCACCGCCTCGACGGTCGATTTCTCAATTGAACTGCCTTCGACGAGTTCAATGCGGTGGAACATTTCATGCGATTCGATTGCCCTGCGGTTCTGTGCGCGGATATCAATGTCAATTCCGATCACACGCCCTTGTCCCATGGCCTCGAACAGGCTCGCATAATATATCAGCGAGCCGCCATGGGCGATTCCCGTCTCGATGATGAGGGTCGGCTTCACACTGTAGACAAGCTCAGCAATGCGCACCATGTCCTCGGGCAACTGGATGATCGGCCGACCCATCCAGGTGAACGAATAAACATGCTTGACATCCCAGCCCAGGCGCAGCCAGCTCTTCGATCCGATTTCGAACGCCTCTGCACTTTCCATGGGAAACGTAACCGGCGTGGTGACGACCTCGTCGCGATAGGTAAGCTGGTTTCGGGCCTCGTCGATTTCGACAATTCCGCGCAGCTTTGGATCAGTCGCGCGATAATAGGCGAGGTATTTCGGAACAAGGTCGTCAATGCCCTGCATGACATCGGATTTTCCGGCCTTGAATTCGTGATCATACCTATCTGTATCGATTTCGGGAAAGGAGACGACAGGTGCGTCCGGATTTGTGACCAATTCGGCTTTGCAAATCTCGGCCACCTTGCCCGCCAGTTCGCGGTGGCTGATATTCCGTTTCCCGGCCACGTTGTACAGTCGGTGCCTGCCCTGCAGCGCAATCATTTCGATCGCCGAACACACATCCGAGATGTTGATGTAGTTCTTTTCCGATTTTTCCGACTGCAGCAAGGTAATGCGGCCCTCGAGCGCAGCCTCCTGAATGAGTGTCGTCAGAAAATTCTGCGAGCCAGTGTCAAAACCCACGACATTGGACAGCCTTGCGACGCGGACCTTTTCGTCCGGCCAGGCGAGACAACTGCTTTCGCCTGCGAGTTTCGATATGTTGTAGGAATCGTCATCCTTAGCGGGATTTGCCGCGATCTGCGCATCTTCGCTTGTGCTGCCGTTGTGATCGTAAATTCGCGTGGAGGAAAGATAGAGCAGGGAGTCGAACCGGGCTGACTGAAGTGTTTCATTCAATATCGTCACATGGGCTTGCATGGTATCACGCAGGCGACCACGAAAGTCTGCCGTCAGACCGATTGCATAGATAACGTGCCCCAAGTCCTGATTGTACGGATGGACTGAGAAATCTGACGATCTTGCACCTGAAAGCCAGGTACGATCAGCGGCAATCACATCATGGCCATTTTCGCGCAGATGCTTGCAAAGGTTGGATCCGATGAAACCGTTGCATCCCAAAACTGTAAATCGTGACATAAATTCAATACTTCCATTTACCTGTTTATCATTAAGGCCTGACCGGTCGGGAGCGGGAGCAAGGGCAGATCAAATTCTTTCGACAACTGATCGAAAGCCTGTTTCTGCTCCTCATGACCCGTCCACCCGTAGTCATCCAGCAAGACCACAGCTCCCTTTGACAGTCTTGGCTTGAAATGTCTGAACGCCTCCACCTCGGGATAGACGCAGTTCATGTCTATCGAAAGATATGCCACTTCACCGATATCCACCTGCGAAAGGGTGTCGGGCACGGCACCCTTGACCAGATGGATGTGGTCGACACCCTCGAAATTGCTTGCCGCCTTTGCATATACATCCTGTCCGTACTCCGCATGCAGCTTGCGGCTGGCTTCACTATCGGTGAGATACGGTCTGTGGAAGCCTTCAAATGTGTCAAACAGAAAGAATTTCTTGTTCAGTTTTCGCCATGGCAGATAGGTGACAACCGACTTTGCCAATCCACCCAGATTGACGCCGCATTCGACGAAGTCACCAGGGAGTTCTGCACCGATCGACGCCGCCCATAGCGCCACTCGAACCCGCCACTGTATCTGGCTCTCGCCCCAGGAACCTGTTGACACGCCAGCATCATAGGCACGCGCGAAATCGCTTTCCTTAATGAAATCAGCGTTATGCAGTGTCCACAGCCCGTCCTGTTGGTAGTTGTATTTACGGGCGGCAGACCGCCGCAACAATTTCTTGAGGTTCATTTCCATATCTCGCACAGGTGCAAGCGCCCTGATTGCACATCTTTCAGCAAACTACAATGAATGGGCTTTTGATACCACCCAAAATGCGATTGGCAGCAAGGAACCGGAGCCTAGCGGGCGCGACGAAACAGTTTGCGGACGACATATATCGGGCTGAGCAGAATGCCGACAGCACAAGCGGCCAGTACAGGGGTCAGTTGGCGCATCGCGAGCAAGAGTGGTTCGAACACCGCGTCGGCGGGATGGCGCGACATGCTGGCCCGCAGATATCCACGGATGATCCCCAATCGCATTTTCAGAATCGGATAGTTGCGGGCGGTCAATTCCGCGTAGTGCTGGGTGAAAAACATTTCTCGACAAATCCACTGGGCAAAATGCGCATTTCCCCGGTATCGTTGCTCGCTGTAATGATCGTTGTTCTCGATACTGATCTTCAAGGGTTCGGCGATATATCCGAATTTGGGTTTCACCATCAGCAGTTCCAAACCCAAATGATGCTCACTTGCATGATTGAAGTAAATATCCGAAATCATCCGGTTTTCCAGCAAACTTGAATGCAGCAAGCTGTGATAGACAAGCCCAACGCCTGAAAAAGAACTGAATGCCGATATTACAAGCGAAGTGCTGTCGAGGGTCTGATCGGCTTTGTCATAGTGTTTTGATTCAACCAGTTTGTCGCGCTCTGGTGTTTCCTTTCCTGATTTCAAGTCAAGGGTCTTGGTACCACAGGAAACTGCACATATCCCGGGGTTGGTCTCGAGGGCTTCCACCATTTTCGAGATCGCCGAGGGCGCCAGCGCATAATCGGAGGTAAGCACAAAATGGTATTTACCCTTTCTGGGCGCGAATGCGCGTCGATGGTTCAAAATGAGGATGTCCGAAACGCCGGGATCATTCCTGTTGTATGAGAACCTGGGATCCCCGATTTCCATCACCAGTTTCTCTATGTCTCCCGTGCCCGAATTGTCGAATACCGAAACCTCGATATTTGCATAGGTTTGATCCCGCAAGGATTCCAGGCAGATTTTGGCCAATTCAGCGCGTTCATAGGTGGGAACTGAAATTGATACCAAGGCGTTCATGGGAACCACATCCATTCTCTTGTGTGCCATGCCGGAACGAAACTTGAACGGCTGGAAGGTTGGTCAATCCTGATGTCGCCTGCCAAGCAGCAATTCAGGTTCGTTTTCCGATGACTTTAAGTGGGTTGCCTGCATAGATGCAACCAGCCTTCAAACGTCCGCGCACCACTGAACCGGCAGCGATCACGCAGCAGGTTTCCACATAGGCGCCATCCAGCAATACGCAATTTGCACCGATCCAGACATCATCCTCAATGACAATACCACCGCGCGAAGCCTGAAACCCCTGCAAGCGGATTGGAACATCGATCTGCCGAAACGCGTGGTTGGTGGGGGCCAAGGTACAGTTTGCGGCGATCAGGACATCCTTGCCGATAGAAATTCCGTTGCCGGTATAGAGGACGCAACCACTGTTGATATAGCTGTTTTCGCCGATCCGGACATCCCCTGAGCCACCGGCAGGCTTGATTTTCACAAAACTGTCCACCCGCGCGCCCGCTGCTATTTCAATCCTGGTTCCCCGCACGGACGGTTCGATGTCAGCCAGCCTGCTGACAATTGCACCGGGATGGATTTCTACGCTCATGGCCTGCGGACCCCCGCTTCAACTCAGGTTGTGGCCGACTGTTAAGGCATCCGCACGCGGAGGTCCACATTGGCAACATCTGCGCGGGCTGAAAATGCCCTTTTTCACGTTCAGGTAAACGCAGGCGTTTGCCCCTCGGCAAGATACTGAAACCGGGTCACCGGCTTTGCCTCATCCATGAGTTTGACGGGACTTGCATGGCGCATTCCGGATTGGCGCACCCGACAGGATTCGAACCTGTGACCTCTGCCTTCGGAGGGCAGCACTCTATCCAGCTGAGCTACGGGTGCCAGTCGACAGCGATCCTGCATGATGTGCGAAACGTGTCACGCTTGCGCCTGTTTAACCGATGGGCGCGCGGCGGGCAACGTCAAATCTTTTCCTGTTGACCGCCTTGCTCCTGGTGCAAATGGCGCTTGCGCAGCTTTCAGCGCGCGTCAGGCCACCAGACCCTGTTTCTTCAACGCAGCCCAACTGTCGTCAAGTGTCTTTCGTGCCTTTTCGACCAGGATGTCCGCTTCCTCATGGCTGAGAACCAGTGGCGGCGAAAGGATCAGGCTGTCACGCACTGCGCGCATCACCAGACCGTTGGCAAAGGAATTGTCACGCGCCAGAGTGCCGACCGAGCCGACATTTTCGAAGCGCTTGCGCAAATCCTTCTTGTCGGGGATGAGTTCAAGGGCGCCAACAAGGCCTGTCATGCGGGCTTCACCGACCAGTTCGTGATCGGCAAGCCTGAGCCAGCGTTCCTTGAGATAGGGACCGATGTCGCTGGCGACACGCTCTACCAGTTTCTCGCGGCGGATGATGTTGAGGTTGGCAATTGCAGCCGCGCAGGCCACCGGATGGCCGGAATAGGTGTAGCCGTGATTGAAATCACCGGCCTTGCCGTGGAAAGCCTTCGCCACCTTGTCCGAAACAGCGACCGCACCGATCGGCAGATAGCCCGATGACAGGCCCTTTGCCAGGGTCATCAGGTCGGGCTCGGTGCCGTATGTCTCGCAGCCGAACCATTGCCCGGTTCGGCCGAAGCCGCAGATCACCTCATCTGACACGAACAGGATGTCACGCTCATCGAGGATGCGCTTCACTTCCGGCCAGTAACTGTCGGGCGGGATGATGACACCTCCAGCGCCCTGTATCGGTTCAGCTATGAAAGCCGCAATCTTGCCTTCACCCAGGCGGTCGATTTCACGAGCCAGCTCCTGCGCTACATGGATGCCGAAGTCATGCGGGCTCATGTCCATGCCCTCGCCGAACCAATAGGGCTGGGCAATATGCACAATACCGGGGATTGGCAGGCCGGATTGCGCATGCATGCCGGCCATGCCACCAAGCGATGCACCGACAACCGTCGAGCCGTGATAGGCGTTCTTGCGGGCGATTATGGTCTTCTTTTCCGGTTTGCCCAGTATGTCCCAATAGGTGCGGACCATGCGGAAGATAGTGTCGTTCGAATCGGAGCCGGAACTTCCATAGAAGAACATGTTGAATTGCGGCGGCGTAATTTCCGCAAGCAGTGCAGAAAGTTCGATTACAGGTTCATTCGTGGTCTTGAAAAAGGTATTGTAATAGGAGAGCTCGCTCATCTGGGCGCGGACCGCCTCAACGATCTCCTGCCTGCCATGCCCGACATTCATGCACCACAGGCCGGCCATGCCATCAAGGATCCGATTGCCCTCGCTGTCATGCAGCCAGACGCCATCTGCGCGGACAATGACGCGGCGTTCATCGAGTTTCAGGTTGCCGTGATCGGTAAAAGGATGCAGGTGATGGGCAGCGTCGAGTTCACGCAGGCGGGCAGTCGGCAGGTTTGACAGCATGATGCGGTTCCGGTTTGTTTCTTGTCATACCTGACTTAGCCAAGGGCCGGTTTGTTGGCAATGGGGGAAAAATTGCCACGACAGCGTTCAGCCGGTGATGGTGACCTTGTTTGGATAGAAGGCGACAAGGCCGGCAATTTCCAGCATTTCGTCATAGGGAATCTCATATCCCCACAGGGCATTGTCGATCTCATGCTCGCCGATCTCGACATTCCAGTAGCTTGCCTCGCCCTTGTAGGGGCAGTGTGTGCCATGTGAAGACCGTCGGATGCGGGCTGGGTTGACGTCTTCCAATGGCATGTAGATCACCGAGGGATAGCTGCCCTCGCGCAACAGGATTGCATTCTGACTGCGCGCGATCTCGGTACCCTCGAATGATACGACTACCGTTCCGCCATGGCGTTCGGTGGTAATCGAGTAGCCCGGATTGCGGGCAAAACCCGGTGAGGGATTGCGGCTCAGGTCACTTTCCATGACATGCTTCCAACCTGTTCAACCATCGCCAGCATCAGCGGGCGGATTTCCATGCGAACCACAATGCCACAAAGGCCAGCAACAGGGAAAGGGTGCGCCGAGCAAAGCGTTCGCGCACCGGATCAATGAGGAAGGGTCTGGCATAACCTGCCATCGCAACAATCGCTGCATGGATCGCGGTGGCAATGGCGACATAGACCATGGTCAGCAACAGGACCTGATTGAGGGAAGGCGTTTGCGGCAGGAAGGTCGGAAGAACGGCCACATAGAACATTGCTGCCTTCGGATTGAGGACATTGGTGATCAAACCCCGGCGGAAATGCATCCAGCCGCGGTTTGCCCCCTCGCCAGCAACCTCCACCGCCCCGTCTCCGCGCCATCCGTCATAGGCCAGCCAGAGCAGATAGAGGACGCCGGCCCAGCGCATCACCTCCCATACCAGCACGGACGACTGCAACAATGCGGCCACGCCGAGCGCTGCCGCAATGCCGATCAGGCCGAGACCCAGCGCCACGCCGGCGACGGACATGAAACCAAAGCGGCGACCCTCTCCTGCCGCGACTATGGCGAGATAGGTCATGTTCGGGCCCGGCGTCAGTTCGATCAGCGCAGAGGCAATCGCAAAGGCGGCGATTGCTTCTGCATCAAGGGCTAGCAAATTCAAAAGATCGCACTCCTCAATGCGCCTCATCCCAGTTGTCTGCGGCGCGGACATCAACCTGCAGCGGCACGCTCAGGGACAAGGCGGGAAATGGCGCATCGACCATCACCTTGCGGATGACCGGGATAGTGGCCTCCACTTCTTCCTCTGCAGTCTCGAAGATCAGTTCGTCATGCACCTGCAGCAGCATGCGGGCTGACAGCCCTTCCTTGAGCAATGCCGCTTCCATGCGAACCATCGCGCGCCGGATGATGTCGGCAGCCGAACCCTGGATCGGCGCATTGATGGCGGCGCGCTCATTGAAAGCCCGCACCTGCGGATTGGAAGCAGCAATCTCGGGATAATGCGCCCGGCGGCCGAAAATGGTTTCGACATAACCATGCTCGCGGGCGAAGCGCCTGGTCTCGTCCATATAACCGCGAATACCGGGAAAGCGCTCGAAATAGGTCTTGATATAGGCAGACGCCTCTTCACGCGGGATCGACAGCTGGTTGGCAAGGCCAAAGGCGGAAATGCCGTAGATGATGCCGAAATTGATCGCCTTGGCGCGACGGCGGATCATCGGGTCCATGCCTTCGACCGGAACACCGAACATTTCCGATGCGGTCATCGCGTGAATGTCGAGACCATCGGCAAAAGCCTGGGTGAGCTGCGGTATGTCGGCAATATGGGCCAGCACCCGCAATTCGATCTGCGAATAGTCGGCGGAAATCAGCTTGTTGCCTCTTTCAGCCACAAAGGCTGTCCTGATCTTGCGGCCTTCGGCTGTACGCACCGGAATGTTTTGCAGGTTCGGCTCGGACGAGGACAGGCGCCCCGTCGAGGTGGATGCCATGGCGTAGGATGTGTGCACGCGCTTCGTGCGGGGATGGATGAAACCGGGCAGGGCATCGGTATAGGTGGATTTCAATTTGGTCAGCTGGCGCCAGAACACAATCTTGCGTGGCAGTTCATGACCCTCGCCCGCAAGGTCCTCCAGCACCTGCGCCGAGGTAGACCACTGGCCAGTCTTGGTTTTCGAGGCGCCGGGCAGGTTCATCTTGCCGAACAGGATTTCGCCAAGCTGTTTGGGCGAGCCGATATTGAAGCGCTCTCCGGCAAGCTGGTAGATTTCCTCCTCAAGCCCGGCTGCTGCCTGTGCCAGTTCGCCCGAAAGGCGCGACAGGATCTGCCGGTCAACGCTGATGCCGCGCTGTTCCATGCGGGCGAGTACGTCAACCAGCGGGCGTTCCAGCCGCTCATAGACGGTTGTCATGCCCTCGGCGGCAAGGCGTGGCTTCAATATCCGCCACAGCCGGAAGGTCACGTCGGCGTCCTCGGCGGCGTAGTGCGTCGCCTTGTCGATTTCGACCATGTCGAAGGTTACGGAGGATTTGCCGCTGCCGGTCAGTGACTTGTAGGAAATCGGCTCGTGGCCGAGCCAGCGTTTTGACAATTCGTCCATGCCGTGGCTGTTGGTTCCCGCATCGAGCACATAGGACATCAGCATCGTGTCGTCGAACGGGCGCAAGTCCACGCCGTGTTCCTTGAAGACCAGCCAGTCATATTTCATGTTCTGGCCGATCTTCAGGATCGCCGGGTCTTCGAGCAGCGGCTTGAGTGCGCCGAATACTTCCCGCTCGCCCAACTGGCCCTCGACCAGCCCGCCGCCCAGCAGATCACCGCTGCCGGATTTGTGCGCGAGCGGGATATAGCAGGCGCGGCCGGGAGCCGTGGCGAGCGAAATGCCGACCAGTTCTGCCTGCATCGGATCGAGCGAAGTGGTTTCGGTATCAACCGCAACCACGCCCTTTTCGCGGATTTCAGCAATCCAGCGATCAAGCGCTGCGGCATCGCGGATGCATTCATAGGCGGCGGTGTCGAAGGGCTGCGGCTCGCTCTGGCGCAGCGCCACCAGCGAAGCGGGGGTGTTGACATCCGCATTTGCTGGCGCTGCCGGACCGGGATCGGAAGTTTTTGCCGACGCAGCCGGAGCAGCGGGTTCGAGATCGGGGCCGCGCTGCGCCTCGAAGCCATTGACGGCGACCACGGCAGGCTCAACGGCCGAGGCATCGGTGCCGGTAGCCTCAGCAACGCGGCGTGTGAGCGAGGTGAATTCCATCGCCTTGAGAAAGGCCACAAGCTGCGGGCCGTTGGCCGGTTCCAGCGCCAGCGCATCAAGCGGCACGTCGAGCGGTACGTCATCCTTCAGCGTGACGAGTTGCTTCGAGATGCGGGCGAGGCCTGCATGTTCGATCAGGTTTTCGCGCCGCTTCTGCTGCTTGATCTCCGACGCCCTTTCGAGCAGGGTTTCGAGATCGCCATATTCCTCGAGCAATTGCGCGGCGGTCTTGGGGCCGATGCCGGGAACGCCGGGAACATTGTCGGTTGAATCACCCGACAGGGCCTGGAGATCGATCATCTTTTCCGGTGGCACACCCCATTTCTCGATCACTTCCGGGATGCCGAGCCGCTTGTCCTTCATCTGGTCATAGAGAATGACATTGGGGCCGACGAGCTGCATCAGATCCTTGTCGGAGGAAATGATCGTCACATCGCCGCCCGCCTCGCGCGCCTGCCTTGCATAGGTGGCGATGAGATCATCGGCCTCGAAATCCTTCATCTCGATGCAGGGCACGTTGAAGGCAATGGTCGCCTGGCGGATGATCGCGAATTGCGGGCGCAGGTCTTCAGGCGGCTCGGGGCGGTTGGCCTTGTATTGCGGATAGAGCTCGTTGCGGAAGGTCTTCGAGGAATAGTCGAAAATCACGGCGAAATGCGTTGGTGTCACGCCCACGGAAGTGTCGCGCGTGTCCTTCATCAGTTTCCACATCATGTTGCAGAAACCCGAGACCGCGCCCACCGGCAGGCCGTCAGACTTGCGCGTGAGCGGAGGCAGCGCATGATAGGCGCGGAAGATATAGGCCGAACCGTCGACAAGGAAGAGATGGTCACCGGCTTTCATGGGTGGCTCCAGGCGCGAGGGATTTTCTTGGGCCGATCGGGCCGATGCAGCGATTTGCGGGCACGATTGCCCACACTGCCGGCAAATGCAAGGCACATGAACCCGGCTTATGGACAATATGGCAGCAAGCGGTAATGTCGCGCCAAAGGGAGGATGCCGGATGACCAGCCAGGAACGGACCGTAGAGTTCTTTTTCGACGTGATTTCACCAGCCAGCTATCTGGCGTGGAAACAATTGCCAAAACTGGTGGAGGAGACCGGTGCGAAAATCATCTACCGACCGATGTTCCTGCCTGGCCTGTTCAAGGAAGCGGGCAGTTCCAGCCCGATCACGGTGCCGAACAAGGGCAAATGGCTGTTTCATGATCTGAGGCGCTTTGCCAAGCGGCTGGGCGTCAAGTTCTGGATGAACGAACATTTCCCGCTCAATTCGGTGCATGTGATGCGCGGGCTGCTCGCTTATGTCGATGATCCGCGGTTTCTGGCGCTTACCGATGGCTTCATGGATGCGATGTGGGCCGACAATCGCGACCTGACGGATGCCGGCGTGATCAGCGAGATCGTGAGTGCTGCCGGAATTGACCCGCAGGAATATGCAAGCCGCTCAACCGACCCGGCGATCAAGCACCAACTCATCGAGGTAAGCGCGGAAGCCGCAAAGCGCGGCGCCTTCGGCGCGCCGACCTTCTTTGTCGGCAAGGAAATGCATTGGGGCCAGGACAGGATGGATTTCGTAAAGGAAGCGTTGTTGGCGGGGTAGGGGGTTGGTAGCGGACTTTCTGCCGACCACCGTTCAATGGCAGCTGTGGGGACCCTTCTGCCGTTCACATTTTACTGCCGCATTATCAATATTTGCGGTAGACATACCCTATGACCCGAACAGTATTTCACTCACTCATATTTCTTTTTCTGACGCTTCTTACACAACTAGGGGGATTGGCGTGGCTTTTTGCTATTTGTTTTAGGCGGCGCGTACTGGTTTTTGCCTCGGCTTACTTTGCGCTATCAATCGGTGCGCTCATGGTCGCTCCGATGTTTGGACGTGAACCAATTCCCTGCATGTCCAAAGGCACTTTCAAAATGCAATCGACATTGTATTGTGCATTGAACAGACAATACGTAACGCCCGAGCTTAAAACGGTGTTGCAGGATTTCTCAACCAAAATGGAACAGAAATTTCCTCAAACAACAACTCTTGTCCTAGATCCAAATTTTCCTTTTTATTTCAGGCTTTCCGTTGCTGCCTCATATTTCGCACAATGACGGTCGCAAAGTTGATCTCGCATTCTTTTACCAAGATGATAGTGGTTTTCTATCTGGAACCACCAAATCGCCAATCGGGTACTTTGCGTTTGAAGATGGACCGACCGACTGTCCTAACAGTAGAAGCTAACCTTGAGGTGGGATTTGGCTTGGTTGCAAGGGTTTTGGCCAGACTACCAATTAGAGCCGCTACGCATGGCAACAGCTTTACAGTTGTTGAGTGATGATGAACGTGTTGGAAAGGTTTTTATTGAACCGCACCTGAAATCACGCTTTCAGGCGGATAATTCGAAAGTCAGATTTCAAGGTTGCAGAGCTGCTCGTCACGACGATCATATTCACCTTCAACTGTAACATTAGCCACATTCACTAAGGCCTCAAAGCCGCCATTGGTGAGCACACGCAGCGAACGCCTCGTCCCGTCAGTCTTGATCTTACAATGCGGCGCGTTGGCACGACCTATCTCATGTAAGGAAGGATTGCTGGCCTCTGCCCCCCTACCCCACCTCAATCTCCGGCTCGTAACCCACCGGGAAGTTCACTGATCTGGCGATGAAGCAGTATTGGTGCACTTCGTGGTGGATCTGTTCGGCGCGGGCGGTGTCGCCGCCCTTGGCAATCATGATCCTGGGCCGCAGGGTCGCGGAGAGAAACCGGCCAGCGCCATTGCGTGCGGTTTCACCCACTCCAACCGGTTCGTCGCGATAGCTGGTGACAACAATGCCCGCATTGGCGCACAGATGCAGGTACCAAAGCAGGTGGCAGGCGGACAGCGCCGCGAGCAGCATGTCCTCGGGATTGTATCTGGCCGGATCGCCGCCCAGTAGCGGGTCGTTCGAGCAGTGCAAGACCGGCTTGCCGGGGCTTTCGAGGTCCGGTCATAGGCCCTGTGGGCGCTGGTGCCCGTGCCGCGATTGCCGGTCCAGGAAATGCACTGGAGCCAGGACCGGATGGATTTCGTGAAGGAAGCGCTATCGGGCTGAGGCGGAAGAGGGAGATGGCCTTGCGGCGGTTCCAATGCAGCCGGCCAGTTGCCCGGGCAGAACCAGCAGGGCACCGCTCGCATAGAGGCGTTTTGCGAAGTCGGGCTCGCTGGAAACCAGTGTTACGCTCCATCCAGTGTATCCAATGATGGAAACATCATCGGGTAGATGTTGCATCAGACCCGGTACCGGAAACAGGACAACATGCGCAGGCGCTTCATCGATGAACAAAGTCACACCAGCCAGAACTGCAATCCACGCTGTGAACAGCAAAGGCATCTGATAGAGAATTGAACCCCTAATAGTCATGAATGTGTTCCAGCGTCGCTCCAATTTTTGACAGATCGCGCAGTCTTTGCGCGAGTTCTGACACTTTCACGATCACCAAGTGCCGATAGTCGCCGAATCCCTGTCGGGGCTCGCTGTCTACTGCACCCGAAAACCGTGGATCTTTCGACAATACGCTAAAAAGAATGTCATCGTTTCCGGCTATCTCGACAAAATCATGCCCTGACAGTGCCAAATCGAGCAATATCCGGGTGAGCGCTCGATAGCGCGGGGTCTCCATAACAATGCCCTGTGGCAATTCCCCGACAATTCTGGTGTTGTCGGCGGGTGGCAGGATACCTCGTGGTGCCACTATCAGTTGCAATGAGAGTTCGTCTTTTCCGGTGGCGTCCACTGCGGACGCTATTGCCGCTGCGTATTCAGCCTTGGCCCGATATTCGATACCCAAGGCAAATTGCCGTTCGCGATCACGGAAACCAGTCGGTTGCAATGCACCGATCTCCGCGGAAGCCTCCCGAAACCGCCACTTGTACCATGGTACCTGCTGCAAGAAGTCAGCGTATTCCCTTGATTGCCTGGCTGACAGCTCATCCGTCGGCGCGCGCTCATGCCCGCGAATGAAAACGGCAAAACGGCCGATGGTGTTTTCGTATACCGATTTCAGCAGCAACTCGACCGTGAAACTCAAGCCTATGACATGCACCATCAACCTGGTTGAACCATCCACCGGTCCGAAACGCGCAGACGCCTCGTTGAGTTTGCAAAGTGAAGACCAGAAGCCGCCGATACTGTTCAAATAACGGAAATCATGGGGATCCCCGGTCCGTATCACCTCAGCATAGTCCTCATAGGCGTGCACGATCTGCCATTCCGGAAATGTCATGAGAGTTCGGGTTTCCACCCGGTGATATCGGGACTCCAAGATTGCCTGATAGGGACTCGCCTTCCCGGTTCCGACGCACAGTGTTTCAACATATGTGACGGGTGTCATCAGGCCCAGCAACACAAGCAGTAGCAGTACAGCACCGCGTTTGAGCCATTTCCAGACCGATTTCATGTTGAGGCCGTCCGAAATCCGGCAAAAGTGGCAAAACCACCCAATGCGAGATGCGGCAGGTTTGCCAGAAACCTGAAAACCGAGAAATCCGGACCAAGGGACTGATTGGTGAAAATTCCCAGATCCAGAAACCCGTATCCTGTGAAAAAGCCGAAAATTCCGTCACCCAGATATGCAAGCCCGAAAAGAATAAGGAAATTTCTCGCCGCACGCACCGATATCAAGGCTGCTGTCAGCGCCCAGACCGCCGAAGCAACATGCAGGGAATCATCATAGATATCGAGGGCGAAGATGCCAAAGGCCAGACCGTTTGCGTCGGTCAGACCTGGAATGTAGTTCAGCAGCGCTGCAAACAACAGTGCAACAAAATAGAACAAGCAGATTTTTTGTGACGCCGTCATAGCTTACCCAGATATTTTTCCCAAAGATTGTTGCGAAGCACGAGACTTGAATCCAACTGCCGTTTTTCCCGAACGAATTGACCGGCATTGGAATAGCACGAAACGAACTGATCCAACCCGGCATGCGGCCGATAGGGCAGATAGTATGTACCGCCAATCGCCGTTATCCGTTCGATCAATGCGGTTGTCATGCGTGCCATGTCAGCCTCGGCGCGCATGGTCATTTCCTGCGAGAATGACATGACGGCGGCAATTCGGGGCACTGTTGCATAGGCAAGCACGCTATGATCATCCTTTCCGACATAGCGAAGTGTAACGTTGAGGAATTCTTGATAGGACGCAGGAATTACCTCCCGGCAGATCGTCAGGAATTCATCAAATCGATCCAGACCGACAAAATATTCATGCAAGATATCGGTGCGGTCAGGATTACGGTCATCGAGGGTGACTACTGGCTCATTAATGAGGCTGTTGCGCGTTACCTCACCACCACCAAGGGCTGGCCCCAGGAATGTTTCATTCCACCATCGAAACGATTTCATCGGTTCATCGCCCAGTTGACCGCGGTAGATCCGGCTTGCCACATGCGACATCCATCCAGATCCCGAGGCAGCCGGCAAACCGGATTGATCATTCGTTTCGCGATAGGTGACAAGAATTGCTTCGGAAAAGAATTTCGCACGTTCAACATTCAGACGACCATAGGCCATTGTGACAGCCGCGTCGCTGATCGCGCTGCCAAAGGCAGCGGCCCAGCTTGCGGCGGGCATCACTTCCACAGTCGGTACGAGTCGGCTGTTTCTCACCATCTCGACTTCAAGATCGACAATGACACCAATCAGCCCATATCCCCCCATTGCCAGATTGAAGAGATCCACATTTTCGGTCGGCGAACAGGTCACAAGCTCGCCAGAAGGAAGCACCATTCGCAAACTTCTCACTGTCGAACCCATCGGGCCAAACGGGACAGGCCAGCCATGGGCATTGACGCTGAAGGTCGCCGCCACTCCAAAGTCATTGTTTGATTGCATCACCTTCGGCGAAAATCCTGCCGGATCGAGCGCATTTATTATTTGTGACCACCGTGCACCCGCGTGCACCCGATAGGTCTGGTTTCCGCTATCCAGCTCAACCATGTCATTGTCGAAAGTAATGGCTGTTCCGTTTCGGGGAATTGCCTGTCCACCCATCGAGTGGCGCGCAGCACCCACATTCAAGGGACGCCCAGCAGCCCTGGCTTCCGCAAGTTCACGGCGAATATCGGAAACGAGCACATTACCAGCATCGCCATTCAGAACGATGTGTTTATGAACAGGTGTAAGTGACAGTCCGCTTGCATCATTGAGCATGCCCTCAGAAGGTGTGGCCACCAATGATGCTGTTCCGTCCAAGCTCGGCAGGTTCGGGCGCAGCAAGCCAGAGAGCGACCATCCGCCCAGCCCCCCGAGTCCCAGCAAGGCAGTACGTCTTGTTAGTTTTCCCAAGGCTTCCATCCCCAACCCAATGACGTTTGGATCACCAAACTATCACGACTGTGCGTGTTTGAACTACTTGCCGCTGAATCAATTCTCCAATTGCCAGCCAGGGTGTTATGCCCCCTACCCCACCACAATTTCCGGTTCGTAACCCACCGGGAAGTTCACTGATCTGGCGATGAAGCAGTATTGGTGCACTTCGTGGTGGATCTGTTCGGCGCGGGCGGTGTCGCCGCCCTTGGCAATCATGATCCTGGGCCGCAGGGTCGCGGAGAGAAACCGGCCAGCGCCATTGCGCGCGGTTTCACCCACCCCCACCGGTTCGTCGCGATAGCTGGTGACCACGATGCCCGCATTGGCGCACAAATGCAGGTACCACAGCATGTGGCAGGCAGACAGCGCCGCCAGCAGCATGTCCTCGGGATTGTATTTCGCCGGATCGCCACCCAGGAGGGGATCGTTCGAGCAATGCAAGACCGGCTTGCCGGGGCTTTCAAGGTCCCAGGTCCGGTCATAGGCCCTGTAGGCGCTCGTGCCGGTGCCGCGATTGCCGGTCCAGGAGATGGTTGCGCTATATTCATGCGTGGAGCCGGTCATGCTTGTGTCCCCGAATGCGTTTGCGAAGCGCCAAACCTAACAAAAGTTTAATGAAAAATCACCGCCGTGTGAAAATCGCGATATTGAAACTGCGCAATCGCTGCCCCAATTCATGGGTGTGGCCGGGAGACCGGTCATTCTGCCCCAGCCTGTCCCCCGCTGGTGCGGAAGCGCAGCGCCCAGAGCCCAACAACGGGCGTTGCGAAACCTGACACGGACTGCCGTGGCCAACTCCCCCACCCGCCGACAGGCCACGGCGGTCCGGTTCAGACCCTCAAGTGAAGACCTCCAAACAAGTCTGGCCGCATCAGCGGCCATTTTTTTGCCCTGGCCGGTATGTTGCCATTGATTTGGGTCGCGAACGGGTGAAACTGCGCGGGTTCAAGCATTGGAGTGAATCATGAGCGGCACAGCTGAAGTCCTTTCCGAAATCGACGAGTCTCTGGATGATGCGATTGCGAGACTGTTCGATCTTGTAAAGATCAGGAGCATATCGACCGACCCGGCTTTTGCCGGCGAGTGCCGCAGTGCTGCCGTCTGGCTAGTGCAAGATCTTACCGGCATCGGGTTCGAGGCGCGGGTTGTCGATACGCCCGGTCATCCCATGGTGCTGGCGCATTACAAGGGGCCACAGGGCGCGCCACATGTGCTGTTTTACGGCCATTATGATGTCCAGCCGGTGGATCCGCTGAATTTGTGGACGAACCCGCCTTTCGAGCCGCAACTCAAGGATGGCGCATCGGGCAAGATCATGACCGGGCGAGGCACTTCCGACGACAAGGGCCAGCTGATGACCTTTGTCGAGGCGGCGCGCGCCTGGAAGAAGGTTGCGGGTGCCCTGCCGGTATCGGTGACAATCCTGTTCGAGGGCGAGGAGGAATCGGGTTCGCCCTCGCTGAAGCCGTTTCTCGAAGCCTATCGCGAGGAGCTGAAGGCGGATATTGCGCTCGTTTGCGACACCAACATGTGGGACAGTGATACGCCAGCGATCTCGACCGGATTGCGAGGCCTTGTCGGCGAGGAAATCACCATTCATGCCGCGAGCCGCGATCTGCATTCAGGATATTACGGATCGGCCGCCGCAAACCCGATCCGGGTGCTTTCGCGCGTCCTTGCCGGTCTGCATGACCACAATGGCAGGGTGACGCTGCCGGGGTTTTATGACGGCGTCAGCGAGACTCCGGCGGAAATCCTCAAACAATGGGACAATCTGGGTTTTTCGGAGAAAGCGTTTCTCGGCGATATCGGGCTATCTGTGCCGGCAGGCGAGAAGGACCGCAGCGTGCTGGAGCAGACCTGGGCCAGACCCACGGCTGAATTCAACGGCATTACCGGCGGCTATACCGGTGACGGTTTCAAGACCGTGATCCCGGCGAAGGCCAGCGCCAAGGTTTCATTCCGGCTGGTGGGCACGCAGAATCCGGAAGCGATCCGCAAGGCGTTTCGCACCTATGTCAATGCCAGCCTGCCTGCCGATTGCCGGGCCGAGTTTCACGCGCATGGCGGCAGTCCTGCGATCTCACTCGACATCAACCTGCCGGAACTGAAAAAGGCCACCGCTGCGCTGAAGGATGAGTGGCAACGCGATACCGCGCTCATTGCGATGGGCGGGTCAATCCCGATTGTCGGCGACTTCCAGACGATTCTCGGGATGAACAGCCTGCTGATCGGCTTTGCCCATGCCAGCGACAATATCCACTCACCCAATGAGAAATATGATCTCAAGAGTTTCCACAAGGGAATACGCAGCTGGGCACGGATATTGAAGGCGTTGGCCGGATGAATTATTCAGCCGGCTGAAGCACCGGGTTTCCGGGTCTGGCTTTCCGTGGCTTTTCAATCATCGCCCATTGCGGCCGCTTGAACAGGAAGGTTCCATAACCGGTCTTCATGACAATGGCATGCAGGATTACCGGACCCACCACGCCGCTGATCGTGACCAGAAGGGAAACGGTGCCGATATCAAGGAATGGCGCGAATTTGAGAAGCACAGCACGCGACACCGCCATGGGCAGGAAGAAAGCCAGATAAACCACAATCGAATTGCGCCCGAGATAGCCCAGAAATCCGGTTCCGCGAAGGGTTGAGAGCAGCGATGTCAGCAGGATTACAGCAACAGCGCCAGCACCGCCCAGCAGCAAGGATACCAGCGGCAGGTCGGAGAAAAATTGTGATCCGGCGTGGCTGGCCAGTTCGGCAAATTGTGCCGGCATCGGTGTGAAGGTTGCCAGCAGATTGGCCAGGAACCAGCCCGCAAGCAACAGCACAGCAGGGCCGCGATTGGCCACAGCCCAGTCAGACAAGGAAAAGATGCGACCCGCAAACATGTAGCCAGCCAGGAAATAGACATAGCGCGAGGCAAACTCGTCGATCATCAACCATCCGCTGTGGATTGGCAGGATTTCGAGAAGTGCGGCGAACGCCAGGACCAGAAGCCAGTTGAACCGTTTCAGCAACCTTGTCACGACGAAGAACACCGGCAGCATGTAGATGAACCAGAGAGTACCGAAGGGTTCGATGAAACTCATGGCGAAGAAATTCGCCAATTCGCCCGGCGTCTTGCCTTCGGCCATCCATCCCGGTGCCTTGATAGCGAACTGGATGCAAAGCCACAGCACATAGAAATAGAGGAAGTGAACAACCTTGCGATCAAGATAGCGTTGCCATGGCCTGTCGATCACGAGACCCAGAAACAAGCCGGAGATCAGGAAAAAATCCGGCATTCGAAAAGGTTTGGCAAACTGCACCAGATAATGCATCCAGCCTTCGCTACCGGCTGCGACTTCGACCCCGAGGGTCGAATGCATCATCACCACAAATATGATGCAAAAGCCCTTGGCGTGGTCGACCCATCCTACACGGGAACTGGATGTAGCGGGTTGGGTGAAGCGAGATTGAGCTGGCAGCATTGCGGCACCTGACTGCATGGATTTTCACATCCTGATACCGGCATCTGAAAAGTGGTCTTTCCGCCTTGTCCGATGCCTGGGGCAATTTCATTAAAACTATCGCGGTTTTCCAAAAGACCGCGTTAACCTGATCGTTGCAATTTTACGCAAATGTGCTTTTGGCGGCGCTTTCAAGCAATTGTGGGCGGGTTTCGAGGAATGTCCGGATGTTTCCGGCTCATGATGTCGCCGCATTCGAACGGCACAGCCTCGGGCCAACGTTCTGAACAACCTGTCTGAAACGACGGGAACAAAGGGCAGCAATGGCACAAAAAGGCAAACGCAGCGGGAGAATCGAACCGGGCTTCGAACGGCCACGTAGCCGCCCGGAGCTTGACTTGCGGCTGGATGCCTCCGACCGCGTATTGGCGCAGGCCTCCGGCGGCAAAGCCAATGCTGGCAAAAGGCTTGCGCGCATAGAACCTGCCCCGGACCGCCCGAATGAACGAACCCGAGAAAAGACAGAGAGCCGACGGGTGATGCCTGCCGACCGTCCGCGGCGAAAATCCGCTTCGGGCAGACAAGGAAAACCCGTCAAGCGGTTCTCCAGGCTTCGCAAACTGGTCTATTGGTGCCTCGTGCTGGGTGTTTGGGGCAGCGTGGGTCTTGCCTGCCTGTTCGGATACTACGCTGCCCGGTTGCCGCAAATGAGCACATGGTCGGTGCCGGAGCGCCCGCCAAATGCCCGCATTGTTTCTGTTGACGGGGAACTGCTTGCCAATCGCGGCGCGACAGGCGGTGAAGCCATGCGCCTTGACGAGATGTCACCCTATCTGCCGCTCGCTGTGATCGCGATCGAGGACAGGCGGTTCAAATCCCATTTCGGGCTGGACCCGCTCGGCCTTTCCCGCGCCGTTGTCACCAATCTTGTCTCCGGACGGCTGGTGCAAGGTGGGTCCACCTTGACGCAGCAATTGGCCAAGAACCTGTTTCTCGAGCCGGAACGCACATTGGAACGCAAGGTGCAGGAAGCGGTACTGGCAGTCTGGCTGGAAACGAAGTTCAGCAAGGACCAGATCCTCGAACTCTATCTCAACCGGGTCTATTTCGGCTCTGGCGCCTATGGTGTCGATGCCGCAGCGCGCCGCTATTTCGGAAAGTCGGCGCGAGACTTGAACCTAGCCGAGGCTGCAACCATTGCCGGATTGCTCAAGGCCCCATCGCGGTTGTCCCCGGCCCGCGACCCAAGGGCTGCGGAAGAACGGGCGCAAGTGGTGATGGGAGCCATGCGGCGCGAGGAGTTCATCACGGATCGCGAGGCTGCACAGGCGATGTCGATGCAGCCTGGCCGGGCCAAGCGCTACTGGAGCGGATCGCAGCATTATGTAGCCGACATGATCATGCAACAACTGCCAGCACTCATCGGCGAGGTCAGGCAGGACGTGATTGTCGACACGACTGTTGATCTTGACCTGCAGCGCAATGGCGAGAGTGCTGTCAGGGAAATTCTGGAACGAGACGGTGCCAAGAGGAATGTCAGCCAGGCAGCGCTTGTTGCGCTCGATGGAACCGGTGCCATCCGGGCCCTGATCGGCGGCAGCGAGTATTCGCATAGCCAGTTCAACCGTGCCACCGATGCCAGGCGCCAGCCCGGCTCCGCCTTCAAGCCGATCGTCTATCTGGCCGCGCTTGAAGCAGGGCGCAGTCCCGATTCTGTGCGTCAGGACGCGCCGGTGAAGATCGGTAACTGGACGCCTGAAAACTATGACCGGAAATATAGGGGTCCTGTCACGCTTTCTGACGGCTTGACCAACTCGCTCAACACCATTGCTGCACAGCTGGTGATGGAAGTAGGCCCGAAAGCAGTGGTGGAAACCGCGCACCGGCTCGGCATCAGCTCCGAATTGCAACGCAATGCCTCAATTGCGCTAGGAACGTCGGAAGTCTCGTTGCTGGAACTCACCAGTGCCTATGCCCCGTTTTCCAATGGCGGTTATGGTGTAACGCCGTTCCTGATCCGCCGTGTCACCACGGCGAATGGTGAAGTGCTGTATGATCGCAATGCCCCGGCTTCAGCGCAGGTCGTACGCCCGCGTGAACTGGGGATGATGAATTCGATGCTGATGCGGGTCCTGCGTTCGGGAACCGGAAAGGCGGCGAGGATTCCAGGCTGGCAGGCTGGCGGCAAGACCGGGACAACCCAGAATTCCCGCGATGCGCTGTTTGTCGGCTATACAGCGAACCTGGTCAGCGGTGTGTGGCTCGGCAATGATGACGGAACACCCATGAACAAGGTGACCGGCGGGTCGCTGCCAGCGGAAATCTGGGGCAAATTCATGATCGCCGCGCACCAGGGCGTTCCTGTTTCCGATCTCCCCGGCGCCTATGTTCCCGAAACCGCCGCCCTGCCACAGCAGCGGCCATCGGTACCGATTGCGGGCACTCGGAACGCCACGAACAATGCGGCACCCATTCCCGGACCAATTGCGGGAAACGACACGGGGCCACGTCCTGCCGGAAGCCTTGGCGACAGCGGACGCGAGCAAAAGCGCAAGCCGCGCGGCATTCTCGATCTGCTGTTCGGACCAAAGCAAAACCCCGGCTAAAGCCGGGATTTCAACTGTCACTAGGATTGCAGCTGATTGGCAGTTGCGCAATCAGTCGAGTGCCGGAATACGCAGGACCTGGCCGGGATAGATCAGGTCCGGATCCTTGAGCATCGGCTTGTTGGCCTCGAAGATCACGTTGTATTTCGGACCCTTGCCCTTGCCATAATTGCGCTCGGCGATCTTCCACAGGTTGTCGCCCTTCTTCACGGTGTAAAACACCGGATCGGCAGGTGCTGAATCTCCGGCAGCGGCAACCTTGATCTCACCTGCTTCCACCTTGGAAACACCAAGCGTGTTGCCAACGGCAATGACTGCTTTTTCAAAAATGCTCTGGTCAGCGACTTCGCCCTTGATGACAGCCGTATCGCCCTTGATCTCGACCTGTACCTTTTCGGTGCCGAGGCCATGGCTGTCGAGCTCCTTCTTCAGTTCATCTGCTGAGGGTGCCTCTTCTTCCGAACCGATTCCGAGCTTCTTGCCCACGGACTTCACAAAATCAAAAATTCCCAAAACTGCCTCCTGTCGCAATTGCATCATGCATCGTGCTGCGTTCGCAGCGGCACGAATGCCCCTGGGTCAAATCTTGCATTTGAAATGCGCTACGGGCAAGCAAAAAGCCCCGCAACACGTGATACAATGCGTTCCCCGCAGTCACCAACCTGCAGATTACTCTGCTGCCTGAATGCTGGCTGGAGCCGCCTCTAGTACGGCATCATCAACATGATCCTCGAATTTGGCGAAATTCGTGATGAACATCGACACCAGCTTACGGGCCTGCGCGTCATAGGCAACCGGATCAGCCCAGGTGGAGCGTGGATCAAGAATGGAAGCGTCAATGCCGGGTACGGTGACCGGCACCGCAAAGCCGAAATTGTCGTCAATGCGGAAATCGGCATTGTTGAGTGACCCGTCGAGGGCAGCAGTCAGAAGTGCGCGGGTAGCGGCAATCGGCATGCGCCTGCCGACGCCGTGCGGTCCGCCGGTCCAGCCGGTATTGACCAGCCAGCATTTCACGCCATGGCTGGAAATGAGATCACGCAGCAGATTGCCATATTCGGAAGGATGGCGTGGCATGAAGGGAGCGCCGAAGCAGGTGGAAAAGGTTGCCTGCGGCTCTGTCACGCCCTTCTCGGTTCCGGCGACCTTTGCCGTGTAACCAGACAGGAAGTGGTACATTGCCTGGGCGGGCGTCAGCTGTGCAATGGGAGGCAAGACCCCGAATGCGTCAGCCGTCAGCATGATGATGTTGCGCGGATGCGCAGCAATTCCGGTTGCCGAGGCATTGGGAATGAAATCAAGCGGGTAGGCGCATCTGGTATTTTCCGTCAGTGAGCCATCGTCAAAGTCTGGAACTCGCGATTCATCCAGAATGACGTTTTCCAGCACCGTACCGAAACGCTGGGTGGTCGCGAAGATTTCCGGTTCCGCCTCTGCGGAAAGACGAATGGTTTTTGCATAGCAGCCACCTTCGAAATTGAAGATGCCGTCAGCGCCCCAGCCATGCTCGTCGTCACCGATCAGCGTGCGCGAGGGATCAGCCGACAACGTTGTCTTGCCGGTACCGGAAAGACCAAAAAACACGGCCGAATCTTCCTTCGAGCCGGTATTGGCCGAGCAATGCATCGGCATCACGCCTGATTGGGGAAGCAGGAAGTTGAGGAAAGTGAATACAGATTTCTTCATTTCACCAGCATAGGAGGTGCCGCCGATGAGCACGATATTGCGGGTGAAATCGCAGGCGATCACGGTCTCGGTGCGACAGCCATGGCGCTCGGGATGTGCACGGAAGCTCGGCAGGTCGAGGATCGTCATCTGCGGCAGATAGGATTGCAGGCTGTCGCGATCCGGGCGGATCAGGAGATTGCGGATGAAAAGCGAGTGCCAGGCAAATTCGGTGATCACGCGCGATGCGATGCGGTTTGCCGGATCAGCGCCGCCGAAAAGGTCCTGGACATAAAGCTCGCGTCCGCGTGCATGGGCAAGCATGTCGTCGAGCAGCGTCTCGAACTTGCGCGGATCCATCGGCTTGTTGTTGTCCCACCATACGGTGTTTTCGGTCAGCGCATCACGGACAACGAACTTGTCGAGCGCGGAGCGACCGGTATGCTGGCCGGTTTCGACTACCAGCGCGCCACCGGCGGCAATGCGGGCTTCACCGTTGCGAATCGAATGTTCGTAGAGTTCGGGCGCTTCCAGGTTCCAGTAAACCGACTTCAGGTCCTCCAGCCCGAATGTATCGAGACCGCAGTCCACATTGCGGGTTCCGATGTTCAACTGATCGGCGCCGGTTGCCTTGATTGCTGCCTGCGTCATCGCCTGTTCCTTCCACGATGGTCAATACAAAAATCGTCAATCGGACATTTCCTCCAGGATGGTTCTGGCGAGAATTACCGGAAGCTTGACTTTCTGTGACGGGCTATACCCAAATGACGCCTGGGTTACAAGCACTCCACGCGAAAAGCTCAATCTTTTCAATTATTTAATCGATTTAAAATTTTAAACGGTTGAATTTTTCATTTGCCAGTTTCCGGTGCAAAAGCGATCCGATTTCAAAAAAATTAAACAAAATCCGCGACTTGCCGGTTCGTTGCGATCGGGGAAAGGAAAACTTCATCAAACCAAATGGTTGTTGACGCACGAGATGCCGCAGCTGGCCAGGCAGGCGGCCTGTGGCACGTCCCGGGCCCAGCCCCCCGGAGACAGTAAATGCAATGGTCTTGGCAACCAGTGCGGGAGCGGTCAAAATCCGTTGTCACAATTTGTGCGTATTTTTCGAGCCTTTGCACCAGACGCATGCCATAGTCGGGTTCTGGTGCCCGGTATTGTGGCAGGCGGGAACAGGAATTGGCCAAGGAGGTCCAGCGAATGCCGACAATCGCTCTTGTCGACGACGACCGCAATATTCTCACTTCTGTATCCATAGCACTCGAATCCGAAGGCTATCGCGTGGAAACCTATACTGATGGCGCTTCTGCGCTGGACGGCCTTTCGGTGAGGCGTCCGGACCTTGCGATCTTCGACATCAAGATGCCGCGCATGGATGGCATGGAACTGTTGCGCCGCCTGCGTCAGAAGTCGGACCTGCCGGTAATCTTCCTGACTTCCAAGGATGACGAGATTGATGAACTTTTCGGCCTGAAAATGGGGGCCGATGATTTCATCCGCAAACCCTTCTCACAACGACTGCTGGTAGAACGTGTCAAGGCCGTGTTGCGCCGGGTCGGCGCGGTGCCTGAAAGCGGCGCGCGCGCTGGTGTCACGGGCGAAGCCAAAGTGCTGGAGCGCGGAAACCTGGTCATGGACCAGGAGCGCCACACCTGCTCATGGAACGGCAAGAATGTGACTTTGACAGTCACGGAATTCCTGATCCTGCATGCTCTGGCGCAACGGCCGGGCGTGGTCAAGAGCCGCGATTCCCTGATGGATGCGGCCTATGACGACCAAGTATATGTTGATGATCGAACCATCGACAGCCATATCAAGCGGCTGCGCAAGAAATTCAAGGTGGAAGACGACAGCTTCGACATGATCGAAACCCTGTATGGCGTGGGTTATCGCTTCAAGGAAGCATAAGCACCGCAATCTGCCGAAAACCGGCCGTCGGAAAACGGGATGGACATCGAGACCACGCAAAGACAGTTGTCGGGACAAACGCCCGAGCGAAAGGGCCGCGATGCGGGGGAAGACAGACCCGGCAGGTCGGAAACACGTGCGGATGACGGACCACGGGATTTGGCAACCGGACACCCTTCTGCGCCGAGCCCATCATCGGCTGATCCGGCAGCAATGGCTGCTGCAACCAGAGGCGGCCGGGCGAGCCAGGCAAGACCGGGCAGTGGTGCCAATCCCAAGGCAAAGCGCGGATTGGCAGCCCGATTGGTGCGCATCATCAGGCTGGTTTTCTTTTCTTCGCTGACAAGACGTATCGTATTTCTCAACCTTGCAGCCCTTGCGGTCCTGCTTTCGGGGATTCTCTATCTCAACCAGTTTCGCGAGGGCTTGATCGACGCACGTGTTGAAAGCCTGCTCATCCAGGGCAGGATCATTGCGGGAGCAATCGCGTCCTCGGCAACGGTCGACACCAACACGATCATGGTGGATCCGGAAAAACTGATCGAGATGCAGGCAGGCGAGAGCATCTCGCCCAAGGTCGATTCCTTCGACACACTCGAAAGCCCGATCAAGCCGGAACGGGTGGCACCAATTCTGAGAACACTGATCCAGCCGACAAGCACACGCGCACGCATTTATGACCGTGACGGCATATTGCTGCTGGATTCGCGACACCTTTATGCCGGCGGGCAGATATTGCGCTACGACCTCCAACCGCTCAACACACCGAAAGAGGAGGGAATGATATCGCGGATCGGGGCACTGCTGAACAAGGTCCTGCAACGCCGCGATCTGCCGGTTTATCAGGAACTTGCTGGAACAGGCACCGGATATCCTGAAGTCATGAAGGCGATGTCGGGTTCGCCAAGCACCATCGTGCGCATGTCGAACCAGGGCGAATTGATCGTTTCGGTTGCGGTACCCGTGCAACGGTTCCGTGCTGTCCTTGGTGTCTTGCTGTTGTCCACGCAAGGCGGCGACATCGACCGGATCGTGACTGAGGAGCGTATTGCGATCATGCGCGTGTTCCTGGTTGCCGGAGCCGTACTGACGCTCCTGTCGATCTTGCTGGCAAGCACCATCGCCACACCATTGCGAAAGCTGGCCGATGCCGCGGTAAGGGTCCGCCATGGAGTGAAGACACGGGTGCAGATCCCCGATTTCTCGAACCGGCAGGACGAGATCGGCAATCTTTCGCAAACATTGCGGGACATGACCAATGCGCTCTACGCCCGAATCGAGGCCATCGAGAGCTTTGCCGCGGATGTCAGTCACGAGTTGAAAAACCCGTTGACCTCGTTGCGCAGCGCCGTTGAAACGCTGCCACTGGCAAAAACCGACAATTCCCGCAATCGGCTGATGGAAATCATCCAGCACGATGTGCGCCGTCTTGACCGCCTTATTACCGATATTTCCGATGCATCGAGGCTGGATGCGGAACTGGCACGCGAGGATTCAAAACCGGTCAATCTGGCGCGACTGCTCGAGAATGTCGTTGCAATGCGCAAGGCCGTGGCGCCGGGCAGGAAAGCCGTGGATATCCGAGTTGACATCACAAGGGAGCGCGGGGCCAATGCCTATGCGCTGCTTGGCCATGACGGCCGACTTGGTCAGGTAATCAACAACCTGCTGGACAATGCACGTTCCTTCGTACCCGAGACCGGTGGCCAGGTAGACGTGGCCATGCGCCGGGTCGATGACATGATTGAAGTCACCATTGCCGACAACGGGCCGGGAATTCGCGCCGAGAAAATCGAGCGCATCTTCGAGCGGTTTTATACCGACCGTCCGGACGAAGAGAGCTTCGGCCAGAATTCAGGGCTCGGACTTTCGATCTCAAAACAGATCATCGAGGCACATGGCGGCACGATTACCGCTGAAAACCGCGAACCACCGCAGACCGGGGCGATCTTCACCGTAATGTTGCCCTGGGACAGCACTGCAGAAGTCAAACCAGACCGCAAGCGAAGCAGCGGCGGAGGCAGCAGCGCGTGAACCATCATTGCAGCGTGGTGGAGATTGCCGGCGCGGGGGTCATGATCGAAGGCGCGTCGGGTAGTGGCAAGACCAGTCTGGCGCTTGGCCTCGTTGATGTTGCACGAAGCCGGGGACTTGAGGCTGCGCTGGTTTGCGATGATCAGGCACTGGTCACCGGCAAAGGCGGAATCCTGACGGCTTCATGTCCACCAACCATCGAGGGCATGGCGGAAATCCGTGGCTTTGGCATTGCAAGAATGGAACCCCATCTCCCCACCACCCACCACACTGCCATCAGACTTGTGGTCCGCCTGGTGGATGACGAATTTGTGGAGCGGATGCCCGAGTCGAAAACAACCGAAATCTGCGGTGTGAGACTCGCACTGGTTGAATGTCCTGTCCGCCACGAGGCGCAGGGGATACGAATTGTACTGGCGTGGCTGTCGGCATTTGACAAGGGTGTGGCACACTAGGATCAAGACCTGCTCGCTGGCCGCGACATTAGTGTCCCGCCACAAATGCCCATAACCCGGCTTTTTTCCTTGCACTGCAACAAAATCCGGCCAAGATAGCGGTCCCGCGCCAAATCTGCCTTTGCAACAGGAGAGGGTTTGCGCGTGAATAGCCTGAAGACCGGAACACCGGCGGCCAGACGGGATGTGAAATGATAGGAATAGTGCTTGTCACCCATGGCCAACTCGCCAGCGAGTTTCGCCTTGCACTTGAGCATGTGGTGGGACCACAGGAACAGTTTGCAACCATCGCCATCGGACCTGATGATGACATGGAACAGCGCCGCCAGGATATTCTGGACGCGGTAGCGGGCGCCGACGACGGTGCCGGTGTAATCATCCTGACAGACATGTTTGGCGGCACGCCGTCAAATCTGGCGATTTCCGTCATGCAGGCCGGCAGCGTCGAAGTCATTGCCGGGGTAAACCTTCCCATGCTGATAAAGCTCGCAAGTGTCCGATCCGAGAATGACATGGAAAAGGCACTCAATGACGCTCAGGAATCGGGCCGCAAATACATCAATGTCGCCAGCCGATTGCTTCAGGGTCAGTGAAGCCGTGATTCCCGCCGCCAACCCAGTCGCAGGAAACTCAACCGTCAGACGCCAGCTTTCCATTTGCAACAAGCGCGGCCTGCATGCGCGCGCCTCGGCCAAGTTCGTGCAATGTGTCGAGAAGTTCGATGCCGATGTGACCGTCTCCAAGGACGGGCAAAGTGTTGGCGGAACTTCGATAATGGGACTGATGATGCTTGCCGCGGCCAATGGATGCGCGGTTGACGTCAGCGCTACCGGCCCTGACGCCGAAGCTGTGATCGACGCATTGCAGGAACTGGTTGATGGTCAATTCGGCGAAGGCGAATAACCCATCACTACATTCCCGCATAAAGATTTCTTTATATGATATTGCCAAGATTTGGAATGACTGGTATTGACCGGTAAGCCTCCGCCTGGACCGCAAAGGTCTGGCGGGGAGAATCATGTTGTCCCGGACGACGGTCTGATGTGCCGTGAATTCCCGGATTCGAAACCCAAACTCTTTTCAGGACATTCACAATGGCCGATACCCATGACTACGCCATCCTCGACATGGCGCTTGCAGACTACGGTCGCAAGGAACTCGACATAGCTGAAACCGAAATGCCGGGCCTGATGGCCTGCCGCGAGGAATTCGGCACTTCCAAACCGCTGAAAGGCGCGCGGATTTCCGGGTCTCTCCACATGACGATCCAGACCGCCGTGCTGATCGAGACATTGAAGGCACTGGGCGCAGATGTACGCTGGGCGTCGTGCAACATCTTCTCGACGCAGGATCATGCCGCAGCTGCCATCGCTGCCACTGGAACGCCTGTTTTCGCAGTCAAGGGTGAAACGCTCGAAGAATACTGGACCTATACCGACCAGATCTTCCAGTGGCCGGATGGCGGATATTCCAACATGATCCTGGATGATGGTGGCGATGCGACCATGTATATCCTGCTGGGTGCGCGCGCCGAGGAAGGTGAGGACATCCTGTCAAAGCCGGGTTCTGAAGAAGAGGAATATCTTTTTGCGCAAATCAGGAAGCGCATGGCGCAAAGCCCGGGCTGGTTCGTCAAGCAACGCCACGCCATACGCGGCGTGACCGAGGAAACAACCACCGGCGTCAACAGGCTGTATCAACTGCAGAAGAAGGGCCAGCTTCCCTTCCCGGCGATCAATGTGAACGATTCGGTGACCAAGTCGAAGTTCGACAACAAATATGGCTGCAAGGAATCGCTGGTAGACGGCATTCGCCGTGCAACCGATGTAATGATGGCTGGCAAGGTCGCGGTCGTTCTTGGCTATGGCGATGTCGGCAAGGGTTCGGCGGCCTCACTGCGCGGCGCCGGTGCCCGCGTCAAGGTTACGGAAGCTGATCCGATCTGTGCGCTTCAGGCTGCAATGGACGGATTTGAAGTCGTGCAGCTTGAAGATGTTGCCTCCACAGCAGACATCTTCATCACCGCGACCGGGAACAAGGATGTCATCCGAATCGACCACATGCGGCAGATGAAGGACATGGCGATTGTCGGCAATATCGGCCATTTCGACAACGAGATCCAGGTCGCCGCGCTCAAGAACCAGAAATGGACCAACATCAAGCCGCAGGTCGACATGATCGAATTTCCAGGTGGAAACCGCATGATCCTGCTTTCGGAAGGTCGCCTGCTCAATCTCGGCAATGCGACCGGTCATCCAAGCTTTGTGATGTCAGCATCCTTCACCAACCAGGTGCTGGCGCAGATCGAGCTTTTTGCCAAGGGCGACAACTATCGCAATGAGGTCTATGTCCTGCCGAAGCACCTCGATGAAAAGGTCGCAAAGCTGCATCTCGACAAACTGGGAGCCCGCCTGACCGAGCTTTCAGCAGAACAGGCCGAATATATTGGCGTTGGGAAGAATGGTCCCTTCAAGCCGGAACACTACCGGTATTAATTTATTAACCAATACCCACAACATATTGAGGTTGCTGGATTGACAAGTCCGGCAACCTTTCTTTTTGCGTCAAAAACGCTTCCGGGCGATTCGTGAATTGGGTAAGGTTGAGAGAATCATTGAGTGTTCCAGAGGTGTTGCGAGGCGCTGAAAAGGGACCGGAAACCGGCAGGGCAGTCTCGGGAATTCGAGCGGCGAGAGGACCAGGACATGCCAGGGGAAGCCCCCCAAACCGGCTTTCATGCCGACGAAAACGCTGTGCCATCAGCGTCAACCTTTTGTTGTGCGCATTCGACTGACGCGCTGGCAAGTCCGGCTGCCAGCACTGTGCGTGTCATGTCCCGCAGACCAATGCTAGCGCGAGTGCTGCGCAGAATGTCAGCGGGCATTTCCGGCCTCGCGCTGGCAGCGAGCGGTTGCCTCGACATCGCAGTCGCGGAGACGGCTGACGGCAACACGTTTCTGGGCGGCATTTTCACATCCACCGAAATCATGCTTCTTGCCGTTTTTGGCGGAGCCATGAGTTTTGCCCTGATGTCGGCATCGTGGCTCATCCGGGAGCGGACCCGGATCAATAGCGAAAATTCCGATCTGCGCTCGCGTCTTGCAGACTTGCGCGCCACGCATGAGCGGGTCGAATCGCTGGTCAATGCCACCGACCAGCGAATCGTGGTCTGGAAGGGCAATGACGGATCGCCGATCCTTTTTGGCGGGCTGGGCTCCGCCTGCGGCGCGCCATCTGACCACGAAAGCTTCCTCGCATTCGGACGATGGCTCAATGGCGATACGGCGATCAGTTTCGAGGGCGCGCTGAAGCGGCTGCGCAACTCGGCTGAAGCCTTTGACCTGCCGCTGGTTACGCGAAAGGGTGGCGTGCTGGAAGCACAGGGCCGCACTTCCGGTGGACACGCCTTTGTGCGTTTCATCGAGCTGTCGGGAGAGCGCTCGCTGCTCGCCCAGCTTGAAGCGGACCACGCCAGGCTGATGTCAAGTTTCGACACCATCCAGAAACTCTTCGAGGCGATGGACAGCCCGGTCTGGCTGAAGGATTCGGCCGGCCAGTTGTACTGGACGAATACCGCCTATGCGAAGGCCGTCGACCGCAGTGATTGCGAAGCCGTTATCCGCGACGG
Source organism: Nitratireductor sp. (assembly GCA_041397525.1). Taxonomy (GTDB): domain Bacteria; phylum Pseudomonadota; class Alphaproteobacteria; order Rhizobiales; family Rhizobiaceae; genus BOKV01. Next base: position 252,785 of record JAWKWL010000006.1, read on the forward strand.
CGTACGGCTGCTCGACAGTGCCGAGCGAATGGAGGTCGAACGCAAGCAGCGGGAGACTGGTCTCTTCAACGGTTCCCTGCCGGCAATTGTCTCCGGCGACCGCAAGCATCTTCACGTCACGGAAATCGCCACGCGCTCCGGCAATGCGGGCATAGCCATCGACCGCAGCGAGGTGGAAGCGATTCGTGGCACGCTGAAACAGACGATTGCCAGCCATGCGCAAACGCTCGATCATCTGGCCACTGCCATCGCCATGTTTGATGTGCGTCAGAGGCTGCAATTCTATAATTCGGCATTCCAGAAGCTTTGGGGTCTTCAGCCGGCGTTCCTCGATGCCCAGCCAACCAATGCACAGGTACTTGACGCCATTCGCGCCGAACGAAAACTGCCAGAAATGCCGGACTGGAGGAAATGGCGGGAGACACAGCTGGAAATCTACCGGGCGCTGGAGGCCAATGAGGACTGGTGGTACCTCCCGGACGGACAGACATTGCGTGTCGTCGTGAACCCGCATTCGCATGGTGGTGTCACCTGGGTCTTCGAGAATGTCACGGAGCAACTGGCATTGGAAAGCAATTACAATGCACTGATGCGGGTACAGGGTGAAACCCTGGATCACCTGAGCGAGGCAGTTGCCGTGTTCGGATCCGACGGAAAACTGCGGCTTTGCAATCCGGCCTTTGCGAACCAGTTCAGGCTGGAGCGGAAGCTGGTATCGCAGGGCACCCATATCACGCGGCTGACAGAGCCCTGCAAGAAGCGGCTGGCGAACCCTGCGCAATGGGACGACATCACCGAGGGGGTTACTGCCTATGACGATGAACGTGGTGACCTGAAAGGCCGGATCGAGACACTGGATGGTTCGATCCTCGACTACAGTCTTGTCAGGCTGCCGGAGGGGCAGACCATGATGACTGTCTCGGATTCAACAGCGGCAGTGAATATCGAACGCGCGCTGAAGGAGCGCAACGAAGCGCTGGAACAATCGGATCACCTGAAGAACCAGTTCATCCAGCACGTCTCCTACGAATTGCGGGCACCACTTACCAACATCTCCGGCTTCTCCGAAATGCTCGGATCGAACGGCACCGGTGCACTCAACGACAAGCAGCTCGAATATGTCGGCTATATCAGTACTTCCGCCGACACACTGAAAACCATCATTGATGACATTCTTGATCTTGCGACAATTGACGCTGGAGCGATGACGCTGGAGCGGGTTGCATGCGATCTTGAAGCCATCATTTCCGATACAGTGGAAGGTTTGGAGAACAGGCTGACCCAGCACAGCATCAAGGTCACTACCGACATTGGCACAGGTGCAAACCGGATTGTTGCGGACCCTGAACGGCTGTCGCAGATACTTGCCAATCTTATCGTCAATGCGATCAGTTTCTCTCCCGATGGCGGCACCGTTGCCATTGCGGCTCGCAAATCCGCCGGAATGCAGGAAATCTCCGTATGCGACGAGGGACCGGGTGTGCCGAAGAGCGAGCGCAGTCGCATCTTCGGAAGGTTCGAAAGCCGGTCCTCCGCAAACCGCCGGAAGGGGGCAGGTCTCGGGCTTTCCATCGTCAAGAGTTTCGTTGAACTGCATGGCGGCACAGTGCATGTCGAGGATGCGGGTCAGCGCGGTGCCCGGTTTGTTTGCCGGTTCCCGATCGTGCGCGATGCCACCAAAGTTGCGGCCTGAAAACACGGCGGCAAGATGGTGAACGCACCAATTCATCTCAGGGACGAGGGGGCGACCAACAGGTTGGGCGAAGACATTGCCCTCGCGCTGCGGCGTGGCGACGCGCTCTGCCTGCATGGTGATCTTGGTGCGGGCAAGACCTGCCTGGCACGCGCGATCATCCGCACCATCAGCGGCGATCCCGGCATGGAGGTGCCGAGTCCGACCTATACGCTGTGCCAAAGCTATGACGGGGAACTTCCGCTCAACCATTTTGACCTGTACCGGCTTTCCGGCGAAGATGAGCTCACGGAACTCGGCTTCGATGAGGCAAAGGACGAGGGCGTTGTCATCGTCGAGTGGCCGGAGCGGGCAATCAGTGCCATGCCCGGGGAAGCGCTGCACATCCATATCAGTATTACAGAGGATGGCGCGCGGGATGTCCGGTTTCAGCCATACGACAATGAACTTGCTGATCGCGTAAGGCGAAGTCTTGCCATACGGGCATTTCTCGGCCGGAACTGGGGCGAAGCAGCAACGAGACAACGTTTCCAGGGTGATGCGTCGGCGCGCCGGTATGAACTGGTTCGCCTTGGTGAAGAGGTGCGCATCCTGATGGATGCACCGCGCCTGCCGGATGGTCCGCCGATCCGTGATGGCAAACCCTACAGCCAGATCGTGCATCTGGCCGAGGATGTGGTTCCGTTTGTTGCCATAGACGAATTGTTGCGGACAAGGGGATTTGCCGCACCTGCGCTTCACGCCAAGTCGCTGGGCGAGGGCTTGTTGCTACTCAGCCATCTCGGCAGCGGCAAGATCATCGATGAAACAGGCGCCCCGGTTCGAGAGCGCTATCTCGCCTCGGCACGGCTGTTGGCGGCAATTCACCGGCAGGACTGGCCTCGTGTGGTCGAAGTCACCGGTGAAGCAGGCGAAAGCCGCATTCATGAAGTGGCTTCTTACGATCTGAACGCGATGACCACGGAAGCGAGCCTGTTTGCCGACTGGTATGCACCGCGGTTTGGCGGCAGCCTTGACGCCAGGTCCAGGCAGGACTTCTTTCAGATATGGGCCGATTTGGCCACAATCCTGACCGGCAGTGAAACTTCGCTGGTGCTGCGTGACTATCATTCGCCAAATATCATCTGGCGCGACGACGAACCCTTCCCAAGCCGGATCGGCCTCATCGACTTTCAGGATGCGATGATCGGGCCGACCGCCTACGATGTGGCGTCGCTTGCGCAGGATGCGCGTGTTGATATTTCGCCGGAACTGGAAAGGGCGACCCTTGATGCCTATCTCGCTGAAAGGGCGGATGATGACGGTTTCAATCCCGAAACCTTCCGACGCGACTATGCGATCATGGCAGCACAACGCGCCACCAAGATACTCGGCATATTCGTGCGACTCGACCAGCGTGACGGCAAGCCCGGCTATCTGGCACATCTGCCAAGGGTACGGGAATATCTGATGCGTAGCCTGGCTCATCCTGCACTTGAAGCGTACCGGAACTGGTGCCGGCTCAATGCTGGCTTCGAGCCGGCAAGGGGCGGCGAGTGGAGCCGGAAATGAATGCCCTAGCGAATGGGCTGAGAATGACAGTGTGATGCAATTGTCATGAATTTGCGTCAGTGAGACGCAAACAGAAACGGATGAAGACGATGATCCAGTCTGAAATGACGGCAACAAGCGGCACCGGGCAAGCCCCGACAAGCATGGCGGCACTGCATCACAATGGTGCCGACGGCAGCTTATCAGTCCCTTCGCGTGCGATGGTTCTGGCTGCCGGTCTCGGCAAGCGCATGCTTCCAATCACAGAGACCCTGCCAAAGCCGCTGGTGCGGGTGCATGGCAAAAGTTTGCTGGATCATGGCCTTGATGCGCTGGCGCGCGCCGGTGTCAGCGAAGCGGTGGTCAATATCCACTATCTGGCAGACCTGGTTGAAGCGCATGTGGCGGGCCGCACCAGCCCGAAAGTCATCTTGTCCGACGAGCGCGATGCACTGCTTGATTCGGGCGGCGGCGTGGTACGGGCCCTGCCTCATCTGGGAAACGAACCGTTCTTCGTCCTGAATGCCGATTCGTTCTGGATCGAGGGCTACCGGCCAAACCTGATCAATCTGGCAAGACATTTCAATCCGCAAACAATGGACATCATGCTGCTCGTCTCGACCATGGGAAGCGCCATCGGATATGACGGACGCGGCGACTTCACGATGGATCCTTGCGGAGTACTGACGCGTCGAGACGAACGCTCGGTGGCGCCGTTTGCCTATGCGGGAGCTGCCATCATGAAGCCGGAACTTTTTGTGGATGCGCCAGACGGAGCTTTTTCGCTGAACCGGATTTTCGACAAGGCGCTTGAACGTGGCAGGCTTTTCGGGCTACGCCTTGAAGGGTTGTGGTTGCATGTCGGCACACCTGCGGCGATCCGCGAGGCCGAGGATGCGATTGCCAGAAGCGCTGCCTGACCCTGCCTGAATATTTCGGTATCCGGTCAGGCAACTGACCGGAGGCTGTCCAAACCCATGCCACATGCTGCAACAAGGCAAAGCGCTGCCGGTCGGTTGTTCAACATCGCGCCAGGCCCGGGATTTCTGGCGAAGCTTGCCGATGCGCTGGTTGGCGGAAAACTGGTTCCCGGTTTTTGCCCGGTGGATAATCCTCTGCTGCTGGCTTCAGCCACCGTCTATCTGCCGACCCGCCGTGCTGCGAGGGCATTTTCTGGCGAAATCGTCCGGGCACTGGGCGGCCAGGCAGCGCTGATGCCAACCATCAGGACATTGGGTGACAGCAGCGAGGATGAATTTTCCTTTCCTGCCGATGAAGGCATGAAGTTGAAACCGGCAGCAGGCGAATTGATGCGTCGGCTCACCTTGTCGAAATTCGTGCTCGCCTGGACTGGTGCCTTGTCGAAAGCCAGCCGCGAACTGATCGGCGACATGGATATCGTCATCCCCTCATCCACAGCCGACGCCATACGCATGTCCGGTGACCTGGCCCGGTTGATTGACCAGATGGAAACCGAGGAGATCGACTGGAAAATGCTGGAGGGTCTGGCAGGCCCCGACCATGCCAAATGGTGGGAACTGACCACAGATTTCCTCAAGATCGTGGTCGATGCCTGGCCACAGCATCTGGAAGGACTTGGCCTTGCCGATCCGTCCATCCGGCGCAAGGATATCCTTGATCTTCGAAGCCGCCGCCTGGCTGAGGCGATTGTTGCGGGAAAGACCAGTGGACCTGTGATTGCAGCCGGATCTACCGGCTCGATCCCGGCTACAGCACGATTCCTGAAGACAATAGTTTCGCATCCGGAAGGCGCTGTGGTTCTACCGGGTATTGACCGATCGATGGAACAACATGTCTGGGAACAGCTGGCAAAAGGTGGCAGCGAAGCTGAACTGGCGATGCTTTCATCGCATCCGCAAGCAGGGCTTGCAAAGCTGCTTTCGCTTCTGGGCGTCGAACGCGGATCAATCGCCGACGTTGGTGAAACCAGTGCAGCGATCGCCCGGCGGAACACCATGGTAGCGCTTGCACTGCTGCCTGCAACTCAAACCGCCGCATGGAGCGAAACCGCGGCGGATAGTGCAGGCGCACTGGATGGTGTCGCGATCGTCGAGGCGCCGGGTGAACGCGAGGAAGCACTGGCGATTGCTGTCGCTCTAAGGATGGCGATTGCGGATCAAACGAAAACCGCAGCACTTGTTACCCCCGACAGGGCACTTGCAGGGCGGGTTGCGGGTGAATTGCAGCGGTTCGGCATCACAGTCGATGACAGTGGTGGCGTACCGCTCGCCGCAAGCCGTGCCGGAAGGCTGGCATTGTTGCTGGCTTCGGTGATCTGCGGAAATGGAGACAATGTCCGGCTTGCCGCGCTGATGAAGGATCCGCTGTTCGATCAGTTGGTCGTGGCATTGCCCCATATCGGTGCCGGAGAACCGGCGCGGCTGTTGGAACTTGCTGTCATTCGCGATTCGCTTGAATTGCCGTTGATCGGGAGTTTGCAAAATGCGGTTGCGGCAGCGAAAGAGCGGCTCCAAAGGCCCGGTCATTTTCATCCGCAGCTCAAGAAGATCGACGACCTGCACTGGCAGGCGATGGACCGGTTGGCCAGCCAGTTTGACCTTGCCTGCGCGCCGCTCGCCGATCGGGTTACTGATCGCCAGACCCTGATTCCGCTCGCAAGCCTCATGGCAGGACTGCGCGGCACGATTACCAATCTGCTGGGTGAGGCGGCAATCCAGGCGCATGGCAATATCGAGGGGTGGGGCAAACTCATCGGCATGTTCGATGCGTTTGACCGGCTTGACCTGGACAGCGGCAGCGATGTGTCGATCCGGACAGGCGAGTTCGCGGATGTGTTGAGTGCCGTCATGAGCGGGCACGTGGTACACTCTCAACGGCCTGCACATCCAAGGGTGTTTATCTGGGGACCGCTGGAAGCGCGGTTGCAGAGCGTCGATGTCGTTGTCCTGGGCGGGCTCAACGAGCAGACCTGGCCGCAGGCAGCCCGCAATGATCCGTTTCTCAACAGGCCGATGCGCGGAGAAATCGGATTGTCCCTGCCAGAGCGGCGCATTGGACAGTCGGCGCATGATTTCCAGCAGTTGATCGGAATGGAAAATGTCGTGCTGACCCGTTCGCTCAAATCCGGGAATGCACCGGCCATTGCATCACGCTGGCTGCAAAGGCTGGAAATACTCGCAGGCAAGGATGCTGCCAAGGCGATGAAAGCGCGAGGTGAAAAATACCTGCGCATCGCGGCACTCGCCGACCAGCGTGTGCGAGAACCGGTGAGGGATACGAGGCCCAATCCGAAACCGCCGGTCGAATTGCGCCCGGTCAGTCTCTCAATCACCGAAATCGAGACATGGATTCGCGATCCCTATGTCATTCATGCCCGGCACATCCTCGGGCTGCATCCGCTGCCACCACTCGAGCGCGAGGGGGATGATCCGGCATTGCGCGGAACGCTCTACCACAAGATACTTGCCGATCATGTATCTGGACGCAGACCCGGAGAAACTCGCAAGGAAGCGGGAATTCGACTTGAGGCGCTGACAAGGCAGATCTTCGAAAAGGAGGCCATACCGGCTGCCATTGCCGCGACCTGGCTGCCGCGATTCCTGGAAATCGGGCAGCTGTTTCTCGACTGGGACGAAGCGAGGCTGGGCACAATAGCGCGAAGTTTATGCGAAACGCGCGGCGAGATTGATGTCGGACTTGACGGGTTTTCACTCAGGGGCCGTGCCGACCGCATAGACATTCTCAAGGATGGCAGCGCGGTGGTATTCGACTACAAGACCGGGAAGTCGCCTTCACTTGAACAGGCGCGAACGCTGTCACCGCAAATGGCGCTTGAGGGAAAGATGGCCCAGCTCGGCGCATTCGGCTTGGAGCCCGGCACCCAAATCAGCGAGCTGGCATTTATCAGGCTGCGGGTGGAGAAAGAGCTGAAGGTCGATTCGCTCAGTGGCGGCAAGAACCCTCCACCCATCGAGACGCAGATGGCAGATGCATGGGTGAAGCTCGCGGGTCTCGTTGCTGCCTATCGCGATCCCGCGCGCGGTTATCTTTCGCGCTATGCGCCATTCCAGCAGAACCGGATGGACGGCGACTATGACCATCTGGCGCGGGTTCGCGAATGGTCGATTGGCGGGGATGACGACAATGGCTGAATTGCGCAAGATTCCGCCGGAGACGCGCCAGGCGCAGGCAAGGGCGAGCGATCCCAGGCACTCTGCCTGGGTGTCGGCCAATGCGGGGTCGGGCAAGACCTTTGTTCTGGCGCGCCGTGTGATACGGCTGCTGCTAGACGGTGTGGCGCCAGGCAAGATCCTGTGCCTGACCTACACCAAGGCGGCAGCGGCCGAAATGGCAAACCGCATTTTCGAAACGTTGGGACAATGGGCGGCGATTGAAGGCGGCGAGCTGGAGACCCAACTGGCGGATGTGCTTGGTTACCAGCCTGATCAAAGACAGCTTCGGCGGGCAAGGACATTGTTTGCGCTTTCCCTGGACACTCCCGGTGGCTTGAAGATCCAGACCATCCACGCCTTCTGCGAGGCGCTGTTGCACCAGTTTCCGCTGGAAGCCAATGTCTCGGGCCATTTCGAGGTCATGGAGGAAATGGCACAGCAGGCCCTGGTCGAGGAAGCGCGGCATTTCGTGCTGGTGCGGATGCAGCAGCCGGACCAGACCGGTTCGCCGCTCAACGAGGCATTCGCTCATCTCCTGGCTGTCGCATCGGATCATCAGATCGAAACTGCAATCGGACGGATATTGACGGACCGCGAGGCATTCCTGACCTGGGTCGACGGTGATGTCGTGCGGGCCATGGCAGAAATCCGCAAGAAAGCGGGATTTGCGCCTGAGGCAACGCCGCAAAGCATTATCGCAGACGGTCTGGCGCGCTCTGCAATCACCATGCCGGAGCTGGCTGTGCTGGCAGAGGCTGCCGCTGCAACGGGCGGCCCCACCAATGTCAGGTTTGCCAATATCGTTGCAGAACTTGCCAACACGGAAGATCCGCAATCCGCACTCGCCCTTCGGAACCGGTTGTTCCTGACGCAGAAACTCGAACCGCGCGACGCGTTCGTGACCAAGCCTGTCGCCAAGAATTTCGACTCGTTGATGGAGAAATGCAAGCAGGAGGCCGAATGGCTGCAAAGGCTGAATGTGCGCGTCGCAAATCTTGCAATGATCGAGGCATCGCAATCGCTCTTCATCGTCGCCAACGCAATTCTCGAACGCTATGAAAGTATCAAGCGCAATCGTGGCCTGGTCGATTTCGGTGAACTGATCGCTGCGGCGGCAAATCTACTGGCGCGTTCGGATGTCCGGGAGTGGGTGCAGTACAAGCTTGATCGCGGCATCGATCATGTGCTGGTCGATGAGGCGCAGGACACCAGCCCGCGGCAATGGGAAATCATCAACGCCATCATTGAGGATTTCCATTCCGGCAAGGGCGCTGGACACGCGGTGCGGACCGTCTTTGCAGTGGGTGATGAAAAACAGTCGATCTATTCGTTCCAGGGTGCGGACCCGGGTGGCTTTTCGCGCCAGCGGGAGCGGATCAGCAAGCGCGCATTGGCAGCAAATTACAGGTTTGAGTCGGTGCCGCTCAACCTTTCCTTCCGCTCGACGCCGGATGTTCTTGCAGCCGTCGATGCGGTCTTCGCGATCAGCGAAAATGCGCAGGGGCTTTCTGCGTCAGGCGAGATAACTGTCCATTCCGCCATTCGTGAAAAGGATGCCGGTGAAGTCCGGATCTGGCCCCTGTTTGCCAGCGAAGCAAAAAACAAGGTCACTGACTGGCTGGCACCGATTGATGCGCCTGCACCTGGTGATCCGGCATTGCAACTGGCCGGCCGCATCGCCATGACCATTGAGGAATGGATTTCCAAGGAAGAAGAACTGCCGGGGCGCAACAAGCCGCTACAATATGGCGACATCCTGATACTGGTTCGAAAACGTGATCGATTCGTTCCTGCAATAATTCGGGAATTGAAAAGGCGGGGATTGGCGATCGCCGGTGCTGACCGGCTGCATCTCACAGATCACACTGCAGTTGAGGACCTGATGGCTCTTGGGCGGGTAATGTGCCTGCCAGAAGATGACCTCGCACTTGCAGCGCTCTTGAAGTCACCAGTCTTCGGGTTCGATGATGATGAGCTCATTGAAGTGGCGGCGGAGAGAGAAGGCAAACCGCTGATACGCCGGCTTCACGAATTCTGCGCGCAGGACCACGGTCCGCCGCTGCAGGACAAGATTGCCATGGCGCTGAAGCAGATCACCAGATTGCGCAGTGTCGCGCAGCAAAACAGTGTTCACCGCTTTTATGCCCATGCGCTTGGGCCTGCGGGTTGCCGGGCGGCACTATTGTCGCGATTCGGCACCGAAGCAGAAGATGTCATTGACGCCTTTGAGCAGGCAGCCCTGGCGCATGAAACAGCCAGCGATGGCGGACTGGAAACCTTCCTTGCTTCACTGTCGCGCAACCCGCCGCAGATCAAGCGGGAAGTCGACATGAAAAAGAACGAGATACGCGTCATGACGGTGCATTCGGCCAAGGGCCTGGAAGCGCCGGTTGTGTTTGTGGTCGATCCCTGTTCACCGGGCTTCGTGCGCCAGCACGCACCGGAAGTGATAGCCTTGTCGAAGGACGACATCAATGCTGGCTATCTTTGGAAGCATGGCAAGCATGCTGATGCGCTGGATGAGCGACTTGAGGAAATCGCGGAGGATGCCGAAGCGGAATATCGTCGGCTGTTATATGTGGCGATGACGCGGGCTGCGGATCGTCTGATCATGTGCGGATATCGCGGCGCGCGCCAGCCACCCGAGCATCACTGGCATTCGATGGTCAAGAATGCCCTCGCCCAGAATGCGGAAGAAGTACGTGACGAGGAAGGCAATTTGAGTGAACTCATCTGGCGCAGACCGCTTGCTCCCGGTGATGGACGGGTAGTGCCGCCGGGACCGCCTGATGATCGCGAAAACACGGATACACGGCACGTTGATGATCTGGCCACAGGTGATCCTGCCATGGGTGATGATGTCGTCTTTCCGGGAATGGTCGAGGCCGAAACACCGCTGCCAAAGCCTCTCAATCCGTCGCTTGCCGGTCTCGCGCTCGGACGGCGTGCGGATGACAGCGCGGACGGCAGTGCAGTTGGCGAATCTTCCGCTGCCGGGGTTGCACAGGTTGACCCGACTGTGCGGCGGCAGGCGCTTGAACGGGGCAATGCCATACACAAGCTGCTGCAATATCTGCCGGACCTTCCCGTGGAGGAACGCCAAGGCGCCTGTGAAACCTGGTTGTCGCTGAACCTGCCGGGGTGGCCAAGCCATTCACTCGACCAGATCACGGCCCAGGTGCTGGCAATTCTGGAAGCACCACAAAACCGGAAACTCTTTGCCCCAGGCAGCAGGGCTGAGGCAGGCCTCGCCGGCATGGTCCGGATTGGTGGAAAGGATATAGCCGTGTCGGGGCAAGTCGACCGCATTTCCGTTCTCGATGACATCGTCATGGTCTGCGACTACAAAACGAACCGCATTGTTCCTGAAACCGATGCTGATATTGATCCTGCCTATCTGCTGCAACTCGCGCTTTATCGCGCCCTGCTGCAGCAAATATTTCCGTCAAAGCGCATTGTGTGCCGCTTGATATGGGTCGAAAATGGAAGTGTGAGCGAGCCGGACGATTCGCTGCTCGACCGCTCGCTCAATACTGTTTATCCGGATGAGCACACGCAAACTTGAAGCAGCGAACTTGAGTTCCTATTTGGAAGGTGAAATATTCACTTTCTCTAATATAACGGCTGGGACGGCAGGTGCCGCTTCGGGCATGAAGGAGCAGACAATGGCAACGGTTAAGGTCGACAAAAGCAATTTCCAGAAAGACGTTCTGAATTCGGACGTACCGGTCGTAGTGGATTTCTGGGCGGAATGGTGCGGGCCGTGCAAGATGATTGCACCAAGCCTTGAGGAAATTGCATCGGAGATGGCGGGCAAGGTGAAGATCACCAAGCTCAACATCGACGAAAATCCGGATCTCGCGGCGCAATATGGCGTGCGCTCGATCCCGACACTGGTGCTGTTCAAGGGCGGTGAACCGGCGAGCATGCAGGTCGGAGCGCGGCCGAAATCGGCGCTGTCCGACTGGATCAAGAGCGCCAGCTGATCGAGACAGCAATCAGGTCATGGTGATTTTCGCCGGGGCGGTATTGTGCTGCCCCGGCTTGTTTTTATCGATTGCAAGCAAGCCTTCGCGCTCAGGCTGGCGATGTGCCGTTCTCGCGCAGAACCTCGCCGACAAGATAAAGCGAGCCGCAGATGATGATGCGGCAGGGCCCTTGTGAAGCTGTCTCATGGGCCAGTTCCGCCAAGCCGGCGTCCAGCGAATTCGCTGACACTGCATCAAGCCCGCATTGCCTTGCCGTTTCGGCCAATTGCGCGGCGGGTATCGAGGCCTCGCTTTCGGCAACGGGCACCGTGACCACCTTGTGCGCGAGGCCCTTGAATGCATCCAAGAAGCCTGCGGGATCCTTGGTGTTGATCATGCCGCAAAGCATGCATACGGGCAAAGGCCGCCTTTCGTCGAGATCGGCAATACAGGCTGCAATTACCGCGCCGGCTGAGGGATTGTGGCCACCATCGATCCAGACCTCGCTGCCAGGAGGGAGGTCAGCGAGCAGCCTGCCTGGCTTCAACCGCTCCATGCGCCCAGGCCAGGAAACGTTGAGCATGGCGCGCTCATAGGCAGTGTCATCAATAGCGAGACTACCAAGGCGGGTCGCGGCAATGGCGGTTGCAGCGTTGGCCAGCTGGTGCTCGCCCACCAGTGCCGGTAATGGCAGGTCAAGCAGGCCGCTGTCGTCCTGGTAAACAAACCTGCCTGCCTGGCGATAAAAACCATAGTCACGACCTGAAGCCATCGAGGGAGACTTCCGCTTTTCAGCCGTCTCCACCAACAGATCATCAATACCCTCGCTTTGCGGACCGATTGCAACGGGATGGCCGGGTTTGATGATTCCGGCCTTCTCCATGGCAATCGCCTCGACCGTGTCGCCGAGATAGGCCTGATGGTCCAGCGCAATATTGGTAATCACCGAAACCAACGGAGCGGGGATGACATTGGTCGCATCAAACCGTCCCCCCAGCCCGACTTCGACAATGCAGAAATCTGCGGGATTTTCCGAAAACAGCAAGAACATCACCGCTGAGAGGATTTCAAAAACCGTTATCGGCTCGCCGTCATTGGCCCTTGCCACCCGGGCTATTGCGTCTTCGAGCATGGCATCGCCAACCAGAACTCCACCACCGGGCGCGCCAAGACGGTAACGTTCATGCCAGTTGACCAGATGCGGCGAGGTATGGACATGCACGGTCTTGCCATGCGCTTCGAGAATGGCACGGCAAAAAGCTGCCGTTGAGCCCTTGCCATTGGTGCCGGCTACATGGATGGTTGGCGGAATGCGCAAATGCGGGTCGCCAAGCCGGGCAAGAAGCCGGGTGATCCGGTCCAGCGACAGGTCAAACCCCTTGGGATGGATGGCAGAAAGATCAGCAATCAGTGTTGCGGCGCTCATGGACTTGTTGCCTTTGGAAGAAAACGCCGGAGAAATGGCAGCGGCAGGTGGTCACGCCACCGCGCCTGCCCCTGCTTCCGCTGAACCACCGGGATGACCGTCGTAACCCAGAAGGATTGGCTCGGGCTTGCGCCTGGTCAGCATGCCAACGATGCGGGCGATCGTCATTTTGAGGTCCTTGCGGTTGACCACCATGTCAATCATGCCGTGTTCTTCCAGATATTCCGCCGTCTGGAAATTTTCGGGCAGTTTCTCACGAATGGTCTGTTCGATGACACGACGACCGGCAAAGCCGATCACGGCGCCCGGCTCCGCAATCTGGATATCACCCAGCATGGCATAAGAGGCCGACACTCCACCTGTTGTCGGGTTGGTCAAGACAACGATATAGGGCGCTCCCGCTTCCTTGAGCATTTCCACGGCTACCGTGGTGCGGGGCAATTGCATCAGCGAAAGGATGCCTTCCTGCATGCGCGCACCGCCGGATGCGGCAAACAGTACCAGCGGCGTGGCAGATTTTGCTGCTTCAAGCATTGCCTTCACGATGGTTTCACCGGCGGCCATGCCAAGTGAGCCGCCAATGAAGCGCATGTCATGAACGACCGCGACCATTTCGATCCCGTCAACCTTGCCTCGGGCGGCCAAAACGGAATCATCCATTCCGGTGTTACGCCGATGCTCCTTAAGCTTGTCGGCATAGCGGGTCTTGTCACGAAACTTCAACGGATCCTGGGTAACCGCCGGTGCCTCGATCATTTCAAATTCGGAGTTGTCAAAGAAATATTCGAGCCGCGCCTGTGCCGAAATGCGCATGTGATAGCCCGAGCCGGGGATTACGCCCATGTTGGCTTCGAGATCCTTGTGGAACACCATTTCGCCGGTGACAGGACATTTCACCCAAAGATTCTCCGGCATCTGCTTGCGCTGCAGCAGGCTGTTGATCTTGGGTCGCACAAAGCTGGCTATCCAGTTCATTGCGTCAGGCTTCCTTTCGGTATGTTTCGGCCGATGGCCGGGTTCCATCAACCGGTATACATGCAGTGCGGCGGAATTTCGCCCCGCCTCGCGGATAAATCACGAATTTGGTTACCCTGCGGATGTTACCGCGATGAGCGCACGCCGGCAGCGAGTTCGCGTACCAGTTCCAGCACGCCGGGGACAGTTCGAGCCGTAGCCCGATTGTCACCATCAAGGCTGTCGCCGATCCGCGCAACAATGGCAGAACCGACCACCACGCCATCGGCACCGCCGCCTATGGCGCGTGCCTGTTCGGCAGTCTTGACGCCAAAACCAACTGCTACCGGCAGGTCGGTCTTAGCCTTGATATGGGCAACGGACGCCGCAACTTCAGCCGGATCAGGCGCCGCTGTGCCGGTAATGCCGGTTATCGACACATAATAGACGAAACCGGAAGTGTTTTGCAGCACTCGACCAAGCCTGCGGGCATCGGTTGTCGGTGTGGTCAGGCGGATGAAATTCAAACCTGCTTCCAGAGCCGGAACGCAAAGCTCCGAATCTTCCTCGGGCGGCAGATCAACAATGATCAATCCATCAACACCGGCAGCCTTTGCGTCCGCGAGGAAGCGTTCATTGCCGTAGATGTAGATCGGATTGTAATAGCCCATCAGGATGACCGGTGTGTCCGCGTTACCCTCCCGGAATTCCCGCACCAATTGCAGGGTGCGAACCATGTTCTGACCCGCCTCAAGCGCGCGACGCCCAGCCAGCTGGATTGCGGGACCATCGGCCATCGGATCGGAAAACGGCATGCCAAGCTCGATGAGGTCGGCGCCTGCACCCGGCAGGCCACGAACGATTTCCAGCGACGTGTCATAATCGGGATCACCTGCCGTGACATAGGTGACAAGTGCCGGTCGGCCTTCTGCCTTCAGGGCAGCGAAGCGGGTATCAATGCGAGTGGTCATTGAGGCGATCCAAAATTCAGAGTTCAAAGCCGAGATGTTTGCTTACGGTGAAGACATCCTTGTCACCACGACCGCACAGATTCATCACGATGATCTGGTCCTTGCGCATTTTCGGCGCACGCTTGATGACTTCAGCGAGTGCATGCGAGGGCTCTAGCGCGGGGATGATACCCTCGAGCTTGCACAGCAACTGGAACGCTTCAAGCGCTTCATTGTCCATGATGGGAATATATTCAACCCGCCCGGTTTCCTTCAGCCAGGAATGCTCGGGGCCGATACCAGGATAATCAAGACCAGCGGAAATCGAATGCCCTTCCTTGATCTGGCCATCGCCGTCCTGGAGCAGGAATGTGCGGTTGCCATGCAGGACCCCGGGAGAACCAGCCGTGATCGAAGCACAATGTTCGTCACCATCGAGGCCATGGCCACCAGCCTCAACCCCGACGATCCGGATTTCCTTGTCATCAAGGAAGGGGTGGAACAGGCCTATCGCGTTTGACCCGCCACCAACAGCTGCGACAAGCATGTCCGGCAAGCGGCCTTCGGCTTCCAGCATCTGGCCGCGCAGTTCCTTGCCGATCACTGACTGGAAATCACGCACCAGCTCTGGATAGGGGTGCGGACCTGCCGCTGTGCCGATAATGTAATAGGTGTCCCGGACATTGGTGACCCAGTCGCGCAATGCCTCGTTCATGGCATCCTTCAGCGTTCCCGCACCAGAGGTCACCGGCACAACTTCTGCGCCAAGAAGTTTCATGCGGAAGACATTCGGCGACTGCCGTTCGACATCAGTCTTGCCCATGTAGACAACGCAGGGATAGCCGAACCGCGCAGACACGGTTGCAGAGGCCACGCCGTGCTGGCCAGCGCCGGTTTCAGCAATGATCCGGGTCTTGCCCATGCGTCGCGCAAGAAGGATCTGGCCGAGGCAATTGTTGATCTTGTGACTGCCGGTATGGTTCAGCTCGTCGCGCTTGAAGTAGATTTTTGCTCCGCCCAGATACTGCGTCAGCCGCTCGGCAAAATAGAGTGGTGACGGTCGACCGGTATAGTGCTTGTTGAGATGCTCCAACTCGGCAGAAAAGGCAGGATCCCTCTTGGCATCACGATAGGCTTCCTCCAGCTCGAGGATGAGTGGCATCAGCGTCTCCGCCACATACCGCCCGCCGAAAATGCCGAAATGGCCACTTTCATCGGGACCTGTGCGGAATGAATTGGGTTCCACTGGCTTTGTCACGCTTTGCCTGCTCCTGTCTTGCGATCCTGGCCGGATTGGTGTCCAGCCTGGATTTCGTCTTCCTTGTAGCTGCCAATTGCATCCATTTTTCGTGCTTGCGCAAGCAAACTGCGAATGAGTGCGGGGGCTTTTTTGCCCGGTGCGGTCTCAACGCCGGAGGAAACATCAATCCCCGGTGGCCTGACCGTTGATATTGCCTGATCGAGATTGGCAGGGTTAATGCCTCCCGAAAGCATGTATGGCAGGCTTGGGTCAAGTCCATGCATCAGCGACCAATCGAACGAAACCCCGTTTCCACCCGGCAAATCCGAGCCTTTGGGCGGTTTTGCATCAAAAAGAAAGCAATCAGCGTGCCCAAGATAGGGCTTGATCGCGTCGAGGTCCGTTGCTTCGCGAACCGAAAGAGCCTTGATTACCGGGAGACCGAAACGCGCCTTCAACCCAGCCAGTCGCTGCGGCGTTTCGCTGCCGTGCAATTGCAGCATGTCCGGCTGCATCACCGCCACGATTTCGTCCAGCCTGTCGTCACTTTCATCCACCGTGACAGCAACGGTCACGATCCTGCCCCTGACACGGTTGGCGAGGCTGGCTGCATCATTGGGTGCGATGTTGCGCGGACTTTTGGCAAAAAAGATGAAGCCGGCATGGCTTGCACCGCCCTCAACGACCGCGTCGAGGGCTTCCACCGTGGATAGTCCGCAAATCTTGATGTCCATGGCTGCTCGGGTATCCGCATCATGCGAGGGCTCGCGCCCCTGGGAATTGTTCGATCTCAGGTGCCAGAATTACCGGCACGAGTCCATATGCGGCAACTATGGGTCTGAGATCATCAGATAACGCGAAACCAGCGAAAGGCCAGTGCCAGCGCAACGGCAATGGCCAGCATGGCCGCAGAAATGACCAGGAATGCATGGGGGTCGTGCAGCCCTGGAATGCCACCGACATTCATGCCGAGCATGCCCGCGAGCAGCGACAGGGGCAGGAAAATCGCGGCAACAACTGACAGGATCACCATTTGCCGGTTCATCCGTTCGGCGCGTGCATCCATGATCTCGTCATGCACCACAGAGGCGCGCTCACGTACCATTTCGAGCTCCTCGTTCATGCGCATGATGCGGTCCGAGGCCTCGCGAAGCCGGCTGCGGTCACGCTCGCGCAACCAGGTCAGGTCCTCGATTTCCAGCGTGGTGATGGCATCGCGCTGCGGCGACATGAAACGGCGAAGCGCAATGGAACTGCGCCGTAATTCGGCCAGTTCGCGCCGGTGTGGAACCGTGCTGCCGTTAACGCTGACCAGTTCAAGCGCATCGATGCGTTCGCCAAGTTCGCCAATCACAGGCTCCATGTTGTCGGCAATTCGAAGGGAAAGGCGTGCGATCAACTCACCTGGTGTTGCCGGGCAGTGCCCCTTGCGAATGGCCGTGACCAGTTCCAAGGTGGCAATCAGTGGCCGGACCCAGATTCCAAGCACAGCAGCAGACGTCATCCAGAAGCGAACGGAAACCATGTCCTCCGGCTCGGAACCCGGGTTCAGATTGACGCCACGCAGATTGATAAGGACACTGTCATCACCATACACGATGGTTCGCGGCCGTGTCTCGTCAGCGCTGAGCGTTTCCATGACCAGCGGATCAATGACATTGTCTGCCGCCAGTTGCAGTGCAGGAGCGCTGCCGCGAAGGCAGTGGAGCCAGACAAAGCCCCGCTGTCTTGCTCGCTTGCCCGACAAGGGTTCGGGCTTTGCGAAAGCAGCGATTGCGTCTGAGACCGGGATCTCTATTCCCCCGCCCTTGCCGTCAAACCGGAATGCAAAGCCTTCGATCGGTGCGCCAATGGTTTGTGTGGAATTCACACCCTGCATGGTCAGTCCAGCCTGATTGAATGCAGACGCGCTCCATTGCGCCGCAGCCATGATTTGTGGCGTTCCATGTTCGGGCAGATGGCACGCACATGATCCCAGAATGCCTGGCTGTGGTTCATCTCCCGCAGATGCGCAACTTCATGCGCCGCGAGGTAGTCCAGAACCTCAGGGGGTGCCATGATGATGCGCCATGAAAAGGACAACGTCCTCGTTGTCGAGCATGAACCCCAGCGGCTTGTCGTGTCGGTGATGCGGACGGACTTTGCCCGTACACCCAGTGCGCGGCTGTGCCGGTCAACGGCAAGGTTGAGCTGCTCGCGTGCCTGGGTCTTGAGAAAAGTTGCCAGTTTTCCCGTGACCCGTGACGGTTCACCTGGAACCAGAAGGGCGGGCTCGCCTGCGACCTCCCTTGCCTCAACGACACCGCGCAACCGGTCAAGGTGAATGATGCGATGATCAAGCCCGAGATAGGGAATCACCGCGCCGCTGTCTGCCTCCACCGGTTCAGGGATGCGGGCAATCCGGCTGGCGATCCAGTTCTGGTTACGGGCGATGAACTGGTCGACCTGGCTTTCGCTGACATGCGGGGGGATGGTAACCTTCAATGCCCTGCCGCCTGGCACGATACGAAGCGTCAACCTGCGCGCACGCGGGCTTTCCACGACGCTCACAGGCAATGCAGCACCATCGGCAATGACTTCGCGAAGGCGGCGTTTTGCCGGTGGTTTGGCTGGAAATAGACGCATTGGACCTGACTTTGGCGGTTTCGACAGAGCGTCCAGCATATCCGATTCGGCTGAAAGCAGGATGCAAAACGGGGCCCGTGGGCCCCGTATGTTGCCTGTAGTGCCTGTACTCAGACGTCGGGCACGCTGCGGCGCCCCTTGGAACCGGTCGAACCTTCGTCTGGCTCTGACGATGCCTTCCTGGCGTCATGTGCCTTTCTGAATGCTTCGAATTCCTCGGAATCACGCGCACGGCGCAATTCACGCAGATATTCGTCAAATTCAGCGCGCATTTCATCAAGCTTGCGGCGCTCTTCTTCCAGTCGTTCCAGTTCACCCTCACGCCAATCGTCAAAGGCTACATTGCCGGTACGGGCGCTGTAGCCGTGACGTCCATGGCGCTTGTGGCCGCAGCCGCGACCCCATGAGCCGGAAAAGGACTGGCCGGCACGATCCGTGGCGCGGTTGACATTCGACTTGAACTCGTCAAGCCGGTCACCCCACAGGATATAGGCCAGCATGGCAAGGCCAAGCGGCCAGAACACCATGAAGCCGATAATCATCATCGCGATGGTTACCGGCGTCCACGCCGGACGGACAAATGCGGTGTGTGTCATGTAATGATCACCCCTTCTCAAAGTGAAGGCGGGATTGCCTTCCCATCCTGAGTTGGGGATTGCGAAGAGGTGAATCAAGTTACGTGACGTTAATATGCGGGCAAGCGCCTCTCAACCGGCTTTTGCGGCTTTCCGCTTGCCACCAACAGCGGCACGGTCATTGGAAAGCATGAAGTCACGAATGCGTGGCGAAATTTCCGCACGGAATCGAGAGCCATTGAAGACGCCATAATGGCCAACCCTGGGCTGCATGTAATGCACACGCTTTTCTTCCGGCAGATTGCAGCAGAGCTTGTGCGCAGCCCTGGTCTGTCCAAGGCCTGAAATATCGTCATTCTCGCCTTCAACGGTCATCAATGCCGTGGTGGTGATGGCTGAGCAGTCGACACGGGTACCGCGATGCATCAACTCACCCTTGGGCAGTGCATGTCGAACGAAGACCGCATCCACTGTCTGAAGGTAAAAGGCTGCATCGAGGTCCATGACCGCCAGATATTCATCGTAGAATTCTCGGTGCTTCTCGGCCGAATCGCCATCATCGCGCACCAGATGTGCAAAGAATTCCTGATGAGCCACAATATGCCGGTCCAGGTTCATCGACATGAAACCTGAAAGCTGGAGAAAGCCCGGATAAACATCCCGCATGAAGCCGGGATGGGGAAACGGCACATTCATGATCACATTGTCGCGGAACCAGTCGATCCCCTTGTCCTCGGCCAGCTTGTTGACCGCAGTCGGGTTTTCCCGTGTATCGATGGGTCCGCCCATCAGTGTCATCGAGGCAGGCGCATGCTGGTCTTTCCTTGCTTCCATCAGCGCGACAGCGGCAAGCACCGGAACGGATGGCTGGCATACAGCCATGACATGGGTGTTGGAGCCGAGGAAATGCAGCATCGACATCACGTAGTCGATATAGTCATCAAGATCGAAGCTGCCATCGGTCGTGGGAACCATGCGCGCGTCGATCCAGTCGGTAATGTAGACGTCACCATGCTGGACCATTTCTTCCACCGTGCCGCGCAGCAGTGTTGCGTAATGACCGGACATCGGAGCAACAATCAGTATCCTTGGGCCGGGGTTCTTGCCCTCAGGCAGGATGCGCTGGAAATGAATGAGATTGCAGAAGGGACGCTTCCAGACAACCTTCTCGATAACGGGAACGCTCGATCCGTTGACCCTGGTTTCGGAAATGCCGAATTCCGGCTTGCCGTAGCGTCTGGTTGCGCGCTCGAACAATTCTGCCGAAGCGGCTATCTGCTTGCCAAAGCTTGTATGCGACGCAGGATTGACCGGATTTGAATAGAACAGGCGTGTCGCATCCGCCGCAGCGCGCCAAGGACCAAGCGCTGCATGGGACATTTCATAGAGCATGTAATACATTCTTGCCCGCTTTCATCGGCTGTGCGGAATGTTCTCCGCATTCATTCAGCCAGTATTTTGCACTGCAACCAATTGTGCAAGTGCGAAATGAGTCTAAGGCAAATTCAGTTTTTGCCAAAACAGGCGCAATTGACGTGATTGGCAGATAAAAGTGCGATCAGTCCATGGCTCGAAAACGTTCAGCCAATCGCGGAAACCATCTCATCGACTATCCGCGTTGCGGCATCGCGCGGATCGGCAGCTGCCGTAACCGGACGGCCAACAACGAGATGCGATGCCCCGGCGGCAATTGCCTGGGCAGGCGTGGCAACCCGCTTCTGGTCGCCGTGGTCAGACCCCGAAGGTCGCACGCCAGGCGTGACAAGCGCCATTTCCGTTCCAAGGATCATGCGCATCGCCGCAGCCTCGTGCGGTGAGCATACAATGCCACCCATTCCCGCTTCACGGGCCTGCCGGGCGCGCTTGCCCACAAGGTTTGTAACGCTTCCGGAATAACCGGCTTCAACGATGTCCGCATCATCCATCGAAGTCAGTACGGTTACCCCCAGCAGGCACAGATTGCTGCCCCTGGCGGCAGTGACAGCAGCGCGCATCGCCTTTGGATAGGCATGCAGTGTCAGCATGTCGACACCAAGTTTCACCGCACTTTCGACGGCACTTGCCACCGTGTTGTCGATGTCGAGCAGTTTCATGTCGAGGAAAACACTGTAGCCTTCCGCCTTGAGGCCACGCGCAAGGTCAATGCCGCCGGCCAGTGCCAGCTGGTAACCGATCTTGTAATTCGTGGCAGCACCGGAAATCCGCCTCACCATGGTGCGGGCTTCGTCGACGTCCGGCAAGTCCAGCGCCACGATCAGGCGATCACGAAAAACATCTTCCTTGATGGCCATTTCCAGCTCCCGTTCGAATCAGTTACGCGGATCAGCCCCGCGCAGCAAAGGCGGCGGATTTTTCCGCCACCGAACGCGCCATCGCATCGAGAAACCCTGATGCACGCTTGTCCGTCAATTCATCCATGTCGTCAAAGGCATTTTCGGCGTCTGCCACGGCAAGTTGCTCGCTGACAACAAGCGCGCCGACATTCACAAGAATGGCGCGCAGGTGGTTGAGGCCACGAATACCGCCATAACCACCAGGCGAAGCAGCGCAGATACCGAAAACCTTGCCGCGAAACGGCGTCAACTTGCCATGCTGGTCGGTACCGACACGGCTGATCCAGTCGATGGTGTTCTTCATCAAGGGCGTCAGTGACGTGTTGTATTCGGGAGAGACAAGAACCAAGCCATCATGTTCATGAAACAGCCTGGCCAGCTTGCGCGCATTCTCGGGCTGGCCCCTTTGCGCTTCCAGGTCGCCGTCATAGACGGGAAGTGGATAGTCGGCGAGCGAAATGCGGGTCACATCGCATTCGTGGCGCGCCAGACTGCGGGCCATGGTACCGGACAAGCGGACATTGTGCGAGCCGGACCGGTTGGAGCCGGGAACGACCAGGATTTTTGGTCTCATCATCTGTGGCTATCCATGGATCAGTCGGCCAGCCCATCGAGGAAATTCTTCATTCTCGAAAAGAAACCGCTCGATTCGGGATTGTTGTTCTCGGAAGAAATCTTGTTGAACTCCTCCAACAATTCGCGCTGGCGCCGTGTCAGGTTCTGCGGGGTTTCCACCGCTACCTGGATATAGAGATCACCATGATTGCTGGAGCGCATGACCGGCATTCCCTTGCCCTTGAGCCGGAACTGCTTACCGGTTTGTGTGGCTTCGGGAACCTTGACTCGGGTCTTGGTGCCATCAAGCGTCGTGACCTCGAACTGGCCGCCGAGTGCCGCTGTCGTCATGGAAACGGGAATCCGGCAAAACAGGTCCGCACCGTCACGCTGGAAAAATTCATGCGGCTTGACGGAAAGGAAAATGTACAGATCGCCAGCCGGTCCGCCCCGCGCACCAGCCTCGCCTTCACCGGCGAGCCGGATGCGAACGCCATCCTCGATGCCGGCAGGAATGTTGACGGACAGGTTGCGCTCACGCGTTATCCTGCCCTGGCCGTGGCATTTGCCGCACGGATCGGAAATCACCTCGCCTCGACCCTGGCAGGTCGGACAGGTACGCTCGATCGAAAAGAAGCCGGAGGCTGCACGAACGCGGCCAGAACCAGAGCAGGTGGTGCAGGTCTTCGGAGACGAGCCGGGCTTGGAACCGGAACCGGAACAGGTGTCACAGGTGATCGCCGTCGGAACCGAAATCTCGGCATTCTTGCCTGCCCAGGCTTCTTCCAAAGTCACTTCCATGTTGTAGCGCAGGTCAGCGCCGCGCTCGCGACCTCCCGAACGCGCGCGGCTGCGCCCGCCCATCATCTCGCCAAAAATGTCTTCGAAAATGTCGGAAAAGGCACTGGCGGTACCGCTGCCAAATCCTCCGCCCATCCCGCCATTGCCCTGCTCGAAGGCCGCATGGCCGAAGCGGTCATAGGCAGAACGTTTCTGCGGGTCCTTGAGAACCTCATAGGCCTCGTTCAATTCCTTGAACTTGGCCTCGGCAGCCGCATCCCCCGGATTGCGGTCGGGGTGATATTGCATAGCCTTCTTGCGAAAGGCGCTCTTCAACGCTTTCTCGTCAACGCCGCGTTCGACGCCCAGCGTCTCGTAATAATCAGCCTTGGCCATTCAGCATTGCACTCCCAGGATTGTTCCTTTTGGTCATCCCGCATATGGACACAAAAGCACCCCTGAAGGCGCTTTGGGACGCTTTCAGGGGTGTTGCATGCATTTGACCGTCAGGCCGATTTCTTCTCGTCGTCGTCGATTTCCTCGAAATCGGCGTCAACGACATCTTCGTCCTTTGATGCATCAGCTGCGGCGTCTGATTCAGCTGCCTCTTTCTGGCTCGCCTCGTAGATCGCCTGGCCCAGTTTCATCGAGGCATTCGCAAGTGCTTCCGACTTCGCCTTGATGTCTTCCGCGTCACCGCCTTCGATTGCTGTTTTCAAATCGGCAATCGCTGTCTCGATTTCCTGCTTCACATCGGCAGAGACCTTGTCGCCATGTTCGGCAAGCGACTTCTCGGAAGAATGCAGCAGCGATTCGGCCTGGTTCTTCGCCTCGACCGCGTCACGTTTCTTCTTGTCTTCCTCGGCATGTGCCTCGGCATCCTTGACCATCTTCTCGATGTCCGCATCGGACAGGCCGCCTGACGCCTTGATCGAAATCTGCTGTTCCTTGCCGGTACCCTTGTCGCGGGCCGACACATTGACAATGCCGTTGGCGTCAATGTCGAAAGTCACTTCGATCTGCGGCATGCCGCGCGGTGCCGGCGGAATACCCATCAGGTCGAACTGGCCAAGCATCTTGTTGTCGGCTGCCATTTCACGCTCGCCCTGGAAGACCCGGATCGTGACCGCCGCCTGGTTGTCGTCTGCGGTGGAGAAGACCTGGCTCTTCTTGGTCGGGATCGTGGTGTTGCGGTCGATGAGGCGGGTGAACACGCCGCCCAGCGTTTCAATGCCGAGCGAAAGCGGCGTCACGTCAAGCAGCAGCACGTCCTTGACGTCGCCCTGGAGAACACCGGCCTGGATGGCTGCACCCATGGCAACGACTTCGTCGGGGTTGACACCCTTGTGCGGCTCCTTGCCGAAGAAGTCCTTCACGACCTGCTGGATCTTCGGCATGCGGGTCATGCCACCGACCAGAACGACTTCATCGATTTCCGCGGCCTTGAGTCCGGCGTCCTTCAGTGCGGCCTTGCAGGGCTCGATGGTGCGCTTGACCAGTGCCTCGACGAGCGATTCGAATTTCGCCCGGGTCAGCTTCATGGTCATGTGCTTTGGACCGGACTTGTCTGCAGTAATGAATGGCAGGTTGATTTCGGTCTGTGAGCCGGAAGACAGTTCGATCTTGGCCTTTTCGGCAGCTTCCTTCAGGCGCTGCAGTGCCATCTTGTCGGTCTTCAGGTTGATGCCCTGTTCCTTCTTGAACTCTTCGGCAAGATAATCGACGAGAAGCATGTCGAAGTCCTCGCCGCCGAGGAAGGTGTCACCATTGGTCGATTTCACCTCGAAGACGCCATCGCCGATTTCGAGAATGGAAATGTCGAAGGTACCGCCGCCAAGGTCATAGACCGCGATTGTCTTGCCTTCGGTCTTGTCGAGCCCATAAGCCAGGGCAGCTGCGGTTGGCTCGTTGATGATGCGCAGCACGTCGAGGCCGGCAATCTTGCCTGCATCCTTGGTTGCCTGGCGCTGGGCGTCGTTGAAATAGGCGGGAACCGTGATGACGGCCTGCTCGACCTTTTCACCGAGATAGGCTTCTGCGGTTTCCTTCATCTTTTGCAGAATCATCGCGGAAATCTGCGATGGAGAGGACTTCTGGCCACCAGCCTCAACCCAGGCGTCACCGTTGTCGCCCTTGACGATCTGGTAGGATACAAGATCCTTGTCCTTGGCGATGATCTTGTCGTCATAGCGACGACCGATAAGGCGCTTGACTGCAAAAAGGGTGTTTTCCGGATTGGTGACCGCCTGGCGCTTGGCCGGCTGTCCAACGAGGCGTTCGCCATCTTCGGTGAAAGCCACCATGGAAGGGGTGGTACGCGCGCCTTCCGAATTCTCAATTACCTTGGGTTCCTTGCCATCCATGACGGCGACACACGAATTCGTGGTTCCAAGGTCGATACCAATAACCTTTGCCATTCTTCTATGCTCCTTGCTAGCAAACGACCGGGACCCAATGAAGGCATTCCCCTTGGCCGCTCCTTGTCGATGATTGGCAACTGTACGGGACAATTGCGTTGCCGCGTATATAAGAAGGTCGCTCCAATGCTGCAAGATTGCGATTTGGCGAATCAGTGCAGGATGTTGCGCAGATTGGCTGTTCCAATGGTCAAAGCCGCGTTTTTTAAGGGAAATGTCTCCTTGTGGACGGCTTGGCCGGTTGCCGGTTAGCATTGCTGGCAGGCAAAAACCACAGTCGAAGCGAATCAGACACCCAACCATGCCGGACAGAAACGACATGCAGGTATTGCCAAATGGTGTCCACTGGATACCGGGATATCTCGATATCACTGCACAGCGGGAACTGGTGGAGCAAATTCGGGCGGTCGTCAGCAAGGCCCCTCTGTACACTCCCGCCATGCCGCGAACCGGAAAGCCGATGAGCGTGCGCATGACCAATTGCGGCCCGCTTGGATGGGTCAGCGACAAGGCGCGTGGCTATCGCTACCAGGAAACCCATCCGGTTACCGGAGAACCCTGGCCGGTCATGCCGGAGCGCCTGCTGAAAATATGGGACGAACTCGCATCCTTTCCAGCGCATCCACAAGCGTGCCTGATCAACTTCTACGACGAACATGCCAAGATGGGACTGCACCAGGATCGCGACGAGAAGGACTTCTCGGCACCGGTCGTGTCGATCTCGCTTGGTGACACCTGCCTGTTCAGGGTTGGTGAGACGACACGCGACGGGCGCACGACCTCGTTCCGGCTTGCCAGCGGCGATGCGGTGATCCTGTCGGGAAAATCCAGGTTGGCCTTTCACGGTGTCGACCGGATCTATCCCGATACCTCGCCGCTGCTGAAGAATGGCGGGCGGATCAATCTCACCCTCAGGCGAGTGACGCCGTTTTGAACATCACAACTTTCTCAGCGCAACATGCTCGATGAGGTGATCGGCACCCTTGCGCAGGACGAGGTCCGCGCGTGGTCTTGTTGGCAGAATGTTGTCGTGCAGATTGACCAAATTGATATTGCTCCAAAGCTCATGGGCAATTGACAACGCTGCTTCCTCGGAAAGCTGCGAATAGCGATGAAAGAATGACATGGGGTTCGTGAAGGCGGTTTCGCGCAGGCGCATGAAGCGAGAAATATACCACCGCTCGATGAGCTTTTCCTCGGAATCGATGTAGATCGAGAAATCGAAGAAATCCGAGACAACCGGTATCGCCTTGCCTTCCTTGGGAAGTTCACGCGACTGCAGCACATTGATCCCCTCGAATATCAGAATGTCGGGGCTGTCGATCACCTCGAATTCGCCTGGCAACACGTCATAGGTCAGGTGCGAGTAAAGCGGTGCCTCAACCCTGCCCGCGCCAGCCTTGATATCCGAAAGGAAACGCAGGATCGCACCGACATCGTAGCTCTCGGGAAAGCCCTTCCGGTTCATCAGGTTGCGCTCGCGGAGCACGGCATTGGGGTGCAGGAAGCCGTCTGTTGTGACCAGTGCCACTCGCGGGCTTGAGGGCCAGCGCGCCAGAAGTTCCTTCAGGATACGTGCAGTCGTGGACTTTCCAACGGCAACAGATCCCGCAATGCCGATGATGAACGGCGTCTTGGCGCCTGAAACGTTGAGAAAACGGCTTCGCTGGCGAAAAAGTTCCTGGCTGGCTTCTACATGGGCCGACAGGAGACGCGACATCGAAAGATAAATGTGGCGGACTTCCTCAAGCGAGACCGGATCGTTGAGCGAGCGCAGGCGCTTGACCTCGTCCTCGGTCAGGGTCAGCGGCGTATCGGCGCGAAACTCCGCCCATTCGGCAGCAGTGAAAAAGCGGTAGGGCGACAGGTTGCGTTTTCCCATGCGCCCCGGCTCATCCATTTCCCAGAACTCTTCGGGGTCGACGCTGCCGGTCTCATTCACTGGCTGATCCATTCCGGTATTCCTAGCGTTCGCCGGGCTGAACTTCCGGCTTCGCGCGGCCGGCTTTTTCCGCCAGGCCGGATTGCGCGGTTCGCCGGTCAAGTTCTGCCATCACATCGCCAAGCGGAACCTTGCTGGCGTGAAGCAGCACCAGCAGGTGATACAGCACATCGGCTGCTTCCTTTGTCAGTTCCGCCCGGTCATTGGAGACAGCGGCAATGGCGGCTTCAACCGCTTCCTCACCGAGTTTCTGCGCGCATTTGGCAATGCCCCTTGAAATGAGACTGGCTGTGTAGGACGAACCATCGTCAACCGATGCACGGCGCGAAATGGTCTCGTCGAGGTCATCAAGGGTAAACATCGGACATTGCCCTGCAGATTTCAGCCGCCATGCGGGTTCAATCTGTTCTTACCGGAATTCCGGCCATCTGCATATGCTGCTTGGCTTGGCCTATCGTATACTCACCAAAATGGAAGATCGATGCCGCGAGAACTGCGCTTGCATGTCCATCCCTGATACCCTCAACCAGATGATCAAGGGTACCAACGCCACCGGAGGCAATGACGGGAGCCCGCACCGCATCGGCAATGGCTCGTGTCAGTGCAATGTCATATCCCGACTTGCGCCCATCCTGGTCCATCGAGGTAAGCAGGATTTCACCGGCTCCCAGTTCCGTTACCTGAATGGCAAATTCCACAGCATCAATTCCGGTCGGGGTCCGGCCGCCATGGGTGAAGATTTCCCAGCGGTCCGGCTCGCCGCTTGCGGAAACCTTTTTCGCGTCAATCGCCACCACAATGCACTGGTCGCCGAACTTGTCTGCTGCCTCGGCAACAAATTGCGGGCGTTTCACCGCTGCCGTGTTGATTGAAACCTTGTCAGCTCCCGCCTGAAGCAGCTTGCGAATGTCAGCAACTTCACGCACTCCGCCACCAACTGTCAGCGGCATGAAACAATGTTCGGCGGTCTCGCTGACCACATCGAAAATGATCGAGCGGTTGTCCGATGATGCCGTGATGTCGAGAAAGGTCAACTCGTCCGCACCAGCAGCATCATAGGCCTTGGCTGCTTCCACCGGATCACCGGCATCAACCAGGTCGACAAAGGACACACCCTTGACGACGCGGCCATCCTTCACATCAAGGCAGGGGATAACGCGGGCTTTCAGCATGAAGGATGGCCTCCAATTACTGTTTGTCCGTCCTCGCGCCGGTGGCGCGGCGGGCGCGGCGGGCAATCCTTCACATCAAGGCAGGGGATAACGCGGTATTCGAGACTCATGCGGCACCTTCAAGCACAGCCAGCGCCTCGACCGGATCAATGCGTCCATCATACAGCGCCCTTCCGGAAATCGCTCCTTCAAGCCTTGCCGCGTCAGGCATGGTCATGCGGTGAATGTCATCCATCGAGGCAAGGCCACCGGACGCGATGACGGGAATGGACACGGCTTCAGCCAGGGCAATTGTCGAGGTCCAGTTGATACCGGCCAACACACCATCGCGGTCGATATCGGTATAGATGATGGCGGCGACGCCAGCGCCTTCGAAGCGCTGTGCCAAATCTGTGACTCCCAATTCGCTGGCCTGTGCCCATCCCTCCACCGCGACCTTGCCGCCCTTGGCATCAATGCCGACGGCAATCCGGCCCGGGAAAAGCTGGCAGGCCTGTTTTACCAGTTCAGGGTCACGCACGGCGACTGTGCCGAGAATGACCCGCGCGAGTCCGCGCGAAAGCCAGCTCTCGATATGCGCCAAGGTGCGAATACCACCGCCCAGCTGGACGGGATTTCTTGTTGCCGCCAGGATTGCGTCAACGGCAGCTCCATTGACCGACTGTCCTTCGAAGGCGCCGTTGAGGTCCACGACATGCAACCATGAAAAACCCTGCCTTTCAAAAGACAGGGCCTGGTCGGCAGGATCGTCGTTATAGATCGTGGCGCTTGCCATTTCGCCCAGTTTGAGGCGAACGCATTTGCCATCCTTCAAGTCGATTGCCGGAAACAGAATCATGGTTTCATGGTCGCCAGTTGAGGAAATTGCCGATCAGGGCCAGCCCCAGTTTCTGGCTCTTTTCCGGGTGAAACTGGGTGCCGACCATGTTGTCACGCCCGACAATCGCTGTAACCGGCCCGCCGTAATCGGTGGTGGCAATCCGCTCTTGCGGATTCCTGACGGCGATATGATAGGAATGGACGAAATAGGCGTGCCAGCCCTGCGGCCCGGTCGGAATGCCATCAAGGACCGGGTGATGATTGATAACTTCCAGCGTGTTCCAACCGATCTGCGGGACCTTCAATCCTGCATTTGCAGCCGGAATTTCAACCACGTCACCGTCAATCCAGCCAAAGCCCGGCGTGCTTCCCTTTTCCATACCTGTTGTCGCCATCAATTGTTGGCCGACGCAGATGCCGAGAAACGGACGGGCCCGCACTTCCACGCATTCGCGCAAAGCCTCGAGCAGGCCAGGAACTGCCTCGATGCCGGCACGGCAATCGGCAAAGGCTCCCACGCCTGGCAGCACAATGCGGTCTGAAGCCAGCAGCTTTTCCGGGTCGCTGGTCAGGTTGATTTCTGCGGCAATCGCGCTTTCCCGCGCGGCGCGCTCGAAAGCCTTTTGCGCGGAATGCAGATTCCCCGATCCGTAATCAATGATTGATACGCGCATCATCTGGAGGGTTCGTCCCCAAAAATTCCGATTAGCGGTTCAGGGCGGATGTCGCCCGCTACGGGATTTGCGCCCCAGGCTGGAGCATTGCGGGAAGGTTCCGCTGCAGGGCGGGTTCCGGCATGGCCGGTACCCTTGAACCATCGCAGTTCCGCCTCATCCAGCGAGGATGCTTCGACCACACCTTCTTGCGTCCAACCGGACTGTTCGAGTTTGCGGCGGCGCAACTGGTTCCCCTCAAGAAACAGATAGAGCCCAGGAATGGCCGAAAGCACGGTTGCCGACGGGTCGGATGCCATGACGCCATAAACCGCAAGTGAAGCCGCCACCAGGAGATAGGCAATGAAGACAAACCAGAGCCGGTGCCAGAGCAGCCAGATCGCGGGAACAATCAGCGCTAACACGGAAACGCCATCACTCAGGAAGCGGAGTTTTTCTTCGCCCTGTTCGCCGGGCGGCGTGTGAACAGTGTAGGTTGCCATGGCACTGTCATAGCCGTGCATTTCGCATTGCACAAGAATGGAGCCGGCAACAAGGGTGAATTGCCCGGTCCTGACAAGTCAGGCGGTCAGTGTGCCCTTGGTTGACGGTACCACACCTGGTTGGCGCGGATCAGGTTCGATGGCCGTGCGCAGCGCACGGGCAACCGCCTTGAAACAGGTCTCCGCGATATGGTGGTTGTTCTCACCATAATGGTTCCAGACATGCAGGGTGATGCCAGCATTCTGGGCCAGAGCCTGAAAGAATTCACGGAACAGTTCGGTATCGAAACTACCGATCTTGTTCTGGCTGAACGCCACTTTCCAGATCAGATACGGCCTGCCGGAGACATCGAGTGCCGCACGTGTGAGTGTTTCATCCATCGCGAGATCAATGGACGCATAGCGCATGATCCCCGCTCGCTCGCCGAGCGCCTTGGCAATTGCCTGACCCAATGCAATACCGGTGTCTTCGGTCGTGTGGTGATCATCGATATGCAGATCGCCACTGGCTCTGATCGTCATGTCGATCAGGGAATGGCGCGACAATTGCTCCAGCATGTGATCGAGAAAGCCGATGCCGGTGGCAATGTCATATTTTCCACTGCCGTCCAGATTGATGGAGACCTCGATCGAGGTTTCCTTTGTCGTCCGGCTGATTTGGGCTGTTCTGACAGCTTTTGATGCCATGGTCTTCACTCCGCAATTGCCGCCGCTCTTAGCAGCAGGGTGTTGAAAAAGCCATAACCCGAAGTGGCCTTGCTCCGGGCATGATTTGCAATGACGGAAAAAACACCTAGATAAGCGGCTGGTTGGCCCAAATCCTACATGGTGCCCAATGACCCTTCCAGCTGCCAACGCACGGACAAGCATGAATAACTCCAATGAATTGACCATGCATGCGACCACCATTGTGACCGTCCGCAAGGACGGGAAAGTGGTCATAGCCGGTGACGGCCAGGTAAGCCTCGGCCAGACGGTGATGAAGGGCAATGCCCGCAAGGTGCGGCGCCTGGGCAAGGGTGATGTAATAGCAGGATTTGCAGGAGCTACTGCGGATGCGTTCACACTGCTTGAGCGGCTTGAAGCCAAGCTCGAGCAATATCCGGGACAATTGACCCGCGCCTGTGTTGAACTGGCAAAGGACTGGCGGACCGACCGCTATCTGCGCCGGCTTGAAGCGATGATGCTGGTCGCGGACAAGGATGTAAGCCTTGCGATTACCGGAACCGGGGATGTGCTGGAGCCGGAACTTGGCGTGATGGCCATCGGTTCAGGTGGCAATTATGCGCTCGCCGCAGCACGCGCCCTGATCGACACAGACAAGAGTGCGGAGGAAATCGCCTTGAAGGCAATGCAGATTGCATCGGAAATATGCGTCTATACCAACAACAATTTCGTCATCGAAAGCCTTGATGCAAAATCATGAGTTTCGTGATGCTAGCAAAAGGCAGAGCAGCCGGCAAATGACCAATTTTTCCCCACGTGAAATCGTATCCGAACTCGACCGTTTCATCATCGGACAGAATGATGCAAAGCGCGCTGTGGCTATTGCCTTGCGCAACCGCTGGCGCAGGCTGCAGCTTGAAGGTTCGATGCGCGAGGAAGTGCTGCCGAAAAACATCCTGATGATCGGGCCGACGGGCGTCGGCAAGACCGAGATTTCGCGCAGGCTGGCAAAGCTTGCCGGGGCACCTTTCATCAAGATCGAGGCGACCAAGTTCACCGAGGTCGGCTATGTCGGTCGCGATGTCGAGCAGATCATCCGCGATCTCGTGGAAATCGGGATCCAGCTCATCCGCGAGCAGAAACGCGAACAGGTGAAAGCAAAGGCACATCTGGCGGCCGAAGAACGGGTTCTCGACGCGCTGGTGGGATCGACCGCGAGCCCTGCTACGCGTGAATCCTTCCGCAAGAAATTGCGTGAAGGCGATCTCGACGACAGGGAGATCGAGATCGAGGTTGCCGACACCGGCAATCCGATGGGTGGATTCGAAGTGCCGGGAATGCCGGGCGCATCGGTCGGTGTTCTCAACATCAATGACATGCTCGGCAAGGCATTCGGTCAGCGTACAAAGAAGCGCAAGACCACGGTGCGTGAATCTCACGACCTGCTGATCGGAGACGAATCCGACAAGCTGCTCGACATGGAACAGATTGTCAGCGAAGCAATTGCAGCCGTGGAAAACAACGGCATCGTGTTTCTTGACGAGATCGACAAGATCGCCGTGCGCGATGGTGCGGTTGGCGGTAGCGTGTCGCGCGAAGGAGTGCAGCGTGATCTGTTGCCGCTGGTCGAAGGCACGACCGTAGCCACCAAGCATGGAGCGGTGAAGACGGACCACATCCTTTTCATAGCGTCTGGCGCGTTTCATGTTTCCAAGCCATCTGACCTGTTGCCGGAATTACAAGGAAGATTGCCGATCCGGGTTGAGTTGCAGGCACTTACCCGCGATGATTTCCGCCGTATCCTGACAGAAACCGAAGCAAGCCTGATCAAGCAATATGTTGCGTTGATGGGGACAGAGGATGTGAAGCTGGAATTCAGTGTGGATGCGATTGATGCGATTGCAGATGTTGCGGTCGATCTCAATTCCAGCATAGAAAACATTGGCGCCAGGCGGCTGCAAACGGTAATGGAGCGCATTCTTGACGACATCTCCTTCACTGCGCCGGACAAATCCGGCGAAGAGGTCAGGATCGACGCAGCCTATGTCAATGCGCATATCAGCGAATTGGCGAAGAACACCGATCTGAGCCGCTTCATCCTTTGAACTGCGTCTCGACTCGCCACCGCGATTGCGGCATTGTGCAGCCGGGTTGCAATACAGTCTCGCACAAGGTCAGGACGCACAGATTTGGACGGTTATCCAGGATGAGGGACATGCGCGCGGCAGTTTCTGTAAACATTGCCTCACTGGCAGCCGCCATTGCGGTTTGCGCGGCGTTGTTGCTTGGCACTGTGCACCCGGCCCATGCCGGCCTGATAGAGGTACCGGCTGGCAACCGCAACGCTTCGCAGCCGAAGATTCCTGCAGGTTCGGTTTCAAGAACCAGGGCAACTGACGGATCGTTCCAGGCAAAGTACGAAAAAATCCGGGACATGATTGCGCGTGACCGGCAGTTGCAAGCCAAAATCAAGTCAGCGGCTGCGCGCTACAGGATTGACCCCGTGCACATCGTCGGCGCGCTGGTTGGCGAGCATACCTACAATGTTGATGCGCTTGATCGTTTGCAGACCTATCTGGTCAAGGCTGCTGCCTATCTGGGATCCGATCTCGCTTTCGAACATGACGGCGAAAAAGTTTCACAATTTGTCCAGCGGCCGGAATTTGCAGCCTGTGCCACACTTGCCGACAGCTATGACCTGTGGTCATGCCGGGAGGATGTGTGGGACAAGACGTTTCGCGGCAAGAATGCGGGGGGTAAATCATGGCCCAATGACCGGTTCGGCAGGGTGTTTTTTCAACCGCTCTATGCGGGACAGACTTTTGGTCTGGGACAGTTGAATCCGTTGACTGCCTTGCAGGTCACTGATCTTGTTTCGCGAACAAGCGGTTACAGGAAGCTCAATGTGGACCGGGCACCGGAAGTGTACAAGGCGATCATGGACCCCGACAGCACGCTGCAATACATGGCGGCTGTGATTCGAACATCCATTGATGCCTATGCCGGCATTGCCGGGCTCG
The DNA here is from genome assembly GCA_041397525.1 of Nitratireductor sp. Classification (GTDB taxonomy): domain Bacteria; phylum Pseudomonadota; class Alphaproteobacteria; order Rhizobiales; family Rhizobiaceae; genus BOKV01. Next base: position 286,760 of record JAWKWL010000006.1, read on the forward strand.
ATATCTCGAACAATCCCGGCATCACGGCGACGCTGTACAATCTTGGCGATGTGAGGCAAAGGGCACAGGCGCTGGCACGGAAAAATGCAGGTCGCGCCTCGCCGACAATGCCGGAAGAAAATTATTATGGCTGGCTGGTGAACAGCAAGCTTTCGGAGCTCGCGCCACTCGTCCACTGAATACCGGCAGGCCTATCAGTCGGTGTTGCCCGATTTGCGTGTGTTGCGTGACGACCTTAACCTGACCTGATGGATGAGCTCGGAAAGATCGTCACGGCTTAGACGGGTGATGTGTTCTGCCACCAGATTGGCAAATTCCGTCGCCTCGGGAACCAGCCTCGCGGTGTCAACCACGATGCGCGGATGGGAAATGCGTGCCAATTCCTGCAATTCATCAGCGTCGTCCCAAATGACGTTGAAATAGCCGATGACCCGCTGGACAAAATCCCAGGATGGACGGCCGCGATTGCCCTTTTCGAGTGCTGACAACCAGGCTGCCGAGACACCAAGTGCAACCGCCATGTCCTTTTGCGTCACGCCTTTTTGCGAGCGCAATTCCCTTACCCGCATGCCGAACGGGGTCACTGCAGGCCTCCCGGTTTCGGGCGGCGCAGCCTGACATAGAGTGCACCTTCCCCGCCATGGGCAAGATGCGCCTGACGGCAGCCACCGACGAGTGAACGAAAGGCCTGCTCGCCCAGCCAGCGCGGAACTGCATTTCGCAATATTCCACCCGAGCGGGCTCCCTTGCCGGTGATGACCAGTACCAGCCTGGAATTGCTCATGCTTTCCTGCAACAGGAAACGGTAGAGCCGCTCATGCGCCTCGAACTCGCTCATGCCATGCAGATCAATGCGGGCATCAATTTCCATCCGGCCCTTGCGCAGTTTGCGGGCGGTGGTGTCGTCGATCCTTGAAACCGGATGGGAAGGTGCTGGTTGTGGCTGCGCCTGGTATGGTGGCAGGAATGGTTTTACCGGGACTTGTATGGGCGCAACCCGGCCTGGGGAGTGAGTTTGTGGTGTGGCAGGAGCATTTGCGATCGCCTTTTCCAGTGCTTGCCCGATCCCAGCTGTTTCGCGGCTCAAGGATACAGAGGAATTTCGCAACGGAATGACCGTCCTGCGGACCGATTCCCACAGTGCTTGTTCCTCAGTGGAAAGGGAGCGTTTCTTTCGTGTGGACGCCATTCAGCGCTCCAGCCCGTTTGTGCGCGGAACCAGATAGATGAAATCCGTGCGGTGACGAATGACGCCGGCCAGTTCTCCGGCGGCATAGCCTGACCCGGTGAAAATGTCGCCGCGCGCCGGGCCGACAATCGCTGAACCTGTGTCCTGCGCAATCATCAGCCGACTGAAATCGTGATCCTGACCGGGAAGCCTTTCTTGCAGGGAAAGCCAGACCGGCGTGGAAAATGTGTGCAGGCGGTGGTCAACCGCCAGACTGCGGCCAGGAGTCAGCGGAACCCCGGCAGCGGCTACCGGCCCGCTTGCATTGCCGTCGGCCATCTTGTCAGCTGAGGTTTCAGCGAAGAAAATATAGGAGCGGTTGCGCTGCATCAGCTCGCGTCCTTCGCTTCGATTGTCGATCAGCCATTGGCGCAGCACCTGCATGGTGATCGTCTCGCGCGGCAGGATGCCCTCATCAGCCAGCAATTTGCCGACGGAAGTGTAAGGATGGCCGGATTTTCCGGCATAGGAAATGCGCCGCGAGCTGCCATCACGCATTTTCAGGCAGGCTGAGCCTTGAATGTGAATGAAAAAGGCATCGACCGGGTCTTCAAGCCAGGCCAGTTCCAGTTCGCGATCTGCCAATGCGCCATTCTCGATTTCCTTTCTGTCCCAATATTCAACGAGACCAGCGCCCGTATCGCGGGCAAAGCGAAATCCTTCCGGCAGATTTCGGGCCGATACCGGGTCATGCGGGTCGCGATCGAGATCAACGAGATCCGGCGGTCGCCGCAACAGGGGCCAGGAAAACCGGTCGGTCCGATGCCCCGATGCCTCAACCACGGGCTCGAAATAGCCTGTGACGAAGCCCTGTGTGTCTGGCCCTGCCGCCCGCACTGGCACAAATCCGGTTTCGAAGAACCGGCGTGCTGCATTGCGGTCGGGTTCTGCGTCGGCAAGCAGGCGCAAGGCGGCGAGGCCGGCTGTCCGAAGGGATTCGGCATTCGTCCCCAGTTGCTTGGTTGAGTGCGGACGGGTTTCCATGCGTCGCGCTGAAACTGCGAAACATCTTAGCGCAGCAACATGATCATCCCTTGCCCAGCCTGGAATCTCTGCAAAGGAAAGCTGTGTTGGTGGCAGAGGTTCCATAGTCAGATTTCCATGGCAATTCGAACGGACGTGCGACAGCCCACCCCGCCTCAGCTTTCAGATTCGGTTGCCACCAGTTTCCAGTTGGGATCGCGTGAGCGCGAATCACGCGAGAAGGTCCAGATGTCGGTTACTTCCGCAACCTGTTCGGGATCACCTTCAATGAGCTTGTTCTCGGCGTCATATGTTGCCGAAATGATTTGGCTGACAAAGCGGGTTGTCACATGAATGTCGGTCTTCACCATTTCGGCAGAGGTGATGGCGGCCGAATCAATACCGACGAAGCTTGCCCTGACGTTGTGTCCGCTCGACTCGCGTTCGGAGATCGCGTTGGAAAAACCTTCATAGACTTCACGTGAAAGCAGGTTTTTCAGCGTCTTGCGATCACCATCTGCAAATGCGGTGACGATCATTTCATATGCCATCTTCGCTCCGTCGAGGAAGCTGTCAGGCGCAAAACCAGGGTCCGCGGTTGTGATTTCCTGCAATGCGATATTCAGCCGGGTGCCAGGCTTGGCCACAGCGTCAATGGCTGCAGTGGAGCCAGACGGGGTTTCGGCCTTGCCAGGCGCAGTCGAACCGCGACGGTTGATAGTCACGACATTTCCGCCCCTGGGATCCTGAATGGGCGAGGCGTCATCATTTTCAACTCCCTCTCGACGCGAGCCCCTCGACGGATCAAAAGGCGGGCGTTCGTTGCCGGTACGTTTGCCCAGCACCGATCGCAGCTTCACGAAGATGAAGACTGCGATTACCAGCATTACAATTGTAGTCGGGTCGTTGAAAATGTTCATTGGATAAGCCGGGAAAAATTCCTACATTCGGTTCCGATATAGTCTTTCTTTGACAAGTTTCAAAGGAAGCATTTGGGAGGACCGCTGGCAAGCGGTCTGTTGATGGCCTGCTCCCGCGCCGGGTGCATGGGTGAGGTACCGACAGCATCCTGCACACAGCTCGCTATCGTGAAAGATCCCGAAGGGAAGACATGCCTTTTGCATTGATACCATTTTTTCTGCTGGTTGTGCCGATCATTGAAATCTCGCTGTTTGTCGTGGTTGGCAATGCCATCGGTCTGTTCCCAACCTTGTCAATCGTGCTGGTAACCGCGGTTATCGGCAGTATCCTGCTGCGATATCAGGGCATCTCAACCCTGATGGCAATCCGGAGGGATATGAACGATGGCGGGTTACCGGGAAGGGAGCTTGCCAATGGCGCGATGATTGTTATTGCCGGGATCTTGCTACTGACGCCGGGTTTCTTTACCGACTCAATCGGCTTTTTGCTGTTCTTACCGCCAGTTCGTGCCGCGATACGCCAATTTGTCGGATCACGCATTGCCATCAATGTAACCGGAGTTTCCGGGCAGGGTGGCGGTTTTGCATCGCGCGGAACAGGGACAAGGTCAGGCAGTCGCAGTTATCAGCAGCACGACCCGGGAATTCTGGATCTTGACCGGGACGAATATCACGAGGAACCCGGCACAAATACGGGGACCCGTTCCTGACCCCTGCCGGCTGCTGCCGGTTGCAAGCTTGTGATCGGGCTTTTCACATGCTAGAGCGTGTCGCGTTTCCAGGGATACAAGACAATCCGGGAATTGGCCGTGTATCGGGGTGGGTGTTTACCCATTGATTGTATATGTGCGTTCAGGCTTTGCCGATTCCGTCAAATCCAGAATTGCTCCAGCCCCGCATGACCTTTCATCAACTTTCCGGCATGCGTCATTCGCAGGAATGGCCTGCCCAACAGATTTGCAGACGGGATCGAGAAAATGACCAAAGCTCCCAAGGAAGCCACGAAGGGCTCAACCGGCCAGGAAGAAAACGGTGCCGGCCCGATGCTGAGCGTGATGGCCCAGTACATCAAGGATTTCTCCTTCGAGAATCCGGGTTCGCCCAATTCGCTGCGCCCGCGCCAGTCATCGCCGGAAATCAGCATCAACATCAATGTTGGCGCCAATGGTTTGTCGCAGACCGATTTCGAAGTCATTCTCAAACTCGATGCCAAGGCTACCGACGGTGCGGAAGTGCTGTTCAATGTCGAACTGACCTATGGTGGCATCTTCCGTCTGCAAGGTCTTCCCCAGGAAGCCATGCAGCCTGCCCTGCTGATCGAATGCCCGCGGCTGCTGTTCCCGTTTGCGCGCCAGATCGTTTCAGACGCCACGCGCAATGGCGGGTTCCCGCCTCTGATGATTGATCCGGTTGATTTTGCCCGGCTTTACCAGTCAAAGCTGGCGGAAAACCAGCAGGCAGGCCGCAAGACCAACTGATTGGCGAGTGAATGCGCAGGTGACTTAGCCCAGTCTTGAACGGACTGGAGTGACTGGTTGTCGTCGTCAAGGGCTGCGGGATGTCATTCCGGCAGCCATTCTTTCCAGATTGCCTTGTCGCCAAGGCTGGCGATAAAACTTCGGTGCAGGCTGATGTCGGCCTCACCCAGCCTGGAAGGCAGGGCTTTTTCGCGGTTTTGACGTTCGAAATTCATGGTTGTTTCCGTGCTTCGCTCGCCGGCCTGCCTTTGTTCGGCATCCAGCAGCAGGGTAGCCTGCCTTCCGCCATTCATCTCGATATAGACTTCCGCCAGCAATTCGCTGTCAAGAAGTGCGCCATGCCTGGTTCGGTGGGCGTTGTCGACATTGTAACGCGAACATAATGCATCCAGTGAATTGGGCCCCATGGGATGCTTGCGACGAGCCAGAACCAGAGTGTCGATGACACGCTCGGCAGGGAAGGCTGAAAGTCCGATACGGGCAAATTCCGAATTGATGAAATTCATGTCGAAAGAAGCGTTATGGGCAACCAGGGCGCCATCGCCTATAAATTGCAGAAAATCCTCGACGATTTCGGGGAAAGTCGGCTTGTCATCGAGAAACTGGTTGGTGATACCGTGTACGCGGAGCGCCTCGGGGTGAACTTCCCGGCCTTGCGGGTTGATATAGACATGAAAGCTCCTGCCGGTCGGAAACCGGTTTTCAAGTTCGACAGCGCCGATCTCTATTACCCGCTCACCATCCTCAGGTTTCAGGCCGGTCGTTTCGGTGTCAAACACGATTTCTCGCATGGCATTTCCTGTCGGGTTTCTGGTGTCAGTTCGCCTGGTGCTTGCCGATTTCCTCGATGATTGCGGCAACCTGTTGCCGAGCGTTTTCAAGTCCGTGACCGGTATCAATGATGAAGTCGGCGCGTTTGCGTTTCTCCACGTCAGGCATCTGGCGCGAAAGCAGGTTGCGGAACTTTTCCTCGCTCATTCCGGGTCGGGCCATTACCCGGCGTTTCTGCTCCCCAGCGCTGGCTGTCACCACAACAACAAGATCAGCCCGGTCCGCGCCACCCGTCTCGAACAGTAGCGGATTGTCGAGAACCACGATCGTTGTTCCGGCGTTCCGGTTGGTTTCCAGGAATGCCAATTCAGCCTCCCGGACCAATGGATGGACTATGCCTTCCATATCCTTCATCGCCTGCGGATCTCCAAGCACCTGGCGGCCAAGTTCGACGCGGTCGACGGAACCATTGATCACGGTTCCTGGAAAACGAGCTCCGATCAATGGCGCGGCCTTGCCTGAATAAAGCGCATGGACTGTAGCGTCGGCATCGTGAACGGGGATACCTTCGTCGCGAAACATTTGCGCCGTGGTCGACTTTCCCATTCCGATCGATCCCGTAAGGCCAAGAATGATCATCTGCCAGCCTCCCTGGCAGCCAGTATCTTCAGGAGATGATCGCGAAGTTCAGCATCGACCTGTGGGCGAATGCCAAACCACTTCTCAAATCCGGGGACTGCCTGATGCAGCAGCATTCCAAGACCGTCTACCGTTTCAAGTCCGGCTTTCGCGGCAGCTTTGAGAAACGGTGTCATCAGGGGCGTGTAGACGATATCGGTCACAATCGAACCGGTTTTCACGGAATTGAGATCAATTTCCAGCTCCGGCTGACCCTTCATTCCGAGGGAAGTGGTGTTCACGACAATATCGGCATCCTGCATCAGTTTTCCAAGGTCATCCCATTGCCGGGGAACGATATGCGAACCAAATTCTCGCGCAATTTTCTCAGCCTTTTCCACGGTTCGATTCACCAACGAAATATTGTTGTAGCCGTTGGTGGCAAGTGCATGGATGACCGCACGGGACGCGCCTCCTGCTCCCAGCACCACTGCAGTTCTGCCAGATTTCCAGCGCGGGGCATGTTGGTCGAGATTGGCTGAAAAGCCATGAGAATCGGTATTTGTTCCGTGGATGAAGCCATTCTGCAACCAGACGGTATTGACCGCCCCGATTGCACGGGCGGTTTCATCGACCTGGTCACAAGCCAGAAGCGCTGCTTCCTTGTGCGGAATCGTTATATTCCCGCCAATCCAGCCATTGGAAGGGAAATTTCGCAGGAATCCACGGAAGCCGTCCGGCTCGCAGGCTACCGCCTCATAGGATCCTGCTATGGCATGGCGCTGCAGCCAAAATCCATGCAGAAACGGTGAAAGTGAGTGGGATACAGGCCAGCCGGCAACAAAAGCTTTCATGTCGATTATGCATTTTCCAATTGAATCACTTGTCGATCAGGTCAAGCTCACGCAGCCTGGCCAGAAGCTGGATCAGTGGCAGTCCCATGATCGAGAAATAATCACCGGTAATGCTTTCAAACAGTTGCACACCTTCACCCTCGATCTGGTAGGCACCGACTGAAGACAGGATCGCGTCGCCAGCCCGGGAAACATGCCGTCCCACGAAACCGGGATCAAGCTCCCGAAAGCGGATCGTACAAATTTCCACATGCTGCCAGACAGTCTCATCGTTGCGTTGCAGGCATATCGCGCTGTTGAGGTGATGCTGGCGCCCTGACAGCTGCAACAAGCGCCGCCGTGCCTCATCGAGATTTGCCGGTTTGTGCAGCAGTTCCCCGTCGAGGCTCAAAGTCTGATCGCAGCCTATCACCCAGGCATCGCCATTGCGGCCAGCCACTTCCTCGGCCTTGGCCATCGCCAGCACAATAGCGATTTCCGCGCCATCAAGGCCTGATCCTGTGAGTGGCGCTTCAATTTCGCGCTCACTGACCCGGGCAGGGTCAATGCGGAAGGACAGGCCGGCATTGCGCAGCAGACTCGCCCTGAACCGCGACCCGGATGCGAGCACGAGTTCAGGGTGACGGATATCGTTTTCCCGCCGGTTGTTCATCCACCATATCCCTCATTGTCCAGTTCCGCGACATGACGCGTTCGGAGCGCGATAATCGATGCAGCTGTCTCTTCTATCGATTTACGCGAAACGTCAATCATCGGCCAACCATGGCGTGCACATAATTTGCGGGTTTGCGCGAGTTCCTCCGCAATGCTGGCGCGATCAACGTAAGCCGGACTTGGGTTTTGGCTTGCCAAACCGAGGACCCGGTTTTGTCTGACCTGGAATATCCTGTCGGTCGAAGCGATCAATGCAACCACAAGCGGCTTTTTGGCCGAGATCAGTTCCGGTGGCGGCGTGATGCCTGGGACAAGTGGCACATTGGCCGTTTTGATGCCGCGATTGGCGAGGTAAATGCTTGTAGGCGTCTTTGACGTCCGGGATATGCCAATGAGGATCACATCAGCGTCCTCGATGTTTTCCGGCAAGGCACCGTCGTCATGCATCATGGTGAAATTGAGTGCATCGATGCGGGAGAAATATTCGCTGTTCAGTTCGTGCTGGGCGCCAACCTTTCGAAGCGAAGGCATGCCGAGATAGGATTTGAACGCCTGGAAAATCGGTTCGAGAACCGAAACGCATGGAATACCCATCGCGCGGCAACGGTCCTCGAGTTGATTGCCAAGCACGGCATCGGTGATCGTGTAGAGGACCATGCCCGGCTCGCGGTCTATTGCCTCCAGCACTGTTTCGAGTTGTTTGCGGCTGCGGACAAGGGGATATACGTGTTCGATTGCCTGCGACTGCTTGTATTGCGATGTTACCGCGCGGCTTGTTGCCATCAGTGTTTCACCGGTCGCGTCGGAAATCAGATGCAGGTGGAAAAAGCTTTCGGTCATCAAGCGGTTCCGTTTTGCCTAGATATGGCCAGAGGGCTTTCCGGCACTCGTGTTGACAGATGTGGATAACTGCCCGGTGCGGGGCCCCGACGACGAAATTGTCCCGCTCATCCCGTTTTGCTTTCACAGCGCTCTGCTTGTAAAGGGTTATCTTAACAGGCTGTGAATAGCCGGGATAACTGGATTGTCCGCATGCTCTTTGCAACAACTGTTTGGTGGTGTTGAAAACGAGGTATCGCAAGCTTCTGATATTAAATGGGAAATTGGGTTCTTCACGTTATTCACAAGCAATCTTCTCGTGAAGGCTCATATGGATCGGGAAGCATGATTTTGAGGGAATGCCGGAAACATTTGGAGTTGCCGCTATTCACAGACTCTAAGAATCAGAATCTAAACACAAACGAATTTCTTTATTGGAGAACGGTGTGGACAAGCCGGAAGCGCAGAAAGTGATGCAGGTTCTTAACGGAAAGAAGTTTTCCCGTCCTCCGATCTGGATGATGCGGCAGGCGGGGCGATATCTTCCGGAGTACCGGGCAACACGAAAGGAAGCTGGCAGCTTTCTGGACTTGTGCTATTCACCAGAGCTGGCAACGGAAGTGACGATGCAGCCAATCCGCAGGTTCGGATTTGATGCTGCCATTCTCTTTTCAGACATCCTTGTCGTCCCGGATGCATTGGGAAGAAGTGTAAGGTTCGAGGAAGGGAGAGGACCAATTCTCGAACCAATCAGCCTTGATGAAATAGAGGCGTTGGAAGCAGGGAACTGGAGAGATCATCTTGCTCCGGTCATGGATGCGGTTTCGATGATCCGGGAACAATTGCCCCGTGAAACCACATTGCTGGGTTTTTGTGGTGCACCCTGGACGGTGGCTACCTACATGATTGCCGGCCATGGAACGCCTGACCAGGCACCTGCGCGGTTGTTCTCATACCGCCATCGCAACGCGTTTGAAAAGTTGCTGAACCTGCTGGCGGATGTTTCTGCAGATTATCTCGCAGCGCAGATCGATGCGGGAGCGAATGCGGTCCAGATTTTCGATTCCTGGTCGGGAGTTCTCGGCGAAGATGAATTCAACCGTTGGAGCATAGCACCGGTGAAGCGCCTCGTGGCCCGACTTCGCCAACAAAAACCGGATGCTGTAGTCATAGGGTTTCCGAAGGGTGCAGGCTCCCAATATGACAAATATCGGGAGGAAACGGGAGTCAATGCGCTTGGACTCGATTGGTCGGTTCCTTTTTCACAAGCGCGTCGATTGCAAAGGGAGGGCGCCGTCCAGGGCAATCTGGACCCGATGCGCCTTATCGCGGGCGGGAAGGCGCTGGACGAAGGTGTCGACAGGATTCTTGAAGAGCTGGGTGATGGTCCGCTTGTCTTCAATCTCGGCCACGGCATAACGCCGGATACGCCGATATCGCATGTCGAACAGATGGTGGCACGTGTCCGTGGCTGATAGCGAAGAAGCTGAAAAGAAGGCCAACAAAGCGAGCGGCAGGAAGGCCGGCAAGCGTGCATTCATTGCGATAATGATCTTTGTCGGGTTGACGGCAGTCCTGTTCTGGCTGGACCCGGGCAGATTCTACCTGTGGGCAAAAGCCGTGCATGTAATGGCGGTGATTTCCTGGATGGCAGGCATGTTCTATCTGCCGCGGTTGTTCATCTACCATTGTGACGCGGAAACCGGATCGGTTCAGTCCGAAACCTTCAAGTTGATGGAAGGCAGGCTGTTGCGGGTTATCATGAACCCGGCAATGACGATTGCCTGGGTGTTCGGGATCTGGCTGGCGTGGAAATCTGATGTTTGGCTGGAGGTCTGGTTCCTCGTCAAGTTCGCCGCCGTGATTGCCATGTCGGCTGCACATGGCCAGTTGGCGAAGGGCGTGCGGTTGTTTGCAGAGGATCGCAACACGGTTTCAGCGCGACACTGGCGGATGATCAATGAAATACCGACAGTGTTGATGATCGTTATTGTGGTGATGGTCATCGTGCGCCCCTTCTGAGCACAAGCGCAGGGAGGCTTCAGGCCCGACGGTTCGGCGGGCCTTTCTGGCGTCAGACAGGCCGGGTGAAATTTCGCTTGAGGGAATCATCCAGTATGTCTATCCTTGCGCATCCTCCAAAAGGAATGGCGGCTTGGTGCCTTTGTGGCACAGTGGCGTCGACCTCCCGGTCCGGCGAGCCCGTCAAATCCTGATTTTCCCCATCCTCTGTTACGGACATTGCCTTCATGCAGCAGATGAAGCTTCAAGAACTCAAAGCCAAAACACCCACGGATCTCGTTTCCTTCGCGGAGGGGCTTGAGGTCGAGAATGCCAGCACGATGCGCAAACAGGAGCTGTTGTTCGCCATCCTCAAGAATCTTGCGGAGCAGGAAGTCGAGATCATCGGTGAGGGTGTTGTTGAAATTCTTCAGGACGGTTTCGGTTTCCTGCGTTCAGCGAGCGCGAACTATCTGCCTGGCCCTGATGACATCTACATTTCGCCATCGCAGATCAGGCGGTTCTCGCTGAAGACCGGCGACACGGTCGAGGGACCGATTCGCGGCCCCAAGGAAGGTGAGCGGTATTTTGCACTGCTCAAGGTCAACACGATCAATTTCGAGGATCCCGAAAAGATCCGGCACAAGGTTCATTTCGACAATCTGACGCCGCTTTATCCCGATGAACGCTACCGGATGGAGGTGGACAATCCGACCACGAAAGACCTCTCTGCGCGTGTGATTGATCTCGTCGCACCACTCGGAAAAGGGCAGCGCGCGCTCATCGTGGCGCCACCACGCACCGGCAAGACGGTATTGCTTCAAAACATTGCCCATTCCATTACAGCCAACCATCCGGAAAGCTATTTGATCGTGTTGCTGATCGATGAACGTCCGGAAGAAGTGACAGACATGCAGCGCTCGGTAAACGGCGAGGTGGTTTCCTCGACCTTTGACGAACCAGCAGCCCGCCACGTGCAGGTTGCCGAGATGGTGATCGAGAAAGCCAAGCGTCTGGTTGAACATGGGCGCGATGTGGTCATCCTGCTCGATTCTATCACGCGTTTGGGCCGGGCCTACAACACCGTGGTGCCGTCATCAGGCAAGGTGCTGACCGGCGGTGTTGATGCCAACGCGTTGCAGCGGCCAAAGCGGTTTTTCGGCGCGGCCAGGAATATCGAGGAAGGTGGTTCCCTGACAATCATTGCGACGGCGCTGATCGATACCGGTTCACGCATGGACGAAGTGATCTTTGAAGAGTTCAAGGGTACGGGCAACTCGGAAATCGTTCTCGACCGAAAGGTTGCCGACAAGCGGGTATATCCGTCGATGGACATTCTCAAATCGGGCACCCGCAAGGAAGACCTTCTGGTGCCCCGTGCGGACCTGCAGAAGGTATTTGTGCTGCGTCGCATTCTTTCTTCGATGGGGACGACCGATGCAATCGAGTTCCTGATCGACAAGCTGAAACAGACAAAGACCAACAGCGAGTTCTTCGATACGATGAACACCTGATCAGTTGCGGCTCAAGCCTTGGATCGTTTATCGGGTGTCGCGGTGATTGCATGGTTTCACGTGAATCTTCAAATGGCGAGATGGCTGGCCGGCAACATGGGATTCGATTCGGATATGGAATGGTGCCGGATTGAGAACGGTCATCTTTCCCCTGGTTCATATCGGTGAAGTCCGGGGACGGGTGTTTGGATGGATACCATTTTTGCGCTATCGAGCGGCATGCCGCCTAGTGGGTTGGCGGTAATCCGGTTGTCGGGACCCAAAAGCCGATTCGTACTCGAAACGATCTCTGGCAAATGCCCCGAGCCCAAACGGGCAAGTCTCAGGAAGCTTCGCGGCGCAACAGGCTCTCTGCTCGATGAAGGCCTCGTACTTTGGTTTCCGGGTCCGGGGAGTTTCACTGGCGAAGACAGCTGTGAATTCCATGTGCATGGCGGCCGTGCTGTTGTGGCAGCGGTTCTTGATACATTGAATGGTTTCGAAGGATTGCGTCTGGCGGAACCGGGTGAATTTTCCAGAAGAGCCTTCAGCAATGGCCGGATAGACCTGACGGAAGTTGAGGGGCTTGCCGACCTGGTGAATGCACAGACAGAAGCCCAGCGACGTCAGGCAATTGAAAGAGCGGGTGGTTCAGCCCGGGAAGTGTTGGAGAACTGGCGGTCGCGCGTGATTCGGATGCGGGCATTGCTTGAGGCTGATTTCGACTTCGCTGATGAGGAAGATGTTCCAGGCAGTGTGGCAGACAATGTCTGGGAGGACGCGAGGGCCTTGGCCGAGGAGATACGGTCGGAACTCAACGACCAGCGACGCGGAGAAATCATTCGCGATGGTTACCAGATTGTTGTCATGGGGCCACCTAACGCAGGCAAATCAAGCCTAATAAATGCACTAGCGCGGCGTGATATCGCCATAGTGACACCGGAAGCCGGAACCACAAGGGACCTGCTGGAAGTTCATCTGGATCTGGATGGCTATGCCGTCACGATAGTCGATACGGCCGGGATTCGTGAAATCTCCGGTCTGGTCGAGAGGGAGGGCATCAAAAGGGCAAAAGCGCGTGCCGCATTGGCTGATCTGGTGGTATGGCTTGATCCTGATGGTGGGAATGCAAGCCCATTGCTTGCCAACGAGGCGACTGGCAAGGCCGATGTATTGGTTCTTCACTCAAAGGATGACGCGGGCTTGTTCGGCGTTCTTGGCCTGTCGGTCAAACGTGATGGGGGCCTGGACCATTTACTGGATGCGATAAGGTTGCGGTTGTTAGCCTATGGAGGCAGTTCCACCCCTGGGCTTGTAACACAGTTGCGACACCGCAAGGGTATGGAGGAGTGTGCTGGATGGTGCGCGAAGGCTGCAGGCTCGAGCGATGCCGTGGAGATACGGAGCGAGTATTTGCGAAGAGCTGCTGACGAGATTGGAAAATTGACGGGACGGATCGGTGTTGATGATCTGCTGGATGTGATCTTCGGTGAGTTCTGCATTGGAAAATGATTCACGTGAAACATTCCAGTCGTGGTTTCGATGAGAAAGACGAGCACGGAGGCTGTTTCACGTGAAACAATTTGGCTCAGGGAGAAAAACAACCCGGCCAGATTTTGACCTGTTTTACGATTCAGCCTATGGGTCGTGACTGGCGGTGTAAGCCAACAAGGATACCAGGATGAGCAGACAGTTTGATGTCGTAGTGATTGGCGGCGGACATGCCGGCTGCGAGGCGGCGGCTGTATCTGCACGCATGGGCGCGCGGACAGCGCTTGTCACGCATCGCAGGGATACCATCGGTGTTATGTCCTGCAATCCGGCCATAGGCGGGTTGGGGAAGGGCCAGCTGGTGCGCGAGGTTGACGCGCTGGATGGTCTCATGGGTCGGGTAGCTGATGCTGGTGGCATCCAGTTCCGAATGCTGAACCGCCGCAAGGGGCCTGCCGTACGCGGCCCGCGCACGCAAGCCGACCGAAAGCTCTACAGACTTGCCATGCAGCAGGCCATAGCTGAAACGTCAAATCTTGAAGTGATCGAGGCCGGCGTTGAGGATATCGTCCTCGCCAATGGCGGGATCAGCGGCGTGGTGTTGGCTGATGGTACGGTCATTCATTGTCGTTGCGCTGTATTGACGACTGGTACATTCCTGCGCGGGCTTATCCATATCGGTGATCGGAAAATCCCGGCAGGTCGCGTGGGCGAGGCACCTGCACAGGGCCTGTCGGTGACGCTGGAACGCATTGGCTTGCGTTTGGGGCGGCTGAAGACCGGCACTCCTGCCCGCCTAGACCGCCTCAGCATTGACTGGACTTCCCTCGCCATGCAGTCAGCTGATCCTGATCCCGTCCCGTTTTCCACGCTCACCGATCGAATTACCAATCCCCAGATCGAATGTGGTATCACGAGAACTACACCCAAAACGCACAGGATCATTGAGGAAAACATCGGCCGGTCCGCCATGTATTCCGGCCAGATTGCCGGAACCGGTCCGCGTTATTGTCCTTCCATCGAGGACAAGATAGTACGCTTTGGTGAGCGTGACGGTCACCAGATATTCCTGGAGCCGGAAGGCCTGGATGATCACACGGTATATCCCAACGGGATATCCACGTCCCTCCCGGAAGATGTGCAGGAAGCGTTCATCCATTCCATACCAGGTCTTGAACATGCTCGCATTATCCAGCCGGGCTATGCGATTGAATATGATCATGTTGACCCGGTTGAACTGACTGCGTCACTGGAATTGAGACTGGTGGACGGGTTTTTTCTGGCTGGCCAGATCAATGGAACAACAGGGTATGAGGAAGCAGCCGCGCAGGGCCTGGTTGCCGGGATGAATGCTGCGCTCAAGGCTGGTGGATCGGAAGCGGTGACGTTCAGCCGGACCAACAGTTATATCGGAGTCATGATCGATGATCTTGTTACGCGCGGAGTTTCCGAACCCTATCGCATGTTCACTTCCAGGGCCGAGTATCGCCTGTCGCTGCGTTCGGATAATGCGGACCAAAGATTGACGCCAATGGGAATTGCGGCTGGCTGCGTCGGGTCAGCGCGCATGGCTGCCTTCGCAGCGAAGATGGACGCATTGGACAAGCAGCGTGAGGGATTGAAGTCTGTTTCGGTGAGCCCGAATGAAGCATCTGCACATGGTTTGCGGATCAATCAGGACGGGGTCCGGCGATCAGCATGGGATCTGCTGGCTTACCCGGATATCGACGTGGCCGATCTTTGCAAAATCTGGCCGGAGTTCTCCAGTATCGAGCCGGGTATAGCAGAACAGCTGGAGATTGAAGCAGGGTATTCGGTGTATCTCGATCGCCAGGATAGTGACATTGCCGCGATCCGGCGCGACGAGGAAATGACAATTCCGTCTGGCCTTGATTACCGGGCAATGTCCGGTCTCTCCAATGAACTCATTTCAAAACTTGAGAGGGTGAGGCCTGAAAGCATAGGCCAGGCGCAGCGCATCGAGGGCATGACACCAGCGGCCATTACCCTGATCCTAGGTTATGCAAGACGGCATGGGTCCAGTGCCAGCAAGGCGTCGTAATCCATGGTTTCTGCAAATGAGATCACTGACCTGGCTGCGATATACCCTGTTTCACGTGAAACAATTTCACGTCTCGAGGTTTACGAGGCGCTGCTCAGGCAATGGCAATCCAAAACAAACCTGGTTGCGCCTGGTACGCTTGAGGCATTTTGGTCAAGACATGTCGCTGACAGCCTGCAGTGCCTGAAAATAGTACCCGGCGCGCGGAACTGGATTGATCTCGGCAGCGGAGGCGGATTCCCCGCACTTCCAATTGCGATTGCACGATCTTGTGACTCTCCCGAAACGTTTGGCCGACATGTATTGATCGAATCCAATCACAAGAAGTGTGCTTTTCTGCGGGAGGTGGCAAGGAAAACCGGTACGCCTTGCATCGTGATGAACGAGCGTATCGAGTCGGCCACGAAACAATTACAGGGCGAGCGTTTCGATGTCGTGACTGCGAGGGCGCTCGCTCCATTGCCAAAATTGCTCGATCTGGCGGCCCCATTGTTGCGCAGTGGTGTTGTCGCACTATTCCACAAGGGACGCGATTTCAGGGCAGAACTGGAAGATTGCCGTGGTTTGTGGAGCTTCGATCTGGTAATACATAAAAGCCGGATCGAGAGTGGTTCGGTGCTCCTGGAAATCAGAAATCCGGTTTCTGAACGCGCCCGTGATGCCGGTGCCGTTTCATGAACCGATGAAGCAAGTTGAGTATCCTGAACCATGGGAAGCAAGACGAAGTCTCGCGTCATAACAATCGCAAACCAGAAGGGCGGTGTCGGGAAAACCACCACCGCCATCAATCTGGCCACTGCACTCGCCGCCGTTGGCAAGACAGCACTGATCATTGATCTAGATCCACAGGGAAACGCCTCGACAGGCCTTGGCATCGACAAGAACAGCCGGCCGGTTTCGACCTATGACCTGTTGACCGGCCAGGCAAAACTTGCAGACGCCGTGACGCCCACTGCCGTACCCCGGTTGTTTGTGGCTCCGTCGACGCTCGATCTTCTTGGTGTGGAAATGGAAATTGCCGGCCTCAGTGACCGGGCATTTCGCATCCGCAAGGCAATAGAGGAATATGATGCCGCGGGCAGCCACTTCGACTATATCCTCATCGATTGCCCGCCCTCGCTCAACCTCCTGACAGTCAATGCGATGGCAGCCGCGAATTCGCTGCTGGTGCCGTTGCAGTGCGAATTCTTTGCACTTGAAGGTCTCAGCCAGCTCCTGCAGACTTTCAACGAGGTCCGTTCCACGATCAATCCGGAGCTGGAACTGCATGGCATCGTGCTCACCATGTTTGACAGCCGCAACAATCTGGCGTCACAAGTGGTGGAGGATGTCCGTTCCTTCATGGGCGACAAGGTCTACCAGACCATCATTCCGAGAAATGTTCGCATATCCGAAGCGCCGTCCTATGGCAAGCCGGCGATATTGTATGACCTGAAATGTCCGGGCAGTCAGGCCTATCTGAAACTGGCATCCGAGGTTATCAAGCGCGAGCGCAAGCTTGTGGCTGCCTGACGCTGCTGAACCCTTGAGCGGTAACCAGATCGGGCGATTCGCCTGCGTAACGAAATTGAATGAATGCGGAGAGCCGTTTTGATGGCTGAAGACAATTCGAAGAAAAGACTTGGCAGGGGCCTTGCAGCGCTGATTGGCGAACTCGATCAACCAGCAGCCGTTGCACGTGACGCGGTGGAAACGCGCAGCGACCGGCGTATTCCGATTGAGCACATCCGCGCCAATCCCGCCAATCCGCGGCGGCATTTCAATGAGGACGAGCTTGCTGATCTCACCCGCTCAATTGGTGAACATGGCATAGTCCAGCCAATTCTTGTGCGCCCGGTAAAGGGTGGTGATCTTGGTGGCGCGAAATTCGAGATCATCGCCGGGGAGCGGCGCTGGCGGGCAGCGCAAAGGGCGGGATTGCATGAAGTTCCAGTCATCCTGCGTGATGTCGAGGACAAACAGGCGCTGGAACTGGCAATCATCGAAAACGTCCAACGCGCCGACCTCAATGCGATTGAAGAGGCGCAGGGTTACCAGCAGCTCATCGACGAATATGATTACAGCCAGAATGATCTGGCCCTGGTGATCGGCAAGAGCCGCAGCCATGTCGCCAATACGCTGCGATTGATGAAACTGCCATCCGGTGTCAGGGCGATGGTTGCTGACGGTCAGTTGTCGGCAGGGCATGCGAGAACCCTGGTGACTGCTTCCCAGCCGGAAGTGCTTGCCGAGAAAATCGTGCGCGATGGTCTTTCGGTCCGTCAGGCAGAAGTCCTGGCGCAGCAGGATGGCGAGCAGACCGGTTCAAAACCGGGAAGAGCCGCAGGCGCTGCGCGCAGTGCCGACATTGAAGCGCTTGAGAAACGGCTCGGTGACGTGCTTGGCTTGAAGATCAGCATTGCTGACAATGGCAAGGGCGGTGGCGATCTCAAGATTCGCTACCGTACGCTGGAGCAGCTTGATTCGGTTTGCAGGAAGCTTGAAAGCGGTATCTGACAACTTTCGTCAGCTCAACCGGATCGACTTCTTTGTCGCGATGCCTCAAGTGCAATGGCCAGCAATGCGGTTCCCGCAAGCGAAAGCGCCAATTCACTGTTTGCACGGCACTGGAATTGTGCGGCATCCAGTCGTGAGATTGCGCGCTGGATCCGTTCGGCATTCCATTTCGACAAGGCGGCTGAAAACGCATCCCTGCGGGAGAAATGCAGAGGCGGTCGCAGTGAAGCCAATGCGGCCTGTGCGGGCTTGCCCTGTGCATCGATCTGGTGCCGGACAAATTGCAATGTCTGAAAATAGCGAAGGCAGGAGATTACCATCATGTCCGGTGCCAGGCCTGCGTCGGGAAGACGGCGCAGCAGTTCCTCGAGCCGGGCCAGATTGCCGGTTGCCGCGGCATCAATCAGATCGTCGCCCTGAAAAGCGGCCACATCTCCAACCACATCCATGACATCGCCGCGGGTAACCCTCCGCTGTCCATGGCAGTAAAGCGCCAGCTTCGATATCTCGTTGCGTGAGGCCATCCGGTCCGCGCCAAGTTGGCTGCGCAAAACATGCCGCGCGTCGGTATCAATCTCCAGGCCATAGTTTGCGAGCTCTGACTGGATCAGCCGGTCAAGTGCCGCATCATTGTCGGCGTAGCACGGTATTGCCATCCCCGCAGACGATTTCTCGACTTGCCTGCGCAGGGCAGAATCCTTCTTCAGGTCTCCGGCTTCCACAATAATCCAGCAGTCACTGGGTGGATGATCAAGTACCGGCTGCACAGCATCTGCAAGGTTGCGCCTGGTCACACCGGAAATCCTGATCAGCCTGGAACCGCCAAACATGCCAATGGTGTGAGCCTCGTCCGCAATGCTTGCCCTGTCTGCGGCGGCATTGTCGGCATCCATGCGAATGAGACTGAACGGATCGCTCAAGTCGACGCCAAATCCCTTTGCCAGAATGTCCGCCCGTTCGCTAACCATGCCACCATCAGGGCCATAGACAAGGAACACCCGGAATTTGGTGTCCGGCCTGGACACGAACTGATCAACCTGGCCGCCCTTGACCTCGGCCATATGGTTACTGGCTCAATCTGGCGGCCACTGCCAGCCTGATCTGCTCTGCCACATCGGTCGCCGCGCGGTTTTCGGCGTCGCGAATGGCGCGCAGATTGGCGAAGCTTTGTCCGGTCCGGTCATAGGCTGCATTGCCAACCCGACTTCCACCATCTATGCGCGTATTTGTTCCAAGTTCAATCAGATCATAGGAGACAGTGATGCTGACCGTACCGGCGGTGGTCGTGCGCGCTACCTGTGACGCAGCAATCTGGCGATTGGA
Source organism: Nitratireductor sp. (assembly GCA_041397525.1). Lineage (GTDB taxonomy): Bacteria > Pseudomonadota > Alphaproteobacteria > Rhizobiales > Rhizobiaceae > BOKV01. The sequence goes on from JAWKWL010000006.1 coordinate 305,931, forward strand.
ATCGGCGGCACGGATGCGCAATTCATAGCGCGGTTCTGCTGCACCCCTGCCACCCTGAAACAGGAAAAGCAGGTGATTGCGAACCTGCTGCCCGACGCGTGTGTCGACCTGAGATACAGAAACAGAGGACAGCACTGCCGCGACACCCGCCGTGTTGTCGGGGGAATTGCCATATAGCGGCTGGAAGACACAGGCCTGCAGGGAGAGCGATGCTGCGATGGCGGCAACTGCAATAATCCGGTTACGCATGACTTCTCCAACCTCGACAGAACCCCACCCGAAGGCAGGCTTTACAAAACCACGTTCACAATTCTTCCTGGCACAACTATGACGCGTTTGGGTGTGCCACCGGCAAGGACATTCCTTACCACATCAAGTTCCAGAGTGGCAGCTATGATCGCGTCCTGGCTGGCATTTGCCGCGACAGTGATGTCGGCTCTCTTCTTGCCGTTCACCTGAACAGGAAGCGAGATCTCGTTCTCTACGATCAGTGCGGTATCCAGATCCGGCCAGGCAGTCTCCGCCACACTTCCATCCATGCCAAGCACTTTCCAGCATTCTTCGGCAAGATGTGGCATCATTGGCGCGAACATCTGGATGAGCATGGAAACGGCAGTGGCAAGACCGGGCTGCGCCGATCCGGCCCTGACCTTGCGCGCTGCTTCCTCGAGCGTGTTGACGAGCGCATAAAGTTGGGCAACAGCGGTATTGAAACGAAGGTCAGCGATCATCGCGTCAACCTTGTCCAGAGCCCGATGGGCAGCGCGCAGGATTTCAACGCCATTGCCACCGGCAAGTTCAGCGTTGTCGGCCGTATCGTTCACCAGTCGCCATACCCGCTGGACGAAACGGTGCGCGCCCTCAACACCCGCCTCGGTCCAGATCACGTCGCGATCCGGCGGAGAATCCGAAAGCATGAACCAGCGCGCGGTATCAGCACCGTAACTTGCAATGATATCGTCGGGGTCAACGACATTGCGCTTCGACTTCGACATTTTCTCGATTGAGCCGATGGCAACTTCGCTGCCGTCTGACAGCAGATATGCCTTGCGGGTATTGCCTTCGCCCTCGAAGCGGATTTCTGCCGGAGTTACCCAGCCATTGGCACCCTTGTAGGTTTCATGGACAACCATGCCCTGGGTAAAAAGTCCCTTGAAGGGTTCATCCAGCGACAGATGTCCGGTTTCGCGCATCGCCCTGGTGAAGAAGCGCGAATAAAGTAGATGCAGGATCGCGTGCTCAATCCCGCCAATATACTGGTCGACCGGCAACCAGGCATTGACCGTTTCAGGATCGGTCGGGTCTGCGGCATTTGGTGCGGTGAAACGGGCGAAATACCAGGACGAATCAACAAAGGTGTCCATGGTGTCGGTCTCGCGACGGGCATCAGCGCCACATTTGGGACAACTGACATGACGCCAGGTGGGGTGGCGATCCAGGGGATTGCCGGGGCGGTCGAATTCGACATCATCGGGCAGAACGACCGGAAGATTTTCCTTCCTCTCGGCCACTACACCGCAAGCCTCGCAGTGAATGACGGGGATCGGGCAACCCCAATAACGCTGCCGCGATATTCCCCAGTCGCGCAGGCGGAACTGGACCTTTCGTTCGGCCTGGGGGGCATTGCCAAGTTGTTTTGACTCCAGGCGTTTTGCGACTTCCGCAAAGGCTTCCTGCGGTTTCATGCCGTCGAGAAAACGCGAATTGATCATGACGCCATCGCCGTCATATGCGGTTTCCGTAATTGAAAAACTCGCCGCATCACCGTCGGCCGGCATGACGACCGGAATAACCGGCAAACCGTATTTATTGGCAAAATCAAGGTCGCGCTGATCACCGGACGGGCAACCGAAAATCGCCCCGGTGCCGTAGTCCATCAGGACGAAATTGGCGACATATACCGGCAGCGTCCAGTTCTCATCAAAGGGGTGGCGAACACGAATCCCGGTATCGAAGCCGCGCTTCTCGGCAGTTTCGAGCGCAGCGAGCGAAGTTCCGCTGCGCCTGCATTCATCGCAGAATGCCGCCAGTTGCGGGTTTGACCCAGCTGCGGCCAGCGCCATGGGGTGGTCGGCCGAGATTGCCATGAACGAGGCACCGAAAATGGTATCGGGGCGGGTCGTATAGACTTCAAGTGTGTGTCCCTTGGCTCCGTTGACCACTTCCCAGCGCAAAAGCAGGCCCTCGGACCGTCCGATCCAGTTCTTCTGCATGGTCCGGACCTTTTCCGGCCACTGGTCAAGACGGTCGAGCGAATCGAGCAAATCCTGGTTGTAATCCGTGATACGGAAAAACCACTGTGTAAGTTCGCGCTGCTCGACCAGGGCGCCGGAGCGCCAACCCCTGCCGTCAATGACCTGCTCATTGGCCAGAACCGTGTGGTCGACCGGATCCCAGTTGACCTTGGATTTCTTGCGGTAGACCAGCCCTTTTTCCATGAAGTCGACAAACAGCATTTGCTGGCGGTGATAATAGTCGACATCACAGGTGGCGAACTCGCGTGACCAGTCCAGCGAAAGTCCCATGGATTTCAGCTGTTTGCGCATCGTGGCGATGTTTTCATAGGTCCAGGCCTTGGGATGGACCCTGTTGTCGCGCGCTGCGTTTTCCGCAGGCATGCCAAATGCATCCCACCCCATGGGATGCAGAACATTGTAGCCCTTTGCCCTGCGATAGCGTGCTACCACGTCGCCCATGGTGTAATTGCGGACATGGCCCATATGGATGCGTCCTGAAGGATAGGGAAACATCTCGAGCACGTAGTAGTTCGGCCTGCCGTCGCCCGGACCAGCTGGGGTCTCGAACAGTTTTGCCCTGTTCCAGTATTCCTGCCAGCGTGGCTCTGTTTCTCGTGCGTTATAGCGTTCGCTTGTCATGATGACATTCTTCGGGAAAATGGTTGCGTTTCACGGGTCCGGGAGGCAAACCAGAATTTGCCGCGAGGGTCAACAGCGCAAGACGCCGCCATTGCCATTGTGGGACGTCCGGCGGCAGAATTGGGCGCCAGAGCGCTTAGGGAAAATATCACGAAAGACATGTCATGCATCACACCGTCGAGAACCTGCGATCGATCCTGAACCGCATTGACATGGCGGCCCGGGAAGCGGGCTTTGAACCGAAGGGCAAGCGACGAACCGCACTGGTGGCGGTCAGCAAGACCTTTTCCGCGGACGAAATCCGGCCGGTGCTTGAAGCCGGGCACCGGTTGTTCGGTGAAAACCGGGTGCAAGAGGCACAATCCAAATGGCCCGACTTGCGCAAGGATTTTCCTGATATCGAATTGCACCTGATCGGGCCTTTGCAGAGCAACAAGGCAGCAGAAGCGGTTGCACTGTTTGATGTCATTGAAACGGTTGACCGGGAGAAGATTGCTGCAGCATTGGCCGCTGAAATGCGCAAGCAGGATCGCCATCCCCGGCTTCTGGTCCAGGTCAATACCGGAGCGGAGCCACAAAAGGCGGGCATTGCGCCAGAAGATACGCTAGAATTCGTGGCAAATTGCCGGGAAAAACACGGTCTGGAAATCGAGGGCCTCATGTGCATTCCACCGGCGGATGAAAATCCTGGTCCTCATTTCGCCTTGCTGACGAAGCTTGCAGGACAAGCGGGTGTTGAAGTCCTTTCCATGGGCATGTCCGGCGATTTCGAGATTGCGACCGGGTTCGGTGCCACGCATGTCCGGGTGGGCAGCGCCATTTTCGGAAGCCGCTGACTGGCGCTACTACCGTCAGATGACGACCCGGATTTCCAGCCTGTCGGGCAAGTTGCGCAGGAGCCGGTCCATGTGTCTGCGGGATACAGCAATGCAGCCGGCCGTCGCGCCACCATCGTCGCGGATGAGGTGGAAGAATATCGCACTGCCGCGCTGGCGTTGCCGTCTCGTGATGTTCCAGTCGAGAACAAGGCAGGCGTCATACAGACTGTCTTCGCGCTCAAGCATTTCATGGCTTGCTGCAAACGGCAGGGAAACCGGCCGGTTGTAGCAGGCGTGAGTGGGTTCGTCGCACCAACCCATGGCATTTGTGATCGGTTGCAGTTCCCTGTTTCGCACCGTCCAGGCCGACTGGCGCAGATATCCGCCCAACAACCGCATGCTGGCCAATGGGGTTGCGCCATCGCCTTCACGCTTGAATGGCGAAATTCCACTGCGACCGATCTTGCACCGGATCACGCGCGAATGACCGCCGTTTCCAAGCTGCAGAAGACCGTCATGACACATGCGGCCCGGCGCGCGACGCACCGTCCAGACATTGGTTGTGACGGGGGTTGTGACGGCGCGGCAAGGCATCTTCCGGCTTTTGTCGCGAGCAGCGGATGTAAAATGTCCCTGTGTCAGCATGGCATTGTTGTTCCTGCAGTCATGAACTTGCCGTGAGGAGATAGAGAGCACCGGTAAATTTGGTGTCAGGAGACATGAAAAGCCTTCTGTTTGCCGGAGTGAGCAAATAACCTATATTGCCCTGCGAAGTTGCGCTTTCAACGAATCACCCCGTTTGCGGACCGGAGTATCCATGACTGCACGCCATATCCTGCTTGTCGATGATGATAATGAACTTCGCGAGGCGTTGAGCGAACAGCTTGCGCTTTACGAAGAATTCGAAATCCACTGCGAGGCGAGCGCGACCAAGGCAGTGCAGGCAGCGCGCAACGGCCATGTTGATATCCTGATCATCGATGTGGGACTTCCGGACATGGATGGCCGCGAAGCGGTAAAATTGCTGCGGAAAGGTGGGTTCAAGGCACCGATCATCATGCTGACCGGGCATGACACGGATTCCGACACCATTCTCGGTCTCGAAGCCGGTGCCAATGACTATGTCACCAAACCTTTCCGGTTTGCGGTGTTGCTCGCTCGCATCCGGGCGCAATTGCGCACACATGAACAGAGCGAGGATGCCGTGTTCTCGGTAGGTCATTACACTTTCAAGCCGGCACAGAAAATGCTGATCGAGGGCAGCGGCACCAAGGTGCGCCTGACCGAAAAGGAAACAGCCATCGTCAAATATCTCTACCGCGCTGAGCAGAAGGTAATCGGTCGCGATGAATTGCTGGAACAGGTTTGGGGATATAATTCCGGCGTCACGACCCATACGCTTGAGACGCATATCTACCGCCTGCGCCAGAAGATTGAGAAAGATCCATCCAATGCACGCCTCCTTGTGACAGAAGGCGGCGGCTACAAACTCATCCCGTAACCAGCTGCAGTCTTGTATTGCAGACCATGTGGACCAGCCATGCGCCTTGAAAGTGATATCGAACTTCTCATGCGCGTTGATCTGTTTCAGGGGTTTCAGCCGGAGCAGTTGAGGCTTGTCGCCTTCGGCGCGGAACGTGAACGGGTCCACAAGGATGGCGTGCTGTATCGCGATGGTGAGGAGGCCGATGGCGGCTATGTTGTTGTGCGCGGACAGATTGACCTGATGGTCTATCGCGGTCGACGGGAAATTATCCTTGATTCCTGTCTTGAGGCATCATTGCTGGGTGAACTCGCATTGGTGACACCTAACCGGCGCATTTCCAATGCGGTTGCGTCCGTTGAAAGCGAAGTGCTGCACATTCCAAGACGCCTGTTTCACCGCATGCTCAACGAATATCCTGAAACAGCGCAATTGATGCATCGCCGTTTGGCTCAATCGGTTTCACGAACCATGGACCAGATGGCGCGGGTTCACGGCAAACTTGGGGAGATACCCAAATTGGACATTCCGTCCGAGAACCACCCGGAACTCGCCGGTTTCACAATTCCACAAGCTGAAGACGAAGAGAGCTGAGCCGGATCAATCCAGCTCCAGCCTTGCAATGACCGGAACATGGTCAGAAGGCTTTTCCCAGCCACGCGCATCACGCAGGATTTCGATGCCGCCAAGCGTTCTTGCCAGTTCCGGGGCAGCCCAGATGTGGTCGAGGCGGCGGCCACGGTCGCTTGCGGCCCAGTCGCGGGCGCGGTAGCTCCACCAGGTGTAAAGCTTTTGATCGGCGGGAACTGCCTGACGCATCAGGTCAGCCCAACCACCTTCTGCCATGGCAGCTTTCAGGCCTTCCGTTTCAACCGGGGTATGAGACACTATTTTCAGCATCTGCTTGTGAGACCAGACATCATGCTCAAGCGGTGCGATGTTGAGATCGCCGACCAGCACCGAAGGGATGCCGCCTTCATTGGCCATAACACCCTTCATCTCCTCGACGAAGCGCAATTTGTGATCGAATTTCGGATTGATTACCGGATCTGGCTCATCGCCTCCGGCAGGGACATAGAAATTGTGCAATCTGATCTTCTGGCCGGATGACCGGAAGGTCACGCTCACATGGCGGCTGTCGCCCATGTTGCAGAAATCCCGGCTATCGATCTCATCTATCGGACGGCGAGAGAGAATGGCGACCCCGTGATAACCCTTCTGGCCATGTATCGCCTGATGTTCATAACCAAGTTTGCGGAAAGCCTTGGCCGGGAACTGGTCATTCTGGCACTTGATCTCCTGAAGGCACAGGATATCCGGTTGCTTGTCTTCCAGAAAGGACACAACAATGCCCTGGCGCAAACGGACCGAATTGATGTTCCAGGTAGCTATTGAAAGGGCCATGACGGCTCCAGATTAACGCGGGAAGCGCCAAACTGCCTTCGGCTGCCTCCGCTTGCAAGCCCGGATGCCCGTGATCCCGACTATTCCACCGATATTGCCGTGAACATCACTGGTTGTTGCCACGCTGTTGGCGACGCATCTGGATAGCGCGCTCGTCGAACTTGAAAAGCTTCTCCGGAATCTCGACATTTTTCTGAACGTTGAACACCATTACCGATGTCTCCGCGCCCTTTGCGTCCTTGATTGTCCACTGGCGCAGGTCAAAATCCGAAGGGTCGAACATCAGGGTGATTTCCGAATCACCGAATATCTTTTCATCGCCCATCACTATGGTGGTCATGTCGGTATCATTGACAACGGAGCGAACTGTCTTGGGCGAAAACTCGATCTTGTCGGCCAACAGCAGTTTCAGCGGAGTCTTGTCGAGTGGGTAAAAATCCCAGGTCTTCAGCTTGCGATTATGCACGGCGACGGTCTTGCCATTGGAGATAACTTCCACCGGATTGGGCTTTTCATAATTGAAACGGATACGGCCCGGACGCTCGAGATAAAATATCCCGCCGGTCTGCTGTCCGTCCGGATTGAACTGGATGAATTCACCAGTCATCGTAGGCACAGCCGTAAAATGGTTGCTGAGGGCATTGACAGTCTGTTCTGGGGTCTGCTCCGAAGTGGCCTTGGTCGAGGCAGCCATTGCGGTTTCCAGGCTTGCGCCGATAAGTGACAAAACCAGGAAAAGCATCGGTGCCAGCTTGCCGACCATCATCGCCGCACGCGCAGACATGCGCGGTGCGAAGCGTGGCGCGCTGGCCCTTGGACAAGAATTGTCTTTTCCGTTTCTCAACGAAGTCATCGTGTATCTCCGGTGCTGGCCTGTTGGTTTTAGAGGTACCGCCAAGCTTGCGAATTTCCAATCGTGATGCCCTGCAGCAGTGACCGAATCATGACCGTGTCGTGGCTATTATCTGATTTCATGCCGCGATTGAATGAATGGCAACTCACAGGGTTTCATTCTCGCCGGGAACAAGAATCTCGCGCTTGCCGGCATGGTTGGCAGCACCAATCAGGCCTTCCTGTTCCATGCGTTCGATCAGTGAGGCTGCCCGGTTGTAGCCGATACCAAGACGACGCTGGACATAGCTTGTCGAGACCTTGCGGTCGCGCAACACAACCGCAACCGCCTGATCGTAAAGGTCATTCGATCCTGCAAGCGCGTCAGTTCCCGCAGGGCCTTCGCCTGTCTCATATCCGCCCTCATCCTCCTCGCTGGTAACGGATTCGAGATATTGCGGCACGCCCTGGGTCTTGAGATGATTGACGACCTTTTCAACCTCATCGTCAGAAACAAACGGGCCGTGCACGCGCTGGATCCGGCCACCACCGGCCATGTAAAGCATGTCCCCCATGCCAAGCAGCTGTTCAGCTCCCTGTTCACCAAGGATGGTGCGCGAATCAATCTTGGAAGTGACCTGGAAGGATATGCGGGTCGGGAAGTTTGCCTTGATGGTGCCGGTTATCACGTCAACAGATGGGCGCTGCGTGGCCATGATAACGTGGATGCCGGCTGCGCGTGCCATCTGGGCCAAGCGCTGGACAGTACCCTCGATGTCCTTGCCCGCCACCATCATCAGGTCGGCCATTTCGTCGATGACGACGACAATGTATGGCATGGCTTCGAGTTCCAGATCCTCTGTCTCGTAGATGGCTTCGCCGGTCTCGCGGTCATATCCGGTCTGGACGGTGCGTGAAATGGTTTCACCCTTCTTCTTCGCCTGTTCGATGCGGGTGTTGAAACCGTCAATATTGCGAACGCCAACCTTGGACATCTTCTTGTAGCGCTCTTCCATTTCGCGCACGGTCCATTTCAGCGCCACGACGGCCTTCTTGGGATCGGTGACAACCGGTGTCAGCAGATGCGGTATCCCGTCATAGATCGAGAGTTCAAGCATCTTGGGGTCGATCATGATGAGCCGCACCTGCTCAGGCGACAGGCGGTACAACACAGAGAGGATCATCGTGTTGATGGCTACCGATTTGCCCGAACCGGTGGTACCAGCCACCAGCAAATGTGGCATCTTGGCAAGATCCGCGATGACCGGCTCGCCGCCTATGGTCTTGCCAAGGACCAGCGGCAGGCGGCCCTTGTTGGTGTCATAGTCACGGCTTCCCAGAAGCTCGCGAAGATAAACGGTTTCGCGGCTGGAATTCGGCAGTTCAATACCAATGGCATTGCGTCCGGGAACGACGGCGACACGGCAGGCAATCGCACTCATCGAGCGGGCAATATCATCGGCAAGGCCAATGACGCGGGATGACTTGATGCCGGGTGCCGGCTCGAGCTCATAAAGTGTTACCACGGGGCCGGGGTGAACCTTGATGATCTCGCCCTTGACACCGAAATCCTCAAGCACGCCTTCGAGCAGGCGCGCATTCTGTTCCAGCGCATCGGCGCTGATCATCTTGTCGGCTGAAAGTTTCTGCGGCTCGCTCAACAACATGAGCTCGGGAAGCTCAAAGCCATTGTCATCGCGAATCAGTGACGGCTGCGCTTCCCGTGAAATGCGGGCACCAGGCTGCAGCTTTACCTGGTTTGGCTGCACTCTTGGCTGCACGCGCTGTACGGGTGGCAGGGGCTGGGCCGGACGCTGCGGTGGCTGCGAGAAGTCGTCATCATCGCTGTAATCGTCGTCGTCGAAAACCGACCCGTCCGGATCATAACTGTTTTCACCATATTCCGGTGCCATTTCCGGAGCAGTCAGGTAATCCTGTTCTTCCCCGAAATCACCGGAATCCGCGGTGAAGTCCGGTTCCCGATCGCGAACATTGGAGCGGGTTGACCCGAATTCCTCCAGTCCGTCATCCGGCGGAGTAACCAGTCTTGCATGGGTGTCGCGAACCCAGGCGATGGCGGATGATGCCATTGATTTGCGATGCGGGTCGGTGGAAGCCGTTTTCTGGCCAAAACCCGGCTCGACGCGACCATTCTCCCTTTGACTCGCGTTGTAATGCGACGGGTGACGACGCATCCATGCACGTGCCGAAAAATACCAGTGGGTCAGGGCGCCCAGGATGATACCGGGTTCGTCCTCGTCGTCGTCAAGAACCTCGCCGGTTTCCATGTCATAAAGCAGACCACTTTCATCGATCCCGCGCCGACCCGTGAGTGCCGAAGCATATAACAGGGTGCCAATAGCAGGGATCAGGAAGGCCAGTCCAAGGATCACCGCAAGAAAGCCGGATGGGAACCCCCCGACGAGCGAGCCTGGAATGCGCAGGATCAGATCGCCGGATACCCCGCCGAGACCGGTTGGCAATGGCCAGGATTGCGGACGCGGGAGTGTGGCGAGTGCGGTGGCAGAAAACAGGATCGCCGGGACCCACATCACCAACCGGCTGCGCCAACGGCCCACGGGCTTCTGAAGTATCTTCAACCATGCCCAAATGGCGGGAGGAACAAGAGCCAATACACCGGCAAGGCCGGCAAATTGCATGATGAGGTCGGCAATCGCGCTTCCCAGGAAGCCGCCAGCGTTTTGTGGTATGTTTCCGTTGGCATTGGAGAGGCTCGGGTCGTTGACGCTCCAGGTCGCAAGGCTGGCGAAGACGAAAGCCACGGCGGCGAGCATTGTCAAGCCGACAAGGATGCCGACCTGACCTGAAAGCCATCCCGCCATCCTGTCATGTCTCGTATCTGAGTGGCGTGCGCGCGCTCCTGAAACCTGCATTCCGTAACCCCGAACAAAATTCATCCCACGTTCCGGCAAATCGGGCGAAGTGGCGAACACTTCGCATCCTTGCAGCGGCCATGCGATCACACGCTGATCGCAAGACCTGCTACCGGCTTTGGGAAGACCCTAGAAGGTGAAGGTTAAGGGCCTGTTAACCATCGCCGTCGCGCCTGCATTTGCTCTTGCAAAAAAGGGGGAATGAGCACACCCAACAAAAATGGGCCCGGCGAACCGGGCCCAGTTGCTGGAATGCCCCGGCCGAAGCCTGAACATCCCGACGGGATGGGAAACCGGCCGGCCGGGACGGCCGGCGTCTGGCCTCAGCTGTGATAGGCTGCTTCGCCATGGGAGGTAAGGTCAAGACCGGTCGCCTCGTCTTCGGCGCTGACGCGCAGGCCAAAGGTCATGTCGATGATCTTGTAGAGGATGAAGGAGATGACTCCGCACCAGACGATGGTGATGGCCACCGCCTGAATCTGGACCCAGGTCTGGCCGACGATCGAGAAGTCTTCCGAGCCCGTTCCGCCCAACAGCGGGCTGGTGAAGATGCCGGTTCCGACTGCACCGACGATACCGCCAACCCCGTGGATGCCGAATACGTCGAGGCTGTCGTCATAGCCGGCCTTCGCCTTCACGACTGCAACGAAGAAGTAGCAGACAAGGCTTGCAATCGCACCCAGTGCAATGGCACCGACAGGTCCAACCGATCCTGCTGCCGGAGTTACGGCAACCAGACCGGCAACGAGGCCGGATGCTGCACCCAGCATGGAAGCCTTGCCGCGGGATACTGCCTCGATCAGTGCCCAGGCGATGGTTGCGCCAGCGGTTGCCGTGAAGGTGTTGATCATCGCCAGCGTTGCCCCGCCGTTTGATTCGAGATTCGAACCGGCATTGAAGCCGAACCAGCCGACCCAAAGCATGGATGCACCAACCATGGTAAGCGTCATGGAATGTGGTGCCATCAGGTCACGACCAAGTCCGGTGCGCTTTCCGAGCAGGATGGCACCGATCAGGGCCGCGATACCTGCATTGATGTGAACGACCGTACCACCGGCGAAATCGAGTGCGCCCATGTTGAAGATGAGCCCGGCACCATCCCAGACCATGTGTGCGACCGGGAAATAGACAAGGGTGACCCACAAAACGACAAAGGCGATTACCGCGGAAAACTTTATGCGTTCTGCAAAAGCGCCGACGATGAGGGCTGGTGTGATGGCAGCAAATGTCATCTGGAAGCAGATGAACACATATTCGGGGATCACGACGCCATCGGTAAAGGTCGCTGCCGTCGAATCCTTCGTGACGCCGGCCAGGAACAGTTTTCCGAGGCCGCCCCAATAAGGGCTGGTGCCGCCGCCAAAGGCGAAGGAATATCCATAAAGCACCCAGATCACTATGACGACTGCCGTAATCATCGTGCACTGCATCAGAACAGAGAGCATGTTCTTGCTGCGAACGAGACCGCCATAGAATAGTGCCAGGCCCGGCAGGATCATGAACAATACGAGTATGGTGGAAACCATCATCCAGGCGGTATCGCCCTTGTCCATGACCGATGCGGTTGCTTCAGTTGCTGGCGCTGCCGTTTCGGTTGCTGTTTGAGCGAAGGCGGTTGCTGCCGACGCCGCTGTGGCGACCGTGGCGACAAGAGTGCCGAACAGGCTGCGTGTGAGCCCGCTGTCAAGGATCGTGGCCGATCCTGCTTCTTGAGTAAGGTTTTTCATGTATCCTGATTCCCTGTTACACACCGTTGGGCATTCACCCTCAAAGGGCGTCCGCATCGGTTTCGCCGGTGCGGATGCGCACGGCCTGTTCAATCGAGAAGACGAAGATCTTGCCGTCGCCGATCTGGCCCGTCTTGGCGGCACCGGATATGGCTTCGACAGCCTTCGCCACCATGTCGGAACCGACGGCGACTTCGATTTTCAATTTCGGAAGGAAAGAGACCGCATATTCGGTACCGCGATAGATCTCGGTATGGCCCTTCTGGCGGCCATATCCCTTGACCTCGGTTACCGTCAGCCCCTGGATGCCAATAGCGGTGAGGGCATCACGCACCTCATCCAACTTGAATGGCTTGATGACAGCCATGACTATTTTCATTCAATCACCCGTTCGTTTGCACAGACCTTGAATCAGGCCCTGGTTACGGAGTGGCCTCGGAACCGCGCGTCCCGGACCGACCGAAACGAGCAATTCAAATGTTGTGCCAGTTGGTGATTGTCGTGATAACTCTTTGTTTTATTTGTCTTTATTGGGTGGATGCTGAACGGGGTTGATCAACTACAGGGTAAAACTGACTAATTTTTCAGCATGATCATCCGGGTGCCTATTCTTTGTTCATCCGGATTTCACGGACTTGCCATCGCGAAGCCGGATCAGTCCCTCCTGCGCGACTGAGGCAATCAGCAGACCGTCGCTGCGGTAGATCGAGCCGCGATTGAATCCCCTGGCACCCGAGCTGTTGGGACTGTCCTGTACATAAAGATGCCAATCCTGCATCCTGACCGGACGGTGAAACCAGATGGCATGATCAAGGCTCGCGACCTGGATCGCCGGGTCGAACACTGCCCGGCCATGGGCGAAAAGCGAAGTATCAAGCAGCGTCATGTCAGAAGCATAGGCAAGCACGGCCGATTGTATTGCGGAATCATCCGGCAAATTACCGCTCGCGCGAAACCAGACGCGCTGGTTTGGGTCGAGCTTCTTGTTCGAGACATAATGGGTGAGATCGACCGGGCGCAATTCGATCGGTCTTTCGCGCTGCCAGTAGCGGCGGATGTTTTCAGGAACATTGTCGGTGAATTTCCGGGCGAGTTCGGCGCTGCTGGGCAATTCCTCAGGAGCGATGGTCCGGGGCATTTCGATGTAGTGTTCAAGACCATCTTCCACGACCTGGAAGGAGCAGGAAAGCGAGAAGATCGCATGGCCGTGCTGGATTGCCACCACACGCCGCGTCGTGAACGATCCGCCGTCGCGGATACGGTCGACTTCATAGATGATCGGTACTTCGGGATCGCCCGGCCGCATGAAGTAACAATGCAGCGAATGAACCTGGCGTTCGGCTTCGACGGTGCGTTGCGCTGCCACCAGCGCCTGTCCGATGACCTGGCCGCCAAAAACGCGCTGCCAGCCAGACTGCGGAGAGGTGCCCCTGAACAGGTTGTGCTCAAGTGTTTCCAGATCGAGAATTTCCATCATCGTTTCAACAGCCTTCGACATGATGTTCCTTCTCCTGTTTTTTGGCCCTGCCATATTTGGTCCCGCTTTCGGTGCAGCATGGGTGCATGCGGCACCGTGCTCGATGGCGAGCCAAAGGGGAGTGTGCTAGCCTTCGATGCATCAAAAGGGAAGTCTCCCCAAAAGGGAAGTGTCAGATGAAACAAGCCGGTTCGACAAGCACCAAAAACCCCGATCGCGAGCGCAAGGACAGTCATCATGACGAGATAATTGTTGCTGGCGGCGGATATGTCGGACTTTGCACGGCGGTGGCCATCCGCTCAGCTGCCCCGTCACTCGATGTCACCGTGATTGATGCGGCGCCTGCGGAAGCAATCGAGAATGACAACCGGGCTTCGGCGATTGCAGCTGCAGCAACGAGAATGCTGGATGAACTGGGCATCTGGCAGCAGATTTCAGCAGATGCCCAGCCCATCCGGGAAATGATCGTCACCGACAGCAAACTTGCCGATGCGACCCGACCTGTATTTCTGACATTTGCCAACGAGGCCGGTGCCGGTTCGCAGGGTGAACCCTTCGCCCACATGATGCCGAACCGCTCGATGGTGAAAGCATTGCGAAAAAAGGCGTTGGAAACCGGGGTTGAACTCATCAATGGGGACAGTGTAACCGGCTTCGAGACCGGTCCGGCTTCCGTGACTGCTACACTGAAATCAGGTGCCAGCCATGAGGCCAAACTCTTGGTTGCTGCCGATGGCGTGCGTTCGCAATTGCGGGACGCAGCCGGGATCAAGGCTGTCCACTGGCCCTATGACCAGATGGGAATTGTCGTGACCGTGAAACATGAGCGGCCCCACGAGGGACGTGCGGAGGAGCATTTCCTGCCGGCCGGACCATTTGCCATCCTGCCGCTCACGGGCAATCGCTCGTCTCTCGTGTGGACCGAGCGAACTGCTGATGCCAACCGGCTGATGGCCTGCGATGATTTTGCCTTTGACCTGGAGCTTGAGCAGCGTTTTGGCCACAAGCTCGGCGAAATAGAGGTGGAAGGACCAAGGCGAGCATTTCCGCTCGGACTGACCCTGGCGCGAGAGTTTGTGCGCGAGCGGTTTGCCCTTGCTGGTGATGCGGCGCATGGCGTTCACCCCATTGCCGGCCAGGGGCTCAATCTCGGTTTCAAGGATGCCGCCGCCCTTGCCCAGACCGTGGTGGAGGCACATCGCCTCGGCCTGGATTTTGGCTCCGTGGCGGTGCTGGAGCGCTACCAGATGTGGCGGCGTTTTGACACCGTGCAGATGGGGGTCACGACGGATGTGCTGAACCGGTTGTTCTCAAACGACAATCCCTTGTTGCGCATTACCCGCGATATCGGACTTGGGATCGTGGACCGGATGCCGGGACTGAAGCAGCATTTCATCGCACAGGCTGCGGGTAACCAGCCGGGTGCGCCAAGGCTGCTTGCCGGTCAACCGATCTGATCAGGTCTCGTTTTCGTCCAGTTGTCTGGCTTCTGATGCAAGCATGACCGGAATGCCGTTGCGAAGCGGAAAGGCAAGCCTTGCCGCTCGCGACACCAATTCCTGGCGATCACGGTCATAGTGCAGAACCGTTTGCGTCAACGGGCAACACAGGATTTCCAGCATTTTCGGATCGGGGATGGTTTCCGGCTTCCCGGTGTTTCTGTGCGGCATCGGCTTTTCCAGCGCTATTGCAGTGTATTGCCTGAATTGCCATCCTGCCGGGCCAGGGCTATTTCGGTGATGGCGACGAGCGTATCGGCGCGGGACTTGAGATCATCCGCCTCCAGCAGGGCCTGCTTTTCGGCAGGGCCATAAGGGCTCATCATGCAAAGTGCAGTTACCAATGTCTCGTTGCTGGCCTTGCGCACTGAATCCCAGTCCGCCTCCATTCCGTTCACTTCCAGATATTTGCGGAAAGTCGAGAGCAGGGCTTCACGATCAACATTAGCGCCGTCGTCCTCACCGGTGAGGTCTGCACCGTAAACCGCGATTTCACAACGGCGATAGCCGTTGCGGCCTTCAGCCTCACGCAGAATCCTGTAACGGCAAATCCCGGACAGGGTGATCAGGTAGCGACCATCGCCGCTTTCCTGAAAGCCGGTAATTCGTCCAAGGCAGCCCATTTCGCACAATTGCGGATCATCCTGTGCGATTTCCGTGACTTGGTCGAAGCGTGGCTGGACCATCGCAATCAGCCGATCGCCGCACAGCGCGTCGTCGATCATGGCGAGATAGCGAGGTTCGAAAATGTTGAGCGGCATCTGGCCGCCCGGGAGCAGCAAGGCACCCGACAGCGGGAACACCGGCACCAGTGTGGCAATGTCCGACGTCTTGAGGTAGCTCTTGTTTCCGGCCTTCATATGCAATTCTCCTGTCGGACATAATGTGTGTCGTCCGGAAGGAATCTCAAGGCGCAATTGCTCAAGAGAAGAGCGCCGATGAAAGTTTGCGGCGCGCAGCCAGTGTCTCCGGATCTGTCGGTCCCCAGGCTTCGAAGAATTGCAGCAACTGCGCTTTTGCGCCGTCCTCGTTCCAGGCGCGGTCACGCCGGATGATCTCGAGCAACTGGTCGGCTGCCTCTTCGCGCCTGCCACGTGCATTGAGGGCGATCGCCAGGTCAAACCGTGCCTGCCAGTCCTTCGGGTTGGCCGCGATTTTTTCTTCAAGTTCGCTGCTGTCGCCGAGGCTGGCTGCCTGCATAGCCAGATCAAGGGCTGCACGAAAGGCGACGACTTCCGATTCCGTTGATTTTTCGCCCGGTATCGCGCCAAGGATTGCTTGCGCCTGATCCAGATTGCCTTCGCCCAGAAAATACATGCCCATACCAGCAAGTGCAGCGGCATTTGTGGGCTCTTGCTGAAGCACTGACGAAAAGAGAACGGCTGCCTCTTCCAGTTCGCCAGCCGCGACAAGTGTGCCGGCTTCTTCAAGCAATGTGTCAATCGGCGAAGCTCCGGCAGGGCCGGCCAGTGTCTCTATGAACTTGCGAATCTCGCTTTCAGGCTTGGCACCCATGAAGGCTGATTTCGGCTGCCCGTCGACAAATGCGACGACGGCAGGAATGGACTGGATGTTCATGCGACCGGCAATCTCGGGGTGGTCGTCGATGTTCATCTTCACGAGGCGAACAGCGCCGCGGTAATCACCAACCACCTTTTCTAAGACGGGTCCGAGCTGCCTGCATGGTCCGCACCATGGCGCCCAGAAATCAACCAACACCGGTTGGGCCTTTGAAGCTTCAATGACTTCGCTCATGAATTCTGCGGTGGTGATGTCCCTGACGGGGGCGGCGGCCGGTTGCCGTGGCGAAGTCGTGCTCATGCCCGTGCCAGCGCTGTAATCGGCGGAAATGCCGCCCTGATTGTATCCGCTGCCATAGGACTGGCCAAAGTTTGCGCCGAACCGGGCACCACTGCCAAATCCGGCATCGCGCTTTTCATCACTCATCTATCTGCTCCATTCGGAATTTCATGGTTTTGTGCGTTCACGACCTGTCAATGCGCTCAATCCGAAGCAGGATCGATCTGTTGTGACAGGCGGACAATCCTTGGTTCATGCCCCACATGTGCAAGGAAACGCAGCAAGTCTTGCCTTGAAATGGTGGTGGTCATGGTGTTCGTCAACGGGTGGCAGTTTATCAGCTCATGTTCGAACAGCGGTTCGTCAATGATTACCTGCACCCGCTTGCCATGGTCATTCATCGGCGAAAAGGCCGTGACCGAACCGGGTTCCACGCCCAAATATTCCATCAGCTTTTCCGCATTGGCGAATGAAACTCTTGATTGGGCGCCAATCAATGGATGCACATGGTTCATGGGGATGCGGGCTGAACCCTCCGCAACGATAAGGAAATAGTTGTCCTTCTTGTCCTTGACGAACAGGTTCTTGGTGTGACCGCCTGGCAGCTGACCCTTGATATGGCCACTTTCCTGCACGGTGAACACCGCCTCGTGCTGCAAGGTCATATGCGCGATGGCCAGTTCATCCAGCAGAGCGAACAAGTCATCGGGTTTTGCGGGGTAATTGGCAGGCATGGGTCGGTCCGGCTCTTGCTTGGTTCGGTTTGTCGGGAAAGCTCTATTGGCAGGGCGGCATTTGATCAAGGTACACGGGTAGCCAAAGGTTTGGCTCATTGTGCCGGTGAGTGTGATCCCTGGCGATTGGCGAAAGCCGAAACTCGTCAAATTGCCCCAAGATTCCTGTTGCAATCATTTTCGGCTTGCGCCATACAGTGCCGCGCAAACCGGTTCAGCCGGAAGCGCATGTGAGCGGGCGTAGCTCAGGGGTAGAGCACAACCTTGCCAAGGTTGGGGTCGGGCGTTCGAATCGCCTCGCCCGCTCCAGTTTTCAGAAATCCCGATCTGTTTCTGATATCTGGTCCGTTAGCCGGTACGACCGGCTGAGCGCTCACATTTTGCGATTTCCCCATTTTGTGAACACTGCGTTGCTGATCACGGACTTTCTGTGGACATGCGTGCGATCCATATGAGGTGCGATTGTTGCGTCTTGCCGAAGATTTTCAGCACAGTCGCCTTTGCCAGTTCGGATTGGAGCCTCAAATGTCGATCAGACCTGTAAACCGTACACTCAAGGCGCAACCCGCCATGGAAGGCGCAGGCGTGCACCTTCACCGCGCCTTTGGCTTCAGCGAGCCGGAAATGGCAGATCCGTTTCTGCTGTTTGATGATTTCCGCAATGAGCGTCCTGTCGACTACAAGGCGGGTTTTCCATGGCATCCGCATCGCGGGATCGAGACCATTACCTATGTACTGGCCGGAACTGTCGAGCATGGCGACAGCCTTGGCAACAGCGGAAATCTCGGGGCCGGGGACGTGCAATGGATGACGGCAGGAAGCGGCATCCTGCACCAGGAGATGCCGAAGGGCGATGTGCTGGGCCGGATGCACGGATTCCAGCTATGGGCAAATCTCCCGTCACATTTGAAGATGACCGATCCGCGCTACCAGGATGTGAAATCGGGTGACATACCGGTGATCGGCGATGATGATGGCACGGCAATCCGGGTGATCTGCGGGAATTACAAGGGAATTGCCGGACCCGTTGACGGCATTGCTGCCGAACCCGGCTATCTCGACATTTCCATCCCGCCTATGAAGCGCAAGCGCTTCAAGGTGGATACGCACCGGCGCGCCTTTGCCTATGTGTTCGAAGGCAGCGGGCAATTTGCCGATGCATCTGCCCCCCAGGGCGTGTTGAGTGAAAAGGAATATGACGGCGAGGAAATCCTGCTTCGCGACATGAGCGGCAACAGGACGATGGTGCTGTTCGGCTCAGGCGACGAGGTTGTGGTGCAGGCCGGTGAAAAGGGTATGCGTTTTCTGCTGGTTTCAGGTGCACCGATCCGTGAACCCATTGCCTGGCACGGTCCGATCGTGATGAACACGCGTGAAGAGCTGATGCAGGCCATGCGTGATCTCAACACAGGAAATTTCATCAGGGCCAATTAGGGTAAGGACCCTAATGGAAGTTCCTGCCTCCGGGCAGGACTTTCAGCAATGCCCGCGACCCTACCGGATCCGGCTTCTGTTCCTGTTTCTGCTTCCCGGCCTGTCCGGCCTTGGCGAGTCGCTCAAAATCGTGGCGCAGTTCGGGTGCATCTTTCAGCAGCCTGCCGATGCGGGAATGCGGGGCCTTGCGGTTGCGCAATTCCTGCACTGGCCGGCGGACCTCATCGGCATTTGCCAATCCTCCAATTTCCCTGTCGTTGTGACCGGACAGGGTATCCTCGCCAGTTTCACAAAGTGCGGCGAGCATTGCGGTCCGGTCGCTGATCTGTCTTACCACGACATGGGTCACGCCATCCGCCTTCTGCACGATGCCGGAAATCGCCACGAAGCGTGCGCCCATGATGGTGGCGCGGTATTGTTCCATGACTTTCGGCCAGACAATCACATTGGCAATCCCGCTTTCATCCTCGAGGGTCATGAACACCACCCCCTTTGCCGATCCGGGCCGCTGGCGCACCATGACGAGCCCGGCGAGGTGAACGAAACTCCCGTTGCGCATCGCTTCGAGCCCGGCATTGGCGATCATGCCTTCACGGCGCAAGTCATCCCTGACAAAAGCCACCGGATGCCCCTTCAGGGACAGGGACAAAAACCTGTAATCCTCGATCACATGCTCGCCCGCAGTCATTTCAGGTAGCAGGGTTTGTGGCTCGTTCAGAGGGTCGGGTGCGATGACATGATCATTTTCCGGGTCACTTTCCGGGCCAATTTCGGGAATGTCGAACAATGGCATGGCTGATTTGGTGGCAGCACCTTCGAGTGCGCGAGCCTCCCACAGTGCAGCGCGGCGATCGAGTCCGATCGAACGGAATGCATCAGCATCGGCAAGGCGTTCGACAATCCCGCGCGAAAGGCCTGAACGGAGCCAGAGGTCACGAACGGTTGCATAGCCCTTGCCTCTTGCGGCAACCAGCCTTGCCGCATCGCTTTCACCAATCCCCTTGATCTGGCGAAACCCGAGGCGAAGCGCAAGATTGCCCGTTATGTCGCCTGCCATCTCGCGATGACGGGGATGCAGCTTCCCACGCGCGCTGCCTGCCTCAAGCAAAGTGTCATAATGCGATATGTTGATATCGACTGGCAGTACGGTGACGCCATGTTCGCGGGCATCGCGCACCAGCTGCGCTGATGAGTAAAAACCCATGGGCTGGGAATTGAGGATCGCTGCAGCGAACACATCGGGATAATGGCATTTCAGCCAGCAGGATGCATAGACCAGCAGCGCGAAGCTGGCAGCATGGCTTTCAGGGAAACCATATTCCCCGAACCCTTCAATCTGGCGAAAACAGCGCTCGGCAAAATCGGGGTCATAGCCGCGCGCCGTCATGCCTTGCACCATCTTGGCCTGAAAGGAATGGATGGTGCCGACACGCCGGAAGGTTGCCATGGCGCGGCGCAGCTTGTCTGCCTCACCCGGTGTGAAGCCGGCTGCGACAATGGCGATCTTCATGGCCTGTTCCTGAAACAGCGGCACTCCGAGCGTGCGTCCCAGAACTGCCTCAAGCTCGGCACTGGGGAACGAAACCTTCTCCTTGCCCTGACGGCGGCGCAAATAGGGATGGACCATGTCACCCTGGATCGGACCGGGGCGGACGATGGCAACCTCGATGACCAGATCGTAGAATTCCCGTGGCTTGAGCCGTGGCAGCATCGACATCTGCGCCCGGCTTTCGATCTGGAATACCCCGATCGTGTCGGCACGCTGGATCATCGCATAGGTGCGCTTGTCTTCCTTCTCCATCGTCGCCAGCGTCATCGGCAAATCATAATGGTGTTCGAGCAGGTCAAAGGCCTTGCGCAGGCAGGTCAGCATGCCCAGTGCCAGAATGTCGATCTTGAGAATCCCAAGCGATTCAAGGTCATCCTTGTCCCATTCCACCTGGGTGCGGCCTTCCATGGCGGTGTTCATCACCGGAATGACGGCATCAAGCCGGTCTCGGGTGATGACGAAGCCACCGACATGCTGTGACAGATGGCGGGGAAAACCGTTGATCTCATTGGCGAGTTCAAGAACCCTGGCAACCAGCGGGTCAGCGATGTCGAGCCCGCTTTCGCGCGCTTCGCGTTCGCCGAGATTGGCCGAGGAATGACCCCATACAGAACCGGACAGGGCGCCGATGGCATCCTGCGACAGGCCGAAAACCTTGCCGATTTCGCGTGCAGCCGAACGGGCGCGGTAAGTGATCACGCTGGCGGCGAGGCCTGCATGTTCGCGGCCATATTTGGCATAGATATACTGGATCACCTCCTCGCGGCGCTCGTGCTCGAAGTCAACATCAATGTCGGGTGGCTCGCGACGTTCCGGCGATATGAAGCGTTCGAACAGCAAGTCGCTCAATGCGGGGTCAACATCCGTGATGCCGATGCAGTAACACACGGTTGAATTGGCAGCGGAGCCGCGTCCCTGACACAGAATGCCTTGCGAACGGGCAAAGCGGACAATGTCATAGACCGTGAGAAAATAGGGGGCATATTGCAGCTCGGCAATCAACTTCAATTCATGGTCTATCTGGGTGAGGACCCGTTGCGGTATGCCCAGGGGATAGCGGTTTGCCGCGCCCTCATATGCTAGGCGGGCAAGCTCCTCGTGTTGCGAGAGACCGTTTGAAGGCGATTCATCGGGATACTGATAGCGCAATTCATCAAGCGAAAACCCCAGCGTGGCAAAAAGCCTTTCGCCTTCGCGGATCCAGTCCTGGGACCCGGGAAAATGTTCGAACAACCGTGCCATTTCCTCCGGCTCCTTGAGGTGCCGCTCGGCATTGGCCTCAAGCAGGGTTCCTGCCCGGGCCAGTGTGACATGCTCGCGAATGGCGCTGACCACATCCTGGAGCTGGCGCCTGGACGGGCGGTGATACAGGACATCATTGGTGATGATGGGCAAAATCCCCGCGCTTTGTGCCAGGCTGGCGCGAGTTGCAATCTCCCTGCTGCTGGTCATGGTGTGGGTATTGCTGACAGCCAGCCGCAAATGCCTTGTGAAAACCTCACGCAATGATGCAACGAGCTGAAGGAACTGCTGGCGTTCGTCCTCCCCGCCGAAGAGCAAGGAAGCCGGTGCCAGCGTCACGGAAAGGCCGGGCCCTGCATGCAGCAGGTCATCAAGGCGGAGCAGGCACTCGCCCTTTCTTGCCCGGCGATTGCCAGTTGTCAGCAGGGTGCATAGTGAATTCCAGCCGGTCAGGTCACGCGGATAGACCAGGCAATCGGGCGTTGCATCTTCGAACACAAGCCTGCAACCAGGCTGGTAGCGCAGGCCTGCTTCCTTCGCTGCCATATGGGCGCGAACGACACCGGCAAGGCTGTTGCGGTCACAAAGGGCAATGCCGCCAAGGCCGAGCCTTGATGCGGTGACGACGAGTTCCTCAGGATGAGAGGCACCCCGCAGGAAGGAAAAATTGCTGGTCACGGCCGATTCGAAATATCGTGTTGTCATGCAAAAAGACCGTGTATGAACCAGCGTGGGGCTGCATCCTGCGCTCCGTAAAGGCCCTGGCGGAACAGCCAGAAGCGTCGACCGCCACCGTCTTCGACCCGGAAATAATCGCGGACCTGGCGCATGGCGGGCGCGTGCCACCATTCATCCTCGATACGTTCGGGCCCCTCGGCGCGCGCGACCTCATGCAGGACGCGACGCCAGCGGAAGCGCAAGGGCGGTCCGTCGGGAATGCTTGCCACCGCCTCGACCGGCTCGGGGCGCTCAAACAAGCGCAGCGGCCGCAATGGCGGCAGCGCCGCCTGGATCGTTGACGGCAGCGCCGGATGGCGTGAGGTCCGGGCATGCCGCCATGCCGAGACCTGGCGTTCATCGGCTGCCGCTACCAGTTCCTCACTTGCTTCCGGCAAATGGGTATCGCGTGGCACCGGACGCAGGATCGCCTGCTCTCCCAGCCTTGCGGCAAGCCGGTCGGCCAGATCGCTGTTGATGGTATCGGCCTGCCGATCGCCAGACACAAAATCCGGCTCTTCTGCCGTGAATATCGCCGTCTCGCTGGCTGACAGGCGCAGCATGTCGAAACCAAATCCGGCGTCGAGATCATCATGCAGTCCGGCAATCCGTTCGGCGAACAGACGCTGGATGAGTTCGGGTTCGCGCAAGGGACGTGAAGCACCAACACCCAGCCGGAAGACCCTGGAATCGACCCGCCACAGCGTCAGGTCGAGCAGGCGTGCTCCCTTGCCGTGACGCTTCATCTGCTCGCACAGCAATGTGGCGAGGCGCAATGTCAGCTGTTCGATATCGGTTGTTGTCACGACCGGCTCGGCGAGCCTTCTTTCGGCAGAAAAGTCGGGTGCGGGCAGGCGCGGCGAAATTGCCTCTTCCACCGCGCCCAGGGCCTGGTCAAGCCGCAGGAGCAGCATCTTGCCGAAACGGCGTGCAAGCGGTGCGCGCGGGCGCTCGAAGACCTGGCTGATCTTGCGCAGTCCGACACGCGCGAGCGCGGAAACGGTTTCGTTTTCCAGGCGCAGGGCTGATATGGGAAGCGGCATCAGCATTGCGGCAAGATCGCTGCGATTTGTGGCAATGCGGGCTGTTGCTGCAGGACTGGCAAAACGGGCAAGCGCCCAGGCACCGCCGGGCGTCGGGGCAATGGCTGCATTGGCGGCAAAACCCTGGTGGTACAGGCCGGTCAACAGGTCGCGCACCAGGTTTTCCTCGCCACCAAACAATCTAGCGCAACCGGTGATGTCGAGCAGCAGATTGCCATCGCAGGCGTGGTCCCTGTCGTCTTCCGGGTCATTGCCGATAGCCGTACTGCAACCGCTGTCGCAGGAAACCAGAGGCGTATAGCGGTCACACCAACCAGCCAGCGCATCCAGCAGTTCCCGGTCGGCAATCCCGTCTTCGCTGACACAATCGATCATCGGCAGCATGGCGCGGGCGTCTGCCAGGCCCTGGCCGCGAAACAGGCCGAGCCGGGAAGCTGTCTCGTCAAGGGCGACAATTCTCATGGCATTGCTGCGTTTGCCGGTAATGACGATTGGCGGTGCTTCAGGACGCGCGGCGATGCGCCAGCGCGTGCCCCAGCGCAGGCGGGCTATCCTGTCGGTCGCCAGCAATGGCAGGCTGAGGGCGAGATAGCGCCGCGGGTTGTGTGGCTGGTGAAACTGTGGTGCCAATGGCCCGCTTGCCAGACCCGACAAGGGCGAATATGCGTTCATTTCTTTTCCACTCCATGATCCATCTGCCAGACCTTCCGCTTCTGCTTTTTTCCAGGACGAGATCGAAGGCCGGGTTGCCCTGCCATTGACGGTTGCTTCCGGCACCGGCGCCGGGTGGAAGGTTTTGCGACAATGCCGGGCGCACCAGCCAACGGCTGGCAGCCGCACTTGCCTCCTCAAGACCTCCCTGGCGCAGGATGATGACCGGGGTTCGCGAGGCCGCAGCACGCAGCGCGACACGACGGGAGAAGGTGAAATCCGCCGCTGCAGGATTGCCCGCAAGTTCAAGCAGGCAAAGGCCGGCACCGCGCGTTGCGGTAATCTCGCCAGCTGCCCAAAGTGCCTCGGCAGTGGTTGATGTCTGGACCCGGACGAGCCTTTCCGGCTCGAGGCCGAATTCCGCCATTCCGGTTGCGAAAAAAGCGCCGCATTCGTGGCGGGTATTGGCTGTGGAGATCCAGAACAACCGGCCCTGCCCACCAGAAAGCAACATGCCGAGCCCAAGCGCAAAGCCGGAAGCAGCGGCACTGTCGAGCGCCACCGCCGCCCGAACCTCGTGCAAAGCCGCGCGTTCAAGCCCGGCAGGGCCGAGTGCCGCGTCTATCGGGTCAATTGCAAAACCCGCTGGTTCATCCGCGCGGAAAGCTCTCAAGGCGTCGGCATCAGCCATTGGCGTCCGCCCTTCCACGCGTGCTATCTCATGCGAAAGCCGTGCCAGAACCGTGGTTCGGGCAATATCCTTCCCGGCCATGGAAAGCCCTTTCCATGTGCTTTGCCTGCCATGCCAAAGGACTGCGGCAGGGATAATTGTTCATGTTATGTTCTTATTGATTCCGGAAGTCGGAAAGAGAGTCAAGCAGAGTCTTGTGATCTGCGGGAATTTTTTCCTATTCCGTCAAAGCTGCACTGAGTCGCTGACGTGCCCGCTCATGAGCGTCTCAGTATTGCGAGAGCTTGCGCTCAGGATCATAATTGTCGCTGCTCTGCTTGGTGACGGCCTGTCCGCAGCGCATCGTGCCGGAAGCTGCGTCAAAGGCATAGCTTGGTGACCCGTGCAACTGCCAGCCCTGTGCCAGGGCATTTGTGACCTTGTGGCAAAAGCTGCTGTCATCCGGTCCTGTCAGAAAACGGTAAATCGTGGTCATGTTCCTGTCCGGTCCTTCATCTCTTGGGCATGTTCAGGGATTGGCAAAGACATCTAGAGCACGCCTCCTGTTTGATGAATCACTCGACGTGCTCTATCTCTTTGTTTTTGCCGCATTTCCGGACGTAAAAGTGGTGTCCGCTTTTACTGGAAATGCTCTAGAAGCCTGCGCGCCTGGGCAAGGTGCAGCCGCTCCACCATCTCACCATCAAGCGAGATTGCACCAAGGGTCGCATTTTGTGGTTCGTCAAAGGCGGCAACAATTGCCCTTGCCCGGGCCAGTTCCTGCGCGGAAGGCGAAAAAGCCAGGTTTGCCGACTCGATCTGTGCCGGATGAATGAGCGTCTTGCCGTCAAACCCCATGGCCGCGCCCTGGCGGCATTCCTCGCCAAAGGCGTCGAGGTCACGAAAGTCGTTGCAAACTCCATCCAAAACGCCAAGCCCGCAGGCACGTGCAGCCGCAATGACGCTCATGAACCAGGGAAGCATGGTCATCCGCCCGCCTGCCATGCTGACACCGGTAGTTTTTGCAAGATCATTGGGACCAAGCACCAATGCCTCAAGTCCTGCTTCGCGGCCATGGCGGGCGATGGCAGCTATATCCAGTATTGCCGCCGGGCTCTCGATCATTGCCCACAGGGCGGGGCCATGCCTGCCAATCCTTGCGCGCACAGCTGCCAGTTCCCCCGGTTTCTCCAGCTTCGGCAGCAGGATTGCATCAGGCCTGCATTCCATTGCCACCAGCAGATCCTCATCAAAACCGGGCGAATGACATGCTGATGTCCTGACAATGCGTTCACGCCCGCCAAAGTCAGTGTTTGCGACAAGCTCGCGCAGATTGTTGCGGGCAGCCTCCGCCATTTCCGGTGCGACCGAATCCTCCAGATCGAATATCAACCCGTCGCAGCCAAACGAACGAGCCTTTTCAAGCGCACGGCAGTTGGATGCGGGCATGAAAAGCACGGAACGGCGCGGGCGCCAGTGTGTTGATGAATCAGGAAAGTATACCATGATGCCATTGTTGCCGGTTCGCGCCGGGTTTCAAGCCCCCGACAAGTGAACACAATGCGACAGAATTCCGCAATGCGATCCTCACCCGGCACTCGACCCGGCGTCCTGCTTGGTGTAAACCGCGCGACAACCCATTGCAGCATGAACACAAGACAGCCGGAAGACCATCCTCATGCAGAAATTCACGACGCTGACCGCCGTTGCCGCGCCGCTGCCGATCATCAATATCGACACGGACATGATCATTCCCAAGGACTACCTCAAGACCATCAAGCGCACGGGCCTTGGCAAGGGATTGTTCGCGGAGATGCGCTACGGCGATGACGGATCGGAAAACCCGGATTTTGTTCTGAACCAGCCGGCATGGCGCAAAGCACAGGTTCTGGTAGCCGGTGACAATTTCGGATGCGGATCAAGCCGCGAACATGCGCCATGGGCACTGACAGACTTCGGAATCCGTTGCGTGATCTCGACGAGCTTTGCTGACATCTTCTACAACAACTGCTTCAAGAACGGCATTCTGCCGATTGTCGTCAGCCCGGAAGAACTCGACAGATTGATGGATGACGCGAAGCGCGGTGCCAATGCCACGCTGACGGTCGACCTCGAAACCCAGACGATCAAGGGACCCGATGGCGGCACTATCACCTTCGACATCGACCAGGACCGGAAACATCGGCTGCTGAACGGCATCGACGATATCGGTGAAACGCTTGCGCGTGCTGCAGAAATCGATGCCTTCGAGAACAACATGGCCCAAACGAGGCCCTGGATCTGAATCCATGAAACCGTTCATTCCTGCAAAGCTCGAACCGGTTGCCTTCGGATTTCTCCTTTCCGGCATGATGACGTTCTTCGTTTCGGGGATTTCGACCTTTCTGGCCCTGGGTTTCGCGCCAGGTTTCGCGGCCAAATGGATGCAATCCTGGGCAGTCAGCTGGGCGGTAGCCTTTCCGGTAATCCTGTTTGTCGCCCCCCTGGTACGCCGGATCCTGCACAGGATTGTCGTTTCCCGGTGATCTTGCCGACAAGTCGAGTGGGCGGGATTATCGGACCTCATGGCTTGAGCGAAAGCTGTGCAAGGCCTTGCCATCGCGCATGACGGCGATTTCCAACCGGTAGCTGCCTGGAACCGGCACTCTCTTGCGTCCGGCGAAAGCAAGGTAATCAGCCTTGTTGTTGTTCATCGGTTGTGATGTCTGAAAAGCGGTGGTCTTGCCGTCCGGCCAGGTCAGCAAGACACTGACACGATCCCCCTTTTTCAGATTGGCAAACCAGGCCCATCCCAATACCGCCGAAGATGATGTGTCCGGCATTTCCGGCGTGCCCTGTTGCACCAGTTGTATGTGATCCGGCGGTGATCCTGCCAATCCGCTGTCGAGAAGAATGGCGTCGCCCGTGCCAAGCGCTGCGGCAAAACCGTTCTCCAGACGCGGAATGCCCTCCAATGGTGGCTGGTCACATCCACCATCGACCGGTTTGCCGGTGATGATGTCGACAGGCTTGTTGTTGACGCGCATTTCCGCATGAACATGGGGGAATTGCGCCATGCCTGACGCGCCGACTTCGCCAAGCACTTCTCCAGCACCTACCTTCTGGCCCTCGCGAATCTTGAGGCTGCCCTGCCTGAGATGGCAATATTGGGTAATCACTCCCCCGCCATGATCGATCACCACACCATTGCCGCATTCGCGATTTGCCACCGCATCGCGATCAGCAGGGGTTGCGACCAGATGGTCTGCCGCCCCGTCGCGCATGCCGACAACCACGCCGTCAGCCATCGCCAAAACCGTGACGCCACGTTCAATATCGGAGAGCGAACGCAAGCGGATGTCGAGCCCGGTGTGGCCGTCATAGCTGGCGGTACCGCAAAACGGATCGGAAACGCCGGGACCGGCGGTCATGTCCGCCATTTGCTGGAGAAAACAGTCCTTGCCAGGCTCGCAGCCAACGGGTGGGTGAAGGCTCTCTGCGGCAAGGATCGGCATGGTTGCCGGGACGAGGAACAGCCCCGCTGTCATGATCGTCCTAAAAATTCTCATCGCATTGAACTCCAATGGTTTCAAAACCAGCATATCCATGCGGATCTGGGCGTCAAACAGGTGGAAATCAGATCGCGTCAGCCGCGCTGCTTGACGTATTTGCTGTGCTTCACGCTTGCGCAAGCCTCGAAGCAGCGTTAGACCGCCTCACTTCCATGTTGCGAACGGCTTCTTGCCGCCGGAACCGCGTAGCGGCACAGCCAGAAAACATACTATTCCCGAAAGGCAGTCGAAATGAGCGTCAAGAAACTTTTCCTTCTTCCAGGCGACGGCATCGGTCCTGAGGCCATGGCCGAAGTGCGCAAGATCATTGCATGGATGAATGACAAACTTGATACCGGATTTGTCTGCGATGAAGGTCTGGTTGGCGGCAGCGCCTATGACGCACATGGCCAATCGATCTCGGACGCTGACATGGAAAAGGCAATGGCGGCGGATGCAGTGCTGTTTGGAGCCGTAGGCGGGCCAAAGTGGGATAGCGTTCCCTATGAAGTGCGCCCGGAAGCAGGCCTATTGCGGCTGCGCAAGGACATGGAGCTTTTTGCCAATCTGCGTCCGGCGATCTGCTATCCGGCACTTGCCAATGCCTCATCGCTGAAACACGAACTGGTTGAAGGTCTCGACATCCTGATCGTGCGCGAATTGACCGGTGGCGTCTATTTCGGCGAGCCGAAGACGATCACTGATCTGGGCAACGGTCAGAAACGTGCGATTGATACCCAGGTTTACGACACATACGAAATCGAGCGAATTGCAGGAGTAGCATTTGAACTGGCCCGTACCAGGGCAAATAAGGTCTGCTCGATGGAAAAGCGCAATGTGATGAAATCCGGTGTGCTTTGGAATGAAGTGGTAACCGCCACGCACAAGGCGAAATATTCCGATGTCGAACTGACCCACATGCTGGCAGATGCCGGTGGCATGCAGCTGGTACGTCGTCCAAAGCAGTTTGACGTTATTGTCACCGACAACCTGTTCGGTGACATGCTGTCCGATGTTGCCGCGATGCTGACAGGCTCGCTTGGCATGCTGCCGTCCGCTTCGCTGGGAGCGCCGGATGCGAAGACCGGAAAACGCAAGGCCCTTTATGAGCCGGTTCACGGTTCGGCACCAGACATTGCCGGTACGGGCGCTGCCAATCCGATCGCTATGATTGCCTCGTTTGCAATGTGCCTGCGTTACTCGTTCAACATGGTGAGCGAGGCAACGGCCCTTGAAAATGCGATCGCCGCAGTGCTGGAAAAGGGCATCCGCACAGCCGATATCATGGCGGAAGGCGCGACGAAGGTTGGAACGACGCAAATGGGCGATGCAATCCTCGCCGAATTCCAGGCGGCGATGGCCTGAGCGAGCAATCAGGGGAGATAAATTCGAGGCCAGGTTGCTGTTTGCAGGCAGAGTTGCGGACACCGCATCCATACCCAAGTCGCATTTGACTCAACCGGCAAAAGCGATCATATACGCCGCGTCCGCCGGAAAGCGGGCGGGAAGCCGGGTATTGAAGATATCATGTTGTCGAAGAGCGCATATATCATGACAACTACGACTGTTGTAAAAGCGGCGGTCGTTGCGTCTGCGCTTGCGACCGTGAAAACGGCTTGTACTTTTCCGGGTAAAACCAAAACCAGCTGATCCCTCGCGAAATTCCCAGAGCTCTCCCGGGAATTTGGCGGGAGGGCAAGGAACATGCCGACAGGTTGTTCCATAGCCGGGAGAGCAGCAAAGCACCCTTCAGGAGCAAGCCATGGGTATCAAGATTGCCATAGTTGGCGCCACCGGAAATGTCGGCCGCGAAATGCTCGACATATTGGTAGAGCGCGGATTTCCCGCAGACGAGGTCGTGGCGCTGGCGTCACGTCGAAGCCAGGGAACGGAAGTTTCCTATGGCGACAAGACATTGAAAGTTCGTGCACTCGACAGCTACGACTTTTCCGACACCGATATCGCCCTGATGTCGGCAGGCGGTGACATTTCCAAGGAATGGGCACCGAAGATTGCGCGCAGCGGCTGCGTAGTCATCGATAACTCGTCTGCCTGGCGCTATGATTCGGAAGTTCCGCTGATTGTTCCCGAAGTCAATGCCGACGCCATCGAGGGATTTCGCAAGAAGAACATCATTGCCAATCCGAATTGTTCAACTGCGCAGCTCGTTGTGGCCTTGAAGCCGCTGCATGACGTGGCGAAAATCAAACGCGTGGTTGTCTCAACCTACCAATCGGTATCGGGTGCAGGCAAGGAAGGCATGGACGAGTTGTTCAACCAGACCCGGGCAGTATTCGTTGCCGATCCGATTGAGGCGAAGAAATTCACCAAGCGCATCGCCTTCAACGTCATCCCGCATATCGACGTATTCATGGAAGACGGCTCCACCAAGGAAGAATGGAAGGTCGTTGCCGAGACAAAGAAGATGCTCGACAAGTCAATCAAGGTGTCCTGCACCGCGGTCCGCGTCCCTGTCTTTGTCGGTCATTCCGAGGCGGTCAATATCGAGTTTGAAAAGCCTATCACCGCCGACGAAGCGCGTGAAATCCTGCGTGAGGCACCCGGTTGCCTGGTAATCGACAAGCGCGAAAACGGCGGCTACATGACCCCATATGAATGTGCTGGCGAAGATGCGACCTATGTTTCGCGTATCCGCGAAGACATCACCGTGGAAAACGGGCTTAACATGTGGGTTGTTTCGGACAATCTGCGCAAGGGTGCAGCACTCAACACGATCCAGATTGCAGAACTGCTGCTCAACAGGGGCTTGTTGAAGAACCGTCAGGCCGCTTGATACCCCCTTCCGGGAAACCGGGACCCTTGAAGCGTCTCGAGCTGTCCGCCGGCAAGGCAGGCAGCTTTTTTCGTCCAGAGCCGCTCCAGGTGTGCGATTCTTGCCAGGTTGCAAAAATTTCTGGACAACCCCATGAAATTGTCCCGGTTTGCTGGCAATATTCGCCCTACAACAAGGGAAGGATTCGCAAATGAAATCTGGAATGCTTGTCGCCACCCTCGCAGCAGGAATTGTGTTGCTGGGAAACGGAGCCGCATTTGCCAAGAAATGCGGGAATGATTCATCGGGTTTTTCAGCCTGGGTGGCCGAATACCGGAAGGAAGCTGGTGCAGCGGGCATCAGTGCCAGAACTCTTGATGCGGCGCTGGGCAAGGTAGGCTATGCGACAAAGACGATAGCCTATGATCGCAACCAGAAAAGCTTCAAGCTGTCCTATGAACAATTCCTGCAGAAGCGCGGGGCAACCACCATCATTTCCAAGGGTCGTTCGCTCAAGAAGCAGAATGCCGATCTGTTCCGCAGGATTGAGGCGCGGTTCGGTGTCCCGGCAGGTCCGCTTCTGGCGATCTGGGGTATGGAGACGGGATTTGGCGGTTTCACGGGCGACATCCCGGTATTTGGACCGCTCGCCACACTTTCCTATGATTGCAGGCGTTCCGAGTTTTTCGAGGAACAACTGACTGCGGCACTGAAAATTCTTCAGAGCGGCCAGCTTTCCCTTGGCCAGATGAAGGGTGCTGCGCATGGCGAAATCGGCCAGATGCAGTTTCTTCCCGCCAATTACATCAAATACGGCGCCGATGGTGATGGCGATGGCAAGGTGGACATGGTGTCCTCGCGCGCGGATGCACTTTCTTCGACGGCTAATTATCTCAAGGCCTATGGATGGAAGGCGGGTGCCGGGTATCAGCCAGGCGAACCGAATTTCAAGGCGATCCAGGGCTGGAACAAGGCTGGCGTCTATCAAAAGGCCATTGCCTATATCGGCGCGCAAATCGATCAGTAAGATTTCCGGCTGCTCAAAATCCGTCGCAGGTCTCAGCCTTGAGTTCCTGAACAGATGAGCGAATCAGGCCATCTGAGAAAACGAAGCTCTCGGAATTGAGGCGTTCGTTGTCGGGAAACCGGTAACAGACGTCCACGGTGATGTTGCCGTTTCCGGAAGTCACGGTCTTTGTCTCGATGGTCACGCTGTCAGCGATTTCTTCCCAGTTGTCCATCGATTCGATGAATTCATCCTTGGTCTGGCTGATATCGAGATATTTCAACTCGATTACCGCTGCTTCCGCGATGATCTGGTCAAAGGTTTCGCGATCCGCCGATTGCAGGGCCTCATACCAGGTATCAACCGGATCCGGCAGTGGGGATTGCGAAGCGGAAATAGTGGTGGAAGAACCAAACAATCCGGCAACAAGAGAGAATCCTGCCAACCGGACAAGCAGTGATTTACGGGTAATGTCCATGGTTTGTGCCCCGATCCCCGGTTTTTTGCGATCCGCTTGTTTTGAAGCGTGAACCGCCAAAGCATAATCTGCCCGGTTTCCCAGACAGCCAACGGCCATTGGTCAAATCTTCCCAATTGCAGGCTTTCTAAGCCATGCATTACGTTACGTCAATCCAGGGCTGGTCTCGCCGGGTCCCGGATCAGTTTCGGCCCGAGAGCAGCAGGCGGGCGGCGAAGCCGCCCAAAACGCCTGCAAACAGGAAGTCGATACCGCGCACAAGGCGCGGGCTTGATTTCATCCGGTTGGAAAACCGGGAGGCCATGAACAGCAGGGGAAGCATGCTCGCCATTCCCACGACCGAAAACACCAGTCCGAGGAATATCAGCTTTTCCCTTGCATGCGGGTCGGCAGCGCTGACGAATTGCGGCAGGAATGTCAGGAAGAACAACACGATCTTCGGGTTGAGGATGTTGATGGCGGCTCCATGCCACCAATTGGCAAAAAGGCTGTGTGGTGCACCAGCCTGCCTTGAAAGGTGAAAGGCGGAACCGTGCCGGATCGCCTGAAATGCCAGCCAGGCCAGATAGAGCGCGCCTGCAATTTTCAACGCAAGGAACAGGTTCGGCGAAGCGGCCATCAGCGCTGACAGACCGAAAGCCACCAACATGGTATGAACAATGATACCGGTGGATGTTCCCAACAGAGCAGCAAACCCCGCCAGCCTGCCTTGTGCCAAGGTTCTTGAGAGAAAATAGGTCATGTCGGGGCCGGGTGTAAAATTCAGGACCACGACGCTGGCCAGGTAAGCCAGCAGGACTGTCTGCGCAGGAATGAAATCCATCTCTTGTCCCCCATTCACGGGATTGCCCGCCTTGCCTGAGTTGCGACAATTGCTGCAATTGCGGTGCTTTTCAAGCGGGCGCCCTTGCGCAGGGTGGCATTGTCGCTAAATTGCGCGGAAAATTTTCTGCAGAACGGATCCAGAAATGACCAGCAAGCATTCCCGCGTCAAGAAGGTCGTATTGGCCTATTCGGGCGGCCTAGACACGTCGATCATCCTCAAATGGCTTCAGACGGAGTATGGAGCCGAGGTTGTCACATTTACCGCTGACCTTGGCCAGGGCGAGGAATTGGAACCGGCACGTCGCAAGGCGGAAATGATGGGCATCCGCGAGATCTATATCGAGGATCTGCGTGAGGAATTCATCTCCGATTTTGTCTATCCGATGTTCCGGGCAAACGCTGTTTATGAAGGTGTCTATCTACTGGGAACCTCGATTGCGCGTCCGCTGATTTCGAAGCGGCTGGTCGAGATAGCAGCTGAAACGGGTGCTGACGCCATCGCCCATGGCGCAACCGGCAAGGGCAATGACCAGGTCCGGTTCGAATTGTCGGCACTGGCTCTCAATCCGGATATCAAGATCATTGCACCATGGCGGGAATGGACCTTCAAGTCCCGCACCGATCTCATCGATTTCGCCGAAAAGCACCAGATTCCGGTTCCCAAGGACAAACGCGGCGAGGCACCGTTTTCGGTTGACGCCAATCTCCTGCACTCGTCATCCGAAGGCAAGGTGCTTGAAGACCCTTGGGACGAGCCGCCGCAATATGTCTATCAGCGCACGGTGGCGCCGATGGATGCGCCAGATGCTGTTAGCGAAATCGAGATCGAATTTCAACGCGGCGATGCCATCGCGCTCAATGGCGAGCGCCTGTCGCCAGCCACCCTGTTTGCAAGGTTGAATGAACTTGGCCGCGACAACGGGATAGGGAGACTGGATCTTGTTGAAAACCGCTTCGTCGGAATGAAATCGCGTGGCGTCTATGAAACTCCCGGCGGCACGATACTCCTGGTTGCGCACCGTGCGATGGAATCGATCACGCTCGACCGCGGCGCCGGCCACTTCAAGGACGAGTTGATGCCACGTTATGCGGAGCTCATTTATAACGGCTTCTGGTTCTCGCCGGAGCGTGAAATGATGCAGGCTGCAATCGATCATTCGCAGCAGCATGTCGAAGGCAAGGTCCGGCTCAAGCTGTACAAGGGAAATGTCATTGTTACCGGTCGCGAAAGCGACAAGTCCCTTTACAACGAGGCATTGGTAACCTTCGAGGATGACCGGGGTGCCTATGACCAGAAAGATGCCAACGGTTTCATCAGACTGAACGCCTTGCGGCTTCGCACGCTGGCGGCAAGGAATCGTCGGAGCTGAAAAAGCCGCCAAGCGGCGAAACGGAAGAAGCGCCGTCATGGAAAAGGGCAGGGACAAGGCCAGGATCGCAGGAGAGTCGACACAGCGCAGGGCGAACTTGCGCTCGAAACGCGTTCGCCAGCGAATTGTTGCAGCGGTGGTGCTGGCCATGGTCCTTGCAGTGTCAGCAGTCGCCGGATGGTTCTGGCTGAACCGGGCACCGGAAATCCGGCAACTGGTGGTTGGTGCCGGGCCATACCGAACCGATTCGTATGAGTTGATGCGAGATGTCGCTGATGTCGTTGCCCGCCATTCCAACACCCTGCGGCTGAAAATCCAGGCAACGAGCGACTCAAGTTTCAATATCTCCGCGCTCAATGCCCGCACTGTGGACCTTGCCACCATCCGCTCCGATACGCCGGTCCTTTCGGATGTGCGTACAGTCGCTGACCTGTTCCCGGACTATTTCCAGATCATTGCACGCAGGGATGCCAATATTCGTGACATCAATGGCCTTGTCGGCAAACGGGTAGCCATACCGCCATTTGGTACCGATGAGTTCCGTTCGTTCTGGATACTGGCCGATCACTACGACCTGCCGGCAACCAGCGTGAAGTGGGTTGCAGCTCCCTTCAGGGACGCCGCACAAGACCTGCTTTCAGGTAAGCTCGATGCGATTTTCACGGTTCGCTCGTTGCGTGACCGCATGTTGCTCGATCTGTTCGAGGATTCGAGCCTGAAAAGACTCCCCCTTGAATTTGTCGAGATTCGCCAGGCCGAAGCGATTGCCATAAAGCGACCTTTTCTGGGGACAGGGTCCATTCCGCAAGGCACGTTTGACGGCAAGGAGCCGACACCATCGCGCGACATGAGATCCAGCGTGGTACGCCGGATACTGGTCACGCGCGAGAATGTCGATCCTGGAGCAATCGCCGAACTGACCCGCATCATCTTTGAAAACCGCCTGGACCTTACCATCAGGTTTGCGCTCGCCTCGGCAATCTCCGAGCCGAACCAGTCGACCGGTCTCAGTGTTCCACTGCATGATGGTGCTCAGAGCTATTATGACCGCGATGAGCCGAGCTTCCTGCAAAACAATGCCGAACCCATTGCATTGCTGGTAACGCTTGCTGCAATGATGGGATCCGGTCTGCTGGCGTTACGGTCACGGCTCAACAATTCGCAGAAAAACCGCATCGACAGTTACAATTACGTCCTGCTCGACATTGCTGACAGGGCACGGACTGCCGAAACGAAATCCGATATCCGGGATCTTCGAAATTCCATGTTCGAACTTCTCGAAACGGTGGTCCGCGCACTGGACACTGATGAGGTGACCGAAGAAGGTTTCCAGTCATTCTCGCTGCTGTTCGAAACGGTGCGCGAGGCAATCCGTGAGCGAATGGCAGAACTGCCGGCAAAATCGTGATTGGCTGTGCTGCTTGCATGCCTTGCCGGATGCCCTGGCCCGCAATAGATAATCATTTCCTTCACTTGGCTGCCAACGGAGAACCATCATGACAGTTGCACAGATGAAAGATGCTGGTCCGTTTTTCGACTGGAACGGCCCTGATGGTCTGCCCGATTTTGCAGCAATGGAGGACGATGGTTTCAAACCTGCCTTTGAAGCGGCGATGTCTGCCCACAACGAAGAGATCGCCGCCATTGCCGAAAATGGGGCAAAGCCGGACTTTGCCAACACCATCGATGCGCTTGAGCTTTGCGGTTTGAAATTGTCGCGTGTTTCGGCGTTGTTCTGGAATCGTGCCGGTGCTGAAACAAACGGGACAATCCAGAGCCTGGAGCGGGAAATGGCGCCGCTATTGTCACGGCATTATTCGGCCATTGCACGCAACAAGGCGCTGTTCGGCAGGATTGACGATCTTTGGCAGCGCCGTGAAAACCTCGACCTCAATCTTGAAAGAATGCGGGTGCTGGAGCGGCACTGGAAGGGATTTGTCCGTTCAGGAGCAAAGCTTGATGATCAGGGGCAGGAGGAGCTTGCCGCGATCAATGAGAGGCTGGCGACACTTGGTGCGCAGTTTGGCCAGAACATCCTAGCGGACGAGGCGCAATGGAGCCTGGTGCTGCAAGAGGAGGATTTGGCAGGGATACCCGATTTCCTGAAATCGGCAATGGCAGCTGCTGCCCGTGACCGCGGTTCCCAGAACGGTTTTGCTGTTACGCTCTCGCGCTCAATCATCGAGCCGTTTCTGGCATTCAGTGACAGGCGCGACCTGCGTGAAACTGCGTTCAAGGCCTGGATTGCACGCGGCGAGGGCAGCAATGACAACCGGCCTCTGGTCAAGGAGATCCTCAAACTGCGCAACCGCAAGGCCGTCATGCTCGGCTATAAGAATTTTGCCGACTACAAGCTGGACGACACCATGGCGAAAACGCCGGATGTGGTGAATGCCCTGCTTGCTCCCGTGTGGGAAAAGGCTGTTGAGCGGGCAGCCGAGGAAGAAGCGGCACTGGCCGAAATGGCGCGCAAGACCGGAGACAACCATGCCATCGAGCCATGGGACTGGCGGTATTATTCGGAGAAGATGCGCAGCGCCAGGTTCAGCTTTTCGGAAAGCGAGTTGAAACCCTATCTCCAGCTTGACCAGATCATTGCCGCCGCCTTCGACGTGGCCGGGCGCCTGTTCGGCCTCACCTTCAAGCCGCTTGCTGACGCGGTTGCCTATCACCGCGATGTCAAGGTTTTCGAAGTGCATGATCGCGAAGGCCGATTGCAGGGCGTGTTCATGGGTGATTATTTCGCCCGCCCGTCCAAGCGATCGGGCGCGTGGATGAGTGCGCTCCAGGGTCAGCACAAGCTTGAAGGCGGGCGCATTCCGATCATCTACAATGTGATGAATTTTGCCCGTGCGGCACCCGGCGAGCCAGCCCTGCTCTCGCTCGACGACGCAAAAACCCTGTTTCACGAATTCGGCCATGCCTTGCACGGGCTGTTGTCAGATGTCACCTATCCCTCGGTCTCAGGCACGTCGGTGTCCCGCGATTTCGTGGAATTGCCATCGCAACTTTACGAACACTGGCTGACGGTTCCCGAAATCCTGAAAAAATATGCTCGGCATTTCAGGACGGGAGAGGCCATGCCGCAGGCCCTGCTTGACAAGGTGCTTGCCGCATCGACTTTCAATTCAGGTTTCCAGACGGTGGAATTCACCGCGTCAGCCCTGGTTGACATGGCCTATCATACGGCTGGTGATGTGGAAGATCCGATGCAATTCGAAAAGGCCAGGCTTGCTGAACTGAAGATGCCTGACGCGATTGTCATGCGCCATCGCACGCCGCATTTTGCGCATGTGTTTTCAGGCGATGGTTATTCCGCGGGCTATTATTCATACATGTGGTCCGAAGTTCTTGACGCAGACGCATTCAGCGCCTTCGAGGAAAGTGGCGATCCGTTCAATGCCGAACTCGCGGAAAAACTGCGCAAGCATGTCTATTCCAGCGGTGGATCGCTTGATCCGGAAGATGCCTACAAAGCCTTTCGCGGCTCCATGCCAAAGCCGGATGCGATGATGGAAAAACGCGGACTGGTTTGAACGGGGTCAGCCGTCAATATCGCTGGACAATGCGGTTGCCTCAGCACTCGCGCGGCGCGCGGCTTCCCGTTCCGCTTTCAGGTTTGCCTGGCGGAGTTTTTCCTCCTGTCGCGCCTGGGTAAAGGCCGATGCAATCAATCCGGCAGGAAGCGCAACGATACCCAGGCCAATCATCAGGATCACAAAAGTGAACAGCTTGCCGCCGGTCGTCACGGGATAGGTATCACCATATCCCACGGTCGTCAGGGTGGTTACCGCGAACCAGAATGAATGTGGTATCGAAGGGAAGGCAGTCGGCTGGCTCTCATGTTCAAAGAAATAGATTCCAATTGCGGTGCAATACATCACCAGCAATGCAAACATGAACACCATTAGCAATTCGCGCCAGACAAGTTCATATGCCCGCCGCAAGGTCTGCATGCCGGAAACAAATCGGACCAGTTTGGCGATCCGCAACAGGCGCAGTGACCACAATGCCTCGGTGCCAGGAATGCCCAAGATAAAGCCTGTCCAAAATGGGGCAATGGCGATGAAATCAATCAATCCCCACAGGGACAAGCCGTAGCGGAGCCTGTTGGATGCCGTCCAAAGCCGGATTCCGTATTCGGCTGTGAAAACCACGATCACAATCCAGTCGAATATGACCAGGCGCCGGGTCCATTGCACCGGAAAATCGGGAAGCGTTTCGACTGACATGAGGATGGTAACCGCCAGGATCAGTGCAATCATGGCATGGTCAAAAGCCTGACCATAGAACGGGTCTTGGCCCCAGATGATGTCAGCCAGACGCTTCTTCAAGTTCGCGATCATGAAAGCGGCTCACTTGCGGGAATGGTTGGTCGATGTATGTGACAACAGATTTGCGCCAAGTCGTTCAAAACCGGTTGTTGCCTTGCGAATGAACTATTATCAAAAACCCGGGCGCCAACAAGCAGGACGGGAAGATGCAGCAAAGGCAGTTGGGAAAAAACGGGCAGATGGTAGGCGCGGTGGCGTTGGGATGCATGAGCTTTGCCGGGTTTTATGGCGCCACCAGTGAGAAGGAATCGCATCAGACACTGGCCGCAGCCCTTGACCTTGGTGTTACCCATCTCGACACGGCGCGTATTTATGGAGACGGTGTATCAGAGGAGATCATCGGCAGTTTCCTGCGCAACAATCCTGCCAGATTCTCGATCGCCACAAAGGGCGGCATCCGCACGCAGCCCACACGCGGTTTCGACAATTCGGAAGAATTCCTGCGTGAGTGCCTTGAAGGCTCGCTGAAGCGCCTCGGTGTTGAGCATGTGGACCTCTACTACATTCACCGCCGCGACCAGACCATTCCGATCGAGGATGTGATGGGAACGCTGGTCCGCTTCAAGGAAGAGGGGAAGATCGGCGGTATCGGTTTTTCCGAGATTTCCCCATCCTCGCTGGAACGCGCAGCTGCTGTTCATCCTGTCATGGCGGTGCAAAGCGAATATTCACTGTGGACCCGCCAGCCCGAGCTCGGGATGATCCAGGCGTGCAAACGTCTGGGCACGGCCTTTGTGCCATTCTCGCCGCTGGCACGCGGGATGTTCGGCGAGATGACACCCGACCCGGCGTCCTTTGCCGGTCGCGACATACGCATTGGCAATCCGCGTTTTGTCGAGCCGAATTTCTCAACCAATGTGGCCAGGATCAATCGCTTCAAGAAATTTGCACACGAACGCGGCTTAGAACCGGCTGCACTGGCGTTGCGCTGGGTCCTTGACCAGGGCGATCATCTGATCCCGATCCCCGGCACACGAACGCAAGCCCATCTCGCGATCAATGCCAGTGCGGACGCCATCCGGCTGGACGAAGGGGACCACGCTGAAATTGCTGCGATACTGCCGCCGGGATTTGCGCATGGCTCGCGCTACAGCGATGCCCAGGCCATTGGCGTGGAAGTCTATTGCTGAGCCATGGCGATGCTGGCGCAGGCAACCCCTTTCGCAATTGCGAAAAAGCCTGTATGGAAGCGACGAAAATTTTCGCGGGCCCATTGAAATTCGCGCCGACAAACGGTGCCGTCCGCTTCCCCTGAAGGCCAGAACCATGAAATTGCGCAATATTGCGATCATCGCCCATGTTGACCATGGGAAAACGACACTTGTTGACGAGCTTCTGAAGCAGTCCTCCACTTTCCGCGAAAACCAGCGGGTGGAAGAGCGGATGATGGATTCCAACGACCTTGAAAAGGAACGCGGAATCACCATCCTCGCCAAGGCAACTTCGGTTGTCTGGAAAGACACACGCATCAACATCGTTGACACGCCCGGCCACGCCGATTTTGGCGGCGAGGTCGAACGTATCCTGAACATGGTGGATGGCGCCGTACTGCTCGTCGATGCTGCCGAAGGCCCGATGCCACAGACGAAGTTCGTCGTCGGAAAGGCGCTGAAAGTCGGGTTGAAGCCGATTGTGGCGATCAACAAGGTTGACCGTCATGATGCGCGCGCCGACGAAGTCATCAATGAAGTGTTCGACCTCTTTGCCAATCTGGACGCCACGGACGAGCAGCTTGATTTCCCGATCCTTTATGGTTCGGGCCGCGATGGCTGGATGAACCACGATCCGTCTGGTCCGAAGGAAGAGCGGCTTGCGCCTTTGTTTGACCTCGTCCTGAAGCATGTGCCGGAGCCAACAGTTGCCGATGGTCCTTTCCGCATGATCGGCACGATTCTTGAGGCCAATCCGTTTCTGGGGCGCATCATCACCGGTCGCATCCATTCGGGCTCAATCAAGGCAAACCAGGCCGTCAAGGTCATGGACCGTTACGGGAAGCCGCTCGAATCCGGTCGTATCTCCAAGATTCTCGCATTTCGCGGCGTTGAGCGAGTGGGACTGGAAGAGGCGCATGCAGGCGACATCGTCGCCATTGCCGGACTGTCAAAGGGAACGGTCGCCGACACATATTGCGACCCCTCGGTCACGGAACCACTCACCGCACAGCCAATCGATCCGCCAACCGTGACAATGTCCTTTCTGGTCAATGATTCGCCGCTTGCGGGAACGGAAGGCGACAAGGTCACCAGCCGCGTGATCCGCGACCGGCTGATGAAGGAAGCCGAAGGCAATGTCGCCTTGAAGATCGAGGAAGCCGAAGACAAGGATTCCTTCTACGTATCGGGTCGTGGCGAATTGCAGCTGGCAGTCCTGATCGAGACCATGCGCCGCGAGGGCTTTGAACTTGCAGTTTCACGGCCACGCGTTGTCATGAAGAAGGGTGAAAACGGCGAGAGCCTTGAGCCGATTGAAGAAGTCGTGATCGATGTCGACGATGAATATTCGGGTGTCGTCGTCCAGAAGATGTCAGAACGCAAGGCCGAGATGATGGAATTGCGCCCGTCCGGCGGAAGCCGGGTGCGCCTGATTTTCCATGCGCCAACGCGTGGCTTGATCGGCTACCAGTCCGAACTGATGACCGATACCCGCGGCACCGCGATCATGAACCGCCTTTTCCATGCCTATGAACCCTACAAGGGTCCGATTGGCGGACGCATCAATGGTGTCCTGATCTCCAACGACCAGGGCGAATCGGTGGCTTATGCGATGTTCAACCTTGAAGACCGTGGCCCGATGGTCATTGATCCCGGCGTCAAGGTATATGCCGGCATGATCATCGGCATCCATACGCGCGACAACGACCTTGAGGTGAATGTCCTCAAGGGCAAGAAGCTCACCAATGTGCGCGCTTCCGGCAAGGATGAGGCCGTCAAGCTGACGCCGCCGATCCGCATGACGCTTGAACGCGCATTGTCCTGGATCCAGGACGATGAACTGGTGGAAGTGACGCCGAAGACGATAAGGCTGCGCAAATTGTATCTTGATTCAAATGAGCGAAAGCGTTTCGAAAAGAGT
This sequence comes from Nitratireductor sp., assembly GCA_041397525.1. Taxonomy (GTDB): domain Bacteria; phylum Pseudomonadota; class Alphaproteobacteria; order Rhizobiales; family Rhizobiaceae; genus BOKV01. Next base: position 348,168 of record JAWKWL010000006.1, read on the forward strand.
GCCAAGCAGGGTGCAGCCTGATCCCTGACCGGCAGCCCCGCTTCAGCAAATGTGGAGAATGTGCAACGCGCTGGTATTTTTACCGGCGCGTTCTTGTTCGTTAATGAAAACTTAACGTATGATCCCCGCATGGGAACGATCACGATAGCAACTAGACGGGCAGGACCACAGGACGCAGCTGGCATCGCTGCGGTCCATGATGAATCGTGGCGCAATGCCTACGCAGGCATCGTCCCGCATGTCTCGCTGAACCGGATGATTAACCGTCGCGGAGCCGACTGGTGGGAAAATGCCATCCGGCGGGCAACCATTGTGCTGATTGTCGAAATCGCCGGAAAGATAGCAGGTTATGCCACGCTTGGTCGCAATCGCGTCGGCACGCTTCCCTATGACGGCGAAATTTATGAATTGTACCTGCGACCGGAATACCAGGGCATTGGTGTTGGTACACGGTTGTTTCTGGCCGCGCGCGCGGAATTGAAGCGCCGGTCGCTCAAGGGTGCCGTTGTGTGGGTACTGGCCGACAACGAGCCAGCCATCCGGTTTTATGAAAATGCCGGTGGCCGGGCTATTGCCGAGGGCCATGAGGCCTTTGATGGAAAGAAGCTGTCAAAAATCGCCTATTCATGGGATTGATCCGCTGGTCGAGGCGCAGTAATTCGCATCGAGCCTGGTCACGTCTTGCGATCCCCGTTTCCCAGTGATTTGTAAATCATCCAGCAATGCTGTTGCAATTGTCGCTGGCTGGCATGCAGTTTTGATGCGTTCTGAGATTGCCCTCGTGTCCAAGCCTGACTATCAAGCCGTAAGTCAACATTCAGGATCAGGACCATGCGGATAGACGCGATATCAATCGGCAACAACCCACCCCACGACGTCAATGTCATTGTTGAGGTCCCGGTTGGCGGGCAGCCGATCAAATATGAAATGGACAAGGATGCCGGAACGCTGGTGGTCGACCGCTTCCTCTATACCCCGATGACCTATCCGGGCAATTACGGCTTTGTGCCGCATACGCTTTCGGATGATGGCGATCCCATTGATGTGTTGATCTGCAATACGCGCCCGCTCATTCCCGGCTGTGTGATCAATGTTCGCCCGATCGGGGTATTGATCATGGAAGACAATTCCGGGCAGGACGAAAAGGTGATCGCGGTGCCGTCACCGCAACTGACCCAACGTTACGCGAATGTGCATGAATTTTCCGATCTTCCCGAGATCACGCTGAAGCAGATCCAGCATTTCTTCGAGCACTACAAGGATCTCGAGCCCGGAAAATGGGTTAAGATCGGTGACTGGATGGGTGCCAGCGAGGCAAGGCGTCTGGTCGTTGAGGCAATAGAGCGGGCAAAGAAATAGAATATCGCAACAGGATCAGGACAGGCCAGATGTGAGGCGGTCGATGATGGCTTGCGCCCCGGCATGATCGCACGCAATTACAAGCGACTTGTTGCGGTTTGTGGCACCTGATCCGAGCGATACCGAGGATTTGGCTATGCCGGCCACCTTGGCGAACAGGGCGATGACTGCCTTGTTTGCTTTTCCATCCTCGGGAACGGCGCGAATTCTTGCCTTCAGGCGAGGGCGGCCATCAGATGAGATCTCCAAACCCTCGATGGTGTCGCGTCCCGATTTTGGCGTGACGCGAAGGAAAATCTCCAACCCGTCCGGCGATATGCGGTACCAATCCAAGCCGGACCAACTTCTGGTCAGAAGACGTTGGGATAGATGTAAAGCATGATGATCCGCTGCAGCAGAAGGATCAGGAGATACAGAATGATCGGGGAAATATCGATGGTCCCCAGGTTCGGCATCATCCGCCTGATCGGACGCAGCGCCGGTTCGGTTGCCTGGTAGAGGAACTGGCCGAGGGAAGCCACGAACTGGTTGCGCGAATTGATCACATTGAAGGCATAGAGCCAGGAGAAGACTGCGCTGAAGATAATGATCCACTGATACAGGTTCAGTGCGATCATCACGATGTCCAGAACGGCTTTCATGCGGGTCTCCTGCTTTTGGTCAGGCAGATCATGTATCTGGAGAAGGGGCCTGATTCAACCGTGGAATGCTGGATTGGCACGGCTCAGGATCGCGCCTCGCCTGATGCGGACGAATCAGCCGGGCCGATCCAGATATCGAGGAATTCGTGCAGCCATTTGCGGACGGCGTCATCATACAGATAGCGGCCTTCAAGGTGCTGCTTGCGTGATTGTGCGCCGTTGAGGCAGAACCGGTGCGCCCCCTTTGTGGTCCATCGGTTCATCATGGCAAGGGTCAGTTCCGAGTGGAACTGCACTCCATAGGCATTTTCGCCAACCCTTATAGCCTGGTTCGGATATTCATCGCCGCGCGCCAGAAGCGTAGCGCCCGATGGCAGGGTGAAACCCTCACGATGCCACTGATAGATCATGGATGGCCAATCCATCAGGCCAGCACCCTCTTCAGTGGCGTGCAGCGGGTAGTATCCAATCTCGGCGAATTCGCGTTCGTTCGCACTGACCGTGCCGCCAAGATGCCTAACCAGCATTTGTGCACCAAGGCAGATGCCGAAAAACGGCTTGTTCTCCTTCAACGGCACCCCGATCCAGTCGATCTCGCGCTTCACATATTCCTCGGGATCATTGGCACTCATCGGTCCACCAAAGATGATGGCACCCTCATGGTCAGCGAGCGTCGATGGCAATTCGTCGCCCAGCGGCGGGCGGCGGATATCAAGTGCATATCCCATGTGCTGCAGTGCCACCCCAACGCGACCGGGCGTCGAAGTCTCCTGATGCAGGATAATCAGTATCTGTTTCTGTCCGGGTTGGCGGTGGGATATCCAGACCATTTATCGCTCATTCCGGATCTTGGCTGTTGGCGGCCGCCTTGGCGCGACGCTTCAATTCCATTCTATCGCGCGACCCGACATCGAGAAGTTCGGCAACACGCCATACGATATTGTCTTCGAGTTCGTGCACGACACCGTCAGCATAGACCATGTCCCACAGATTGGCGACCAATCGCAGACGCTGTTCCTGATCGAGTTCGCGGCGCAAAACCCGCGTGAAACTGAAAAGGTCGATAGCCTCGGTGTCAGCATCACGGGCGGTTTCAATCAACTGTTGCGTTTCAGATTTTGTCAGGTTGAAATGGCTTTCAAGCGAAAGGGAAAGGCGCTGTTTTTCCTCGTCCGTGACAATGCCGTCAGCCGCGATCACGTGAAACATCAACGCAGCCTCGGCAACCTGTTTTTCGTCGCCATGAAATACGGCACCTGAACCACTTCCGGCAGCGCCGCTGTGGTCGTCAAACAGGAATTTCCTCAAGGCTCCAAACATGATGAACTTCTGCTCCACGCATTGCCGGTCAACGCCTTGACGGGAGGTCGCCGTATCGCGGAAAGGCGATCCGGGATAACCGGATGGTGCCGCTGATAGGAATCGAACCTACGACCCCATCATTACGAATGACGTGCTCTACCAACTGAGCTACAGCGGCAAATCCCGAAACTGCGAAGCCAATTGTATAACGCAGGCGATTCGTCGAATCATCCCCTGTCTCGCTGATTTTTATACGAAATGGCTGCTTGTTTTTCGATGGCCGGTCTACTCAATCGTCCTGCCGGGTGCGATGTCTCGCCAATCAAGCTTGAGATGCACCAGTGAGGGACCATCGACGGCGCGGGCTGCCGCCAGTATTTGCGGAAACTCGCCATCTTCGCCAACCGTGAAAGCCTGCGCGCCATAGCTTCGCGCCCAGGCGGCAAAATCAGGGTTCTGCATTCCGGTTGCAATGACGCGTCCGGGATAATCACGCGCCTGATGCATGCGGATTGTTCCGTAAATGCCGTTGTCACAGAGGATCACCCTGAGCTTCAGGCGGTGTTCGCAGGCGACCGCAAACTCCATTCCGGTCATCTGGAAACAGCCGTCACCGGCAAAGGCGAAGACTTCGCGATCTCGATCACGCAAGCCGGCAGCGATGGCCGCGGGCAGGCCATAGCCCATCGAGCCGGAGGTTGGTGCCAGCTGCATGCCATGCTGGTAGCGGACAAAGCGATGCAGCCAGATTGCATAATTGCCGGCACCATTGGCGAGAATGCTGCCGGATGGGACGGTATCGCGGAAATGGCTGATTACCTGTGACATGGTAACAGCACCGACCCCCTTTGCAGGTTCAGCGGTCCAGCTTGCATAGGCGGCATTGGCCTGCAGTGCGAGGCCGTCAAATCTGGGCAGGTCTTGCTGCAGCAGCGCTTCGACAAAGCTGCCGGGAACAGCATTGATGCCGATGTCGGGCGTGTAGATGCGGCCGATTTCCTCCGGGCCCGGGTGAACATGCACAAGCTTCTGGCGTGGTCCTGGAATGTCGAAAAGTGTGAAACCCTGGCTCGGATTTTCGGAAAAACGCCCGCCAACAAGAATGACAAGGTCCGTATCGCGCACGCGCTGTGCCAGGGCGGGGTTGATGCCGAGCCCGATATCGCCTGCGTAATTGGCGTGACTGGCTGGAAAAAGCCCCTGGCGGCGAAAGGTTACGGCAACGGGAATTCCAGTTCGCTCCGACAGTTTTTCCAGATCCTCGCACCCTGTCTTGTCCCAACGTGAGCCGCCCGCGATGATCAGCGGATTTCTGGCCCCGTGCATCAGGGCGGCGACGGACGCCGCCTGGGAGGACGCACAAAACGGTCCTTCCACCTTCACTCGCGGGCCGGGAACGGTATCAGTTTCATCGCGCAACATGTCTTCGGGCAAAGCCAGAACGACCGGCCCCGGCCTGCCCGAAAGGGCGATGTGGAAGGCATGCGAGATGATTTCTGGAATGCGGTTCACATCGCGGATTTCCTCGACCCATTTGGCGATGCCGCCAAACATCTGTCGATAGTCGACTTCCTGAAATGCGTCGCGGCCGCCCATTGAGCGGCCAATCTGGCCAACAAGCAGGATCATGGGGGTAGAATCCTGCTGCGCCACATGGACACCGCAGGCAGCATTGGTGGCACCGGGTCCGCGCGTGACCATGGCAATTCCGGGTCTGCCGGTCATCTTGCCATCGGCCTCGGCCATCATCGCCGCGCCGCCTTCATGGCGCGTGGTGATCACCTCGATATTGCTGTCATGCAGACCGTCGAGAAGCGCCAGATAGCTTTCTCCCGGAACACAGAACACCCGATCCACGCCTTGCGTTTCCAGGCAGCGGGCCAGAAGCGAACCACCATTTTTCATGCTGTCATCCTGTTGCCATTGGCATTGATCTTGTTTTGCCGGGAAAGCTAAGTGTATCGAAACTAGAACAGGCGAAAGCCACTCTTTTCTTCCGGCTCTTCCGGTTCAATGCCCGGATCGTCTGGTGGTCGTGACAGGATTACGGCATTTTCCGTCTTTTCATCCTCATCACCGACATTGCGTGGAAGCGGCGTGTCCCCGACGGACTGCGCAGGCTCATCAGATTCAGGCTGGCTCGTTTCGTCTGCTTCCATTTCCCAGGTATTTTCCGGCTGTACAATTTCAGCTTCGGCGACAATTTCGGGCTCCCCCGCAGCAGACGTTACAGACAATTCAGCTTCTGCTGCGCTGGATGTGTCGTCCGGCTGGTTGCCTATGCCCTCAAGGTCGAGATCGGGTGCCATGCCGATCAACCCAACCGGCGCCTTCCACTCAAATGCGTCGAGCCTGCCAGTCACGGGTGAAACCGGCAGCCAGTTTTCGCTGACATGGCCGTCTGCTGTCCAGGCCGGGTCACGCGGTGCGCGAACCGCGCGTGACAGCCAGTCCCGCATGCGGCCAAGATCATTGCTTTCGCCTTCTTCAATATCGGCCATGATCAGGCAGGCCCGCTGGGTTGGACCGGACGCCAGAACCGGAGCCATGGCCTCGCGGGCGATTTTCCACTCGCTCGCCCCTATGGCAGCTTCGGCAAGCGCAAGCTTGCCTTCCGCATTTTCGGGCTGCAACTGGACCAGTCGCTGCGCCCGTTTCAGCCGGTCGGCGACCGAGTCCCCAACACGCAAATTGACATAAGTGTCGGCAAGGTCTGGATGCGGCTGTTTCTTCCAGGTTGCTTCCAGAATTCGCGACGCGCGCTTGAGGTCGTTGTTACGGGTCAGCGTCCGCGCCGCAACAACGGCTGCTGGCGTGAAGTCCGGGGCAAGGTCATGTGCCTGGCGGGCCAGTTTCGCAGCGCGCTCGGGGGCAGCTGCTTCCTCTGTCATGGCTTGGGCTGTCAGGAGTACCGCGCGTTGCCGGGCAGCCTCTTCCTTTCTTACAAGGCCGGAAGAGCGCATGGATTCCAGAGTCCGCAAAGCGCCTTCCCAATCGCCTTCTCCGGCCTGGTATTTCAGGTTTGCATTGCCAGCCCAGGGCAGCGCTGCCGACGCGTTGCTCGCCTCCTCGGCATAATGACGTGCCGCCTCCGTCGCCCCTTCGCGTTCTGCCTCGAGGTAAAGACCACGCAATGCGACAAGTCTGGTGTCGTCGTTTTCCAGCATCTTCTCGAACTTGGCGCGCGCCGCATTGCGGTCGCCTTCGAGCATTGTTGTCTGGACATCCAGCAGTTCGACCAGAGGTTCGCTGCCAAGCAGCTTGCGGCTGTCGCGGGCAAGCTTGCGTGCAAGACCTGCGTCACCTGTTCCTGCGGCCAGGAGCCCTTGCGAAAGCGCATGATAACCCCTGTCGCGACGACGATTGCGGAAGAAGCGCCGCATCAACAACGGCGATCGCATGATCAGGGAGACAATCCACCATGTCACCATGATGGCGACAACGATTGCCACAAAGGCAGCCAGCGCCACCATCAGGCTTGTTTCGTAGCGCGTGCCTTCCCATACCAGCGACACCATTCCGGGCCGGTCGGCGAACCAGGCGAAGCCGAAGCCCAACCCGAGAACCAATAACAGGAAAATGATCAAGCGAATCATGGAATGCCCACCAATAATCCGGCACCTGCCGGTGAAATGTTACTGCGTGCCTGCGTCTGAAAGAAACGTTGATAACTGCACCATCAGCTGGTCAGCTTCTATGCGGGACTGCAAGGACTTTGACCAGTCAGCGGAAGCCGCCTTTGCCGGCTCGGGCAGGTTTTCCCATTCAGCCAGCGCTGATGTCAGCGCGCCCGATTGAAGGTCGGCCTCGATCCTTGAAACAACGGCCTCCGGCTCGCTGCCTTGCATCGGCCCGGCGGGACGAACCTTGACCAGCGACTTCGCATTGGCCATCAGCCTGGCCATCATGCCCTCCTCCTTCGGCGCAACACTGGCAAGCACCGTGTCGGCAAGATCGGCAAATTCCGTCTTCAACCGGTCATTGGTCATTACACCGGTCGCAGCATGGGATCTGAGAGCCTCGATGGTCGGCTGACTGCCCAGCAGGGTTTCAACCGAAGCCAGAAGCGGCGCAAAGGGCTCGCCCCTGTCATAGGCCGTTCGAAGTGCCGTCGCGGCAACTGAACGAGCGACAACCTGTTCGGAGTCGAGTTTCCGGCTTGCCGCTGCAGTAACTGTTTCCAGTTTGCCTGAAAGCTCGCTGATCCTTGCCTCCAGTGCGCCCGTTTCGTTGGCAAGCTTCGAAGTGGTTTCACCGATGCCAGCATCAATCTCCTGCCTCAAAACAACCATTTCGGATTTCAGGCTCTCGATGGCCGCCTCAGCAACAGCAGTCCCGTTTGCCGATTGCCGGGACGATGCCTGTGCCAGGCCGTCTTCTGCAGTTTTCAGCCGCTTGAACAGGTCATCCATCTGGTTGGCGATCATGTTGATCTTCGCCGAAT
>JAWKWL010000007.1:0-208670 GCA_041397525.1 Nitratireductor sp.
TCGACCATCGGGCTCAGCATATGAATGGCATCGAAATAATGCGCGAGCTTCAGCAACTCCCTCAGGTCCGCCATGCTTCCAGGTCGCCTGCCCCGAACAAGATCCGTGGTATGAGGGCAACCCGCCCCGGTCTGGAAGGTCAGCGCGCCCAGTTCCATCACCACATCGCGTTCGCGCACCGCGCCGTGCAGCGTGAAGGATTTGGGTGCGGAGGCAATTGCCGCTTCGACGATCTCGCGACCAATGCGCACCATCTGCTCCGCGTCATCAACAATGGCGCCAGCCTGCGCGAACAGTCGGCGTGCTTCCGGCAAAAGCACCTTGATGCCGAGTTCGGACAGGACCCTGAGCGATGTCTCGTGGATTGCCACGACACGATCTTCCGTGAACACCGGCACCGGCGGAAACGGGTTGCGCAATTGCCGGTAATTGACCTTGCGAATGCCCCCACCCGCATCGGGCCGAGATCCCTTGCGCCGCTTTCGTCCAACTGCCTCGATTTCGCTCATGAACGTATCGCCTTGCCGGATGGATCATAGGGCGAAGGCTCGATTACACTGGCGGGACGTTCAACGCCCACAACATGCACCGAGAGTTTGGTCCCCGGCTCCGCGAAGGCGCGGTCAACCAGCGCCATCGCAAGCGATTTGCCAAGCGTGTGGCCATAACCGCCGGATGTGACGAAACCGATACGCTCGCCGCCATGCCAGACCGGCTCATAGCCCGAAGCATCCGCATTATTGGCATCAACTTCCATTGTGACCAGAACCTTGGCAGAGCCGCCGCCATCCCGTTCCTTCATCGCCGCTTCGCGGCCAACAAAATCGGGCTTCTGCCAGTCGATCCAGCGGTCCATGCCGGTCATCGCGGCGGTGTAACCCTGCGTGAACTCCTTCGACCAGACGCCAAAGCTCTTCTCAAGCCGCAGGCTCATCAGCGCATTGTAGCCGATCTCGCGAATGCCTGATGATGCACCAGCCTCCAGCAGGGCGCGCCGCAGGGCAATATGCTCGCTCGCTTGGCAATGGATTTCGTAGCCGAGTTCACCGGCCACCGAGAGCCTGCCGACCTTGGCGCGGATAAGTCCGACATCCATGTCGGCGCATGCCATGAAGGGCATGGCTTCATGCGATATGTCAGTTTGTGTTAGTTTCTGAAGCACTTCGCGCGATTTCGGCCCCGACAGGCTGAAACCGGTAATGATGTCGGAAATGTCACGAACATTCACGCCGTCATCGAGATGGGTGTTGAACCAGCGCATGTGCCATTCGCGCAGATAGTAGCTGCCCATGACCCACCACACGCCATCGCCCCAGTTGAAGACGGTGAGGTCTCCCTTGAGACGACCTGTCTCGGACAGCATCGGCGCCAGCTTTGCACGGCCCGGCTTTGGCAGCTTCGAAGCCATGATCCGGTCAAGCCATTTTTCCGCATTGGCACCCGTCACCTCGTAGCGCGAGAAGCCGGTGATATCGAGAAGGCCAACGCCTTCACGCGCTACCCGGCATTCTGCCGCCACCAGGTCATGCGCATTGGAGCGCTTGAGCGTCGGCGTTTCGACAAATCCTTCCGGCGCAAAATACAGCGGCACTTCAAGCCCGTAGCTCGCACCCCAGCGGCAGCCCGCCGCCGTCATTTCGCTGTGTGCGCCAGCCATCTTCAAGGGACGCCCGGCCGGCAATTGCTCATTGGGATAGGTCATCACGAAGCGACGCGTATAGAACTGCCCCGTTGTTTCGCGGATATAGCGCTTGTTTCCGGCATAGTCGCCATAGCGCGCCACATCCATGCCGAACACATCCGCCTCCGGTTCGCCATGGATAATCCAGTCCGCCAGCGACTTGCCGACACCGCCGCCTTGCAGGAAGCCGGCCATGACCGCGCAGGCACACCAGTAGCCGCGCTTGCCGGGAACCGGCCCAACCAGCGGATTGCCGTCCGGCGAGAAGGTGAAGGCACCATTGACCCAGGTCTTGACACCGACTTCCTGTAGCGCCGGATACCGCTCGAAACCGAGCACCAGTTCCTTTTCGATCCTGTCCGTCTGTTCCTGGAACAGTTCAATGCCGTAATCCCACGGCGCGCCATCCATTGCCCAGTGCTCGTGGTTGATCTCGTAAATGCCGAGCAGCACCCCCTTCTGGTCCTGGCGCAGATAGGTGAAGCCCTCGAGGTCAACCGTCATCGGCACCTCGAAGTCGATCTGCTCCAACTGCGGGATGGTGTCGGAGATCAGGTAGTGGTGCTTGAGCGGCGATACCGGAAGTTCGATCCCGGCCATGCGGCCAACCTGCTTGGCCCAAAGGCCTGCGGCATTGACCACATGCTCGCAGGTGATCGTCCCCTTTTCGGTCACGACCTGCCAGCCGTCTGCTGTCTGGTTTAGTTCCAGCACGCGATTGTGCTCGACAATGGTCGCACCATGCTTGCGCGCCGCCCCGGCATAGGCGTGCACTGTCCCCGTCGTGTCGATATAGCCCTCGCGGTCAGCCCACATTCCGCCCAGAATGCCTTCGGTAGACATGATCGGGTTCAATTCGCCTGCTTCCTTGGCGGTCACAAGGCGGCAATCCTCGATGCCGATCGACTGGAACACCCGGTATGCCGATTGCAGCCATTCCCAGCGGTCCGGCGTTCCGGCAAGCGTCAACCCGCCCGTCATGTGCAGGCCGATATCCTGGCCGCTTTCACGCTGGATCTCTTCGAAGAGGTCAATCGTATAGGCTTGCAGCGAGGCAATGTTCGGGTCGGCATTGAGCGCATGAAACCCGCCGGCTGCGTGCCATGAAGAACCCGCCGTCAGCACCGAGCGTTCGATCAGGCAGACATCGCTCCAGCCGAATTTCGCCAGATGATAGAGGACCGACGCTCCGACCACGCCTCCCCCGATGACCACAACCCGGTAATGCGACTTCATGCCAAGCCCTCCAGTTTAGACGGACAGGCTAGCAATCTGGACACTGTTGTACAGATGAAAATGCGGCGGGCTTTACCGCGATTGCGGCACGGCATTCGCCGCCATCCACTCATTCACGCTTGCAATCTGGTCTTTGCTCATCGCAATTCCGAGCCTGGTGCGCCGGAACAGCACATCTTCGCCACTCACTGCCCATTCGCGCGCGACGAACCATTTCAGTTCCGCTTCAAAGAGCCCGTTTCCGAAGTCTGTTCCAAGATCAGCCAATGAGGTTGCCGAGCCCAGAACCTCTCCGGTTTCCGTTCCGTGATGGCGAACCAGCCGGCGCATAATCCTGCGGTCCAGAAACGGATACCGGGCAGAATACTTCGCAACCAGCGCGTCGAAACTGTCGACGGGAAAGTCCCCGCCCGGCAGTGCCACGCCGGCCGTCCATTGCGGGCTGCGCGACCCGAGCAGCGCGCCTGCCTGTTCCATCACGGCTTCCGCGAGCTTGCGATAGGTCGTGATCTTGCCGCCAAAGACATTGAGCAGACGCCCGCTGCCGACAACCGGGTCAGGCCGGATGACATATTCGCGCGTTGCCGCCTGCGCCTTGCCCGCGCCATCATCGTAAAGCGGCCTGACGCCGGAATAGGTCCAGATAATGTCCTCGCGGCTTACTGGTTCTGCAAAATACTCGCTCGCCATGGCACAAAGGTAATCTGCCTCGGCTTCGCTGATCTGCGGCCTTGTCTCGGGATCAGGATGATCGGCATCGGTGGTGCCGATCAGCGTATAGTCGCGCTCATAGGGAATGGCGAAGATGATGCGCCCATCAGCATTCTGGAAAAAATAGCAGCGCTCATGCTCGAATTTCTTCGGCACAACGATGTGGCTGCCGCGCACAAGCCGCACATTATGCGCAGCGTTATGCCCAAACACGCTTCGCAGCACATGATCGATCCATGGACCGGTGGCGTTCACGATCACTGATGCCGTGACCTTCCGCCTGCCCGTTGGTCCGTCCAGTTCGACCAGCCATTTGCCGTCAACAAATTGCGCTGAAACAACTGCGGTACGCGCATTGATCCGGGCACCGCGAGCTTGCGCGTCACGAAGATTGAGGATCACCAGCCGCGAATCCTCGACCCAGCAATCCGAATATTCATAAGCCTTCTTGAAAAACGGTTTCAGCGACCGGCCAGCCTCGTCCCGCGTGAGGTCCAGCGTTCGCGTTCCCGGCAGGATCTTCCGCCCGCCCAGATGGTCATACAGAAACAGCCCGAAGCGGATCATCCAGTCCGGGCGCCTGCCCTTCAGCCACGGCATGACGAATGACAGGAACTTCGACGCAGGCGTTTCGCTCTCGAACCGCATGTCCTGATGCAATGGCAGCACAAACCGCATCGGCCAGCTGATATGCGGCATGGCCCGTAGCAGCACTTCACGCTCGATCAGCGCCTCGCGCACCAGCCGGAATTCGAAATATTCCAGATAACGCAACCCGCCATGGAACAGCTTGGTTGAAGCCGAGGAAGTGCCTCCGGCAAAGTCGCCCTTTTCACAAAGGCAGACCGAATATCCGCGACCTGCAGCGTCCCGCGCCACTCCGGCACCGTTGATGCCACCACCTAATATCAGAATATCGAAATGGTCCATGATTCCGCCTTCTATCAGGCACCGCTGGCCACGCAAGAAATATCGCATTGGCACTTACATTGACGAGCCGTGGCGTTAGTCTCACCAGGCAAACACGGGACATGGACTGCATCAAATGAGTGTCAACTTCACGAAACCCTTCACCCAGCAGGAACCCGTTCCCGAGGCTGCAATAGCCCGCGCAGTGGAAATCCTGCGCGGCGGTCGCCTGCACCGCTACAACACGCTAAAGGGAGAGACTGCCGAGGCCGAATTGCTGGAAGCTGAATATGCAAGCTGGCAGGGCAGCCGCTATTGCGTCGCAGTCGCTTCCGGCGGCCAGGCAATGCAGATCGCGCTCCGCGCAGCCGGTGTGAAGCCCGGCGACAAGGTGCTGGCCAATGCCTGGACGCTGGCGCCGGTTCCAGGTGCCATCCATGCAGTGGGTGCAAGCCCGTTCTATGTCGAGACCGGCCATGACTGGCTCACCGATCTTGATGATCTTGAGGCAAAGGCAGCAACATCCGGTGCACGGCATTTCCTGTTGTCGCACATGCGCGGCCACATCTGCGACATGGACGAGGTTCAGCGCATTTGCGCGCAGCACGATATCACACTGATCGAGGATTGCGCCCACACCATGGGGGCGGAATGGAAAGGCAGGAAATCAGGCAATTTCGGCATTGCCGGCTGCTTCTCGACCCAGACTTACAAGCACATCAATTCCGGTGAAGGCGGATTGCTGACCACCGATGATGCCGAACTTGCAGCGCGCGCTGTCATCCTGTCCGGTTCCTACATGCTCTATGCCCGCCATGGAGCTGCCCCTGATGATGAGGTCTTCCGCAAGGTCCGACTCGAAACCCCAAACTGCTCGGCCCGCATTGACAATCTGCGCGCTGCGATATTGCGCGCGCAACTACCCTTGCTTGAGGAAAACATCCGCCGCTGGAACACGCTCTATCGCGCGATGGAAGCAGGCCTTGAAGGCGCAGCCGGGATAACCCTCATACCACGCCCGCAGCACGAGGCCTTTGTCGGCTCATCCTTCCAGTTTCACACATCGGGCATGGCTCAGGCCGACATGCCGCAATTCCTGGCAAATTGCCTCAAACGCGGCGTCGAGGTGAAATGGTTTGGCCCGGAAGAACCCGTGGCTTTCACCAGCCGCTACGACAGCTGGCGCTATGTCGCCGACATTCCGGTACTGCCCAAAACGCTGGCGACCCTTTCGACCACCTGCGACCTTCGCCTGCCGCTGACCTTTGACGCAGCAGATTGCAAGCTGATCGCAACAATCATCGCGGAAGAAGCGGGAAAACTGGTGGGGTGAAGGGGGCAAAATTAAAACTTGATTTAGTTACCTAAATATCTGTTAGTGCTGGCCAATCAGTCCGCCAGTCAGGGCTGCAAAAACACGAAGCCAATTGGGGACCAGCTCGCATGCCAAATTTTGACGGAACGAATACGAACCAGGCGATACCGTTTTATTTTCCTGAAAACCAACTTAACGGTGTGGCGGTAATCTCTGGCGACCCAACCGAATTCATTTGGCTGACCAATGGCGGCCACCGTATCGTTGCGACCGGCTCATTCGTCTACAACCCTGGCCTCGTGGTGCCGACCAGCGGAACCGTTACGGCAATCAGCATTGCCCTGTCCAACTACACCAATCTTGATATTGCGATTACGTCCATCCCCGATATCAGCATCAATACATTTTTGACGATTGGCAACGATTTCTGGTCGACCCTGTTTTCCGGCGCCGATCATTTCTCCGGCACCTATGGCCATGCCGTCCAGTTATTAGGCGATGACCCGCAACCAGCAAATGGCGACAGCGGGGCAGCAGACATCTTCAACCTGACGCTCAACGGGACAGGCCAGTCGGTCATTTCCGGTGACTTCGGCTCGATCCCCAGCTTCTCGGAAGGTGTTTCCGGCGGCAATGACACAATCAATATCTTCGGCGCAGGAACCGGCGAGGTCGTTGTCTATGGCGACGGGGGAACCGGAGATTTCGTTTCCTCCGTTACCGGCGGTAATGATACGATTTCTGCCTTTTTTTCATCTGCCACGACTGGAATAGTAGCCGATGTGGCTGCCTTTTCGGGCACGCTGCTCACAGCCGGAGCGGACACGGTTCATGGCAGCAACCAGGTCGATTATATCTATGGCGATACAATTACAATCTATAGCGGAGGCACTGCTGCTGCGGGGGTTGACACCCTGTACGGATTTGGTGGCGACGATTTCATTTACGGCGATGCAAAGCAAGTATTTGGCAGCCTGACCGCCGCAGCCGACACGATTTTCGGTGGTGATGGCGCAGACACAATTTATGGCGATGCTGAATTTTTTGAAGATTTCATTCAGACCAAAACCCCGTTCATCAATCCGATCAGTACGGACCCGTCGCATTTCTTCGCTGGGGCGGATGACCTGATATTCGGTGGAGCCGGAGCAGATGTAATTTATGGCGATGTATTCATGGTGATCACCGAGGCCAACAACCAGGGTGGCAGTCCCTTCGGTGCTTCAGGCAATTCTGCGCCGGCCGGCGGTACCTTCAACTTTGGCTCCGATACCATCTATGGTGGCGACGATGGCGACACCATCTATGGCGACTATTCCAGCATCCTCGATCCCCGGTATGCCAATAGTGGAGCCGCAGACTATCTGTTTGGAGACAGCGGCAATGACGAGATTCACGGCAATGGCGGCGACGACTGGATCTATGGTGGCGGAGACAATGACACCCTCTATGGCGACAGTGGTGCCGACCTGATCTATGGCGATGCCGGTGTTGATACCCTGAATGGCGGCGATGGTAACGACTTCATGTGGGGCGGCACCGAGGGCGATACGCTCAACGGAGATTCCGGCGATGACTGGATGGAAGGCGAGGACGGCGCCGACACACTCAACGGCGGCGATGACAATGACACCTTGTTTGGCGGAAACGGCATGGACACGATATCGGGCGATTCCGGCGCGGATTCCCTGTTCGGCGGCGCCGGTGCGGATGTCATCAATGGCGGCACCGAAAACGACCTGATGTGGGGCGACATGCCCGGCACATTCGACAGTGCAGCAGACATATTCGAGTTTGATGCTGGTTGGGGCTTTGACGCCGTCTATGACTTCGAGCTTGGTGTCGACCAGGTGCGATTCACGTCCATTGCCGGTCTGACGCAATTCTCGAACCTGACACTGATTGACGGCGGCGCGAATGTGACCGTTGCCTTCGGCTCTGACGCGATCACCTTCTACGGCGTAACCCAGGCTGAACTTGAGGCAAACCAGGGGGATTTCGGCTTTGTGCCGTGACCCCTGGGGCAATATTCAGTCTGATCGAAACTTGCTCCAAAAGTTTGGTAACCGGTTCACTGCCCGTCCGCAGGCTTCAACCGAAGCTGCGCGGCACCAGGCTCGCCTGGAACCAGCTGACAAAATTGTGGATCGAGAATACCGGCAAGCCCGTCGCAGCGCGAATGTCAGCGGCGTAGGGGATCATGTTGGTGCATTCGAGCACCAGCGCACCAAGATCGGGATGAGCCGCCTTGAGGGTAAGGGCTGCCTCGACATTGTCCTGTCTGGCAAGATCGACATCGAGCTGCAGCTCATTGTCGAGGATGGCGCGGGTAAACTCCCTGCCACCCTCAGTGGTTCCGATCGGCGTTCTTGCCGGAACGCCTGCCCGTTCGAGATGCAACGGCGTCAGCGATGAGGCTGATATGGTTAGAATGCCGGCGTGCTTTCCAGGCGGCAGGATCGAATTCACCATCGCCACCTGCATCAGTGATGATGTTGCCACCGGCACCCCGACCGCCTCCGCCAGTTCGCGCTGGAACAACGACAGGAAACCGCAATTGGTGGTGATGCCGTCCACGCCGTCGGCGACGAGTTCCCGCGCAGCAGAAATGAAGGCTTCAAGCATCCCCTCGGCCCCCTTGCGCACCACCCTGTCAGGCGAGGCGTCGCGTACGACCTTGTAATGCACCGGAAACGGCCAGGTCAGCGCATTGCCCATGTCACCGGGAATTCGCGGAAACCGCGCTTCCAGCATCAATATGCCGACCGACGCGCCGTAAATCGCCTTGCCTCCTGTAACCTTCATATCAGTTTTCTCCCTCCACAAGGGGCCGATCAAACAGCTCATCCCCGCCTGGCATATAGATATTGGAATAGCCCTCTCGCACGGATGCCGTGACTTGGTCCATCCGTTTCGAGATGTGCTGCCGCATTACACTGGCAGCCAGATTCCCGTCCCGCGCCTCGATAGCATCCATGATTTTCCGGTGCTCGCCCTTTGTGGTTGCCACTCGCGAGGACATGTCTATCCAGCGGATATAGCGGATGCGTTCATTGATGTTTTCCAGTTCGCGCACCAATTCGCCATTGCCCGACAGCCTGGCAATACCAAGATGAAATGCCTCGTCAAAGACCGTCACTTCACGCACGGTCTTGCCGATATATGACAAGCCGTTCGCATGAAGTTCAGCTTTCAGGGCGGCAATATCTTCTTCGGAGGCACGGATACAAGCGCGTCGAACCGCTGCCACTTCAACAATTTCACGCAACTCATAAAGTTCGAAAATGCTGTCGGGTTCCAGTTTCCTGCAAAAAACCCTTGCCCGGCTGGAACTCGATCAACTGCTCGGCAACGAGACGATTGAGAGCTTCGCGCAACGGTGTCCGGCTGGCATCAAGCTCTCGTGCCAGCGCAACTTCGTTGATGCGCTCGCCCGGCCTGATCCGAAAATCAACCGCCATCCGCTTCAGCGCGCCATAAAGTGCCTCAACCCGGGTTTCGCTCATTTTTCCTGCCTGCAAATCCGATTTGACTGGTTGACACAGGCTCTCGCAGTTTTCAAGATACACTACTGTATACAGTTCTGGGCACAGGATAATCCGACACAATGACCGATCGCAATTTCTCCCGCCAGACAAACCGCATCACGGGCGCTGAAGCAATGGTGAGAATGCTTCAGGCCAATGGTGTTACCCAGATGTTCGGCCTGTGCGGCGACACCTCGCTGCCCTTCTATGACGCCCTTCAAAGGCTTGATCACGGCATTTCACACATGCTCACCCGCGACGAGCGCCACGCCGCCTATATGGCGGACGCTTATGCTAGGGTTACCGGCAAGCCTGGCGTCTGCGAGGGACCATCGGGTGGCGGGGCAACCTACATCCTGCCCGGCGTCGTGGAGGCAAATGAAAGCTCGGTTCCGATCCTAGCGATCACCTCTGACGTTTCGACCACATCGCGCGGGAAATACCCGCTGACGGAACTCGACCAGGTCGCACTTTTCAGGCCGCTGACAAAATGGAACGCGACGCTCGATGATGCGAGCCGCCTGCCCGCAATGATGCGCACAGCCTTTCGCGCAATGACGACCGGCACCCCCGGTGCCGTGCATCTGGCCCTGCCATTTGACACCCAGAAAGCTGAAGTCGATGACACTGAAATCTGGGCCGACCCGCGCCACTCGACATTTCCGGCAGAGCGCGGAGCACCCGACATGGACGCGATCCGCGAGGCAGCCGACATTCTGGTGAGCGCAAAAAGGGCAGTCGCCATCTGTGGCGGAGGACCGGTCATAGCCGGAGCCTTCGCAGAACTCGCGCAAGTCGCCAGACTGCTCGACATGCCGGTTGCAACGACCGTTTCAGGACAGGGTGCCATTGCAGAAACCGACCCGCTCGCCGTTGGTGTTGTCGGTTCGAACGGCAGTTCACCCTTCACCCGCACCGTGGTCGATGAAGCCGATGTCGTTATCTTCATCGGTTGTCGCGCAGGGTCGGTAACCACCGAACGCTGGCGTTCGCCTGCACGTGACAAGGTGATCATCCACATCGACAGCGATCCGATGGTGATCGGTGCCAACTACCCGACCGAAGTCGCGATATGCGCTGATGCGCGATTGGCACTTTCGGCCTTGGCAAGCGAGCTTGAAAACCGCACCGGCATTTCCGGCCAGAATGGTGCAAGGCGTGCCGCAACGGCCTGGCAGGCGAAGCTTGCCGCCTTTGCCGAACTCGCTGAAAGCCATGCGACCCCGATCCGGCCCGAGCGCGTGATAGCATCGCTGATGCGCCACCTCGATCCCGACGCCATCATCTGTGCCGACCCCGGTACACCCTGCCCCTATTTCTCCGCGCATTATCGCTGGCGCAAGCCAGGTCGCAATTTCATCACCAATCGCGCCCACGGCGCATTGGGCTATGCGCTGGCTGCTTCGATGGGTGCACACGCTGGACGACCGGACGTCAAGACCGTTGCCGTCATGGGCGACGGCTCATTCGGTTTCTGCGTCGGCGAGTTTGAGACCATCGTCCGTCACAACATGCCGATCACGGGAATCGTGTTTTCCAATTCCACCTATGGCTGGATCAAGGCAGGGCAGGATTCCGGCTTCGGCAAGCGGTTCTACAATGTTGATTTCTCGAGAACTGACCATGCCGCGGTGGCGGCGGCCTATGGTGTCAAATCCTGGCACGTCGAGGACCCGGCCCAACTTGACAGGGTGTTGGCCGAGGCTCTTGCCCATGACGGCCCGACGCTCGTCGACGTCATCTCGCAACCGCTGCATGAAGCCGCAGCCCCCGTGTCGGAGTGGATTGCATGACTAGAATGACAAAACGCCGATAATTTGTTGACAATTTATTATTGTATGCAAGGATGGGTCAACAAGGCGCACGGTCGGGAGAACGATAGCGGATGCCAGAGCAACCATCGGGGGCAGGAAAGACCGTAGCCGTAATCGGCGCAGGCATAGTCGGCGTCTCGACCGCAATCTGGCTGCAACGCTCCGGCCACCAGGTGATCCTGATTGACAAGGCAGGACCTGCATCCGGGACCAGCTACGGCAATGGCGGCGTTCTGGCCTCCTGCTCGATCGTTCCGGTCACAGTTCCGGGGCTTTTGCGCAAGGCACCGAAAATGCTGCTCGATCCGAACCAGCCACTTTTCCTGAAATGGCCATATCTGCCGAAGCTCGCGCCATGGCTGATCCGTTATCTTTCCAATGCAAAGGCCGACAAGGTCCGCCACCGCGCCGCAGCCCTCACCCATATCATCGGTGACAGCCTTGCCGACCACCAGGCACTGGCTGAGGGCACCGACGCACAAAAGTGGATCACGCCGTCAGACTATCTCTTTCTCTACAACGACCGCGCCCACTACCAGGGCGACGCCTTCGGCTGGTCATTACGCCAGGAAAACGGATTTGAATGGGAAACGCTGGAAGGCGCGGATTTCCGCGCCTATGACCCGGCTTTCGGTCCCGCGATCAACTTCGCCGCCAGGCTTGGCAATCACGGCCACATCACCGATCCGGGCCAGTATGTGAACGACCTCGCCAGCCATGTGATTGCCTCTGGCGGCCGCTTCATGAAGGCTGAAGTTGATGACATTGTCAGGCATGACCAACGCGTGACAGGTCTGCGCGCCGGCGGCCAGACCATCGCCTGCGATGCTGCTGTGTTGGCGACCGGCGTCTGGTCGGGCCCGCTTGCGCGCAAGCTGGGCCTCAAACTGCCGCTGGAAAGCGAACGCGGCTATCATCTCGAACTGTGGGAGCCCAGCATCATGCCCCGTGCACCGGTCATGGTTGCGTCGGGGAAATTTGTCGCTACACCGATGCAGGGCCGTCTGAGACTGGCTGGTATTGTCGAATTTGGCGGACTGGACGCACCGCCCTCGCGCGCGCCCTTCGAACTGCTGGAGAAAAACATCAAGGCGGCAATTCCGGGCATTTCATGGAAAGAACGGACCGAATGGATGGGGCACCGTCCCTCGATCGCCGATTCAATACCCGTCATAGGAGAAGTGCCGGGCACCACAGGCATGTTCATGGGCTTCGGCCACGACCATGTGGGCTTGACGGGAGGTCCGAAAACCGGACGAATACTGGCACAGCTTGTTTCCGGCCAGAAGCCGAACACCAACCTTGCGCCCTTCTCACCATCAAGGTTTCTCTAGGGCCATGGCAAAGAGGGAATACACGAAGATCAACCAAGGGAGAAAACGATGAAAAATCTCACCAAAATGCTGGCGGCAGCATCCATCCTTACCGCCGTTTCCGCCTCTGCGGCTTTCGCGGACAAGTGGGACATGCCAATGGCCTATCCGGCCAGCAACTACCATTCGGAAAACGGCGTTGCCTTTGCAAAATGCGTGACCGATGGAACCGCCGGGAAGCTCGAAATCGTGGTCCATCCCGGTGGCTCGCTGTTCTCGGGCAACGACATCAAGCGTGCGGTTCAAACCGGCCAGGCCAATATCGGTGAGCGCCTGCTCTCCGCACATGCCAATGAAAACCCGCTTTTCGGTGTTGATTCCATCCCCTTCCTCGCAACCTCGTTTGACGATTCCGACAAACTCTGGGCAGCGGCAAAGGACGCGGTCTCCGGAGCGCTTGATGAACAGAACCTCGTCATGGTCTACTCCGTGCCATGGCCACCGCAGGGCTTCTACTTCAAGAAGGAAGTCAATTCGGCCGCAGACATGGCTGGCGTCAAGTTCCGTGCCTACAATGCTGCGACCGCACGCATTGCCGAACTCGCCGGCATGACACCGGTACAGATCGAAGCGGCCGAACTTTCACAGGCGCTGGCAACCGGCGTCGCAGAATCCTTCATTTCCTCGGGTTCAACCGGTGTTGACTCCAAGGTCTGGGAAAGCCTGACACATTTCTACGACGTCCAGGCGTGGCTGCCGCGCAATTCGGTCTTCATCAACAAGGACGCCTATAACGGCCTTGATGATGCGACCAAGGCAACCGTCATGGATTGTGGCGCAAAGGCTGCTGCATCGGGTGAGGCCACGGCCAAGGATCTGACTGCAAAATACCTCGCCACGCTTGCCGAAAACGGCATGAAGGTTCAGGGCCCGTCCGACCAGCTCAAGAGCGATCTCCAGGGCTTCGGCGCGACCATGACAGATGAGTGGCTGAAGAATGCCGGCGACAAGGGCAAGGCCATCGTCGACGCATACAAGGCGATGTAAGCCTTTCTCCACGAACTGACCGGTGGGGCGCCTGAGCTTTCAGCTGCCCTGCCGACAAACAGGATGAACCGGGGAGCAACCATGACCAGCAGGGCCGACAAACACCTGATCCGCCGCACCCTTGACGGGCTGTACAATGCAGGCGGGGTTGCTGCTGCCGTCTGCCTAGTCGCAATCCTGTTCGTCATTGTGGCGCAAATGGTCACGCGCTGGACGAATATCTCGATCCCCGGCCTCAACGAATATGCCGGCTACCTGATGGCATCCGCCTCGTTTCTGGCATTCGCCCATGCGCTTAACAGCGGCTCGCACATCAGGGTGAACCTCTTCATTACAGCACTGGGCGAGCACAAGTTCTGGGGCGAGTTGTGGTGCATGATCATCGGCACGGCTGCCTCCGCCTACCTCGCCTGGTATTCGATCCGCCTGGTCTATTGGTCAAACAAGCTTGGCGACCTGAGCCAGGGACAGGACGCGACCCCGATGTGGATACCGCAGACTCCGATGGCCGTTGGTGCCGTGCTTCTTGCAATCTGTTTCGCAGACAATCTCGTGACACTGGTCATGCGCGGCCGTGACAATATCGGCTCTGATGCCATTGCACAGAGCCACGGTGAATAGGAGCGCAAACAATGGCTGAATTCATCCCGATCGCGATCTTCCTTTTCGTCCTTTTCCTGCTGCTTGGCACCGGCGTTTGGGTCGGTCTGGCACTCCTCGGCGTCGCCTTTGTCGGCATGGAACTTTTCACAAGTCGCCCGGTGGGTGACGCGATGATGACCATTATCTGGCGCTCCGCCTCCTCATGGTCGCTGACTGCACTTCCGCTCTTCATCTGGATGGGGGAAATCCTGTTTCGAACGCGCTTGTCAGAAGACATGTTCAAGGGTTTGGCACCCTGGATGGCACGACTGCCCGGCGGCCTGCTGCACACGAATGTCGTCGGCTGCACGGTCTTTGCTGCGGTTTCGGGTTCATCAGCGGCTACACTGACCACTGTAGGCAAGATGTCGATCCCGGAATTGCGCAAGCGCAACTACCCCGAACACCTCGTCATCGGCACTCTGGCTGGCGCTGCAACCCTCGGATTGATGATACCGCCATCGCTGACACTGATCGTCTATGGCGTGACCATCAATGAATCAATCACCAAGCTGTTCATGGCCGGCATCTTTCCAGGTCTTGTCCTTGCACTGATGTTCATGGCCTATGTCGGGCTGGTTTCCAGGTTCTCCAGGTCCTACAAGCCTGATCCCGAGCCCGTGACCAGCCTGATTGACAAGGTCAAGAACTCGCGCTTTCTCATCCCCGTGCTGGTGCTGATCTTTTTCGTGATCGGCTCGATGTATGGCGGCTTTGCCACCGCAACCGAAGCCGCCGCCATCGGCGTTCTGGGAGCTCTGGTCCTCGCCGCCGGACAGGGTTCGCTCAACATCAAGACCTTTGTCGAAAGCCTGATGGGCGCCATGCGCACCTCTGCAATGATTGCACTCATTCTGGCAGGTGCATCCTTCCTGTCTCTGTCGATGGGTTTTACCGGACTGCCCCGTGCTCTTGCTGAATGGATCGGATCTCTTGGCCTCACCCGGTTCGAACTGCTGATGGCGCTGCTCGTGTTTTATATCGTCATCGGTTGCTTCCTCGACGGTATTTCCTCGGTGGTTCTCACCATTGCCGTTGTCGAACCCATGGTCCGCCAGGCGGGTATCGACATCATCTGGTTCGGCATTTTCATAGTTGTCGTGGTCGAGATGGCGCAAATCACGCCGCCAATCGGGTTCAACCTGTTCGTCATGCAAGGCATGACCGGGCACGAAATGAACTTCGTTGCAAGGGCAGCCTTTCCGATGTTCCTGATCATGGTGGTGATGGTCTTCGTGCTGATCGCCTTCCCGGAACTTGCGACCTGGCTGCCGGCAAACATCCGCCAACACGCAGGCGGTTGATCACACGGTGCATGCGGCTTTCATCCATGTGATTGCATCCCCGTGGGCAGCCGCAGCCATCATGGCCTGCGTCATCGCGGCATCCGTGGTGCAGTTCGGCCTTGGCATGGGCTTTGGCCTGACCGCTGCTCCGCTACTGGCGCTGATTGATTCCCAGCTTGTGCCTGCCTCCACACTGTTCATCGGTTTTGCATCCTCTGCCTGGGGCGCATGGGGCGAGCGCAGTGAGATCGTCTGGGGCGAGGTTTGGCTTGCTGCCTGCGGACGGGCAATCGGCGTTGTCGTCGCCATCGGCGTGCTTTCCCTGTTGACCAGCCGCGACACCTTCACCCTTGTGTTTGGCATCATGATTGCCATCGCGGTTCTGATGTCGATTGCCGGCTGGCGCATTCCCCTGACGCGCAAGAGCCTGCTGGCAATGGCAATCCTTTCCGGCGCGATGGGCACCATAACGTCCGTCGGCGCGCCGCCACTAGCCATCGTCTATCAGGACCGCCCATCACGCGCGGCGAGACCCACGCTTGCCGCCTTCTTTGCCATTGGCTGCGCCATGTCGCTTGCCGGCCTCTATGCAAGTGGCTGGGCTGGGCAAAGCGACTTTCTGCTGGCTCTTTTCATGGTGCCGGGCATGGTGGTGGGCGCACTGATCGCAAGCCGGTTGCGCGACCGTTTTGACCGGCGCTATCGCCCGGCACTGCTCGCAATCAGCGGCGCTGCGGCTATCATCCTCATCTTTCGAGCCTTGCTGTGAGCGCGGTGCTTGCCCTGTTCGGCCTTGCTGCGCGCCATGGTCGCGGGATGCTGGTTGCGGGCCTCATCGCGGGCATGGTGCTGCCGGATCTGGCGCTTGCCATGCGCCCATGGTTGCAGGAACTGGTTGCAGCACTCCTGTTCGTGACAGCACTGCGCATCGGGCCCAAGCAGGCGCTCGGCGCGGTCCGCGATCTTCCCGCGATCACGCTTGTCGCGCTCATCTATCAACTTGCACTGCCGCTGGCGCTGGCACTTGTCCTGTTGGCAACCGGATTGTCCGATTATCGCCTGGCGACCGCGCTGGTATTGATGCTTTCCGCATCCTCGATCTCCGGCGCGCCAAGCCTCGCGATTTTGACCGGACATGACCCTGCTCCCGCCTTGCGCATCTTGGTCATCGGAACAGCCCTGCTGCCGTTGACGGTATTGCCGGTCTTTGCCGTGCTCCCCGCCTTTGCCGGAGCGGACCAGATCCTGGGCTCCGCCGGACGCCTGTTTGCCGTCATTGCGCTGGCATCTGCGACCGCGTTTGCCATTCGCGGTTTCGTCCTGAAAAATCCTGAACGCGAGACCATTGCCGCGCTCGACGGCCTGTCGGCAATCGCCATGGCAATCGTGGTTGTCGGATTGATGTCGTCGGTGGGACCGGCATTGCTCAACGAACCCGTTGAGTTGCTGCCCTGGCTCGCAGCGGCGTTCATCGCCAATTTCGGGATGCAAATACTGGCCGCACTCACATTGCGTCTGACACCGCTGCACGACCAGCATGTGCCGCTGGCAATCGTCGCCGGCAACCGCAACATTGCGCTGTTTCTGGTCGCGCTGCCCGCCTCGCTCACCGATCCGCTGCTGCTGTTCATCGGCTGCTATCAGATACCGATGTACCTGACGCCGATCCTGCTGCGACGCTTTTATGCTGGCAAGCAATGATGCGCCAGCGAAGACCCCATGTGGCACATGACTTGATGCTGTCCAGTCTGAGGCAGCAACCGGATATGCAACTGCAGGGTGACGTCACGAACCGGTTTCTTCACACGTTGCGGAAATTCTCC
Source organism: Nitratireductor sp. (assembly GCA_041397525.1). Classification (GTDB taxonomy): domain Bacteria; phylum Pseudomonadota; class Alphaproteobacteria; order Rhizobiales; family Rhizobiaceae; genus BOKV01. The sequence goes on from JAWKWL010000007.1 coordinate 17,305, forward strand.
AGTCCGTTCCCGCTTTCAAGCAATTGCTTGAATTGCACCAGAAATCGCGTTGCCGGAGCGCCGTCCACCACGTCATGATCTATGGTCAGGGTGAGGTTGATGAACTCCGCCATCCCGGTCTCACCATCCGGCATTCTTTCCAACCGCCTGGAAATGGTCCCGATGGTCAGGATCAAAGGCCATGGCGCAACCGGAATGGCCCAACCGGCATCAAATCCGTCAGCAAACATCCCCACTGCGGTGACATGAACCGTACCCATGTTGTCCTTGCGAAATTTCGGGCTCTGTCGGCTCCACCACCACACCAGCTTGCGGATGAAGGCTGGCAAGCTGATCAGAAGATTGGTTCGTTTCGCCTGCTTGCTTTCGCCCAGGACCGAACCGCTGACGATTTGCTGTCTGGCTTTCTTGATCTCGTCATGAATCTCACGGAACGGTTTCTTGTTGGCCGCACGAATGATGATCGATGTGGGAACCGGATTGCCGGCCGGATCATCGCGCTCGATCACCGTGGAGACATCAACATCGTCGAAGATGTGGACATTGCGTCCCTTGCGGATCGCATGCATTGACTTGTTCTGGTCTATGGCTCTCGCAAGACAGGAGATGATGAAACCGGTCATGGATGGCGCTTCACCGCCGTCGGCCTTGATGGCGGAAATCATCTTGCGTGTCGCGGTGATGTCTATCTGCATCAGACCGTGAACATGGTTCCACCGTTTGCCTTCACTTGAAATTTCGAGAATGATCTGCCGCATCTTGTCGAGCGGCCTTACCTCGCACTTCTCCCCCATCTTCGGCATGCCTTTTTAGTGTTGTTTTGCAGCCAGACTAGTTTGCCAGCGAATGGATGGCAAACAAGTGTTTTGCTCAATGCCTGGATGCAATAGCGGATGAAATCATGGACAAATGGCGTTCGCTGCCAGCTCCAGCGGTCAGAACCCCCGGGGCAGTCAATCCGCTTCGAGAAAAGTCTCAATGAGCTCGATGGTGCAAGGATCCGCAAGGGTTGGTGCATGGCCGAAACCCGCGAGCTGGTGATACGCGCTCGAAGGTTGTCGCCTGATCATCTCCACCGCAACTGTCTGCGGCAGCACGTCGGATGTTTCACCGCGCAACAACATGATCCTGGCGTCCAGCCCGTCCCATTGCGGCCAGCAATCGAGGTCGGACCTGTGCAGCGTGAACTGCGTGATGATCTGTGGGTCATAATGCACAGTGACCTTGCCGCCGTCGGTACGTCGCACGGATGTGTCGCTCATCCGCCGCCAGAATGCAGGCGTGTTGTCCCCAAACGGCGTGTAAATGGTCCTGAGCCAGGTTTCCAACTCGCCGATTGTCGAAAAGACCGGCGGATTGCCCACATAATCGGCTATCCGCGTTGAAGCTTCCAGCGGAATGCTCGGTCCAATGTCATTGACGACAAGGTGGCTGATGCGACCTTTGAGCGGTCCGGCAGCCAGCGTCACCCCCAGCAATCCACCCATCGAGGTTCCGATCCAGCGCAACTCGCGGATGGCGTAGTGATCGAGAATGGCCTCGGCATGATCGCCATAGGCTGCATAGGAATAGTCCTTCGAAACATCAATCGCCCAGGACGAAAGCCCGCGACCCAGCGTGTCCGGCGCCAGCACGAAATAGCGCGCGCTGAGCGCCCCTGCCAACTCGTCGAAGTCGCGCCCTGTACGCGCCAGGCCATGCCATAGGATCACTGCCGGATTGCCCCGGTCTCCCCATTCGCTGACATGAAGCTCATGCGCACTGCAGCGCACATATTGCGAGCGTGGCTGCATCATTTGTGCGCCCCCTTCCTCATCAGGGTTCCCGCAATTCCGGCAGGAAAGAAATAGACAAGCAGGATGAAAAGGATGCCGAGCCACAACAGCCATCTGTCAGGATTGAGCAGGTTCGGCACCAGGGGCAGGAACGAAGTTGCGCTCGCGGCCGCCTCCATCAGGTCCTTGAGGAAAAACTGCGCAATGCTCATCAGTGTTGCGCCGATGACAGCACCAACCATCGTCCCCATGCCGCCAATGACCACCATCAGCAGGATGTCGATCATGATGGCAAAGGAAAGCGTGGATTCAGGCCCTGTATATTTCAGCCACACCGCCCACACCACGCCTGCGAGTGCTGCAACGATTGCCGCGATCATGAACACCGCCGTGCGATAGGCAACGACACGGTAGCCGATCGCTTCAGCCCGCATCTCGTTTTCGCGAATGGCCTCCAGAACGGTTCCCAGCGGCGAACGGACAATCCGCACCAGGAACCAGTACAGGACCAGGCAGGAGAGAAAGACGAAATAGTAAGCGGCAATCTTTCCGTCCATGGAAACGCCCATGATCTTCAGCACCTTGCCGTCGTCCCCCAAGATCAGCTTGGTCGCCGGCTTGAACAGTTTCGGCGCGGAATAGACAATGCCATCCTCGCCGCCGGTAAAGTCCGAAAACTGCGACACCAGAACAAGCATCACAGACGCAGCGGCAAGCGTTACCATGGCAAAGAAGATTGCCTTTACCCTTAGTGAAAGAATGCCGATCAGCACCGCCAGCACCGCAGCACACAGGACGCCCAGCCCTCCCCCGACAAAGACTGAACCCCAATGCGGACCTGAATTCTTCAGCGCGATTGCAGCGCCATAGGCACCCATTCCGAAGAACATTGTATGGGCGAAGGAAACGATGCCGGTATATCCGATCAGCAGGTTATAACTTGCTGCCAGCACGATAAAGATGCAAATGCGCGCCGCGACCTGGCCGGAGCGAACATCCAGGAACAGGAATGGCGCAAAGGCGAGCGCCAGTGCAATTGCCAGCGCAATTGCATAAACCACCATCCGGCCCTTGCGTGCAGGATCACTGGCGGGAGCTGAAATGAGTTCGCCGTCCGTCATGGCCAACATCCTATCGCTTCAGGGCCGGGCGCAGGCCCCAGGGCCGCCATAGCAGGATTGCCATCATCAGCAGCATGTTGGAGGCAAGCGACAGCTTGGGAAAGATGAAGGCGACATAATTGCCGAGCAGGCCCACGAGCAAGGCTCCCAGCAGAGAACCTTCGATGGAGCCGAGCCCGCCGATGATGACGACGATAAAGACGAGGATCATCACTTCGCTGCCAAGAGCGCCCGTGATCAGGCCCTGATAACCGCCCCACATGGCCCCGCCCATTGCCGCCAGTGCAGAACCGACCATGAAGACAAGGACGAAGACCCTCTCGATCCTGAAACCGAGTGCCTCCACCATTTCCCGGTTTTCAACCCCTGCCCGGATCAGCAGTCCCAGACGCGTGCGGTTGAGCACCAGCTTGAGGACAATGAAAACCGCAAGGCCAAGGAAAAACGCAAAGATGCGGTAGATCTCGATGGCGATGTCACCAATGATCCAGGATCCGTCGAGAATTGCCGGTCGCGGCACGGCAACCGGATTGCCACCCCAAATCGCCAGCACGATCTGCTCCGACACGATGAGCGCTCCGATGGTAATCAGTATCTGGCGCAGATGGTCCCCATAGACCGGCTTGATGACTACCCTTTCAAAAAACAGGCCGGCGAAAAGCCCGAAACCGGTCGCGGCTGCGATCGCTGCAAACAGCGCCAGAAAATTCAGCGTGACGGAGTCAGCGCCTACCCAGGCGGCAAGTGCCGCAAGTACCGAGGCACCAATGAAGGCACCAAAGGAAATGAATGCAGAATGGCCGAAATTCAGCACATCCATCAGGCCGAATACGAGGCTCAAGCCAGAAGCCATCAGGAAGATCATCATCCCCATGGCAAGCCCCGCCACGGTCAGCGTCACCCATGTCGAGGTCGATCCGACCAGCGGCAGGGCAATGATCATCAACAGGACCGGCAGCGCATTCACCCCGCCTACCCTGTCGAACCATTCCGCCGGTTTTGCCGGTAATGCCATTGTCAACTCCTACTGCTGCGCATCGAGCGACAGGCTCAGCAGGCGCGTCTGCAGTTCCGTGTCTTCAACGAGACCGGTCATGCTGCCTGAATGAACGATGTGGCCATCCTCGATCACCGAGACCCCGGTGCCGAGCGACGAGGCAAACTGGAAATTTTGCTCCACCAGAAGGATGGTGCAATCGCGAGCGATCTCGCTGAAGGCATCGATCATCGCCCGGATGATTGCCGGTGCCAGCCCCTTGGTCGGCTCGTCGATCAGGATCAGTTCGCGCGGTTCGATGATGGCACGCGAGATGGCCAGCATCTGCTTCTGTCCACCCGATAACGCCCATGCAGGCTTGTCCCAGAAGGTTTTGACAGCCGGAAACAGCGTGAATATCCGATCCAGCCGGTCGGAATCAAAAACGCCGGAATGCGAGGCGAGACGCATGTTCTCTGCAACCGTCAGGCCACCGAATATCCCCATATTCTCTGGCACATAGGCAACGCCAAGCCGGGCAATGTCGGCAGTATGCATCGCCGTAATGTCGTGATGGCGAAAAACGATCGCGCCTTTTCTGGCGCGCCACAGCCCCATTACGGTCCGCAATGTGGTGGTCTTGCCCGCACCGTTGCGGCCAAGCAAGACATAGACGCCGCCTTCAGGCACCTTGAGGTTCACGCCGCGCAGGATCTGGTATTGGGCAATGTCGGTATGCACATCATCAAGGCGCAGGATGGGATCGCTCATGCCGCCTCTCCCGCCGGAATGCCGAGATAGATCTCGCGCACGATTTCACTGGCCATCACCATTTCAGGAGCGCCATCGGCGACCTGTTCGCCATTGTGCAGGACGATGATCCGGTCAGCCAGCGCCCGCACCACATCCATCTTGTGCTCGACCAGCAGCACCGTCTTGGAACGGTCTTTTCGGATCGTGTCGATCAGTTCGAGGATCACCGGAGCCTCGTCGGCACTCATTCCAGCCGTCGGCTCGTCGAACATGAAAATCTCTGGCTCCATCGCCAGCAGCAATGCCACTTCAAGCTTGCGTTGGTCACCATGCGGAAGTGCCGCTGCTGGCAGTCCAGCAACACCTGCAAGCCGCGCGGTTTCGAGATGCGCCCGCGCGATTTCCGAGATTTCGCGATAGGCCGCAGCGGGACGGAACAGGCGCGGTCCGGTGCCGCGCTTCGCCTGCACCGCAAGCCGGACATTCTCGAAAACGCTGAGGCCGGGAAACAGGTTGGTCAACTGGAAGGCGCGACCGATGCCGCGTTTGGCGCGTGCCGAAGGGGCAAGCGCGGTAATGTCCTCGCCCCGCAGCAGGATGTTGCCCTCGCTGGGCTTCAATTGCCCGGAGACGAGATTGAACCAGGTTGTCTTGCCGGCACCGTTGGGCCCCACAATCACCGTCAGCTCGCCCGGACGGAAGCTGCACGAGACATTGTTGACGGCGACATGGCCACCGAAGCGGATGGTGAGCCCACGGGTCTCAAGGGATGGGGATGTCATCACGTGAATGCCCCTTGCGGGAGAAAGTCGTTCTGATGGCGCAGCAGTAACCGGCCTGCCGGACACGACCTTGTGCCCGGCAGGTTCGCAAGCCTTCAGTTATTGCTGGTTGTTGCGGCCAATCGGAATATCCATTTCGTCTGGCTTGATCTCGCGGACAAGCTCGGGAATGGCCCATTTAACATTGTCGTCCACCTTGATCTTGAAATGGTACATCGACTGAAGCGCCTGATGGTCTTCCGGACGGAAGGTCATGGTACCCTTCGGCGTTTCCCAGCTCATGCCTTCCATGGTCGAGATCAGTGTTTCGGTATCCCAGTTGTCAGCGGTTTCAAGCGCCTTGGCAACTGCGAGCGCTGCTGCCATGCCACCGGCGGTGAAGAAATCCGGCGGTGCGTCAAAGCGCTTCTGGTGCTCGACAACGAGCCAGTCGTTGATCTCGTTCTTCGGCGCTTCATAGTAGTAGTAGATCGCACCTTCCATGCCCGGAACCCGCTTGTAGGTCGGCAAAACCGCCAGGATGTGACCCCCTGTCGAAATCTCGATGCCGAACCGGGACGGATCCATGCCGCTCAGCGCACCCATCGGGTCACCGGAACCAGCCACATAGATCAGGATCACCTTGCGGCCCGGTCTGTCCTTGAGCGCATTGAACAGGCGTTCGCCGACCGCGGTATAGTCCGTGGTCTTGAGCGGCACATATTCCTCCGCCACGACGGTTGCACCACTTCCCTCCAGCGCCTTCTTGAAGGCAGCGATGCCGTCTTTGCCGAATGCATAGTCTTCGGCAAGCGTGGCTACCGAAAAGTTCGCATCCGGCTTCAGGGCCAGTGCCTGCGCCTGCATGTCCATTGACGAGTTGCGCGAGGTCTTGAAGACATAGCGGTTGGAATCAGGTCCGGTCAGGGAATCGGCAACCGCTGGTTCAACCAGCAGGATCTTCTCATTCTCAGCGGCAATCGGCAGCATTGCTGTGGTGACACCCGAAGAGGTGCCGCCGACGGCAAGTATCACATCGTCATCGCCATAGGCTTCTGCCAGCACCGAACGCGCAACATCGGGCTTGAACTGGGTGTCCTTCTCGATCACCTCGATCTTCTTGCCCTTGATCATCATTGTGCCCTTGGTGGCATATTCCAGGCCCATGTTGAAACCGGTTGTCGTCTGCTTCGAGAAAGCCTCGAATGGCGAACCTGAAAGGCCGTGAACCAGCGCGATGCGGGCAGTCTCCTGCGCCAGCGTCGACCCTGCCAGTCCGCTGGCGAGCACGCAGGTCGTGGCGAGCATTGCTAGAATGCGTCTCATGATTATTCCTCCATGATGGCAGCTGCCGCGATTTCCTCACACCCACAGCCGCAATAAATCGCTCCTGCACCGGTTTCGCTTTCCGGCACGCAAGTACGCAGCTACTATCCGCCGACAACCGGTTTCATGGCAATATCGTAGAATCACGCATGGGCAGCAGGCCAACCATCGATCAGCTCGACCTTCTGGCGTTTCGCAATGCGCCGGTCGGGATTGTCATGACCGAGAACCGGATTATCCGCACCTGCAACCCGGCCTTTGCCGCCATGTTCGGATACGAGCCCGATCAATTGCGCGACCAGTCCTTTGCCATCCTCTATCCCACTTACGAGGAGTTTGTCCGCATTCGCGATGTCGGGGTCGTGCCGCTTCGTGAAAAAGGGCGCTACTCGGATGAGCGCATCATGGCGCGCTCCGACGGCTCGCTGTTCTGGTGCAGGGTACGCGGCATGACGCTGACCCATAGTGGTGATCCGCTCGACAAGGCGGTATGGAGTTTTGCTGACCTCTCGCACGAGCGCCCCGTCATGCGGCTCACCACGCGCGAGCGCCAGATCGTCATGCATCTGGGTGAAGGCAAGACCAGCAAGGAAATTGCGCGCATCATCGGCATTTCGCCCAGAACCATCGAGACCTATCGCGCAAAACTGCTGAAGAAATTCAAGTCATCCAATGTGGCCGAACTGCTGGGCAGGCTGGGCGGAATGCCCCAGCTCGATTAGGCCAGCTGACTGTTTGCATACTCACGCCAATGCAAGCCGTGACAACTGATGAAGACATGCGGCCAGTTGATCCAGTTCGATATATTCATCCGGCGTATGCGCCTGTTCCATGTTTCCGGGGCCCATGACTATCACCGGCAGCCCGGCTTCGTGATAGATTCCTGCCTCGGTCGCTGCAGCCATTGGCAACAGCGAAGCTGCAATGGAGGCTGCAATGCATTCCTGCGCGAATACGTTGTTTGCATCTGTGTGAAAGCCTGGAAACACCGCATTTTCGCTCAGATGAACCGCTGCCTCCGGCACCCTGTCGCGCTGCGGTGCCAGTAACCGCTCTGCCTCACTCCGAAAGTCATCGGTTAGTTCTTCAATATCCTCATGGGGCGACAGCCTGATGTCCCATTCGAACCGGCAGTGCTCGGCAATGATGTTGTTGGCAGTCCCACCCATGATGGTACCGATGGAATGCGTCGTGGCATCAGGGCTGAAAATCCTGGCTGAGCGGTTGTCGATCCACGCAATGAGATGGGCCGCGAGTGCCGTGGCACTTAGCCCGAGCTCAGGCATGCTGGCATGGGCGGACCTGCCCTTGACTTCCACCTCCCAGGTGAACGAAGCCCTGTGCCGGTTGACCGGTTGCAGGCAGGTCGGTTCCCCTATCAGCACGCCACGCGGCACAGGCAGGTTTTGTGCAACAAAACCAGCCAGACTGACCGCTGACTGGCAAGTCGTCTCCTCGTCGCCGGAAAGGGCAAGGTGCAATGGCCGCTCAAGACCGCGGCTTGCTGCATGTTCCATCATGGTGATTGCGCAAGCGACAAAACCTTTCATGTCGGCAGTGCCGCGACCGAATGCCCTGCTGCCATCGAGGCGCAGCCGGAACGGATCGCTGGTCCAGTTCTGACCCTCTGCGCTGACAACATCGGCATGGCCGGAAAGAACCAGCCCTCCCGGGATGCCGGGACCGGTGCTCGCCACCAGACCTTCGCAGTCGCCTGAGGGAGACGGCACGATTGCAACACGGCACCCCGCTGCCTCGAGCCGTGACCGCACATAGCTCAGCCACTCCCGGTTGGCTTGCCCCGGCACGGACGCAATGGCGACGAGATCATCAAGTATTGCCAGTGTTTGCGACAAATCCACCATGCTTCAGACAGGCTCCCTACCCCTGCAATGCTACCGCGTATAATGCTCCGCGCCCCAGCCTATGTCGCGCAGCATCTCACGCCGCAGGGTGGCCACGTCCCTTGTCTCAAGGGCAGCAACCATTGCAAGATGCTGCCGGTTCCAACTGGCGTCATATCCGTCAAGTTGCATGCCGCGGCGAAGGGAAGGCCCGGTCTGCATCCACAGCTGCTCGATCACGGCGATCATGTCGGCACTGCCGCACTGCTCGTAGACCAGGAAATGGAAAATGCGGTTTTGGCGCATGTACTCGTCGAGATTGCCAGCTTCCAGCGCCTTTCCCATCACCTGCGCCGCGGAACGCAGTCCGGGCAGGATCGTTGGCGAAATCCGGGGCAAGGCCAGGGCAGCCGCTTCGCATTCCAGCAATGCCCGCAGATTGAACAGGTCTACAGCGCGTTTGTCGCTCAGGTCAGGCACGATGTAGGATTTCTTGGCGCTGCCCTCCAGCACCCGTTCGGACGCCAGACGCTTCAACGCCTCCCGAACCGGTGAGGCACCGGCTCCAGTCTTTGCGGACAATGAGCGTATGGAGAGCTTCTGACCCGGCAGCAACGCGCCCGTCATCAACTCGAATTTCAGCCTGCCATAAACTATCTCGGCCTGTGTTGGTTCGCTGTCTTGCTGGAGCAGGCTCATGCGCGCTGTTTCATGTTGCCCAATGCTGAGCCGGTTGCTGGTTCAGTTGCCGCGCCATGTACCTGGTGAAATCCCAGATCGTGCCTTCGAAGTCGTCGGGCGCCAGCGGTCCGCCCTGGTAGTGCCTGGTCTTCAATGCCTGCTGCAATGCCTCCAGCTTTTCCTTGTCTTCCGCGTTGAACGCACGGCACAGCGCAACATAGTCGCGAACCTTCTGGCTTTCAGGCAGGTCTTCCAGACCGGTCACTCCCCAGCGGATTTTCACGCGATCAGGCCCATCCGGGCGAAGGCACATGAACAAGGTGAAATTGGTCGCCATCCCCACCACCAGATTGGGATAGATGCCATACATCGGCGAATTGCGACGCTCATCTTCGGTGAGGTCAGGGTGAAATGGGCCGCGCGGCGGATAGGATGGATCGTAAAAGGCGTGATAGCCGGTCCAGGCTTCGCCGCTTGCCATCTTCTTGCACAGGCTGGTCGGCGTGATCGGGTGCAAGGTCTCCAGATGCGTGGCGGAAAGGTGGTAGCCTTCCATGAAATTTTCAAACAGGCTTTTCCAGTTGCAGTTCCAGCTGTCTTCTTCCATGAAAACCAGGAAACGCGCATCAGGGTGATAATTCCTGATGACGTTTCCAAGCCCTTCCAGCCGGGGCGCCAGCGGCGTGGCATTGCTGTCCAGATTGACGAAAATCCAGCCATTCCACACTTCGCTCGGAAATTCCGGCAAGCCGCACTTCTCCTTGCTGAAACCGGTCTGCCCCTTCATCAATGGCGCAGCAACCAGTGCTCCTGTCGTGTCATAGCTCCAGGTGTGATAGCGGCAAATGAATTTGCGGCTGTTGCCACTTCCTTCCGCAACGCGGTTGCCCCGGTGTCGGCACACATTGGACAGAACCCGCACCACTCCTTGCATGTCACGAGTAACGATAAGCTGCTCATCCACCATCTCGGTAGTGAAGAAATCGCCCGGATTCCGGATTTCTCCGACATGCCCGACGCACAGCCACTCACGGCGAAGAACTTGGTCGATTTCCAGTTCCAGTTGATCCGGCGATGTGTAGAATTCGGCCGGCATTGAATGCGCTGCCTCCGGCGGGAGGGTCAGGGTATGCGCAAGAGCCTCGCGCAATGCTTCGGTGCCACGGGCTGGTTTGGCGGACATTGCAATCTTCCTTTGCCACACGAAATTCTGTGATCATAGATATTTCGATTTCCGCAGCCCGTCCAGCGTTTTTGCCCGAACCTTTGGATTTGACAGGAGCTTGCGTTTGTATACCATTCAAATTCTGTAATCACAGATTGCTGTATGACAACGCGGCATGCCCGCCAAAGAGAAGTCTGCCATGTTCCTGAAAAACGCCTGGTATGTTGCTGCCTGGTCTGACGAGATCACCGCTGAATTGCAACAGGTCATTGTGCTGGGCGAAAACATCTGCATGTTTCGCAATTCCAACGCCAGGGTCGTCGCACTGGAAGATGCCTGCCCGCATCGCAAACTGCCGCTGAGCAAGGGTCGCCGCAAGGGCGATGATGTAGAATGCGGCTATCATGGCCTGACCTTCAATTACACCGGGCAATGCGTGCGCGCACCGGGCAAGGGCGGCATTCCTTCCAATGCGAAAGTTCATGCCTACCCGGTTGAAGAGCGCTATGGCCTGGTGTGGATATGGATGGGCAATCCGGCACTTGCCGATGCATCGGAAATCTTTGACATCCCGGAATATGACGACCCGAAATGGGGCAAGAACCGGGGCAAGGCGCTGGAGATCGATTGCAATTATCTTTACGTGACCGACAATCTGCTTGACCCGACCCATGTGGCATGGGTTCACCAAAGCTCATTCGGGCAGGCAGCAACCCAGGACACACCGCTGCGCATCACCAAGTCAGAGGATGGCATAACCGTCTGGCGGTGGATGCTTGATGTCGAGCCTGCACCCTTCTACAAGAAGATCATAGAGTTTGATGGAAATTGCGACCGGCTGCAGCATTACGAGGTGCGCTATCCCTGTCACGCCTTCATTCGCGCCGTTTTCACACCTGCAGGCAAGGGCGGACAACTCGATACGCTGGATGAAAAGACGTTCATCATGAACAGCTATAATTTCATGACCCCCGAAACCGAAAGCCGAACGCGATATTACTGGTTCCAGACCCGCAATATCCGCCCCGATGACGCCGAACTTTCGAAGATGATGAGCGAGGATGTGAAACATGCCTTCGAGGAGGACCGCCTGGTTCTCAATGAGGTGCAAAAGGGCATGACGGGCAAGAAGACCCCGCATATCGACCTGTCCATTGATGGCGGACAGCTCCGTTTTCGCCGACAGCTGGAAATCCTGATCGCCCAGGAACAGACTGCCGATGAGGCGCTGGCAAAGGGATAAAAAAGGGTCAGGGGAGCACTTTTGCTTGAAACCTGTAAAAAACTCGTGACACTTGCAACCCTGCCCATGCGCGGCAGGGCGGGGAAGACATTGCCCGCCGCAGAAATCCGTGGCGGGAAAGCTGGTCTGCAATGGATGTAACCGGGACGAGAACGGCGAGAATGACTGCTGCCAATGGTGCACTCAAGGATACATCCGCAGTCCATGTGGAAAACCTGCACAAGAATTACGGTTCGCTTGAAGTACTCAAGGGAGTATCGCTTGATGCCCATGACGGCGACGTGATCTCGATCATCGGCGCATCCGGCTCCGGCAAGTCCACATTCCTGCGATGCATCAACCTGTTGGAACTGCCGTCTGCCGGGACCATTACGATTGCTGGCGAAAAGGTCAGGTTCGGTCCGCTCAAGCGCAATGAATTGCAGATTGCCGACCACCGGCAGATCGAGCGGCTTCGCACCAATCTTGGGATGGTGTTCCAGAACTTCGCCCTTTGGCGACACATGACAGTGTTGCAGAACGTGATCGAAGCCCCGGTTCACGTGCTTGGCCTGAGCAAAGCTGAGGCGATCGAAAAAGGTGAGGCAATGCTGCACCGCGTTGGCCTGTTCGAAAAGCGCGACCAGTATCCCGCATATCTTTCCGGCGGACAGCAGCAACGCGCGGCAATTGCACGGGCCCTGGCGATCGAGCCGCAGGCAATGCTTTTTGACGAGCCGACTTCGGCTCTGGACCCGGAACTCGTGGGCGAAGTGCTCAAGGTCATACGCTCGATTGCCGAAGAGGGTCGCACAATGATCCTTGTCACACACGAAATGGCCTTTGCCCGTGACGTTTCGAGCAAGGTGATGTTTCTACACCAGGGCATGGTGGAAGAAGAAGGTACGCCGGAAATGGTGTTCAACAATCCGTCGAGCGAACGTTGCAGGGCGTTTGTCGGGTCAATAAACCAGAACTAACCAGAGGGAGAATTTGAATGAAACTCGTGAAAACAATTGTTGCAGCAGCGCTGCTGGCGGTCGGTGTGACTGCGACCGCATCTGCGGAGATCAAGCTGGGCCTGGATTCATCCAATTATGAGCCGTTCTATTCACGCGGCGCGGACGGCAAGTGGTCAGGCTGGGAAATCGAGATTGGCGATGCCATCTGCGCCGCCATGAAGGAAGAGTGCTCGTGGAACGCGATAGCCTGGGACGGCATCATTCCCGCCCTCACCGCCAAGAAGATCGACGTCATCTTCGGCTCGATGTCAATCACCGATGAACGCATGAAAACGATCAATTTCTCCGACAAATATTACAACACACCAGCCGCACTCATTGCTCCCAAGAACATGGAGATCAAGTCGGCGGACGATGTGAAGGGCAAGACCATCGGGGTTCAGGTTTCGTCCACCCACGAGAATTATGCGAATGCGAAGTTCAAGGACGGTTCCACCATCAAGATCTACCAGGATTTCAACGAACACAATTTTGACCTCGTCGCCGGTCGCGTTGACGCTGTCATTGCAGACAGCCTTGCGCTGGAGCCGTTTCTCCAGTCCGCGGATGGCGCATGCTGCGAGGTGAAACTGATCCTCAATGACGATGCCATTTTCGGCATAGGTGTCGGCGCCGGCGTTCGCAAGGAAGACACGGAGCTGCTCGCGAAAATCAACGCAGCGATCAAGCAGATACGCGAAGATGGCACCTATGACGCCATCTCCAAGAAGTACTTCAATTTTGACATTTACGGCGGTTCAAACTGACCTGAAAATGCGGCCCGCGCCGACACTGGCGCGGGCCTTTTCCTTTTTGCAATTCAGGTAACGCGTGTGACGTTCATCTCAAACACGGTCAACCTCCTGATCGAGTGGGGCCCCAATTTCCTTCGTGGACTGATTGCCACCCTTCAGATTGCCTTTGGGGCATATCTGCTTGGCATTGCCATCGGTATTCTGGGCGCACTCGGCAAGATATACGGAGGCCGGGTTCTCAAGCTTGTTCTGGACATCTACACCACGCTCATCCGTGCCGTGCCGGAACTGGTCCTGATCCTCTTGCTCTATTATGCCGGAACAAGCTTGCTGAACCAGACACTGGAGGCAGCAGGTTTCGAACCGGTGGACATTTCCGGAATTGCAGCCGGGATCTTTGTTCTGGGTTTTGTACAAGGCGCTTACGAGACCGAAGTGTTTCGCGGCGCGTTGCTGGCAATTCCCAAATCCGAGACCGATGCCGGCATCGCCTTCGGCATGTCGCGCTTCAAGGTGTTTCACCGGATACTCATCCCCGCCATGATCCCCCTGGCACTTCCCGGAATGGCAAATCTGTGGATGATCTGCACCAAGGACACAGCGCTCCTGGCCGTCGTGGGCTTCGAGGAACTGGCTCTCGTCACCAAGCAGGCCGCGGGCAAGACCCGACTGTTTCTGGAAGCATTTACCGTTGCTGCTTTCCTCTACCTTTGCATTACACTCAGCTCCAACCTGCTTTTCAGATGGTTGGAAAAACGCACCACCCGCGGTCACCTCAAACTCGACTGATCACAGGAACTCATCATGGTTTGGGACTGGCTGCCTGAATATCTTCCCAGATTTGCCCATGGTCTATGGATCACGGTGCAACTGACGGTCATGTCGATGTTCTTCGGTTTCCTGATGGCAATTCCGATTGGCCTCGTGCAAGTCAGCGGACCCAGATGGCTTGGCTTGCTGGCGCGCGGATATTGCACGCTGTTTCGCGGCACGCCGCTCCTGATCCAGCTTTGGCTGCTCTATTATGGCCTGGGATCGATATTTCCGCATTTTCCGGCTTTGCGGCAGTCCTTCATCTGGCCGATCCTGATCGCAGCCTTTCCCTATGCAGTGGTGGCCTTTTCGTTGTCGGTTGCAGCCTATGAAGGCCATGTGATGGCCGGCGCGTTCCGCTCGGTTCCCAGGGCCGAGCTTGAGGCAGGCCGCGCGTTCGGCATGAACAGTTTCACCCTGCTGTGGCGGATATGGCTGCCACGCGCGGTCCAGAATGTCTTGCCGACCCTGGCAGGCGAAGCCGTACTGACCCTGAAATCCGTACCGTTGGCCTCCACGATCACAGTCTTCGGCGTCTATGGCGTCGGCACGATTGTCCGCCAGGAAACCTACCTCGTCTATGAGCCGCTATTGTTCGTTGCCTTCATCTATGTCTGCCTGACCGGCTTGCTGGTCGCCCTGTTCGGCTGGCTTGAGCGCCGCGTTCCCTCGGAGAGCATGAAATAGGCAACCCGGACACCTTTCCGGCTATGATCTCGCCAAATTTGTTCATTGAATGCTGGTGTATCACCCATGATTGCTGGCGTGTTTCAGACGGAACTCCTCGCCTCTTTTCATGCCGGACATCGTAGCCGATTCACGGCGTACTGAATGACTGATGCCACACAACTTGTTGCATTGCCGCATCTTGTCGCGGATGTCGCTGGCACCGTTCCAGAACTTCAACAGGTCTCCCGGTTTCTCGATTTTTTCTCCCCTGAAGGCAGTCGAAAAGCACAACCTCGCCACGCCTTCGAGATCGATCATGATGTTTCGCTCATAGGTGTTGCAAATGTGATCGATTGTGTGGGTCTCGGTGAGCCAGCCCTTGTCGAGATCGTGGCCCCTTGCCAGTGAACGGAAATACATCCCTGCCTGACGCGAAAACTCCGGGTTCATGTCAAGTCCGTGTTTTTCACCAGCCTGATTGATGATTTCTTCCAGCGCGTCTGGATCAACCCGGGCCTGCTGTTCAAAAAACGGGTCCACCTTGCCGGATTGCCGAAACGTGGGCTGCAGCAGGTTCAGCTTCAGCTTGTCCGCTTTCAGGTCGTTCAACACAAAATCATAGAACTGCGGAATCTCCCGGTAATTCGATGCATATACCAGGCCCATCACGATGATCTTCTTGTTGGCCGCTCCAAGTTCCGCTCGCGCCTCGATCAGCAGGCGGATTGCTCTTGTTGTTCTCTCAAACGAACCAGCCATGCCGCGTGTACGGTCGTGCTCGGATTCCGTCGGCGAATTCAGTGAAACGGAAATTTCATCCGGGCCTTCTGCGATCACGCGGCGCGCCAGTTCAGGGCTGCGTATTCTTGTTCCATTGGTCACAGAGAACATTTGCAGGCCGTTCAGGCGGGACAGGCGGGCCAGTTCAAACCAGCTTTCAAGGCGCAGCATGGGTTCGCCACCACAAGTGACGATCGTGCCGTGCGGACTGATGGCAGCAAACTCTTCGACCAGCATGGCCAGCCTGGAACTGTCCGGCAGCGTATGTGGATCATCCTTCAATATCCAGTAATCGCAGTGCCCGCAGCGCAGATTGCAGGCCCGGTTGATTTCCACGAAAAGGAAACGGGGCGGCAGCACGGTCATGGCATGGTTTCTCCTGCCAGTTCAGCAGCGCGCTCCGAAAGCGCAGACATCGCCGTGTCAGATTTGTGGAAACGCTTCTTGAACCCCCTGAACGGTCCGAACCCGTCAATACGGGCTGTGCTGCCAAGATGCTTGTCAATTGCCCTTGCAACAGCCAGCAGGAAATTGTGCCTGTCGAAAGCAATCAATCCGGCGATGGCTTGCCGGATCGCGGCCCGGTCAAATTGCATTGAAAGGACTTCCCGGACGGCAGCTGCAACCGCGTCCCTGTCATCATCGACGACTTTCGTGAATGGAAAAACATAATAGCGATCACGTCCGCCCATGCTTCGCGTGGAAACGACTGGCAGACCGCAAAGCATGTACTCCACGGACGCTTTCATGACGCCTTCTTCCCTTGAAAGCGCCAGTCCACAACGCGCATAAGCCAGGGTGTCGCTGACATTTTCGGGCGTCATCTGGTCAAACCATTCCACTCCTAGCAATTCATTCGCCGAAACCGCATTTGGCAGCATGTTCTTCACACGCAAATATTCAGCTTCCATTCCCTCACCAAACGGTGCTGCGTGAACCAGCAGGAGGCTCGGAATGCCCGCAGCCAACTCATGGCGCTTGTACGCCATCAGCCGGGCATTGTAGACGGCATCGAATGTCTGGAAACCATTCAGCTGCGATCCCCCGGGTCGCCATATGCGTTCATCAACAAAGATCGAACTGTTGCATACAATGCAATCCACTCCCGCATTCGAGAGTTCGAACTGCTCTCCCTCATCGCTTGCAAACAGAATGAAATGATGGCCGGGAAGGCATCTGCAAGCCCGTTCCACAGTATGTGCAAGCGAGGAAGCCGTAATATCGCTGCCAATTCCCCAGGTAGTCGACAGGAAATGCAATCCGCTTCGACGATCAAAAATCTCGGGGCTCTCTTTCGCGAATTCCGCCATCCACACCATTCCATTCTCGATGGAACTGACAGTGACCAGCGGATCAAGGCTGATCAGTCTGGCATCAAACCAGGCATTGTTCGGGTCAGGCTTTGGCACTTGCACTCGCTTCCGGATCGGACCTTGCAATCCTGTTTTGCACTTTGACAAGATCATCAGTCATCTTGCTGATTCTCGCCATTGCATGCACCAGTGGTGTAACGTCATTGAACAGGGTTTCAGTCTCCAGCAAAGCTCGACCCGCACGGTTCAGCGCGCCCAAAACACTATGGCGATCGAAATCCTGAACCTGCATGAACGCCTCGCGAATGCGGGTCCGGTCCAGATTGCGGTTGGCCAACTCATTGACGGCTGCCGCGATGGCCAATGGATCATCCTTCACGATCTGGACAAATGGAAAACCATAGTACCGGCCCCTCCCATCCATGGGCTCCGTCGAGACTATCGGCAAACCGGCCGCCAGGTATCCGTTTGACGAAGGCATGCCACCGTCTTCATCAGAAAGCGCCAGACCAACTGAAACCGAATTGTACAGACGGTTTGTCACGTCGTGTTCGAGCCGCTTGTAAACGCCGTCACCGATTGAATGATTGGCAAATGTCGCCTGTGGCAGAATGGAACGGATGCGTTCCAGATCATCGTCGCGATCCGCACTGGCAGACCCGCCAAAAATGAGAAGCAGACTTGGAATCTGCCCCGCAAGTTCGTGGCGCTGGCTCCGCTCTGGACGGGCATTGTAGACTGCCGTGTGGTGAACCAGCCCACCGCTTGACTGTGACATGGGACGCCATATCGAGGTATCAGTGAAAACACCGTCGTTTACGGTAATGGAAGGGATACCGAGCCTCGCAACCACCGATGCCTCGTGGTCGTGATGCGCAAGATACAGGAGGCAATGATCTGGAGCCGATTGGCGCAACATGGCAAGGATGCTTGCAAGTCCGCCTGCTCCGGTCTTTTCGACGTTCCATTTTGAACGCAAGAGATGCAGGGCTTTTTTCGGTTCCGCATGTGCGGGAACGCTGTGCAGCGCTTCAGTCAGTCCGGCATGCGACTTGTCGATCAATGAAAGAGTCACCAGCGGTTCCGTGCGAAGGATCTGAAGCGCTCCCAAGCTCGCTTCGGTCAGGCTCTCGCCTGTTTTTGCCGATTGCAACGTAGTTGCAACCGGTCTGTCACCGCCCGGCCCTCGCAAGAATGCACCTCTTTTCCAACCTTGGCCAATGGAAAACCAAGCCTACCACTATGGACATTATCCTTGCCAATGAATACAACTCAAACAGGGGTGCTAACAAGGAGACATGCCGTGAGGGACGTTTTCGATACACTGCAATTCCCGATTTTTCTTGCCAGGGAAATGATGACGGACGCAGGCAAGGTGGTGGAGGTCCATACCACTTCAGCCGCCCGAAAGGGCGTTGCGGCCGCATTGCAGGCAGCCTTCAAGGAAGCAAATCCTGAAGTTCGTGTCCGCGTACATGGGCATGGCGACTTCTTGCAACCGAACACTCTGGAGACGCTTCGGGATCGTTTTGGCAAAGGCAGGATCATTTATGATCCGACCGGAGCGTTTTCCCGGATGGACGAGTTCATCGGCTGTGCAAAGGCTATACGCAGCAAGGTTGGCGCGGAGGTAACCGGCATTTTTCTGGAGCCGACCCAGCGCACGATGTATCTGGTATTCACGACCGACAAGACCGCGTCACCTGCATCAGACGACCACCACGGGATTTCCGGAGCCGTGAAAAGCGCAGAAAGCGCGGTGGCTCGCTGGCGCAATGCGAACCCGGCTTCAAGCCATATTCCCGTTGTTGCCACTGCGGAAATCCCGAGAGGTTTTCCCTTGGTCCCGATTGATGGATATTCCGGACATTACCACAAGCCACGGGGATATTTCGGATCGCTTCGGGTAGCCGTTACAGCACTGCTTGCTTCTCTTGGTCTGGCTACCGGTGCCATATCGGCGGCGGCACATGTTTCCGATGACCTGGTGGTTTCTGACGTGAAGCAGGTGGGAGCCGAATCCGGACAGCATTACGCATACAAGGCCGATTTGTTTGATGATGCCCGGGATTTGGAAAATGAAGTGCCGGCCGGACAATCCGCAATACGGGTTCTGGACGCCGGCCTTTTCTCCTCCCTCGATACCCAACCGCATCAGTCGCTGAACGCGCCGAAGATCATTGGCGCAGCAGTAGCGTTTGCAGCCTTGACTTTCGATGTACCTGCGAGGGATGTCGAGCAGTTGCGGTTGGAACTGGCTGAAATCATGGGACCCCGGCTTGCCAATGCAATCGTTGATGCGGTTCGCAACGCAACTACCGGTGAACTCCTGGAAGTCGCGCAATTCGACAGCGGCGGCTATGGGGGCTCGATGGGTAGCGACTCCCTGAATTGATCCGCACCCGAACGCTTGGTTCAGGCTGAGATGAAGCCCGTTTTGCTGGCATGGGAGATGGGCGCAAATCTTGGCCATGCGATGCCCTTGGCAGAAATTGCCAAGTTGTTGCTGGCCGAGGATATTCGTCCGGTATGTTTTGCAAGAGACTTGCGGAGCGCAAAAATCGCGTTCCGCGACTTGCCTGTGCGCGTGTTTCAATCGCCGGTCTGGCCTCCCTACCGGTTTGACGGACAACTATCCGGTCCGGGGAACTACGCAAATGTGTTGACAGCAATCGGATTCACCAGACCGGAATTGCTCAGCGCAGTCGTCGATGCATGGATTGAGACCCTGAAGCTGATATCCCCTGGGGTCGTCGTTTGCGACAATGCACCGGCGCTTCAAATTGCTGCCAAGATCCGGAACATTCCGACAATAGCCCTGGGAACACCCTATCTGATGCCGCCGCTCGACGGCCCGAATCTGCCCGCCTATGATGCGCATTTCTCGCCAGTGGTCGATGAACGGCAATTGCTGGAAAGTGCTGCGAGGATATTTGCAGGGCACGACAAACCGCCACCAAAATCCATGCCGTCCCTGCTCGCGACAGATTTCCGGTTTGTATTCGGTTTGCCGGAAATAGACCCCTATTTGGCGGTACGCCGCGAAAACCTTTATCTGCCTCTTGGCGACCTGCCGAAGCTTGAGCCAATTCCTGCTTTGCCAAGATATTTCGTCTACTTGGGGGCCGACGAGCCAGTCTCGAAGAAGCTCTTTCAGGCGATTGCCGATTCCGGCTTGCCAGCGGATATCTACATGCGAGACGACTCCGGAATGCTGGCGCGATTTCTCCGGCGTCGCGGATTCAACGTATTTGCGGATCCTCCCAAATTGGATGATGTATTGCCAAAGGTCACACATGTCATTTCTGCCGGAGGTGCACATGTGACCCAAGCCGCCATGTTGGCGGGCAGGCATCATATCATGCTGCCTCGCCATGAGGAATCATGGAGCAATGCCCGCATGGCAACGCGGCTCAAAGTTGCCAGCGTCATCGGGCAAAATGAGGAAGACAAGGCAATCCGGGGAAAAATCACCTCAACGGTTGCCGATCACTCCCTGCTCCACAATGCCATCAGACTGGCAACTGAATTGGCACAGCGCCAAAATCGGAGCGCTTCCAGCCTTTTGACCGGAGCAATCAAGCGCTACTGTTCCTGAAGGCACCGGTCAGACTGCCCTTGCGTCTCGATTGTTTCATGCCACGGATACAGGCGAATTGGTAAACCATGTGGACGAATAGCGCTGCAACAAAGGCTGCGGTCTTTTCAAACCTGGAGCCTTGAAAGGTTTTCGACTGCGTCCATGTCATCTGCATGAAGTGCCGTAACTGTTCGTGCAGCCTGGAATACCGCATGGTGTAAATGTAGTCATGCGCTTCGGGGCTTGTCGACAAGGCAATCATTGATCCGTTTGAATAGCCGTACCGATAGTAGCGCCGCACCAGCGAACGCATCGGTTCACCCACCTCATGGCGTACATGCCATGCATTGTCCGCGAACATGCGCGCGCCTGCCAATTGGGCACGAACAGCAAACTCCGTGTCTTCCCCTGCTCCGAAAAACGGCCCCGGAAAACCGAACATTCCAATGTCCATCATCAGTTGGCGCCGGATGCAGACATTGGCGGTGGGGAAGATCATGGATTTTCCCGTGCCGTAAACTTTTGGAAGAAAGCCAAAATGTCCCTGCATCCGCGAACGGAAGGTCTCGCCGGAATCTGGGGGCAGTGGCAAAACCGGGCCTGCAACAATGTCAAGTTCCGGATGTGCGTCGAGCCGCGCCTGTAGCCAATCCAGCCACCAGGCCGGCGGCACGCAATCATCGTCGATATACACCAGAAATTCACCGCTTGCATTCAGCGCAGCAGTTTTGCGGGCCTTTGCAATTCCCTCGTTTGATTCATGAACCACATACCGGATCAAGCCGGCATGGCGTTGTGTGACTTCGCCATAGGAATTGTCGTGGCTGCCATCATTGACTACCACTACCTCATGATCGCCACCGATCTGGGTCGACAAAGCCTGCAACAGCCTGTCCAGACCTTTTGCCCTTCGGCAGGTGCAGATACAGACGGAAAGAATGGTCATGTGCCCGCCGGTTTTCCAACTTGTTTGTCGACGCCAGTTGACAATCGCAAAGCAAGTTTGCTGGGGCAACAGGATTCTGAATTGATGCAACTTACCATGACACCACGGTGCATAGAGGTATTGCGGCCTTCAACTCGAGCTGAAGGGCATCAGGACGGATCGCATCGAGATCGCGCTGGTAGGCAGGTTGGCGACAGGACAGAATGAGTGGTGGGTCTGGAGGGACTCGAACCCCCAACCAAGCGGTTATGAGCCGCTAGCTCTAACCATTGAGCTACAGACCCGGACCATGGGCAGCCATCTGGCGCCGGAACGGCGCTTCCCATTACCCCATGCATTCATGGGCGGCAAGGCCGCTTTGCCGTATTGCCTCCCCAATCTCGTGGGATAGGCTCGGACAAGGCCAGCCAGTGCCAGCCATCGCCAATGTCAATGGCGCGAGCCGGTTCCACGACGGTTTTCACTTCACCACACCGGTGAAACCACTTACTGCATGGAGAATTCATGACTACGAAAAGACATTCGCCAGCCTTGGCCCATTGCATTCTTGCCATGCCGCTTATGGTGTTCCCCGCGCTCGCTGCGACCGCGGCACTTTCAGCAGCGCCAGCCATGTCTGCCGAACGCCCCCTGGCCGAATCTCCCCTGCCCGTCATTCGCGTCAGCGGCGAAGGCAAGGTGACGCTCGCGCCCGATCTCGCGGTAATTGACCTCGGTGTTGTGCGCGAAGCCGATACCGCGCGCGAGGCGCTCGACGCAAACAACGCCGCAATGGCCGATATTGTGGCAGCGATGAAAGATGAAGGCATCGAGGCCCGCGACCTGCAGACTTCCGGCTTCTTCATCCAGCCCAAATATGTCTATCCGCAGTCCAAATCCGACGGTCAGCAGGAAGCTCCACGCATCGTCGGCTATTCGGTCCAGAACCGTCTTTCGGTGCGAATCCGTGATCTGGCGCGCCTGGGTGCGGTGCTTGACCGCTCCGTCACGCTTGGCGTCAACGACAGCGGCAGTATTGTCTTTGGCAATGATGATCCGGCTGCAGCGATCATCAAGGCGCGCGAAGCTGCCATGAAGGATGCCCAGTCACGCGCAGTTACCCTCACCAGCGCAATTGGCGCGAAGCCGGGCAAGATACTCGAGATTTCCGAAAACACCTTCACACCGCAACCGGTGTCCATGGCGCGCGGCAAGATGATGATGGAAGCGCGCTCCGATGCTGTTCCCATAGAAAGCGGCGAAAACACCTATACGGTGACGGTCCAGGCAACGTGGGAAATTGCGCAATAGCATGCCAGCTCGGCAGAAGGACAAAAGACCGGCAAATGCCGGCCTTTCTCACATGCGCGACCGTGGGGAACTCAGATTCCGCGTGCGTCGAGGATCCGGCAATGTCTGCTGGAACGGTCAAACACGACACTGGCCCAATGGCCGCGATGGCGGCCGGATACCACGATGACGCGGCGGTTTATCCGTTCGACACCCGCGTGACGCAGGCCAAGACTGCGGGCCTTGTATACGGCTTCTCCAGGCTCGCAGACGCTGTAGCGGTGGTACCCGCCATAATATTGCTGACCATACTGGTAGTGCTGCCTGTATTCCGGGCGCTGGTGATGACCGTAACCACCGGCATTGGCTGGAGTGGTATACACTCCCGCAGCGAGAAGGACGGCGGCAGTCATGAGGGCGGTTTTGACGAGATTGTTTTTCATCATTCAGTCTCCTTGGTTTCAGAAACCGGCACCCCTTTCCCGGAGCAAGACCTTCGTGGGACAAGTCGCAAGTCCCGGGACCGGTTGGACAAGGATGAGAATAGACAATCCGCTTGAACCGGTTCCGAACCGGTTGTTCATTTCGCGTTCATCCGCGACCGGCGTCTCTCAGCTCCGCTTGATGAGAAGCTTGCGAACTGCACCGGAAATGCGCTTGTCGATCAAACGGTCAACCACAAATCCACAGGTGAAGCTGCCCAAAACGGCCAGCATCAGATAGAACGCGACGAAATATTCAACCGGCATCTGCGCCGACAGTCCGGCCTTCGATATCACAACACTCAGGATTCCAAGCCAGAATGGATGGGTAAGGTAAGTGGAATAGGAGTTTTCGCCTGCTTCCAGAAAAAGCGTTGAGGCTCGAAATTCCTCATTTCCACGAAAGGATACCGCTCCCAGCACGATTAAAAATGCCGGAATCCCGTAATGCAGGTAACGCAGCCGCTCGACGGCATCGTCAAACAGCGGCGCCGTCGACAACAACACCGCTCCGGCCAACATCAGCATGGTGGAAACCAGCGCCGGAAGGCGAAAACCCTTCAGATATACCCAGCCAAGCAGCATTCCTGCCGCAAATTCGAAGATGATTGGCTGCGACAGGAATCTTGCGGGAGTGAACGTCGCAAACGCAGTCTGTCCAGCAATCCATGTGGCAATGATGAGCCCGATTACCAAAGGTATTGCCACGGAACGGCGGAAAAACAGGCCGATGGAGAACAGCAGATAGAAGTACATTTCATAATTTAGCGACCAACCCAGCCCCAGTACCGGACGAACCAACCCGTCAGACATGCGTGCATAGGGAACAAACAGGTAGGAATACAGCCACTGCCTGGGATCATTTGTTGCCGTGTCGACAACGCTCGGCACAAGTATGACCACAAGCACCATCAGGGTCGTCATCAGCCAGTATAGCGGCACGATTCGCGCAACACGCCGTTTAAGATAGTCCAGCGAAGCGCCGCTGACTCCGAAAGCATTGCGCGAGACATGCACCATGATGAAGCCGGAAATGACGAAGAACAGGTCTACCCCGAAATCACCGGGGAATATCTTTTCGTTGAAAAGCGGAATCTTGCCAGACAAGAGACCTGACAACTCATGCATTGCATGGCTGATGACGACTGCAAAGACTGCAATCGCCCGTAATATTTGGATAGAATCGATGCGGCCAGCGGCGACACTGGAAGGAGCGGAAGTGTTCATTGGCAATGGCCTGATTGCGTTGCCAGCCCTTTAGATCGGTTTGGCTTTCACTACAAGCTTGCCATATCAAGATTGCAAAATCATTGATTTGTATTTTTTCGATAGGTTACAAATTGATGAGCCGCAACCGGCTGGCTTCATAAACTGCCTGCGCAATTGTGCTGCATCCCAGCTTCACCCTGGCAGCCTTGAGATAGTCACGGACCGTGAATTCGGATATCTCGAGGATTTCAGAAATCATTGAAGCGTCCTTGCCGCGTGCAACCCAAGAAAGGCATTCAATCTCTCGCGGCGAAAGCGGAGCCTTGTTGTTGCCGATCTGCATTTCCTGCAGCGCCTTGTCGTGCAGCCGGTCCGCCATCTCAACCAGCACCGGTTTCAAGGCTTTGACCCACTCCTTCCAGGCTCCAATATCCCTGCTGTCATTGATCGAAAAGAATCCACGACGCCCGATCCTGTCCACCACCGGAACACTGAAGCCGGAGCGGGTAACTCCGTAGCCGGCAGCATCGTCAAATAGCGCTTGCACTTTCGGGGATGCGATTTCCAGTTCGTCCCAGAAGAATGGCTGGTTGCGTTTGAAGCCCTCCAGAAACACAGGATCGATCTGTACATAGTTTTGTGTCAGATAACGTTGCATCCAGTCCGGACTATAGGTGGTTCGTACGAACGGATAATCGAACTGGTTTCCTGCACTTTGCGCCATGTTGTAGGTCGCATGTCTGATCCCGAAATACCTGCAAAGCAGGTTCAATGCCCCATGGACATCCGACTGTGCTGCAACCTGCTCAAACAACGGAGCATGGTCTGCCAAAATATCTGAATTCATTGTCAATCTTGGCGATCACAGCCAGCAGTCGTTCACACGATACCGAACATTCCCGCTCCTGATTGCATTCTCCCCCGAATGCTTTCAATTGCAAGACAGTGGTTGCACCAACCCTTTTTCATTCCCACAGGGCTTTATAGTCAGCATTTTTGCCAGACAAAGCAACCATTCTGTATCTGCGAACGGCAAGTTTGATCCGAATTGCTCAACGAAATGCCGGTCCGTGCACCCAGGTTGTAAGGGAATGCCGAATTCCACAACTCATGGCTGAAACCCGGTGCAGCACAAATGAGGGAAACACCGTTGCAGAGCCCCGCTCCCGGCTCGATACCTGTTCATGACCGGCATGGTTTTTTTCCAGCGTTCCGCCCTCATAGGCACCCGCTGAACTCAACTGCACGACGACCGTCAGTTTGCGCCTTGCCGCCAGTACCCCGTCGCCGATGTCGCTGTGCCAGTCGAAATGCCCGCCTGTTTCACCCTCGTATAGCGCTACCTGCATGCGCTCGCCAAACTCGTCCAGCACGAAATCGAAATGGTTCCGGTTGACTTCGGCAACTACTTGCATGATGCGCTCAAGCACCCAAGCCGCGCCTTGCGCCTCGTCGAGCCAGGCAATTCTGGCACGCCGGATGTTTCCCTGCAGGATGCCACCGACCAGACGGGCATTGTCAAAGCCGCCCGTATCGCTGCTCCCTGCAAGCGAGATGATGCGTTCGCATTCGATTTCGGAAAAGACGGCAGGAATGGTGACCGGCGTAAGCATGACAGTGAACCAGGCAAACCACCGGATTGGCGGCGAATTTCCTTATACGGCAAAGCATTCTCGGTCCAGCGGCATTCTGCAGGCTTGAAAAACAAGGTTGGGCAACACAACATCTGCAGTCTTGTATTTGGGGTTTGGCGCTCGGCAACTGTGCGGATATACCGACCGTCAAGGACGGCCAGTTGCTGGCACCACCGGAAAGGACACCCGCTCAAGTCATGCGTTTTCCACCTTCGTTCCTCGACGAAATACGTGACCGGCTTCCGATTTCGGATGTCATCGGCACGCGCGTGGCATGGGACAAGCGCAAGACCAACGCAGCGCGCGGGGATTACTGGGCTTGTTGCCCTTTCCATGGCGAAAAATCCCCGAGCTTTCACTGTGAAAACCGCAAGGGCCGCTACCATTGTTTCGGCTGCGGTGTCAGTGGCGACCATTTCCGGTTTCTGACTGATCTTGAAGGGTTGCCCTTCCCCGAAGCTGTCGAGCGACTGGCTGCCCAGGCAGGCCTGCCAATGCCGGTCATGGACCGGCGCGAGCAGGAGCGAGAGGAAAAGCGCGCCACGCTTTTCGACGTCATGGAAATGTCGGCGTCTTTCTTCGAGGAGCAGTTGCAGTCAGCCGCCGGCGCCAAGGCTCGCGCTTATCTGCGCGAACGCGGCATGTCTGCGCGGACCCAGCAGATTTTCCGCATCGGTTATGCTCCCGAAAACCGCAACGCGCTCAAGGAGCACCTTGCCGGAAAGGGTGTGTCATTGGCGCAGATGGAGGCGACCGGCATGCTCATCCATGGCGAGGATATCGCCGTGTCCTATGACCGCTTCCGCGACCGGGTCATGTTCCCTATCCCCGACTCGAGAGGACGCACCATCGCCTTTGGCGGCCGTGCGCTCAGGCCGGACGTTCCTGCCAAATACCTCAACTCACCCGAGACCGAGCTCTTCCACAAATCCAACGTCCTGTACAATTTCGCACGAGCCAGGAAAGCTGCACACGAAACCGGGCAGGTTATCGCTGCCGAAGGTTACATGGATGTGATTGCCCTGCATGCGGCCGGCTTCGCGAACTCGGTTGCGCCGATGGGAACCGCATTGACAGAAGCCCAGTTGCAGCTTCTGTGGCGGATGAACGACGAGCCGGTCCTGTGCTTTGACGGAGACCAGGCCGGACAGAAGGCCGCCTGGCGGGCAATCGACCTTGTCTTGCCTGCTTTGCAGCCGGGACGATCAGTTCGCTTCGCCATGCTGCCGGAAGGCAAGGATCCTGATGACCTGCTGCGAGACGAGGGTTCTGGTGCCATGCGAGTTACGCTCGACAATGCCCTGCCGCTTGCTGACATGCTTTGGTCGCGCGAAACAGCGAGCGCCGATTTCTCAACTCCTGAGCGCAAGGCCGCGCTCGAAGCGCGAATGCGCGAGGTCGCTGGTACGATCCGCGATGAAAATGTGCGTCGCCATTACGGCCAGGACTTTTCGCGGCGGCTCTATGAAGCCTTTGCCCCTGCTGCCCTCACCCGCAATGTCGGTGCACGCAACGCCAACGCATCGGCAGGGCATCCGGGCTCGCGAAAGGACAGCCGTCGCTTTCCCGACCAGGGCAAGAGCTTTGCGGCCTCGCCAAGTCTCCTCAATTCGCCCTTGCTTAAAAAAGGCTCGAACCGCATGCCTTTGCGCGAGTCGGTGCTTGTCACGACCGTATTGAATCACCCCGCCATTCTTTCCCGCCATTTCGAGGAATTTGCCGCGCTTAACCTGACCAGCATGACGGCACGCCAGATGCAGGGCGCGATCCTCGACGCGATTGCCGAACTCGGCGACAGCGGCACATCAGGTGAAACTGCGGGACTGGTCAGAACTGCATTGGAAGAATGCGGCCTGGCCGGGATCATCGAAGGCGCGGAACGGCAATTGCGCGAAAATCGCATTTGGCAGGCGCTGCGCGAAGCCGGCTTCGAGGATGCAGCGGACGGCTGGAAACAGGCACTGGCCTTGCACCAGCGCAACCACGCCCTACATATGGAACTCAAGGCAGCTGAAAATGCCCTCGCGACAGAGGACAGCGAGGACAATTTTGCCCGTCTGGTGGACATCCGAAACGAACTGGCACGCACCGAGGCAGTCGAAGCGCTGATTGACGGATTCGGACTATCCTCTGGCAGGCCAGCCAAGGGTTATTGAGAAAAAAACTGCGTTTTGGCCCGCATTTGCCGCTCTAATGGCCCAAACAACCATGAAAGTGGAATTTTCCGCTTGACGCCGCTTTCAATAGCCGGAATCAGGTAGGCTTTCGGACAGGATCACAGAATTCGCGTAGTCAGCCTGCTGCCAAGAGAGTGGGGATACCGGATCAGACCTGACCAGATTGTCCGGGTCAGATGACCGGAAAGGCATGGTTGGAAACACGCCTTTCACCTGGTTAACACCGGCTTAACCGCCAGGCACTAAGCCGGGCAGGAGCATATGAAACAACTGATTCGGTTTTTCGCCCGAATCGGGGCAAAAGAAAGCTGAATTGTCATCTTTGTGATTTTCCGCATGCCGCTTGGCGCGACGGAAATCAAACCCATATAGCCAGGTTCGCAGGCCCGGATTGTTGTGGTCTGGCGAGCTGTATGAAAGATCATAGAGGCAGGTGCCTACCACCGCCCGCTGGAAAAGTTGAAACGCAGGTCCCCTCCGAATGGCAACACCGACAAAAGACGAAAACACCGAGAAGGAAGCGCAGACCGAAGGTCAGGATGGTCCGCTTCTCGATCTTTCCGATGACGCCGTCAAGAAGATGATCAAGGCCGCCAAGAAGCGCGGCTATGTGACAGTCGACGAGTTGAATTCGGTCCTGCCCTCCGACGAAGTGACTTCCGAGCAGATCGAAGACACGATGGCGATGCTCTCCGACATGGGCATCAATGTCGTCGAGGAAGACGAGGCGGAGGAAGAATCCGAATCGACAGAACTCGTCGAATCCGGCGAGCGCGCCGTTGCCACGACGAAGAAGCGCGAGCCCACCGACCGCACCGATGATCCCGTGCGCATGTATCTGCGCGAAATGGGTTCCGTCGAACTGCTGTCACGCGAAGGCGAAATCGCCATCGCCAAGCGCATCGAGGCCGGCCGCGAAACCATGATTGCAGGGCTTTGCGAAAGCCCGCTGACCTTCCAGGCCATCATCATCTGGCGCGACGAACTGAACGAAGGCAACATCCTGCTTCGTGACATCATCGATCTGGAAGCGACCTATGCCGGGCCCGAAGCCAAGGCAGCCCCCGTCGTCACGCGTCCCGAAAGTGACGACACGGTCAAGGAAGAAGCGCCGCGCCGTGCCTCATCCGATGATGACGAGGACGGTGCAGGGGAAGCCAAGCCCGAGGAAGAGGATGACGAGGACGATCTCGAAAACTCGCTTTCGCTCGCGGCCATGGAAGCCGAGCTGAAACCGCAGGTGCTCGAAACCTTCGACACGATTGCCGACAGCTACAAGAAGCTGCGCAAGCTGCAGGACCAGCTGGTTGAAAAGGCGATGGACAACAAGTCGCTTTCGCCTGCCCAGGAGCGCCGCTACAAGGAATTGCGCGACACCATCATCACCTCGGTCAAGTCGCTGTCGCTCAACCAGAACCGTATCGACGCGCTGGTCGAGCAGCTTTACGACATCAACAAGCGTCTTGTGTCCCTTGAAGGCCGCCTGCTGCGCCTGGCTGAATCCTATGGCGTCGTGCGCGAGGACTTTCTCAAGGAATATTTCGGCTCCGAGCTTGATCCCAACTGGATCCGCCGCATCGCCAACCTTGCGGCCAAGGGCTGGAAGGAATTCAACAAGAACGAACAACGCATGATCAAGCAGCTGCGCGGCGACATCCAGACGCTGGCTGCCGAAACCGGCCTTGAACCGACCGAATTCCGGCGCATCGTCCACAAGGTGCAGAAAGGCGAGCGCGAAGCCCGCCAGGCCAAGAAGGAAATGGTCGAGGCGAACCTGCGGCTCGTGATTTCCATCGCCAAGAAATACACCAATCGCGGCCTGCAATTCCTCGATCTGATCCAGGAAGGCAATATCGGCCTGATGAAAGCGGTCGACAAGTTCGAATACCGCCGCGGCTACAAGTTCTCCACCTATGCGACATGGTGGATCAGGCAGGCGATCACCCGCTCGATTGCCGACCAGGCCCGCACCATCCGCATTCCCGTGCACATGATCGAAACGATCAACAAGATCGTACGCACCTCGCGCCAGATGCTGCATGAGATCGGCCGCGAGCCGACACCGGAGGAACTCGCCGAAAAGCTTGCAATGCCGCTCGAAAAGGTCCGCAAGGTCCTGAAGATCGCCAAGGAGCCGATCAGCCTTGAAACCCCGATTGGCGACGAGGAAGATTCACATCTCGGCGACTTCATCGAGGACAAGAACGCGATCCTGCCAATTGATGCCGCGATCCAGGCAAACCTGCGCGAAACGACAACCCGCGTTCTGGCGTCGCTGACACCACGCGAGGAACGCGTGCTGCGCATGCGCTTCGGCATCGGCATGAACACCGACCACACGCTCGAGGAAGTCGGCCAGCAATTCTCGGTCACGCGCGAACGTATCCGCCAGATCGAGGCAAAGGCACTGCGCAAGCTCAAGCATCCGAGCCGCTCAAGGAAGCTCAGGAGCTTTTTGGATCAGTGACAAGCAGCTTACCGGAATCGGCCCGCTCGCAATTGGTTTCCCGTATTGGCGACAACGAAGTTCTTCGCGCATTCGAAGTCCTTGTCACCGGCATTGAAGATATGGGTTCGTTCGAATTCACGCCGAATGTAGCTGGACCAAAGAAGGCAGTGCATCTCGTTGACGAAGGTGCTCGATATTACGCCTTCATCGCCAACCGGCACTGGCTGCTCTGGTACTTCCGCCGCCCCGGATTACGGGATGGCCTCTTTAGGTTCGACGAGTTGGCTTCCCGATTTCCAGATTTCCAAGTATCGAAACTGAAGGAACCAAGGAAGGCCGAAGGCCAGATTCGCATAATGACGGTTGCACGGGCACGCGAAGTGGTGGCTTTTGTTAGCGAACGAATTTCTCGCACCTATCGCTGAAATGCCCTATTGATTTCTGCATCTCGCATTTCTGTACGTAAACACGTACATTGATCCCATGAAAACACTCTCATCAACCGACCTGCGGGCAAATCTGTTTTCGGTCATGGATCGCGTCAACGATGACCATGAGCCGGTTATCGTCAGCCGCGCCAAGGGCAAGCCGGTGGTGATGGTATCCCTTGAAGACTGGTCCGCCATGGACGAGACCGCTTATCTCCTCGCATCACCCGCCAACAGGGCTAGCCTTGAACAGGCAATTTCCGATGGGCAATCGGGAAAGCGGATCGTCAAAACCATGGAAGAACTTGAGGCTTTTGAAGCCGAATGAGAATTGAGTTCCATGGGGAAGCCTGGGACCAATACCAGTATTGGATCTTGCACAACAAATCCGGTCTGAAGAAACTCAACCAGCTGATCAGGGAATGTCAGCACCACCCTATTGAGGGAACCGGCAAACCGGAACCGCTCAAGGGTGATCTTTCAGGCTATTGGTCGAGGCGCATCGACCGCGAGCACCGTCTGGTCTACCGGATTTCGGCAGATTGCCTGGAAATCATCCAGGGCCGCTATCACTATTGATCGGATGCGTCACCGCGCGGTCGCCTCCGTCATCGCCCCGGGCCCCGACGCAGCAACATCTGCTACAAGGCAACGTTTCGGGTTCCCAGAACAGCCGACGCCAACAACCCCGAAAGGGCCAGGACGAAGGAAAGCATCAGCGCGATCAAAAATATTTCAAATGAAACATCTTGGACGTCAGTCGTTTCTTTCAAGGAAACACCGACGATTGCAACCATTGCCAAAGTGGCAAAGCCGATCCAACGGGTAACAGGATGTTGCAGGCGCGATATGCAGCCCATGATCGTCAAACCCATAAAGGGCACAGGCCCGCTCAGCGACCCTAATGTCAAAACGGCTAATCCCTGGTAGTCGCCCGGCACAATTTGACCAAATTCCAACACCGCCCAGAGTGTCTGTCCGATTGCTACCAACGCCGCTAGCGCTGTTCCAATCAGCCTTTTTTTCTGTCCGGTCTGGCGTCTCAGATAGAGGCAGACTGCCGCGGCCGGAAACATGGTGACGAGAGCACGCAGTGGGGATCCGATCAGGATATGCAAAAGGGGTGGGAGAAGCACCGGGACTACCAGAAGAATGCCGGTAACCCCCAGCCAGATAACTCCGTACACAAGCATCAACAAGATCAGGTAGCGCAGGTTGGTCATGGAGGAACTCCAGAATTGAACAATGTTCAATTCTCAATATATGAACAGCGTTCATTTATCAAGCAGGAATCTTCATTTTGGCAAATGCACGTGAATTGATCATCACCCGGCCAAGCTCGAAACCTGCTGACACCATTCTGGCAGCAGGGCGAAGCTGCGGGCTTTGGTCCGTTGGCAGTCGCGTCTATGATCGGCATGGCGAAAGGAAAAGCCATGCAGAAGACCGATTTCAAGAAAACCCTCAAACCGCTCTATGCCCCTTCGGCGAAGGAATGGGTCGAGGTCGATGTACCGCCGCTCCAATATCTCATGGTCGACGGCATGGGCAGCCCCGGTGAGGCAGCGGAATATTTCACCGCAGTCGAATGGCTGTTCTCGCTTTCCTATCCGCTCAAATTCATGTCGAAAAACGAGCTTGGGTGCGATTATGCCGTCATGCCGCTGCAAGGCCTGTGGTTTGCCGATGATTTTTCCGCCTTTACCGAAGCAGGGCGCCGCGATGAATGGCGCTGGACGCTGATGATCCTGCAGCCGAACTGGATTACGCAGCAGATGGTCGAGACGGCAATTGAGAAGACATTGGAGAAACGTGACGACAAGCCGGAAAGCCTGCGGTTGGAAACCTTCCACGAAGGCCGTTGCCTGACGAAGCTGCATGTCGGCCCGTTCGCTGCCGAGGCACCGGTGCTGCACCGCCTTCACAACGAGCTGATGCCCGCGCGCGGATTCACCTTCAACGGCCAGCATCACGAAATATACCTGTCTGATCCGCGCAAGACAGCGCCGGAAAAACTGCGGACAATCCTGCGCCAGCCTGTGCGCCCTGCCTGACCTGCCTCTAATTCTGCATGACAAGTGCTGCCCCTTGTGCCAGCGTGAAACCGGTTGGGGATCGCAAGATCGCTGACGTGCATTTTGATACAACCGATGCACACAGATCAAACCATATTGGACTGGCAAGGACGCGCTGCCGGTTCTCATTATCCTGGCTTCGGGTTCGCGCGCAGACAGGAACCAGATTGATGAACCCGAAAGGATGCCCCCACATGAACAACACAATGAGGAAAATCACCGCCCGCCTGAGAAACACCCTCTCCGGCCTTTTCACCGCCGCTGCCCTTGCCGTTGCCATTTCCGGCGGCATGAACACCCCCGCCCAGGCACAGAACCAGCAGGCACTCGAAGTGTTTGCCAATTCCAATTACGGCTATTGCGATGCCAAGAAGGTTGCTGCCGTCTGGGGCATCGACATTGTCGGCGCCAAGGCGGTGATCGGCAACAAGATCATGGGCAACATCACCAACCTGGTGGATGCCGACATCGCCTCGACCGCAGGCCGCGTGCGCTGCAGCTGGGAAGAATTGCAGATGAGCTACAACGACGCCGTTGTGCTGGGTCAGTTCTGGGGCCGCCAGCCGCATGAGGCCAAGGCCAAGGCCGCTGCAATCGCCACCGATTGGGGCAGGAAGCGGCTGCATGACTTCATCCTCGGGCAGATCGGCTACCAGATCTCCGGCTGAGCCTGAACCAGCCAATGCTGCCGACAACCACCAACCCGGCCTCCCCGCCCGCTTTCGGCTGGAAGGCCGGGTTCGAGATCGAACTCATCGCGCCGCGTGGCAAGACCCGCCGCGACCTCGCCAATGCCATCGCCAAGGCGAGCGGCGCGGAACTCCACACGCTGTTTTATCCGCAATCGGAACTGAGCCAGGCCCCCGGCGTTCCCGTATTTGAAAATCTCGTGCTGGGTTACGACGTGACCGGCACCGACGGCAGCCGCATCGCCCGCTGTGTCGATGATCTCACCATCACGCATGAACTGGACTTCCGCGCGCTGTCGAAAAAGGGCTGGTACCGCATCGTCTCCGATGATGCGCGCCTGCTCGAACTGGTGCGCCTGCATTGCGACCCGCTTGCCGGGCAGGCCGACACGCTGAAGCCGCTTGCAAGCCTGTTCCACACTAAGGTCGAGCACGCCGAAGCCGGGCTTTACCGCGTCACCGACAGCCATGGCCGCTCCCTTGCGATTGCCGCAGCCCTGCCTGGCGAGCGCGAGCGTGTGTGTGAACTCATCACGCCACCTTTCGAGGCCAACCATTTTGCAGCGCTCGATGCCCTCATCGGCCATGCAGTTCAACTCGGCTTCACCGTGCCACAACAGGCCGCCGTCCACATCCATTTTGACGCGACGCGGCTCAAGCACACCGCCAGCTTCTGCCGTCTCGTCGAGATCTGCCATCGCTTCGGCGCGGACATGAAGGCGCTGTTCAAGGCCAACCCGCATTGCCGCCGCGTCGGCAAGGTGCCGCTCGAACTCGTCACACTTGTCCGCCAGCCGGGCTTTGCCAAAACCGGCTGGAAGCCCGCCGCCCGGCAATTGCAGGCATTGAACCTGTCGAAATACAATGACTTCAATTTCATGAACCTCGTGCATGCCCTGCCGGGCAAGGACACATTCGAGGTCCGCATATTGCCAGGCAGCATTGATGCCGGGACAATCGCCACCCAGGCGGCATGGTTTGCGCAACTGCTTGAATGGTGCACTATTCCCAACAGCGTGGTGCCCGACAATTTCCCCACCCTAGAAGCCATGCTTGCCGGTCGGCAATCTTCCTGATAGTTGTTATTTTAGCACCTGCTAATACAAAGCCTTTCGGAAGGAACCCCCATGACCACGCTCATCCAGTGGCTCGACATGCTGCCATGGAACCTCGTCATCATCGCCTGCCTGACGCTCGGCCTCGCGCCCTTCTTTCCTGAGCCGCATATCTGGGAAAAACTGAAAATGCTGGTCGCGGGCACACTCGTCAAACCGGTCGACATATTCGATTTGCTCATGCACGCCACACCCTTTATCCTAGCCGGACTGAAACTCGCATCCCCGGCAATGAAGGGATAGGCATGTCATTTTTCAGAAAACTGTTTGGCGGCGCAGCGCCAGAAGCTGATGCCCCGTCAGGCGAGGAAATGCATGAGGGCTACCGCCTCACCGCCACACCGCAAAAGGATGGCGGCCAGTATCGCCTTTGCGGCACCATATCGAGGGAGGTTGATGGCACGGAAAAGTCGCATCGCCTCATCCGCGCCGATCTTTTCACCAGTTCACAAGAGGCAGGCCAGGCCTTTTTCCGCAAGGCCAGACTGGTCATCCGCGAACAGGGCGAGCGGCTCTTCGACTGAACCTGTCCTGACTTGCCTTGTCCCCCTTGCAGCCTGCCTTATCGCGTCGTGCAGGCCCAGCGCTTGATCCGGCAATTGGAGGTGTATTGCTGGCAGGTATTGATCGCTTCCAGCTCTGCCCGCCGCTGGTTGTTTCCCCAGCCGCTGCCCCAGCCGCCATTGTTGCCGATAGCCAGCGCACCGCAGGCATTGCGGAACCAGATTGCCACCCGGCAGTCACCGGCATATTTGCGGCATTCGTTCATGGCATAGGCTTCCGCCTCGCCTTGACTGCCATAATCATAGGAATAGCCATGCGCGCCTGAATTGGGCGAATAGGCAATGGCGCCGAAATAATCCGCCCTTGCCATGCTGGTTCCTGCCATCATCATCATGGCCGCCAGCGCAACCGTTACCGTTCTTGTTTTCATCTCTGCCTCCGGTTTGCGCCCCTGTCTGGGTCTCAGTTTGCGTCCCTGTTTGCGCAACTTCAAGCCTTTCGCCCCATTTGGCAAGGGCAAATGAAAGCGCGAGGCGGGCGCCCTTTGCAACCACGATGTTTCATGCCCATATGAAAGCTGGAAAGGGAATCGGCAGGCCATGGCAATCAAGATCAGCACTCGCGCGCAATTGGAGATCTTGCTCAGGGACCAACCACAGGCTTGGTCTGCGCTGATTGCACAGAGAGTGGCGCTGAGGTCAGTCCCTTTCTGGAAAACCGACTTCCAACAAGAGACATACCATAACTTGTTGCTTACCATATTTCGAGCCAACCTATTTGCAACGATAATTGCAAGGTGGAACTCGAAAAGAATAAACGGTGTGGCAGATTTGGCTAGAGCTGCTGCGAATTCAGCCGGTCGAGAGATGGATGATTTTGAGCAAAAATCTATTGGGAATGAGCAGTATACTACTCGCAATATTCTTTTCGCTCCATTTGCTTCGGCCTCAGCTTTCGCTTCAGCGGGGGCGTTAGACCAAAACTTTGTAATAATCATTCGCGGGATAGTTGGTGTCACAGGACCCGTTGGAACTTGGGCCTCCATCTCGCGCGACCTGACAATACTCCAGAATCACGGCCTCGAAGCCCTGCGCGCTACTCCAATCTGGCATGGCGAAACACCAGACTGGTTTTCAAGAAACTGGATTGGCCTGAAAGACGCCCTTCTTGCCGACAACCCCAACTGGCAGGTCTGGATTGATTTTCTCGAACGCCGCTTTCAGGGCAAGCGCTCCCTGTTTGGCCTCGCATCCGACAGCGAGAAGGAAATCATCGATGCTATCGTCAAGGAAGGCGAGGCTTTCTGGGACCGCGATGCGCATCTCGTCAATGCGGATCTGGTGGCGAGGATTGAGGAGAGGCGGAAGAGGGATGCGCAAAGCGCGATAGACAATATTCCGCCGAAGTCGCCCGGTCTTTCCTATTCCCCCGGACCCTCTGGAAAATACGAGCGTGAGGCAACAGGCATTGCAACAAGTGATGATCTTGCCGAAATTGAAGGCACGAAGGAACCCCTTCTGGAGGCGCTGGACGATCTGAAATCAGCCTGCACAGGCACAAATGCCTATACGACCGTTGTTAAAAATGCCGAGCGATACGCTGCAGTTCTCAATGCGGAACTGACTCGATTGTCGGTTGATCGCTTGTTTTCTTATGGCGTCAGGCTTGAAAATGCCCGCTCACGTCTGGACAAGGAAATTGCCAGTGGTGATTTTCCTGAAATGGCAGTGGGAATTGGCGAGGCTCTGGACTCGGTCTTGGCCTTGCATGGCCCCATGGTACTTTCCACTGGTCGAGGTCGAGATCTTGTCGCGAGAGCACGCGATTACCAATTGGGCGTCGCTCAGGCAAATGCCTTGAAACTTGCAGCAACACCGGTGGCAACGGCCATCGCGAATAGCGACAAGATGGTTGAAACCGAGGCGGCAGACGAAATCGTTCTTGCAACCGCTGATATTGGCGAAGGGCCGCATCCGGAACGCTCAACAGAAGTCGGCGCAACAGCCCTCCGCAATTTCCTCGTCAGCGCTGCAAAAGTGGTGGGCATCACTGCCGCTGGTGTTGTCGGCAATGCAGCATGGGGAACCATCACCGGAGCAACCGGCGCGACTTCACTGGAAACGCTTGCAGCATTTACCTATGACTTTTTCCTGACCTATCGTCCGGATTTGCTGATCTTGGCAGGAACGGGCGGACCGGACTTTGCCTGGCTGTCCTCTTTCCTCAACTGGCTGGAACGTCAACACAGACCCAAACCTGATTCCGATTGAGAATTTGGAATGTTGGGAAGGGCCAATGTTTCCCCCCTCTTGCGATTTTCCGCACTTGGCTACGCCAAGATACTGAAATCGCTTTCTCCCCCTCAAGGGGGGAGAGGACACCACCCTCAATTGCCGCGCCTGATAAAGGCACTGTTCCAGCCTCCCCCTGGAGGGGAGGCACGCGATTGATCCGGCGAAGCCGGAGCAGAGCGGGTGGGGGGTAAGGCTGTTGCGGATTTACAACCACAATCTGTTGATGCAACTTGAGGCATCAAACCTGTAGAAATTTCAATTGACCTGACCGGAATATCATCCTGCGACGCAAGGTTCCAGAAACTCACAGGGAGTTTGCCCGCGAAATGCGAAAGGCTCCCACTGACGCGGAGGCGGCTCTTTGGTCAATGCTGCGCGGCAGGCAGTTGGAAGGCATGCGCTTCCGACGCCAGCACCCGATTGCCGGATATATTGTCGATTTCGTGTGCCTCGATTCGAAACTCATCGTGGAAGCGGATGGCGAACAGCATGCGGAGAACCAGCACGACCGTTTCCGCGATGCGCAACTTGCAGGGTTGGGCTATACGGTATTGCGATACTGGAATCATGAAATCCTGCAGAATTCCGATGGTGTAGCGCTGGATATTTTGTACCATGCCGGAAAGCTTTAGATGCTGTATCGACTGCCTTGAAAGCAATGCTGTGTAGGAGCAGTTTCCCCCCTCTTGCGATTTTCAGCACTTGGCTGCGCCAAGGCGCTGAAATCGCTTTCTCCCCCTCAAGGGGGGAGAGGACACCGCCTCAATTGCCGTGCCCAATACAGGCCCCTGCCTCCCCCCCTGAAAACAGAATGTGGGGAGGCACGCAATTGATCCGGCGAAGCCGGAGCAGAGCGGGTGGGGTGTAAGCTCTTCCTTCCGGTCTTCCCGCCTCTCAACCGTCATTCCGGGGCGGCACAGCCGAACCCAAAATCCAGTATCGCAGCGTCACAGAACTGGATTTCGGGTCCGCCGTTCCGGCGTCCCGGAATGACGCAATACGGGGGGTTAGCCCCTCCCCCCAAAACAATATCTGGGGGGGAGTTGGAGAGGGGTCGCGAGCGAAAGCCGGCCAGATACAACCTCACCCCGACCGCGTTGGGGACAAGATCAAACCGTGGTCCTCAACCCGCGAACAGCCGTTCACCAAAGTTTCACTTGTCAAAATCAAGGAAAAACGGCACATTTCAAGGGTTCGGGCATTTGCGAACTAGACTGAAAGACCGATAAATTCGCCTGCAGGCATTGGGTGTGCTGTCTGAATCTGACGGGATCGGGAAGCGACAGGGTTGGGACCCCGCGCAAGAAGGCAGGCGAAACGGCGCACCGGGCGCGCCAATATGAGAGTCCGGGTATTCGGCCATGGACCGGACACGCTTGTAGCGCTTCCGGACTGCGGCATGAACGCGGTAAATGGCTCTTTCCGACTATCAAGATGTGCTTGCCCGTGCACACGCCGCATGATGCGGAGTGGTAAGCCATGCTTTCCGGCGGGTATTTCCAGATGTCTGGCCGCCGGGCGGCCTTTGACAGTCAGACCGGCGGGCCTGCCCCGTCCGAAGCAGGAAAGATACCCATGAGCCAGAGCGGCACCGTAAAATTCTTCAACACCGACAAGGGTTTCGGCTTCATCAAGCCGGACAATGGCGGGCCAGATATCTTCGTTCACATCTCCGCGGTTCAGGCTTCCGGCCTGCAGGAACTGACCGAGAACCAGAAGGTCTCGTTCGACACCGAGCCGGACAAGCGCGGCAAGGGTCCAAAGGCAGTCAATTTGAGCGTCGGCTGACTGCTGGCGTTTGATGCCTGGCGGCCTGATCGCGATTGATCGTGACCGCCTCAAAAGGTTGAGAAGGGAATGTTGCAGGAGCGGCACGGTTTTTGCCGCTCTTTTTTCATTGCCCTCGAAAATACATAATTTCCATTTGTTCCTTGAAATTAACCCAGCGTAAAGGATAAAAACCTAGTTTGGGGTTGTGAGGGATCGGCGCCTTCCCCCCAATACCCAGGGCGCTGGCAAATGACCCCACAGGATAGATGCCTGTGTGTTCCCAGGGGCCGAGACGCTTCCTGGAAACATACTGATCCCTCACACTTCACCCCTCTTGGAATACCGGTTCAGCCGTCCTGGTTCAGGAACGGATTGCTTGCACGCTCATACCCGAACGTGCTGCCGGGCCCGTGGCCGCAGATGAAGCTGACATCGTCTCCCAGTGGCAACAGCTTGTCCCGGATCGATGAAATCAGCATCTCGTGATTGCCCCCGGGCAAATCCGTTCGCCCCACCGAGCCGTTGAACAACACGTCACCGACATGGGCAAAACGGGCTTCGCGGTTGAAATACACAACATGGCCGGGCGCATGCCCTGGACAGTGAAAAATCTCGAACCGGTGCCCGGCAATCTCGACACTGTCGCCATCATTGAGCCAGCGGTCGGGATTTGCATTGCGATAGGCACCGGCAACACCGAACATTTCCGCTTGTTTTTCAATGCCCTGGAGCAGCTGGCGGTCGGCCTCATGCGGGCCGATGATTTCGACGCCAAGCGCCGTCTTGAGTTGTTCTGCTCCGCCGGCATGGTCGATATGTCCATGGGTCAGGTAGATCGCCTCAACCGCGATTCCGGTCTGCCTGATGGCATCAAGGATAGCCTCGACATCCCCGCCTGGATCGAAAACCGCGCCGCGCTTCGAGACACTGTCCCAAATCAGCAGGCAGTTTTGCTGGAATGGTGTCACCGGCACGATTGCCGCCTGCAACTGGCCCTTTTCAGCATCCGACATGCGGTTTTCTCCTGCTATTGCTCATTGATACGGGGTAGACGATCCTGGCAGCAAGGTCAAAAAACAAAAACGGGCGGCCCACCGGACCGCCCGTTTTGTCTTCAGGTGCTGAAGATTATTTCTTGCCGCCGAGGACCGCACCGGCAATCGCGGTCAGAACGCCGCCGCCGCCAAGGCCGCCAACGATGTCGCCGACAATATTGCCCATATCCATTGCGCCACTGGCATCGCCGCCCATCATGCCGGCAATCAGTGGGCCAAGCGCCATGCCGCCACCAACACCACCAACTGCGCCAGCCAGAAGCTTCGGCAACATGCTCATCGCTGCCTGCTTGACGATGTTGCCAACGATACCGCCGCCAACAGCGCCGGAAATTGCCTGAATGATGATTGGAATGAGTGCTTCCATATTTCCTGTCTCCCGTCTGGCCGCGATATTTTTCGCGTGCGCATCAATTGTCCGCCACCGGACACCCCATACTCGTATAGGTTCAGCGCCGAAATTTCAAAGGAAAATTAACGTAACGTTAGGGAATTGGCGCTGTAGCAACGCCACCCCAAACCTCAAGCTGCCTTGAGCGACGGCTTTCCGCGCACTTCACCGTCATAGTCCGCCATGAGCACCTTGCAGACTTCGCCCGGCGTGAACCGGTACGGGCCGATTTCGGAAACCGGCGTCACTTCCGCGGCGGTGCCTGTCAGGAAGCATTCGGTGAAACTTTCAAGTTCATCGGGCATGATGGCGCGCTCGACGAGCTCATATCCACGACGGCGCGCCAGATCGATCACGGTGCGCCGGGTGATCCCGTCAAGGAAGCAGTCCGGTTTCGGTGTGTGGATGACACCATCGCGCGTGAAAAACACATTGGCACCGGTCGCCTCGGCCACCTGGCCACGGTAATCCAGCATCATCGCATCGGCATAGCCCTTGGCTTCTGCCGCATGTTTCGACAGCGTGCAGATCATGTAAAGACCGGCAGCCTTGGCAAAGCTTGGCGCGGTTGCCGGATCGGGCCGGCGCCATTTGGCGATGTCTAGCCGAATCCCCTTGAGCTTTTCCTCAGGCTTGAAATAGCTTGGCCATTCCCAGGCGGCGATGGCCACATTGATGCGGTTGTTCTGTGCCGAAACACCCATCATCTCGCTGCCGCGCCAGGCGACCGGGCGGATATAGGCGTCACGCAAGCCCTGCTTGGCGATCTCGTCACGGCAGGCCTGGTTGATGACTTCCTTGCTGAAGGGAATCTTGAAACCGAGCGTTTCGGCAGAATAGAACAGCCGGTCGGTATGTTCTTCGAGCTTGAAGATCTCGCCCTCATAAGCGCGTTCACCTTCAAAGACCGAACTGGCATAGTGCAAACCATGGGTCAGCACGTGGATTTTTGCATCTTCCCAGGCGACAAACTCGCCGTTAAACCAGATATGTCCGCCCAGGCGGTCATAGGGTACGCCAGCCATCAGTTTTGCTCCGTTTCCCGGACTGGCGCCGGTCGCCTTCCGGATATTGTCAATTTTCAAAAAACCTAGAACCCGGCCAAATTTATGTCAATAGTGCTGACATAAATCCGGCCATGTGGCACAGTGTTTCCATTGTGGCCCTTGACGGCCACTGGCGAACAGCCGTTTTTGAAAAGAACCAACCGGAGCAAGGCAGCATGGAAGCTGATGCAAGCGCGATTTCCGGCATCGTCGTCGAACCGATTACCGACGCCGACATTCCGCAGATTTCCAATATCGAGCTGATGTTCTTCGCCTATCGTGATTTCACTGCCGATGCCGACCGTATCCTTGCACGGCTGGGCTTTGGACGCGCCCATCACCGTGCATTGTATTTCGTCAACCGCAAGCCAGGCATGACGGTGGCAGACCTGATATCGATCCTTGCCATCACAAAGCAGAGCTTGTCGCGCGTACTTCGCCAGTTGATCGAAGCCGGTCACATCCGCCAGCTGGAAGGCCAGGAGGATCGCCGCCAGCGGCGGTTGTTCCCCACTAGGTCTGGTCGCGAGCTTATTCTGGAATTATCATGGCCACAGTCGCGCCGCATCGATGCGGCACTGCGGGAAGGTGGCCAGGGCGACGATGTAACGGTCGCCGATTTCATGCGAAACATGATAAACCCGCAAGAGCGGGCAGTGCTGGGCAACCTCTCCACAAGACAGGATTAGGTTCCGCTACTGCTCAACGGAGGAAGCAATGCCCCTCGAAAAACTCAAATCCGCTGCCGCACATTCAGTAGCAGACCGCCCCACGCCTGAGCTCGACGACAATGCGGCCCATCTGATGCTGATCGACGACGACCGCCGCATTCGTGAACTTCTTGGCCGTTACCTCACGGAACATGGCTACCGGGTCACCATGTCCAGCGATGCCGCATCAGCACGCAAGAAGCTCGAAGGTATGGAATTCGACCTGCTGATTGTTGACGTGATGATGCCGGGTGAATCCGGCATCAACCTTACACAATCGCTGCGCAAGAATGGCAAGCAGGTGCCAGTCCTCATGCTGACCGCGCTTGCCGAAGCCGACAGCCGCATCGAGGGCCTTGAAGCCGGAGCCGACGACTACTTGCCAAAACCCTTCGAACCGCGCGAACTCCTGCTGAGGATTGCGTCCATTTTGAAGCGTACATCCCGGACGCAGGCACCAGCAATCGAGAACATCACATTCGGTCCCTACCGCTTCTCTTTGAAGAAACGCGAGCTCAAGCGCGGCGATGAACCGCTGCGCCTGACCGAACGCGAGGTTGAAATCATGCTTGCCTTTGCCGCCCGCCCCGGGGAAACCGTTGCCCGCCACGAGTTGCTGGGCGAGGAAACCATTGCCGGCGAGCGAAAGATCGATGTCCAGATCAATCGCCTTCGCCGCAAGATCGAGGATGACCCGGCCAATCCGAAATGGTTGCAGACCGTGCGTGGTATAGGCTATCGCCTCGCGATGGACTGATGCCAGACGGAAGGGCTGGAAACAAACATGGCAAATGAAACAAGGGCGCACGAGGCAAGCGAACTGCCTTCGTCACGGTTTCGGCGAAACCCGTGGCGGATCGTCTCGCGCTGGGTTTCGTCCCGCCTGCCAAAGGGTCTTTATGCACGCGCGCTTCTTATCATCATCGTGCCGATGGTCCTGTTGCAGTCGGTGATTGCTTTCGTGTTCATGGAGCGCCACTGGCAAACTGTGACCCAGCGCCTGTCACGTGCGGTTACGGCCGATATTGCCTCCATCATCGACACCATCGAGACCTATCCACAGAAGGACGACTATGCGGATATCATCCGTATCGCCCGCGACAGGCTCGACCTCAACATCGCGATCCTTCCGCCTGACCCGTTTCCGCCCGCAGGAGCCAAGCCGTTTTTCTCCCTGCTCGACGACACATTGCGGGAGCAGGTTGCCAGCCAGATCAACCGGCCCTTCTGGATCGACACAGTGGGCGATTCCAACCTGTTGGAAATCCGCATCCGGCTGGAAAGACCCGAGGCAGTGCTGCGTGTATTTGCCAAACGCAATTCAGCCTATGCCTCGAACAGCCACATCT
This sequence comes from Nitratireductor sp., assembly GCA_041397525.1. Lineage (GTDB taxonomy): Bacteria > Pseudomonadota > Alphaproteobacteria > Rhizobiales > Rhizobiaceae > BOKV01. Next base: position 61,432 of record JAWKWL010000007.1, read on the forward strand.
TTCTGGTCTGGATGATCGGCACTTCACTGGTCCTGTTGCTCATCGCCGTGATTTTCCTGCGAAACCAGATCAGGCCGATCCAGGCATTGGCGCGAGCTGCTGAAAGTTTCGGCAAGGGGCGCGACATGCCCAAGGACTTTCGCATTCGGGGCGCCCGCGAGGTACGTCAGGCAGGGCTGGCTTTTCTGCAGATGCGCGAGCGCATCGAACGCCAGATGCAACAGCGGACCGCCATGCTGACCGGCGTCAGCCATGACCTGCGCACCATCCTGACCCGCTTCAAGCTGCAACTGGCACTGACCAGCGAAGGCCCCGAAATGGAGGAACTCCAGGGCGATGTCGACGAAATGCAGCGCATGTTGCAGGGCTATCTTGATTTTGCCCGCGGCGAGAGCGGCGAGTCGCCGGAGGATGTTGACCTTTGCGAGATGCTCGCCCGTCATGAAAGTGAGGCCCTGGCCAAGCACAAGAAGCTTGAGATCCGTTGCGCCGGAAATTTCACCATCCGTGTCCGGCGCAATGCCATGGCGCGCCTGATCTCGAACCTTGTTTCAAACGCGTTTCGCCACGCCGACATGCTCATCATCAAGGTTACGGAAGGCAATGGCTGGGCCACGCTTACCTTTGACGATGACGGACCGGGAATTCCCGAGGATCAACGCGAGGAAGTGTTCAAGCCGTTCATGCGTCTTGACGAGGCCCGCAATGTTGACGAGGGCGGAACCGGGCTGGGCCTGTCAATCGCCCGCGACATCGTCCGCAACCACGGCGGCGACATAAACCTGCACCAAAGCCCTGTGGGCGGTTTGCGCGCCATCGTCAGGCTGCCACTCTAGGGTCAGTTCAACCGGCTATTGCGGACAGGGAACGGCACTGGCGCCACCTGTGGCCATCGGCTTGCCATTGACAAAGACAGTTGACGAACCGGTAACGATGGAACCACCGCAATTTGTTTTTGAACCAACGGTCGCGGCAGGTTTTCCGTTGATGAAGACATTGGTGGAACCATCCGTGACCACTTCACCCGTGGAAGTGACATCACCTGCGGTCGCAGCCTGATTGCCATCGACAGTCACATTGCCGCTGCCGGTCACAATCTGCGACGGCGTGCCTTGCGCAAATGCAAGTGTCGGCATCAAAACCAGGGCCAGTGCAATTTGCTTCATGTCAGTGCAGCCTCCCGCCATCGGGAACCTTGAGATCGACATTGCCCAGGACAACCGCACCATTTTCATCGGGGAAGCCCAGCACCAGTACTTCCGACATCAGCGGGCCGATCTGGCGCGGCGGGAAATTCACGACTGCCATGACCTGCCTGCCGACAAGTGTCTGCGGCGTGTAATGGACGGTGATCTGCGCCGAACTGCGCTTTACGCCGATCACCGGTCCGAAGTCGATGCGCAACTTGATGGCCGGTTTGCGCGCCTCGGGAAACGGTTCCGCCTCGATGATCGTGCCGACCCGGATATCGACCTTCAGAAAATCCTCTATGCCAATCTGGTCCTTCATGGTCTCAGCCCGACAATTCTTCCGACCGCTTGCGCGCAGCTGTGATCGCCTTCTGCATCAGCGGCGCAAGGCCATTATCGGCCATCAACACCGCAAGTGCCGCAGCGGTCGTGCCGTTTGGCGAGGTCACATTCTGGCGCAGACGTTCAGCCGTGTCACTCGATTGGTGCATCAACTCGCCTGCGCCGCATACAGTTTCGCGCGCAAGCTTCATCGCCAGTTCTTCCGGCAGGCCCTGCGCTACACCCGCCGCCGCCATGCATTCCGCCAGATGAAACACATAGGCCGGACCGCTTCCCGATACCGCAGTAACCGCATCGATCAGCGCTTCATCCCTGACCCATTCCACGCTGCCGGTCGCACGCAACAGCAGCGAAACATTTTCGCACTGGCCAACGCTGGCCTCGGGATTGGAGCAGCAGACCGTAATGCCGCGCCCCACCAGCGCTGGCGTATTCGGCATGCAGCGTACAATCGCCCCCGCCCGCGCACCCAATATTGCCGCCATGTTGCTGATGGTCTTGCCCGCTGCAACCGACACAACCACCGTATCCGGTCCGCAGATCGCGGCATTGGCGGCGAGAACCTTGTCGAGAATTTGCGGCTTGACTGCCATGATCAGCACATCGGGCTGATAGCCATCCGGTACCGCAGAAACGGCAGTCATGCCATGCGCCTCAAGCATTTGCGCCATGGCAGGTGGCGGTGAAGGATCAATCACCGTGATGCGCTCCGGCGCGATGCCGCTCTTCAGCCAGCCGGCAAGCATGGCTCCACCCATATTGCCGGCTCCCACCAGCGCGATAGTGAAATTGCTGGAGCCGTTCATCCCTGTCATTCTCTTCGCCCTAGCCATTGCAAGGCCCATTGCTTGCCACGGAATGCCAACAAGCTCAAGCGACAGCGCTGTACGCTACCGCAACGGCACTCGACGTTCAGGCATTTCCGTGGGTTTCAAACAATGCCCCGTCAAGCGCTTCCTGCGCTGGCTTGCCTGCCCAAACGACAAACTGGAATGCCTGGAAATAGCGTTCGCATGCATCCAGCGCACTGGTCAGCAGGCATTCAAGCTGTTCGCCGTTCGGCTCCGCCCCGCCATTGAGCAACAGGGATTGCCGAAACATGATCACGCCTTCGCGCGTCCACAGATCGAAATGACCGATCAGCAATTGCTCATTGACCAGCGACAGCAGTTTCATGGTTTCAAGCGTGCGCCGTTCCGGCACCTTCAGGTCGAATGCGCAGGCGAGATGGAGGGCCTCGAAATCCTCCATCCACGAGAACGATACACTGTAGTCGGCCCACACGCCGCTGACGGTGATATTGATCTCGTCATCGCCGGAGCGCTCGAATTCCCAGTCATTGACCGAGGCAACTTGCTCGATCATGTCGACAGGGTTCATCTCGCGATCCATTTCCAGTTCAAGAAGGCTCATCGATCCTCGCTTCCGCCGCCGCACGGCGATTGCCTGTCTTTTGGGAAACAACGCAACGCATGCAACAAGATTACAGGAGTTCGCACATCAGCCTGTTTGCCCGGTGGGCGGGGCCGAATGGGTCCGCCACGAATCATCCTGTAATTTCAGTCTATTCGCGGGGGTTGGTTTGGCTACCCCGCAACCGGGCGGGCGTAGAGCGAATCTGTGGAGAAGATTTGAATCACAATATGCAAGACAGGCGCTAAGCGATTCTGCCGACTCCGCTTTTGGAACCGGCAGAGCTGTGGATAAAAACTTTTTGTGACGTCACTTTTTTTCGGTCGCTGACACTTTGCGGGCAGGTTTTTCAGATGCCTTGCCGCCAAGCTGCGCTTCAAGCGCCTCAATCCGGCGCTTCAACGCTTCGTTTTCAGCCCGAGCATTTGCCGCCATTTCCTTGACCGCATCAAATTCGTCGCGCTTCACAAGGTCCATGTCGGCAAGGAAGCGCTCCGCCTGTGAACGGAATGCGGTCTCCACCTCCCGCTTCACGCCCTGCGCGGCACCGGCGGCATCCGTCATCAATTTTGCGAATTCATCAAAAATCCGGTTCTGGCCCTGGTTCATCATGGTTCTCCTGAAGCGCCACTGGTCTCGATACCAGCGGGAACGCTGGTAGCTGCTGAATTTGTTGCGAGTTAGGTAGCCTTCCACCGGCACAGTTTCAATGCGTGAAACTGTCTTGCCGCCACAAACCGTCATGTGACTTGTGTCACAACAACTCGACAGCAATCGGATAAGCTGGTTCAAATGGGAGAACTGTCTTTCCGGCGGACTGGCAGGGCGAACTGGCAGTACGAAAAGGATCGGAGATCACCAATGACCGTGGCATTTGGCACATTCATTCGCAAACTGGTTTCGGTTTCCACCATCATCGCCCTCCCCGCCCTCATGCTGATGGTCGCAGCCCCCGCCATTTCCGAGGCACAGGAGCAACGTCGCGTAGCGCTGGTGGTTGGCAATGACGACTATGAAAACGTGCCAAAGCTGCAAAAGGCCCGCAACGACGCAGAAGCTGTATCGAAGGAACTTGCCGCCATCGGATTTCAAGTGACCACCGCCAAGGATATCGGGCGCCGTGCCATGAGCCGCGCTGTGCTGGAATTCGAGAAGTCGATCCAGCCGGGCGATCTCGCATTGTTCTATTATGCCGGTCACGGCTTTGCGATTTCCGGCCAGAATTTTCTGCTGCCGGTGGACATTCCCCAGGCCGGCCCCGGCGAGGAAGGTCTGGTCCGTGATGAGGCGTTCCTTGCTGATGAGCTGTCAGACCGGCTGCAAAAAGCGGGAGCTTCGACGGTTGTACTGATTTTGGATGCCTGCCGTGACAATCCCTTTGCAGTGGCCGGCAAGCGCTCGCTTGATGGCCAGGCGGGCCTTTCGCGCATGGCACCCTCCGAGGGTGTCTTCGTGCTGTTCTCGGCTGGCATCGGCCAGTCCGCACTCGACCGGCTGAATGATGCTGACCAGAACCCCAACTCAGTATTCACGCGGCAATTCCTCGCAGAACTTGAAAAGCCCAACGCCTCCATCGTCGATATCGCCAAAGCGACACAGGTCAGCGTGCGAGACCTGGCGGCGGGCATCGGTCATGTGCAGACACCAGCTTATTACGACCAGATTATTGGCACCGTCACGCTGAACCCAGGCGAGGCGGGTGCAGCCGAAAGCCTGCTGCGCGGATCGCAGGGAACCTTCCAGGAAGGAGCAACTGTTGCGATGCTGCCGCGTGTCGACCCCAAGCCGAAGGCTGGCAAGGCGAAGCCGATCGCCAGCTTCAGCCGTTCGAATGCCGGCTGGCAGGTTACTGTTTCCCTGCCTGAGCCTGCCCTCCAGTTCGGCTACCGGCTTGGCAAGGACGGTGAGTTTGTCGATACCGGCACCATGCCCCAGATCGACCAGCGCACCGGCGCCCCTATGCCTGTAACCTGGTTCTCACTGCCCGCGGACTACGAACCTGGCGAGATTTATGTAACCTGGCGTGACAAGCGCGGTGAGGAAGCGGGTGTTTTCCCGATCCGGTTTGATCCCGACAGTGAATTGAAAGCCGGGCAGAAACAGATCCTCGAGCAGCTATGGACAGCGTGGCTTTCATTCCGCGAGTACAATGGCAACCTCGTCTATTTCAGCCATCTCGTCTCCTATCGTTGCGGCATCGAGAAAATCGAATATGCCTTCGACAATTCCGGAAAATTCGAAACCTGGCCGCTGGTGGCCTGCGATCCGGCCAATCCCTATTCGGTACCCGACAACGCTGAAATCTACCGCAAGATAGCCAAGAGCACGAAATCCATGCAGGTAATCGTCACCTATTATGACGGCACAAAATCGCCGGAGCGGAATTTCAACGTGAAATATTGAGCGAGCCGCGGTCTTTACCCTGTCACGGCTGCATGGCATGAGCGGAAGCAAGATCAACAAGCCGGACCGAAAATGCCGCTCCTCGCAATTCCCTTCCCTCCGATCGACCCGGTCTTCCTGCATCTCGGCCCGGTTGAAATTCACTGGTACGGCCTTGCCTATGTCGCAGGCATCCTGTTCGGCTGGTGGTATGCGCGCCGCCTGGTCGCCAACGACCGCTTGTGGGGCAACAGGCAATCGCCGATATCACCCGCTGATCTCGACGATTTTCTCACCTGGGCAGTAGTCGGCATCATCGCTGGCGGGCGCATTGGCCATGTGCTGTTTTACGACCTACCGGTCTATCTCGACAACCCGATGCGCATCTTCATGATCTGGACCGGCGGCATGAGCTTCCATGGCGGTCTGATCGGCACATTGCTGGCCATGATCCTGTTTGCACGGTCGCGCGGTTTTTCCGCCTTCTCGCTGTTCGACGTGATCGCTGCCAGCGTCGGACCCGGCATCCTGTTCGGAAGGATCGCGAATTTCATCAACCAGGAACTGTGGGGCAAGGTCAGTGACGTGCCCTGGGCGGTGATCTTTCCTGCTGCCGGACCCGCGCCACGCCATCCAAGCCAGCTTTATGAAGGCCTGTTCGAAGGCTTGTTACTGTTCATCCTGCTGCGCATCCTGACGCATTCCTTCCAGCGGCTGCAAAGCCCGGGTTTCGTCGCAGGCGCATTTGTTGCCTGGTACGGCCTGTGCCGGTTCATGATCGAATTTGTTCGCCTGCCGGACCCGCAACTGGGTTATCTTGCATTCGGATGGGTGACCATGGGCATGGTACTGTCACTGCCGATGATTGCCATCGGCGTCTGGGCCATGGCAAGTTCATCGGGACGCAGACAATAGTGGCCAGCCTGCAAATGAGCCTCCGCCAGCGCATTTCGCGCATGATCCGTCATGCAGGGCCGATGCCGCTGGCCGAGTTCATTCATCTGGCGTTGAGCGATCCCGAAAACGGATATTATTCACGCCAGACTGCCATCGGTGCAAAAGGCGATTTCATCACCGCGCCCGAAGTCAGCCAGCTTTTTGGCGAACTGATCGGTATCTGGTGCGTCTCTGCCTGGCAGGCGCTTGGTTCACCACCTGCAATCGCGCTGGTGGAAGCCGGTCCCGGCCATGGCACGCTGATGGCCGACATATTGCGAACTGCGCAACGCTTTGCCGATTTCAACTCCGCGATTTCGGTGCATCTCTTAGAAACCAGCCCTGCAATGGTTGCCCGCCAGCGCAAGCGCCTGTCCGGTACCGGCCATGCCATTCAATGGCATGCTTCGCTGCAGGCGCTCCCCGCCATGCCAGCGATCCTCATCGCCAACGAATTGCTCGACGTATTGCCTTTCCGGCAATATGTGAAATCCGGGAAGAACTGGCTGGAAAACTGCATCGGACTGGACGGCAGCGACAAACTGACATTCATGCTGGGCGCAGGACAGATTGATCCGGCACTTTTGCCCCATGGGCACGAATTCGAACCCGATGGTTCAGTCTTCGAAGTCTCCCCTGCCCGCGAAGCTTTTGTGCAGGAACTTTGTGAGCACGTCTTGGCTCACAACGGTGCCGCCCTCTTGATCGATTACGGGCATGTGAAATCGGGTTTCGGCGACACTTTCCAGGCTGTCCGGGCACACAAACCCACAAACCCCCTTGAAGCACCGGGAGATGCAGACCTCACAAGCCACGTCGATTTCGAGCCGTTGAAGCGTCTGGCCGACCATGCGGGCATTGGCAGATCGGCCATTGCCACGCAAGGCGAATTCCTGTTGGCAATGGGGCTGCTGGAGCGCGCCGGAATCCTGGGCAGCACCGCTGACAATGATCGACGCGAGCAAATCCGGACAGAAGTTGAAAGACTGGCTGCACCCAATGAGATGGGCAATCTTTTCAAGGTGATCGGCCTTTGGCATGGCTGTCAAGGCGGGGCAGTACCAGACCTGCCACCCTTTGTGATGCCGAAAACTGGAGATTGACAGCGACCATTTCCCCCGCCAATCTCGGACCATGAAATGCGGCTACCAAATCACCCGTCGGCAGCGATGACGCTCCCGGCTCCCTTTTTGTGTGAAACCCTCGCCCAAAGTGGCGTGGACGCTTCACACAGCATTGCGCACGGGTTTTTCACGCGCAGGGGTGGCGTATCAAAAGGCATCTATGCAGGCCTGAATGTGGGGCTTGGTTCGCACGATGAGCGGGCGGCAATCCTGGAGAACCGCCGCCGTGTGGCAGCATTCCTCGGCGCAGAGGCAACAGGCCTTGCAACGCCATACCAGGTTCATTCACCGGATGTGGCCATCGTGACTTCACCCTGGGCATCAGACTACAAGCCGCAGGCTGATGCTGTGGTGACGGCAGAACCGAACCTTGCAATTGGCGTTCTGACAGCCGATTGCGGACCTGTGCTGTTTGCCGACGGATCTGCGGGGGTCATAGGCGCGGCGCATGCCGGCTGGAAGGGGGCCACTACCGGAGTACTCGAAAACACAATCGTTGCAATGGAAAAACTCGGCGCCAGCCGCAACGCCATTGTTGCAACACTGGGACCGGTCATCAGCCAGAAAAACTACGAAGTCGGCCCCGAATTTGTCGAGCGGCTTGTGGCGATCAGTCCGGACAACCGGCAATTTCTGATACCCTCCGGTCAGGCCGGCCGCATGTTGTTCGATTTGCCGGCCTATATCGTCAACCGGCTCGAAATGGCAGGTGTCAGTGCCCGATGGACGGGACACTGCACCTATGAGGACGAGGAAAATTTCTTTTCCTATCGTCGCAAGACACATCGCGGCGAGCCTGACTATGGTCGCCAGATATCCGCAATCATCCTGAGGAGTTGATCATGGCCCTGCATTTTTCCGCGAAGGAATATTCAAACCGGCTGGAGCGCCTGCAGGCCGTCATGGATGAGCGCAAGCTCGATTGCATGCTGCTGTTCTCACAGGAAAGCATGTATTGGCTCACCGGCTACGACACTTTTGGCTTCTGCTTCTTCCAGTGCCTTGTCGTGAAGCGAAATGGCGAAATGGTGCTCGTCACCCGCTCTGCAGACCTGCGTCAGGCACGCCATACCTCAAACATTGCAAACATCGTGGTCTGGACCGACCGCGCCGGTGCTGATCCTACCCTTGATCTGTACAATGTAATGGGTGAACTTGATTTGGTCGGAACCCGGATTGGCGTGGAATACGACACCGTTGGCCTGACTGCCAGGCACGGCAAGGCGCTCGACGAAAGACTGAAGGCTTTCGCCGAAATCCACGATGCTTCTGGTTTGGTTGAGCGGCTGCGTGCGGTCAAGTCAAAGGCTGAGCTTGACTATACGAGACAGGCAGGCGAACTCGCCGACCTTGCCTTGGACGAGGCGATCAGGGTTTCCAAGGCCGGAGCTGATGAAGGTGACATCCTCGCAGCCATGCATTCGGCGATATTTTCACGCGGTGGCGATTATCCCGGCAATGAATTCATCATCGGTTCTGGCAAGGATGCGCTTTTGTGCCGCTACAAGTCCGGCAGGCGCAAGCTTTCAAAAAACGACCAGCTCACGCTCGAATGGGCAGGCACCATGGCACATTACCACGCCGCCATGATGCGCACACTCATCATCGGCAAACCTACTGCACGCCACCAGCAACTATACGAGGCCGCACGCGATGCGCTGGTCGAAGTGCGTGACGCCATGGTGGTTGGAAACAAGGTTTCCGACATGTTTGATGCCCATGTGCGCGTGCTCGATGCAGCAGGACTGGTGCGTCACCGGCTCAATGCCTGCGGCTATTCGTTGGGCGCGCGCTTCAGTCCGAGTTGGATGGACATGCCGATGATCTATGCCGGCAATGATCTCGTCCTCGAAAAGGACATGGTATTCTTCATTCACATGATAATCGCCGACAGCGACACCGACACAGCCATGACCATCGGTCAGAGTTACATAACTTCAGCTTCAGGCCCGCAAAGCCTGACACGTCACGAAATTGACCTGATCATCCGATAGCGGCTAAACAGGGATTCGCGGAAACGCCCGCGCTGGTGCGGATTTCGTTCAGTCAGGGCTGGCTGGACAGAAAGGCGTAACAATTTCAATCCGGTAGTCGGTTCCTGGATCAGCAGGAGCCGGAAACCGCTCTTTAGCAACTGCGGCAACCGAGGCGGCAAGTGACTGTATTTACTGGCAAGCATCGCGAAGCAAGGTGCATTTCCCCCGCTGTGAAACGCCCTTTCTCCAACAGCATCGGGACAATTGCGCTTTTGACAGCGGGAATCGCTCTTTCTGCTTGCAATTCCGGCTCCGTGACACAGGGGCTTGGCAGCGCCGCAGTTGCACCTCCGCGATCCGTTGCCAATGCGCCGCAGCCCTCCGGCACCGTCGGCTCCACCACGCAAGGCAATGAGACCGCCCTTTTGGCCGACCAATCGGGCCAGGCTCCGGGCTCACAGTTCCAGCAGGGCAGCCAGACCGCCTCGCTTTCGCCAACACCGCCGGTTTCGTTCCTTCCGGTGACGGGGGCTCCGCAGTCAGCTGTCACTTCACTTGCCAATGCCATGCGCAGCGCAGCCCAGACCAACCAGGTGCCGGTAGTCGTTTCACTGCAGCAGGGCGCGAAATACCAGATAAAGGGCTATTTCTCCGCCCTGAATGACGGCACCGGAACCATTCTGGTTTATGTCTGGGACGTGTTGGACACCAACGGAACCCGGGTACACCGGATTTCAGGCCAGGAACGTGGGGGAGCAGCCACAGGTGACCCTTGGGCCGGCGTAACCGATGATATACTCAACCGGGTCGCCCAATCGACGATGGCTAGCCTTCGAACCTGGGTTTCCACACGCAACGCCGGTTGAAAAACAAATCTTTGCATTGATAGTGGCCCCCCCTTCCCCTATACAGCCGCGCATGGGCTGAAGCTTGTCAGATCGGGCGGTAATGACCGACCGCAAATGTCTGGCTGCGGAGGCAAATTCGATGGGTCGAATTGTTTTCCCGTTTCTGCCGGAACGTGAAACGATCATACAGGTGCGGCACTTCCCATGAAATTATTCGCTGGCAACTCGAATCGCGTTCTCGCAGAGCAGATTTCGAAATATCTTGATATTCGTCTCGGCACTGCAAATGTCCGGCGTTTTGCTGACCAGGAGATTTTCGTGGAAATCCTCGAAAATGTCCGTGGCGAAGACTGTTTCATCCTGCAATCGACATCCTATCCGGCAAATGACCATTTGATGGAATTGCTGATCATGATCGATGCGTTGAAGCGCGCATCGGCCAAGCGCATAACAGCCGTGCTTCCCTATTTTGGCTATGCCCGCCAGGACCGCAAACCGGGTCCGCGCACACCGATTTCGGCCAAGCTGGTCGCCAACATGATCACCAAGGCGGGTGCCGACCGGGTGCTGACCCTCGACCTGCATGCCACCCAGATCCAGGGGTTTTTCGACATTCCGACCGACAATCTGTTTGCAGTGCCAGTATTGTCCGGTGACGTGAAGGACAATTACGACCTGGAAAACATTGTCGTGGTGTCTCCCGATGTCGGCGGCGTCGTCCGCGCACGTTCGCTTGCCAAGCGGCTTGATGCGCAATTGGCGATTGTGGACAAACGCCGTGAGCGTCCGGGCGAGTCGGAAGTCATGAATGTGATCGGCAACGTCCAGGGCCGTGACTGCCTCCTGATCGATGACATCATCGATTCAGGTGGAACATTGTGCAACGCTGCAGAGGCCCTGCTGAAAATCGGAGCGGCCAGTGTCACGGCGTATATCACCCATGGCGTGTTGTCGGGCGGCGCAGTTGCCCGTATCGCGGCCTCGAGCCTGAAGGAATTGGTCATCACCAACTCGATCCAGCCGACTTCGGCCATCGAGACGGCGCACAATATTCGTGTCGTATCAGTCGCTGAACTGGTCGGTGAGGCGATCAACCGCACAGCGCTGGAAAAATCGGTGTCGAGCCTCTTCGACTGATCGTCACCGGCGCTCTCCCGGATTTTCAGCACCTTTTCACCCGGCTCTTGCGAATTCCTGCAATACGCCCTATAAGCCCCCTGCCCGCGCAGACACCCTTGGAGGCAGCGCGGGTTTGTTGCGTTTGAACTTCCGTTCAACCCAGCAAATTCCGGATCAGAATTCTGAAGTCCGGAATGCCCTCTGCATATCAAAAAGGAAAAGCCATGAGCCACGAATCATATGAGCTCAAGGCACAATTGCGCGACCGGACCGGCAAGGGGGCCTCCCGGGAATTTCGCAGAAACGCAATGGTGCCTGCCGTCATTTATGGCGACAAGAAAGAACCCCTTCCAATTGCCCTTCCGTTCAAGGAACTGTCGCTGCGCCTGCATGCCGGTGGTTTCATGACCACGATTGCGACAATCGACGTGAATGGCGAAAAGCATCAGGTCCTGCCAAAGGATTTCCAGGTTGACCCCGTGCGTGAATTCATCACCCATGTCGACTTCCTGCGTATCTCCGCATCCTCGCGCGTTACCGTTGAAGTGCCCGTTCACTTCCTCAACGAAGACGCATCACCCGGCCTCAAGCGTGGTGGCGTTCTCAACATCGTGCGCCACGAAGTCGAGCTTGAAGTTTTGGCGACCGCGATTCCCGAAGCCATCGAGATCGACCTCACCGGGCGCGACATCGGCGACTCAATCCACATCAGCCATGTGAAGCTGCCGGAGGGCGCGAAGCCAACGATCACTGATCGCGACTTCACCATTGCAACGATCGCCGGTTCTTCGGCATCGCGCTCTGGTGGAAATGCGGACGGTGATGAAGCTGAAGAGGCTGGCGAAGCGTAATCTTTGCCGTATCCGAAGGAGCCAGAAGCCATGCTGGTTATCGCAGGCTTGGGAAATCCCGGAGCATCTTACGCTGGCAATCGGCACAATATCGGTTTCATGGCGGCGGACGAAATCGTCCGCCGCCATTCCTTTTCGCCGTGGAAAAAGAAATTCAAGGGTGAGATGGCGGAAGGCGAGATCGCCGGCATGAAGACGCTGGTGCTCAAACCGCTAACCTACATGAACAAGTCAGGCGAGGCTGTTCAGGAAGCCTTGCGCTTCTACAAGCTGACACCTGCTGACCTGGTCGTTATCTATGATGAGCTCGATCTGGCACCGGGCAAATTGCGGATCAAGACCGGCGGTGGTGCCGGCGGCCATAACGGCATCCGTTCCATTGACGCCCATTGCGGCAATGCCTATCGCCGTGTGCGGCTCGGCATTGGCCATCCCGGACACAAGGAACTGGTCCAGCGTCATGTCCTGGGCGACTTTGTCAAGGCAGACCAGGAATGGCTGGAACCGTTTCTTGACGCGATTGCCGTCAATATCGGCCTGCTGGTTTCCGGCAACGACGCCAGTTTCATGAACAAGGTGGCACTGGCAACGGGTGGCAGTCCCGAACCGGCCAGGACACCAGGTCCGGCCAAGTCGCAAAGCCATATCCGCCAGGCGCGCCCTTCCTCACCATCTGCGAAACTGCCACAATCCGGCCCCATGGCTGAAATGCTGAAAAAGCTGCTGGGCAACAAGGACGACTGAACTCGGGTGTAGCCATTTCCTTTCGGAAGATTTACACGATGGCCAGCAAATCGGCGGCTTGGCCATCGTCAATCCGTTCCTCCACCAGCCAGCCGGAATTTTCGGCAAGTGAAGAGATTATCCCATGGGTTTCAAATGTGGCATCGTCGGCCTGCCGAATGTTGGTAAATCGACACTGTTCAATGCACTGACAAAAACCGCAGCGGCACAGGCAGCCAATTATCCCTTCTGCACGATCGAGCCCAATACCGGTGAGGTGGCAGTTCCTGATCCGCGCCTGAAGCAGATTGCCAAGGTTGCGGGGTCAAAGGAAATCATTCCGACCCGCATATCCTTTGTTGATATTGCGGGCCTCGTGCGTGGCGCCTCGAAAGGCGAAGGTCTTGGCAACCAGTTCCTCGCCAATATCCGCGAGGTCGATGCCGTCGTGCATGTCGTGCGCTGCTTCGAAAACGATGACATCACCCATGTTGAGGGCCGCATTGATCCGGTCGCCGATATCGAGACCATCGAAACCGAGCTCATGCTCGCCGATCTCGAAAGCCTTGAGCGCCGGACCGAGCAGACCCGCAAGCGCGCAGGCGCAAAAGACAAGGATTCGCTCGCACAATTGCCAGTCATGGATGCGGCACTTGCTCTCCTGCGCGACGGCAAGCCGGCCCGCAACCTGCTCAAGTCCCTTGCAGCGGACGAAATCCGCATTCTCAAGGGCCTGAACCTCCTGACCTCGCATCCCGTTCTTTATGTCTGCAATGTCGATGAGGGACATGCCGCGACCGGCAATGAACAGACAAAACGCGTCGAGGAACTCGCGAAAGCCGAAGGCGCTGAAACCGTGATCATTTCTGCCCGCATCGAGGAAGAGATTGCCCAGATGCCGGAAGCCGAGCAGCCCGAATATCTGGAAATGAACGGCTTGAGAGAGTCAGGTCTCGACCGGCTGATTGCGGCCGGATACCGCCTGCTTGACCTCATCACCTATTTTACCGCCGGGCCGAAGGAAACCCGGGCATGGACCATTGTCAAGGGCACCAAGGCTCCCGGTGCTGCCGGCGTCATTCATACCGACTTCGAACGCGGCTTCATCCGGGCGCAAACCATCGCCTTCAACGACTATGTCACTTTGGGCGGTGAAGTCGCTGCCAAGGAAGCCGGCAAGGCGCGCGATGAAGGCAAGGAATATGTCGTTCACGACGGCGACGTGATGCTGTTCAAGTTCAACACCTGAGCGCAGCTTTCCAGCCCTGCAATTATGTTTCAGCTGCCTTTCAAACAGGCAGGGTCCGGTCTGGCACCAGAAGTGCAATCGGACTGGGATACTAATTCAATATCCAGTTCGCTGAATCTGCAACAAGCTGGCTCGCGGTAACCCCGGAAAAGGTAACGGCGTCGTTTCCGAAGAATACAGTCGCATTTCCACCACCGGAATCAAGAATTACAAGCTGGCTGGCATTTGTCAGGCCGCTCACGCCCACCATGTAGAGAAGATCAATTCCGCTCTCATAGTCGTGGATTGTATCAAGGCCCCAACCATCCTCAAAAACGAACAGATCAGTGATTCCATCACCGAGACCGTTGACGGACGCACCCCATAACTGGTCATTGCCAATCCCGCCATAGAGCCAGTCTATGCCGTGATCACCATACAAATAATCGTCACCGCTGTTGCCAAAAAGGAAATCATTGTCAAAGCCGCCAAAGAGGTAATCGGACTGGTCTCCGCCTTCCATATAGTCATCGCCGCTTTCGCCCCAGAGCGTGTCAGCACCATCCTCACCAAATATCTGGTCTCTTTCACTGCCACCGAAAATGGTGTCAGCATCGTCGCCCCCGAACAGGAAGTCACCGCCCGCACCACCATGGATCGTGTCCACACCTGCCTGGCCATACACAACATCACCGCCATCTTCGCCAAACAACTGGTCATTGCCGCCTTCCCCGAAGATCGTATCGGTATCGTCGCCACCATACATGAAATCTGTTTCCAACCCGCCGATCAGCACATCATTTCCGGCATCGCCATACATGACATCACTGCCATTCTCGCCATACAGCCAGTCATTGCCTTCTCCGCCGTAGATGGTGTCTGTATCATCACCGCCGAAAAGGTAATCCACATCATCGCCTCCGAAGAGCACATCACTGCCTGCCTGCCCGAACAGGAAATCTGATCCCCCTTCGCCGCGAAGCCAATCAGCGCCCTCTTCTCCAAAAATGGTGTCACGGTCCGCCCCGCCCCAGATAAAGTCCCCGTCCTCGCCGCCTAACAGTGTATCGACGCCATCATCGCCAAAGATGTAGTCCACACCAAAACCGCCATCGATGTAGTCATCTCCACTGCCACCAAACAGTGCATCATTGCCGAGATCACCAAATATCCGGTCATCTCCGGCGGCCCCCTCGGCAACGTCGTCTCCATCGCCCGAGTAGATGGTGTCATTGCCTTCACCGCCAATCATGTAGTCAGCGGCACCTCCTGGAGCATATTCTTCAATGATCTGTTGGGTCGCAACACTGCTACCATCGACATCAGTGGCGTATGCGATTGCCTGGACCACATCATCCTGGCCAATCAGGAGCCCGTTGAGCACCGCCTGGAATTCAAATTGTAATCCCAAAGGTGTGCTGGTCAGTGATGTCCCGGGTATGCTGGCAACCACATTTCCGTTCAGAACCAGGTCAACCCGCAAAACGTCGGATTGCTGGATACCCGGATCAATCAGCGCGGAGCCTAACAACGACGGATCAAGCACAACCGTGTCACTGTCATTGTCGATTTCATCGTCCATGAGGTCCAGTTGAAGCGGATCACTATTGGCACCCACACCGAATGTCCTGATGGTTGTGTTCAAGCCATTCCGGTTCAAAAGAGTCGCGACTTCCTGCGCAATTGTGCTGTAACCGTTATTATTTGCCCCGTCTGACAGGAAAAATACGTAATTCTGGCCGGTCGCCTGGTTGCCAAGAAAACTGATTACTTCAAGCAATCCGGACTCAAAATCGGTGCCGCCACTGTCGAGCAATGTCCGCGCAGCTTCAATGGCATCCAGGATGCCATCGCCATCCGTGTTGGTAGACAATGGACCGGAAAAATAGGTTTGGGCGTTATCGTTGAAGCCAACGACTGCAGCATTGATGTTGTCAACGCCAACCGTACCAATCAGGTTGCTGATCAGATTTTCAACACCAAGTATTTCGGCGTCCAGAATAGTGTTTGTCAATGTATCCCCGTTGACATCGGGGACAGAAATACTTCCGACAAAGGGGTCGCCGGTACTGTCAGATTGATCAATCACGAAGACCACATTGATCTGGCTGTCCAGGACCGGAGTACGCGACACATAACCGACCACCGGAACGGATGTGCTGAGTGCAGTGTCGGGAAGCGTCAGACTGACCGAAAAAAGCTCGCCCGTTGACGGAATGGTAATCGTACCGGCTGTGGTCTCCAGACCTGTTGCGGTATCACCGAAAATGACGTCATCGCCAATGCCGCCATGGATGGTGTCTGAATCGGCTCCACCTACGATATGATCGTCTCCGCGCCCGCCCAGGAGTGTGTCATTCCCAAGACCGCCGAAGATCCGGTCATTGCCTGCCTCACCTGACAGGATGTCGTTGCCGGCAAACCCTATGAAAGTCTCGTCAAAACTTTCGCCTACGAAAAAATCGAAACCACTGGTTCCCGTATAATTGAAGGTAACAATTCCTGACAAATCGAAATTGGCGATAGCCCCAATCTGGTCTTCATTCAGGCCCTGCAATTGCGTTGCGGTGATCGCAGCAAATGACATTCCATCCGCAATCCCTTCACCGATTGTCTGGTGCTGGGTTGCGAAGGTGGCAATTGCCCGGGTTTCACCAACGCCAAGATTGAGAGTATAGGAAAATTGCAGCTCGTCAGCATCCAACTGGCTGGCAGCAGATGGGTCCAATCCTCCATCCCCATCAAACACCACGGTTATTCCATGCGTGGAAGCTGTCGCCGGCTCTGTGGCAAACCAATTGTCCGACGCATCGAGCACTGCGTCGCCAGACGAAGTTGCGACTGTATCGCCGGTATAATAGAGGTCAGTGGTCTGGGAGTAATTGAAGACGGCGCTTGCATTGCCAATATTCGTGATGAAATCAACCGTGCGTATGAAACCGTCATCGGGAGAAACATAGATGGTCCGTACCAGGGAGAAATTCCCGGAAATGATCGGGTCCAGGGTAAGCATCCGCCCGTCTGCGGACAACTCGCCCGCACCGACACTGGTGAACTGATCCCATTCCAAACCGTAATCGACCGCGTTGGAACTGTCGTCATAAATGTAGCCGGACCCCGAGCTGGTCCAGGTGATACCGTCTCCATCAATCCAGCTTTGTGTTGCGCTTACGGGCATGCCAAATCCAATCAGTAGTTAAACGTCAGTATCGATATAGTTTTGTATATTTCTGGCTCGCTTTCAACAGGCAAAGGAATTGGATAGTAAACCGAAGCGCCGTCTGGCGGTTGAGTGAAATTGTTCAACCGGCAAGATTACACTCCGAGCGTCATGGAATCAGCCAAGGTGCGCAATGAAGGCAGGAAATTTGGCATTTGCTGCGGCAATGTGATGGTTCCCGATTTCAATATCTGCGGATGCTTGTTTCCAAAACCGAACGCCAAAAGGCTCCGTTCCTTTCGGAAACGGAGCCTCTTGGAGAGAAAGTCTGTTTTCAGACGGTTGGACTGGCCGGCGTCAGTTGCAGACGCGAACGCGCTTGACGCGCAGATTGCCATAATAGTCCCAGAACTTGACCTTCTTGGTGTAGCACTGCGGCTCATAATAGTAGTTGTTGTAGCCGCTGTAGTAGGTCTGGGCGTGATATCCGTTGTAGTGGCCGTTATAGCCATAACCGCCAGCCTGCGAGGCCGAGGTTGCACCAAGCATTGCCGAACCTGCGAGTACGGCGACTGCAACGGCGGTAGAAAGGGACTTGCGGATCATTGTTTCTCTCCATGATCTGTATTCGGTTTGATCGGGGCGGTGTTGCCTTCCGATGAACTGAAGATAGATCTGTGCCGAAACAGATGACGTGTATTTTTGCACATGCCGGGAACAGGGCGATTTGCGCCTACGCGTTATCCTCCTCAAGAATTTTGCGTGCCCTTGAAAAATATTGCCTGCGGGTCAGCACCGAAACCACGAACAGGGTGGAACCGGCCAGGAACCATGGCCCGACAAACCAGCCGAGATAGGCTAGCGCAAAGAAGATGCCGCGCAGGCCGGAGGTGAAGTGCCGGCTGGCATTGATGTTCATCTCGGCTGCCATGATCGCCGCATTGCGCACCGCTGCCGCATTGCCCTCGGCCCGGTGCGGCACCGCGCCAACGAGGATCGAGCAATAGTTGAACAGTCGGTATGACCAGGCAAACTTGAAAAACGAATAGACGAATATCACGGTGAGGCCCATCACCTTGGTCTCCCACAGGCCACGCGGCATCTCCGCACTCAACTGCACGTCGCGGTAAATCTGCAAGACCTGGTCGGTCGCGCCAAGCAGTGCGAACGAGCCGCCAATCGCCAGGATCGACGCCGAACCGAAAAACGCCGCCCCCTGCTGCAATCCGTTCAGGATCGCAGTGTCGATCATGCGCAGATCCCGCGCCGCCATGGTCAGCATCCATTCGCGCCGCTTGTGCGCCATCAGCCCGGACAGGCTGCGAAAGCCAAGCATGGAATGGTCAATGACGATGTCAAAGGCCAGCCAGGAGAACAGGAAGAAGGCCAGCGCGCCATAATCCGGCAGTGTCAGTCCCTCACCAAGTCCCGGCATTGCAATCCCCTCAGCGGATCGGTGGGAGTTTGCGCTGCAATTCGCCCGGCAATATTGAGACAATGATGCGCCGCAGCCTTTGCCAGCCAACGCCGAGGATCAGCACGACTAGCCCGACCAGGAAAACCGGCAGCGCCGCCAGTTGCGTGAGATCGAAGCTGGCTTCCCTTGCAATCACACCAATCGCGATGCCGAGCGAAATGAGGCCGGAGGTCACAAAAGCGCGCCTGTCGATCACAATGCCGATCAGCATCATGACCGCCACCACGACAAGCGCAATGATCGCCTGCGAAAAGCCGATGTTGCCCTGGAACCAGCCCTTGCTGCTCCCGTCGTGAATCACGATGTCAAACACCGAATAGAGCAGGGCGGGAGCCGCGATGAGATGCAGCCAGAAGGCGACATCCGAGCGCCGGGTCACCCGTGCCGGGTCACGCAGGTCAAAATGCATCGCGACCGCAAAGACACCCAGCGCGAAGATCAGCGCCAGAAGCCGCAATTGCAATGGTTCCTGCTTGAAGATGTCTTCCAGCCCCATCAGGCCCTGCAGCAGCACCGCTGAAAGTAAGAAGGCGAGATGCGCCACCGAGGCAATCATCGCGGCCAGCGCAGCAGGCACGCGATAACGCCAGTAATAGGGGATGAGTGCCAGCGGCAGTCCGAAAGTCAGGACGCCGACGCCCAGGGCACCACGCTCGTCAATCGGGTTGTCGAAGAGCTGCACCACGATGGCACTCACCGTGACGCAGAAAAAAATGCTGAGCACGAAAGCAGGCAGCGCCAGACGCTGGCGAATGATAAGGATTTCCGCCAGCACCAGCGTGGCAGCAAGGGCAGCGACCGGCCCGGCCAGATAGGCACCCAGCTGGTTGACAAGGCCCCACAGCCCGCTGAGCGCGGCAATCACACCGATGGTGATGAGAATGTCATGAAAACCACGCACGAAGCGCGGCGCCTCGCTCTCCTCAAGCACATTGGCTTCAGGCTCGACGGGGCTGTCAAGATCGGGAAAGATCGCCTCGGGATGCGAAGCCACCGGCATGCTGGCAAAGCCGCGATCCGCCAGAAACCGCGCCAGCGCACCCGATTGCTCTGAGGTGAGAATGCCTTCATCGGCTGCGTCTTGCAGCGCCCTTGCGAGATCCGCCAATCGATTCATTTCCCCGGTTGCATGTCATCCGACCTTGCCACCGCAATTGTGGCAGGGCAAGGAAACATTGTCGTGCCAATTGATCCTTGTCATGGATTGAAGCCTTGCAACAGGAGAGGTTTGCCAACTAATGGCAAGACTGCCAGCGCCTTTCGCGTTCCAGCGCCCAGGCATGAATTCCCGTGATGATCCTCGGGTCAAGCCCACCCGTCAAAACCACGAGCCCGCCCAGCGCCCGGCCCAAAGCGCCGTATCGGCGAGCGTCGGGCCGACGACGGGGAGGTAGTGGAGGAAGAGCCACGCCAGCGCGCCGGTGAGCAGGCCGGCAACCATGAAAGCCGGAATGTACCAAAGCTCCGCTTTCAGGATCATCGCCGCCACTTCCTGTTGCTGGCCGGTATGGAACCCCTCTTTTTCATAGGCCTCCATCTTCGTGGCGATGGCCACTCGCGATCCGGAGGCGGAGGCGAAGATCGCCGTCAGCCCGACGCCGAGATGCACGATGCTCGGCGCCAGCGTGGTGACCAGCATTCCGAGCAGCGGAACGGCATGTGGCCAGGGCTGCAAATGGGCGCGGGCAATCGCGGCACGCCAGTCGAACGGAATGTCGAACAGCCGCACCATGAACTCGGTCGCCGCCGGCAGCGCGATAGCGAGGCCGATCAGGAACAAGATGGCGAACACCAGATCGAGGGCGATGTGCATCGCCACCTTCGCCTTCGATTCGCCCTTGCCGATGGCGGCAAGGAACCAGCGGGTTGCGCCGACCGACAGCCAATCGAACAGGGCGTTGACGAGCGGAAGGGCAACGGCAAACACGATCAAGGTCGCCAGCTGGGTTTCACTTGCGTTAACCAAACCCAGTTTGGCGGCGAAGGCGACGGCGGCGGCGGCGAAGGCGAAGCCGAAGGCGGCGAAGGCGGCGAAGGCGGCGAAGGCGAAGGCGGCGAAGGCGAAGCCGAAGGCGGCGAAGGCGAAGGCGGCGAAGGCGGCGATTCGTTCCGCCATAACCTCGCGAACTCCTTCGCCAGTCGTTCGCGAGGTTATGAATCCGTGAACCCTTGCCTTTACCAATTCGTAAATCCGGTCAAAATTCCGCCAGAAAAGGTAAACGGGAACGAAAGCCACCACGGCTAAGATAATTGACAGCCAGCGCTGCCCCCCTTCAAGATCATCCGGCAGCAATTGCAGCGGCCCGAAGGCGCCCGACGCCCCCAAGGCCCAGCCGACCATCAGCACCAACATCGGATAGAGGATGGCAATCTGCAGGCAGCGGTTGAACGCGCCAAAGGTGAACCAGCCGCGCCAGCCTGCCCGCGGGGCGAAGCGGTAGACGCTGTCGACCCACCCCTCAAGCCGGCGGATGGCGGCGAAATAGGCTTCGTGCGCGGTTTTCGCCGACAGTTTATCGTATTCGGCCTTGCGGGCGGCGGGATCGGCGAGGCGACGTTCCACGCGGTCGATGGCGCGGCCCTTGTAGAACAAATGGTACCCGCCGAAAAGCGTCAGCATCCCGACAACAATTGTGGACAACATGCCGCCAAGCGCCAGCCAGTCGCTCATCGTCCAGTTGTGCTGCAATGGGTCCACGCGATTCCCCCGTTCCGCGCCCATCATGCCACACTTCCCCCGGTTGCAAATCCCCTTTATACGCCAATTTCTTTTGCCAACCCGCCCAGCTCGCGCGGGTTCTTTGCGCCATGGTCAATGTGGGAATGATGCCCGGCTGGACCAAGTGCAGAAATGACCAGCATCGTGACACTGGCCCTTTTTTTCACCATGGTCTCGCTGTCGCCTTGTCAGGCCTTCTTCACCGGGCAGGTAGAGACGCCGAGGATCGAGTAAAGCGGGCACGACCCGACAAGCCCTGTCAGCAGCGGCACAACACCGATCAGTGTCCAGTAGCGCCACGACGCGTCCGGATAGAGGAAAAACGCTGCCAACAGCGCCAGACCTACGATGATGCGCAGGCCGCGATCGAGTGATCCTTCATTGACCTTGAACATGCCGGTACTCCTTCCTGGTTAATATTAGTGAATTATAATATACACCAGATCCGGCAACAGTCCATTGACCAGGATCAATCCGGCCATCGCCTCACGCAAGCGTGATGAGGTTAATGACCGGCAAAGGAAATCAGTGTGCGGACAGGCACTCCGAGCTTTTCGATTTTCGATCTTCCGCCAAGTTCCGGCAGGTCGATCACAAAGCACGCCGCCACGACTTCCGCACCCATTTGCTGCAGCAGTTTTACTGCGCCTTCCGCTGTGCCACCCGTCGCGATCAGGTCATCAACCAGCATCACCTTCTGGCCGGGCCTGACGGCATCGCGATGCATTTCCATCTCGTCCACCCCATATTCAAGGCTGTAGGCAATGCGCACCGTCTCATGCGGCAGCTTGCCTTTCTTGCGGATCGGCACGAAGCCAGCGGAAAGCTGATGCGCAATCGCTCCGCCAAGGATGAAACCGCGCGCCTCAATGCCGGCAACCTGCTCCACACCCGTTCCGGCATAGGGATGCACCAGTTCATCCACAGCGCGCCGGAATGCCCGTGGCTGGTTCAACAGTGTCGTGATGTCGCGAAACTGGATGCCGGGCTTCGGGTAGTCGGGAATGGTGCGGATTGAATCGGCAAGCGTCGTTTGCAGGGTCTTGTCCATCATGGCTCCATGAACGGGTTTTCATTGACACGAAAACACAAGGGCCCTGCAATGCAAGGCCCTTGTTCAATATTCCGCTCGCTGGAACGGTCAGTCGCGTTCCTTGAGACCTGCCCACACCGATTTCTTCGAAACGTAGAGCAGGATGGCGAAGATCGACAGAAAGATCATTACCTTGAAGCCAAGCGCCTTGCGTTCGACGAGGCTTGGTTCCGCTGCCCACATCATGAATGCTGCAATGTCCTTGGAATACTGGTCAACCGTTTCCGGCGATCCGTCCTCATAGGTCACCACACCGTCGGAAAGCGGAGCCGCCATCGCGAGAGTCGGTCCACCGACAAAATACGGATTGTAGTGGGTGGATTCCGGAATTTCCACTCCTGCTGGTGCATCCTGATATCCCGTCAGCAGCGAATAGATATAATCAGGACCGTTTTCCGCATAGAGCGTGAAAACGTCAAAGATGAAGGTCGGGAAGCCGCGCTCGGGCGCGCGCGCCTTGGCAAGCAGTGAAAAGTCTGGCGGTGCCGCGCCGTTATTTGCCGCAGCCGCTGCCTCGACATTCGGGAACGGCGAAGGAAACTTGTCGGAACCTACTGCCGGGCGTTCGAACATTTCACCTTCTGAGTTCGGGCCGTCCGTCACGGTATATTCAGCAGCAAATGCCTTCACCTGTTCTTCGCTGTAGCCCAGTTCTTCCAGGTTGCGGAAAGAAACAAGGTTCATCGAATGACAGGCAGAGCAGACTTCCTTGTATATCTTCAGGCCGCGTTGCAGCTGTCCGATATCCCAGTGACCGAAAGGACCTGCGAAGCTCCAATGCGCATGCTTTGGATGCTCCAGCGGATAATGCGGCGTTTGGCCTTCTTCCGCGGCGTGCGCTGCAGTGCCCAACACGCCGAAGCCGATAACTGCGGCAGCCGCAAGCCGTGCAATCCCGGAACCAAAAGTCTTGATGTTCATGATTGTGTTCTCCGGATTGCGGTTCATTCGGCTGGCATTACGGCTGCCTTTTTCGGCAGCACCGCGTCAGCGATGCTGGCCGGCAGCGGCTTCGGCTTTTCCACCCAGCCCAGAACCGGCAGGATGATGAGGAAATGCGCGAAGTAATAGATCGTCAGCACCAGCGACAGGAATGGATAGATACCTTCCGCCGGACGTGACCCGAGGTAGCCCAGGCCAACGCATACAATGGCGAATATCCAGAAGAACTGTCGGTAGAGCGGACGATAGGTTGCCGAACGAACCTTGGAAGTATCGAGCCATGGCAGCACGAACAGGATGGCGATCGAGGCAAACATGGCAATGACGCCGCCAAGCTTCGAATCGATCAGCACCACGTCGGTGAAGGGCAGATAGATGTTGAAAGTGATGGCACGCAGGATCGCGTAGAACGGCAGGAAGTACCATTCCGGAACGATGTGGTTCGGTGTCTTCAGCGGATTGGCCGGAATGTAATTGTCCGGATGGCCCATATAATCCGGCAGGTAGAAGATGAACCAGCCAAACAGCATCAGGAACACCACCATGGCGAAGGCGTCCTTGATCGTCGCATAAGGCGTGAACGGAACGGTTTCCTTGCGGATGTTCTTGACCTCAACTCCCGTCAGGTTGGTCTGGCCGGTCACATGCAATGCCCACACATGCAGGATAACCACACCGGCAATCATGAACGGCAGCAGGTAGTGCAGCGAGAAGAACCGGTTCAGCGTCGGATTGTCGACCGCGAAGCCGCCCAGCAGGAATTCCTGGATCGAGGTGCCAATCCACGGGATGGCCGAGAAGAAGCCGGTGATAACGGTTGCGCCCCAGAAGCTCATCTGGCCCCATGGCAACACGTAACCCATGAAGGCTGTCGCCATCATCAGGAAGAAGATGAGCACCCCGAGGATCCACAGCACTTCGCGCGGGTTCTTGTATGAACCATAATACATGCCACGGAAAATATGGATATAGACAGCGATGAAGAACATCGATGCACCATTGGCATGCATGCGGCGCAGCAGCCAGCCGTAGTTCACATCACGCATGATGTGCTCGACACTGTTGAAGGCCATGGCTGAATTGGCGACATAGTGCATTGCCAGAACGACACCAGTCAGGATCTGGACAATCAGCATGAGCGAGAGAATGCCGCCGAATGTGTACCAGTTGTTGAGGTTGCGCGGCACCGGATAGGCAACGAAGCTGTCATAGACAAGGCGTGGCAGCGGCAGGCGCTGGTCAAGCCATTTCATCACGCCCGACTGCGGATTGTAAGTTGAATGTCCACCACTCATGGGTCGATGCTCCTTGCCGCTCAGCCGATCTTGATGGTTGTGTCTGAAGTGAAGGAATAGACCGGCACTTCAAGATTGCGTGGCGCGGGCCCCTTGCGGATGCGTCCGGCCGTATCGTAATGCGAGCCGTGGCAAGGGCAGAACCAGCCGCCAAAATCGCCCGCCAGCCCGACCGGAACGCAGCCCAGATGGGTGCAGGATCCGATCATCACGATCCAGTTTTCCTTGCCTTCGCCGGCAGAGCGGTTTTCATCGGTAGCGGGCGCGCCAGCTTCCCGGTTTTCATTCTCGGCACCGGGATCTTTCAGGTCTGCCAGGGCAACCGCCTTTGCTTCCTCGACTTCCTTGTCGGTACGGTTCCGAATGAATACCGGTTTGCCGCGCCATTTCACCGTGATTGCCTGACCGACTTCGATCGACGACACATCAACATCAATCGAGGCCAACGCCCTGGTTGATGCGTCCGGGTTCATCTGGTCGATAAACGGCCATGCCACGGAAGCCGCACCCACTGCACCCACTGCAGCAGTAGCAATGTAGAGAAAATCGCGGCGGCTTGGCTCAGCCCCGTCTGCCATATCGTTTGCGCTCACGGTATCCAGTCCTTTCGTGATCGACTTGCATCTCCGCCCGGCCATGTTTCCGGTCAAGACCGGTAGAACAGTTGCTGATGGGTTGAATCAACCCGATCCCAACCTGCCGAGCTTGGAATCCGCGCTGTCATATTCCGTCACAAGCGCATTTGTCCAGCCGCACAGTCCCGATTCGGGCACAATGTCGCGGCTTTTGCCATCCTGTCCCCACCTCACTGACATGCCGCATTGCATGTGGCAATGAAATCGTGCTTTTCCTGCCGCGCAATAACCGGAAAATCAACATGGCCGCCCCTATCCTTTTTCTCGAAGACATCCACCTCAATTTCGGCGGAGCGCCGCTGCTGGAAGGCGCGTCGCTTGCGGTTTTCGAAGGTGACCGGCTGTGCCTTGTAGGGCGAAACGGATCGGGCAAGTCAACCTTGCTGAAGATTGCAGCCGGTTCGGTTGACGCAGATTCGGGCGAGCGTTTCGTCCAGCCAGGTGTCACCATGCGCTACCTGCCACAGGAACCTGACTTTTCGGGTTTTGCCTCCGTGCTGGACTACGTCGAGGCCGGACTTGCGCCGGCCGATGATCACCATCGTGCGCGCTACCTGCTGGGTGAGCTTGGCCTGACAGGCGGGGAAAACCCCGCTTCCCTCTCCGGCGGCGAGGCGCGGCGCGCGGCCCTTGCCCGCACCCTTGCGCCCGAACCCGACATTCTCCTGCTCGATGAGCCGACCAACCATCTTGATCTTCCAGCCATAGAATGGCTCGAAGGCGAATTGAAACGCGCCCGTTCCGCCATTGTGCTGATCAGCCATGACCGGCGGTTTCTGGAGGCATTGTCGCGGCGCACGCTGTGGATCGACCGCGGCGAAACGAGGCTTCTCGACAAGGGTTTCGCTGCATTCGAGGACTGGCGTGACACCTGGCTCGAAAACGAGGAAACCGAGCGCCACAAGGCAAACCGCAAGGTGGTACGCGAGGAGCACTGGATCACCCACGGCGTATCGGGACGGCGCAAACGCAACATGCGCCGGGTCCATGAACTGGCGTCGCTGCGCAAGGAAATTGCCAGCCAGAAACAGGTGGCGGGTTCTGTCAGGCTCACGACTGCGGAAGCAGAAACATCCGGCAAGCTGGTTGCCAAGCTCGACCATGTGTCAAAGGCATATGGCGAGCGCGCGATTGTTCGCGATTTCTCCACTATCATCCACCGCGGCGACCGGATCGGCATCGTCGGCCCCAATGGCGCGGGAAAGACCACGCTGGTCAATCTCATCACTGGCAAGACACCGGCAGACTCAGGCACTATCCGTCTCGGCATCAACCTCGATGTCCTGGTGATCGACCAGAAACGCGCGGCGCTCGATCCTTCATGGACCTTGCGCGATGCGCTTACCGACAAGGCAGGTGACCAGGTCACGATTGGTGATACCGTCAAGCATGTGATTAGCTACATGAAGGATTTCCTGTTCCTGCCCGAACAGGCAGGAACGCCAGTCAATGTGCTTTCCGGCGGTGAACGCGGCCGGCTGATGCTGGCACGGGGGTTGCGCACGCCCTCAAACCTGCTGGTGCTCGACGAACCAACGAATGATCTTGATCTTGAAACCCTCGACCTGTTGCAGGAGTTCATCTCGGGCTATGCGGGCACAGTAATTCTGGTCAGCCATGACCGCGACTTCCTCGACCGCATCTGCACCAGCGTCATCGCATCCGATGGTGATGGCATATGGCACGAATATGCCGGTGGCTATTCGGACATGGTCGCCCAGAAGGGATCGGGCGTCACCGCGCGCAAATCGCACAAACAGCAGCCGCCGAAGGATGGCCCGGTTCAAGCGGCATCACCTGCGGCAGGCAAGGGAAAGGGCAAATTGTCTTTCAAGGACAAGCATGCACTTGAAACCCTGCCGAAGGAAATCACGAAGCTCGAGGCCGAGATCGGCAAGCTGAAGACCGCCCTCGCCGACCCGGGCCTCTATGCGCGCAACCCGGCACAGTTTGACACCTGGGCCAAGGCACTGGCCGAGCGCGAGCGATCCCTTTCTGCCCTCGAGGAACAATGGCTGGAACTGGAATTGCTTCGCGAGGAAGTGGAAGGCTGATTGTCTTCACGCAGTGAAGATCAGCGCACTTCCCGCAACCACCAGCAGCGCCCCGATCCATGCGCCCCAGGCTGGCATTTCCCCGGTGCGCATCCAGATGATCGGCAGGATGATTGCTGGTGATGTTGCTGACAGTGTCGCGACAATGCCCACCTCGCCGCCTTCAAGTGCGAACAATACGAAGGTCATGCCGAGCGCCATGGCTATGAAGCCGGAAAACGCGACCATCAGTCCGACCGGCAAGGTCAGCGGATTGACCGGGCGCATTGCTCGCGGCACCACCATGTAAGCTGCATAGAAACAGACCACTGATGCCCCCACACGCAGCGCTGACACCGAGCCTGCATCAACGCCAGTTTCCATTACCGGGCGGGCAATGAGCGATCCGAATGCCTGCGAGAGGGCGGCACCCAAGCCTGCCGCAACGCCTATCCACAACGGGCCCTTGACGTTTTCCCAGTGATGCAGTTGCGAGCGGCGCTTGCCGAAAATGATCGCCAGCACCACGCCGACAACAACCAGCGCGATGCCGGAAAGTTCACGACCGCTCAGTTTTTCGTCAAGCAGCAACCACCCGAGCACCACCGACATCGGCGCATGGGTTGCGAAGATGATCGACGAGCGCCGTGGCCCTACCCTGCTCAGAGCCACAAACAGCATCGTGTCGCCAATGAATATTCCCACGATCCCGGACAATGCGATCGGCAACAGCTGATCCGGCGCGATACTGCGCCAGCCCCCTGTCGCCAGCGCCCAGCCGAGCAGCATGACCATGACCATTGTCATGCGAATTCGGGTAAAGGCCAGCGGCCCCAGATGCGCCACAGGTCCTGCCGACACCACGCTCGAAAGCGCCCAGCAGGTAGCAGCCAGAAGCGCCGCAGATTCATGAATTGGAATGCCTTGCATCACATTTGCCTCGGCAGGTATCTCAGGACGATCAGGCCGGTAACCGCGAAAAGCATCGCCAGCACATAGAAAGCCCCGGAAAAGCCGAAGGCCATGAAGGCAAAAACATAAATGAAAGGCGGAATGAGTTCGGACGCATCGAGATAGGTCCGGTAGACCGTTGTCATTTGCGGCCGCTCATGTGCCCTGACCGCACGCAAAAACGGTATCGGCCCCAATCCGTCCAGCATTGAAATGAAGAAGGCTGCAAGCACCATCATCGTGCCCGCGAAGATGGCATGGCTTGTTCCTGCCATGCCTGCAGCAATCAACAGGAAAGCTGCAGCCGTGAAATCGAGCGCGATCATTATCCTCAGCGAATAGCGCTTCGCCCAGCCGGCTACGAGCAGGTTGTTGAACAGCATCGCATTGCCAGCTGCAATCGCGATGCCGCCGGCCAGCGGACCGGCATTGCCCTCGATCATCAGGATCGGCACATAGATGAAGAACGTGACCCAGAAGCTCGACCGCCCGAAAGCGATCAGCCAGGCAAGCCGCAGCCTTGGTTGTGCGACGAAGCGGCCAATTGAAGCAAACGGGCTGGGCGGCAGGATATTGCCAGGACGGATCGGTCCCTTTTCGCTCAACCGCAGATACCAGAACACGGCGAGCAGCGCGGTTGCGGCAAGCGGCGGGATCAGTGAGGCGGCAACCACGCCGTGATGTTCATAGAGCCACACGCCTGCCAATGGCGTCACGATCCAGGCGAGCGTCGAGACCGCATAGCGAAGCGGCTCGGTATGCACGAGATCAGTCTTGCGGATATGGTCCATGATGTAGAGGTTCAGCGAGACATTCAGCGTTGCAGCACCGAAGGTGCGCAGGAACATGGCAGCGACCTGACCCTCCTTGTTGTCAAACGCGAGCGCCACTCCGCACATTGCAACGCTCAGTGCCCCCAATGTATAGCTCCAGCGCCGCGACAAAAGCCGGATCAGGTAAGGAATGAGGAAAGATGCAAACAGCGCCGCAAAGGCAACGCTTGTGTAGACAATGCTGACGGTTTCCTTGTTGCCGAACAGCGCATAGGCATGCAACGGAAACACGATTGCCACCGAAGAGCGGGCAATCGACTCAAGGAAAAACAGGGCCGCAAACGCCCAGGCTGCCTTGCCGGTCGCAGATGATATCCATACGGGATGGCGAACGTGAAAGGCCAAAACAGCTTCCGGATCAGGTCAAACAGCGCAAATGCTGTTTGTGGACTAGCCAATATCGCTATTTTGCCTTTGCGCAACCTGAATTTTCGCCATTTCACCCTCGGCCTTGATTTCCAGTTCGCCAGCCCCGCACAGGCTTTTCCAGTCCTCTTCCCTTGCCAGCAGCACCGGACACCCGATTGAGTAGAGTTCCGCCGCGATCGCTGCACCTACAATGACGATAGGATCACGCTTCAGCAGCACGATTCCCGCCGGCCCGGTGCCAAGCCGTATGGCTTCCGCCAGCACGGCGCTGCCCGAGCTTGAGCCCCGGCCGGCCGGCATCAACAAAATGCTTCCCGCTACGCAGCAGCCGTGTTGCGGGTGCCAGCGGTCAATGATGCGGCCATCATTGCTGTCGAGCCCACCCCAGAAACTCAACGGCTCATCAAGACGCAGGCATTTCCCGGATGCCAGACCCGGTACCAGCACTTCGGCTTCAAAATCGCCGGCATCGCTCATGACCGCACCACCCGGCCCGCCCGGGCAGAAGCGACGCAGTCGGCAAGCGAACCGAACGCCACTTGCACACCGATATTGCCCGGCGCGTAATAGGCCCATTTCCCGGAATTGGTCATCACCGCGCCAGAAAGGTCGCGAACAATTGCCGTGACATAGGTGCAGGTATCGATCACAAGGGTAATACCTGCGGCCTCAATGCGCTCTTTCCATCCGCGCGTTTCCAGTTCCGCCAGCACATGCCGACCTGTATTGATGTAGAAATCGACCTTGAGGCCGTCGCCTTCCAGCAAGGGCATCAGGCCTTCGAATTCACTGAGCGAGAAATGCGGCGTCCCAAGACATACCGCTGACAACGGTGTTGCTTCGGGTACGGTGGACAGTTTGCGGATGATATCGCGCAGGTCTTCCGCGTCGAGCCGGATAATCCTCCCGGGCGCGTCGCCCTGAAACGCGTCCTCAAGTGTAGCGGCTTCCGGTGTGACGCCGACGACATGGAACATGCCGACAGAACCTGAAGAGGCAGCAACCGCGCCCAGCGCCTTCAGATCATCCTCGCTGCCGCGCGGCAATCCGTTGATAGCGGGAATGGCGTCGCCGCACATCCTGCCAATGGCATGACCGACCGCGACATGTGCAAGGCCAGGCTCGCTCCATTCCTGCGGCAGGGATGTGATCTCAACCAGTACCTTCGCCCGCCGGTTTTGCGGCACATGCAGCCCGAAACAGGGCGCACGCCCGATCATGGCACAGCAAAGGTCGATGAAATCACCGTAACGGTTGGTTCGCGCGCCGATTACCGAATTGGCAAAGACAATGGCGTTGGATTCTCCCCAGGCGATCTGCGAACCCAGGCGCGGACGGAAAATCGTCTGGTATGGCGCGCAGGTGAAGGTTGGTACACAACCCAGTTCCTCATGCAACCGCATCAGCCGCGCAGATTTGGCTCCCAGTTCCTTTTCACCGCGAAACAATTCGGGATGGATGAGATCAACAGAACCGACATTGAGAGTGGTCGGCACGGCCACCTTGCCGCCCTCACGCGCCAGATATTCGACAAAGTCCAGGCTCACTTCACCCAGATAAAGGCAACCATCGATATGCGCGGATTCAATCTCCACGAAACGGGTGGCCCCTACCGCCCTTGCGAACCGCGTCAGCAACATGAAGGCAATGCGCCTGGCTTCGCCTTCCGCTCCGTCGAGCATCGCGATTTCACCAGCACTGAGTTCAAGCCCGCTCAAGTCACACCCTGTCAGCAATGAAGCCGCCCGATTGCCGGTTCCACAGCGAGGCATAAAGCCCGTCTGATTTCAGCAATTCGGTGTGGCTTCCTGTTTCAACGATCTTGCCATGGTTGACGATGACCAGGCGATCCATGGCAGCAATCGTCGAAAGGCGATGCGCAATCGCTATCACGGTCTTTCCCTCCATCAAGGCAAACAGATTTTCCTGGATAGCCGCCTCGACTTCCGAGTCGAGCTGCGAGGTCGCTTCGTCCAGGATCAATACCGGCGCATCGCGCAGGAAAACCCTTGCAATGGCTATCCGCTGGCGCTGCCCACCCGAAAGCTTGACACCGCGCTCGCCGACACGCGCATCATAGCCGGTTCGGCCCTTGCCATCGACAAGCGCTTGGATGAAGTCATGCGCGTGGGCTTTCTCCGCCGCTGCAATGATTTCATTGTCACTCGCGCCTGGCCTGCCATAGGCGATGTTTTCCCTGACCGAGCGATGAAACAGCGCAGTTTCCTGCTGAACAAGCGAGAAGTTCGACCGCAGGCTGTCCTGCGTCACGCTGGCAATGTCCTGCCCGTCAATCAGGATCGAACCACCTTCAAGGTCATGGAACCGCAGCAGCAGGCTGACGAGCGTCGATTTGCCGGCACCCGATGGCCCGACCAGTCCGATCTTCTCACCCGGCCTGATTTCGAGTGACAGGTTGGAGATGACGCCGCTACCCTTGCCATAATGGAACGAAATGTCGCGCACCTCAATCCGCCCCTCCCGAAACTCCAGCGCCCTGGCATCCGGCGCATCAACAAGGCCCAGCGGCTGTGCCACCAGTTCCATCGTGTTTTGCGTGGTGCCTGCCGAACGGAAGAAGCCGTTGAGATTTCCCATCAGCCGCCCCAGCAGCAGGTTGAGACGGAGCGTCAGAGCAAGCGCGAACGCAACCGAGCCGGTGGTAACCTCGCCTGCCAGCCACAGGTCGATCGACAACCAGCCAATGGCTGCGATCATCAACCCGGAGATGGACGAGAGCGCCATGCGCACGCCCGACAATGCGCGGGTGAATTGCTTCAACGCCTCATACTGGCCGACCATCGCCTCGCGGATGAAATCCTCTTCGCTTGACGATGCACCATGCAGTTTGACGGTGACGATGTTCGAATAGCCGTCAACCATGCGCCCGGTCAGCAGCGAACCGGCCTCAGCCGTCAATTTGCCGTGATGGCGAATGAGCGGAACATATTTCCGGGCTATTACCACGAAGGCGACAATCCACAGGACCACCACGGCACCAAGCCGGATGTCCAGCGATGCCAGCAGCGTCAGCGTTGTCACGGCATAGACTGCGATGAACCAGATGATCTGCAGCAGCGCGATCATCATGTCACCGGTAGCCTGCCCGCCCTGAAATACCTTCTGCGCTATGCGTCCCGAAAGGTCATTGTGGAAGAATGAAAGCGATTGCGAAATCACATGCTTGTGGCTTTGCCAGCGCATCATCGTGAAAAAGCCGGGAACGATCACCTGCTCCTCGATCAGTGCGCCATAGGCAATGACAATTCCCCTGCCAACCGCAACGACGCCAAGCATGAGCGCCAATTGCCAGCCATGATTCCTTGCAAGCCCTGCCCAGCCCTCCCCTTTCAGGCCCGAAGCCTCGACCGCACCCAAAATGTCCACAGTCTTGCCGACGAATGTGAAAAGCGATGCTTCAATCACGGCATTGAGGAAGCCGTAAAGCAGCATTGCCGCAAAGGCCCATTTCGCCTGTCCGACATAATACCAGAC
This sequence comes from Nitratireductor sp., assembly GCA_041397525.1. Lineage (GTDB taxonomy): Bacteria > Pseudomonadota > Alphaproteobacteria > Rhizobiales > Rhizobiaceae > BOKV01. The sequence continues at coordinate 94,566 of JAWKWL010000007.1, forward strand.
ATAGGCCAGCAACCTGTTTGGCGGCTCATAATCCTTGCGCGGCTTGAACGGGTCTATCCAGGATTCAAACAGCTGGTAGACCCGGTCAATCATGCTCACTCGGCTGCACTTTCTTTCCTGTCGTCCCTGTTGGCGGGCAATTCCGGCATGACAATGAACCCGCCAGACTGGCGCGCCCACAGTTCTGCATAAAGGCCGCCCTTTTTCACCAGTTCGTCATGTGTGCCGGTCTCGATCACCCGGCCATGATCCATGACCACCAGGCGGTCGAGCTGCGCAATCGTTGAGAGGCGATGGGCAATGGCAATGACGGTCTTGCCTTCCATGAGTTCAAACAGGTTTTCCTGGATCGCCGCCTCGACCTCCGAATCAAGCGCTGAAGTGGCCTCATCCAGTATCAGGATCGGCGCATCCTTGAGGAACACCCTCGCAATGGCAATGCGCTGGCGCTGCCCACCCGACAGTTTCACGCCGCGCTCGCCAACATGCGCGTCCAGCCCAGTCCTGCCTTTCTGGTCGCTCAGGTCGCGAATGAAGTCCCAGGCCTTGGCCCGTTTGGCTGCCTGGACTATCTCTTCGTCCGTAACGCTTTCGCGGCCATAGGCAATATTGTCCCGGATCGAACGGTGGAGCAGCGAGGTGTCCTGAGTCACGACGCCGATATTGGCCCGCAGCGAATCCTGGGTGACATGCGCTATGTCCTGCCCGTCAATGCGGATCGCCCCGCCTTCAAGATCATAAAACCGCAACAGCAGATTGGTCAGCGTGGTCTTGCCTGCACCCGAGCGTCCCACCAGACCGATCTTTTCACCGGCCTTGATCGACAGCGAAAGGTTTTCAATGACGCCGCCTTCCTTGCCATAATGGAAGCGGATCGCATCAAAGTCGATCTTGCCGTGCCTGGCTTCCAGCTTCCCGGCCGCACTGGCGTCGACCACCGCATGCCTGATGGTCATCATTCCCATGCCGTCATGGATGACGCCGATATTTTCAAACAGCGCCGAGACTTCCCACATGATCCATTGCGACATGCCATTGATGCGCAATGCAAGCGATATCGCCACCGCAATCGCCCCGACCGTGACAGCACCGCCGAGCCACAGCCAGATCGACATTGCCGCAATCAGGAACACCACCACGCAATTGTTGAGATAGATGCTGGACTGGAACAGCGTCACCAGCCGCATCTGGCCGTGCACGGTTTGCAGGAAGCCGTCCATGCTTTCGCGCGCATAGGCAGCTTCGCGGCCGGCATGCGAAAACAGTTTCACCGTTGCGATATTGGTGTAGCTGTCTACCACCCGCCCCGTCATGGCAGAGCGCGCATCTGCCTGCTTCTCCGAAACCGAACGCAACTTCGGCACGAACCACCAGATCAGGCTGCCGTAAACTGCCATCCACAACACGAGCGGCAGAACGAGCCGCCAGTCCGATTGGGCAACCAGGAAAATCATTGAGGCAAAATAGACGGTGACGAAGACAAAGATGTCCATCAGTTTCATCACAGCTTCGCGAATGGCGAGCGAGGTCTGCATGATCTTGGTCGCTACCCGCCCCGCAAACTCGTTGGCGAAGAACTGCATGGATTGCCGCAGCAGATAGCGATGCATCTGCCAGCGTGCGATCATCGGATAGTTGCCGAGCAAGACTTGATGCACGATGACTGAATGCAGGAACACCACCAGAGGCAGCCCCAGCATCAGCGTTGCCCCCATCGCTACCAGGCGCCCGCCCTCGTCGCTGAGAAAGGTTTCCCGGTTGGCAGTGGACAGCCAGTCAACAATACGCCCCAGAAAGCCGAACAACGTCACCTCGATGATGGCGATCATTGCTGTCAATACCGACATGACGATCAGCCATGGCATGGCCGCGCGCGAATAGTGCCAGCTGAAGGCAACAAGCCCTTGTGGCGGCGTCCCCGGTTCCCGTCTTGGATAGGGATTGATGCGTGCTTCGAAGAATCTGAACATGGATGGCGTCTCTCCAGCCCCCTTTTATGGCGCTTTTGCGGATTGCAGCAACCCAATCGCCTGTGAATGCTGACATTTGCCGCGGGAACAGTGTATGAAATCTGCTCCCGTTGATGGCATATCCCGGTAATGACAGATTTGGCACTCTACCAACCCGACATCGCTGGCAATACCGGCACGCTCATCCGGCTTGCAGCATGCACCGCCACAACCCTGCACGTGATCGAGCCAGCCGGTTTCAGAATGGACGACACTGCCCTGCGTCGCGCCGGAATGGACTACCTTGATCTGGCAGCCATTGTCCGCCATGTGGACTGGCAGGCATTTTCCAGTTGGCGTCGGGCAGAGCGGCGCCGCCTGATATTGATGACGACGAAGGCTGCTGACCCGCTATGGAATTTCAGCTTCCAACAAAACGACATCATTCTCCTCGGCCGGGAGTCGGCTGGCGTCCCGGACGATGTTCACACAGCCTGTGATGCGCGATTGACCATTCCGATGGCCTCGGGAGCCCGTTCACTCAATCTTGCCGTTGCAGGAGCCATGGCCTTGGGTGAAGCAATCCGCCAGGCCGGATTCTGAGATCAGTCTGCCGACGGAAACCGCCGCATGGTGAATTCGATGATGTCGCCGGGCAGAACCCGCCAACTCTCGATCTCACTGCCATAAGCGGCCTTGGGATAGCGCTCCAGAAATGCGCGTGCGGCAAGTCTGGCTTCCTCGCGCGGCAGCTTGAAATCCTGCCGGGTCCAGGCGTTGGATCGTTCTCTCTGGCGCTTGCGCGCCCAGGCAAGGTTACCACTGCGGATTGCCTCAAGCCGCATGACATTGGTATCGGCCGAGCCCTCGTCGCGCGATTGCGCTGGTGCAGTCTGGTCATGCCGTCCTGATGGCTTGCGCTCGTTCACATCCCACTCCTTGTATTGATATCGTGGTCCTGCAATCCCTTTGCGTCAATCTTTGCACAGATCGGTGGTGAACAATTTTGCGCTGGTCTTGTAATCGCTTTTTTTTGCCTGTTAAAAGAGTGGGAGGAAACAGGGTCCAGGGCAGTTTTATTTGACCTTGTTTGCCGGCATTTTGACAGGGGCATGTTTTGAGTGAGCAAAGACCAGCAGTTCCAGCAGGACTGCCTGACGACATTGAGGACAAGAAGGCAGCGGCCAGCGAATGGTTCGCAGCGATTCGCGACCAGATTTGCACCCGCTTCGAGGAAATCGAGGACGAGCTGACGGGCATTGGCTCCGACCAGGAACCCGGTCGTTTCGAACGCAACCAGTGGTTCCGCCAGGACGGCCAGGGTGGCGGCGGCGTGATGTCGATCATGCATGGTCGCGTATTCGAGAAAGTGGGTGTCCACATCTCGACAGTATACGGCGAATTCTCCGAGGATTTCCGCAAGCAGATACCCGGAGCTGAAACCGATCCACGGTTCTGGGCTTCCGGCATTTCGCTGATCTGCCATCCATGGAACCCGAATGTGCCAGCGGTTCACATGAACACCCGCATGGTCGTGACGACCGGGAACTGGTTTGGTGGCGGCGCCGACCTGACCCCGGTGCTCGATGAGCGCCGGACCCAGGAACACCCCGACACCCTTGCCTTTCACAAGGCCATGAAATTCGTCTGTGACCGCCACAACGCAGTCGCCGACTACGACAGATACAAGAAATGGTGCGACGACTATTTCTACCTCAAGCACCGCGAAGAAATGCGCGGCATTGGCGGCATCTTCTACGATTACCTGCATTCACCCGATGAGGCTGGTGGCTGGAACGCCGACTTCGCCTTTACCCAGGATGTTGGTCGCGCGTTCAATGTAGTCTATCCGATGCTGGTGCGCCGCAACATGAACGAGAGCTGGACCGCGGAACAGCGCGAGGAACAACTGATCCGGCGCGGCCGCTATGTGGAGTTCAACCTGCTTTATGACCGCGGCACCATTTTCGGCCTCAAGACCGGCGGCCATGTCCCGTCGATCCTGTCATCCATGCCGCCCGAGGTGAAATGGCCGTAGGGCCAATTGGCTGACCTGTATATGATCGGCATCAAGGAATGGCCGTTTTTTCCTGTCATGCTTTTACAGTTGGCGGCTCGCGCTGACTGTAAACAGAGGAGGAAACCATGAAACAGTTTCACTGTGGAACCCTGGTACCCGGCTGTGAATGGCATGTGTCGGACGAGGAAGAGGCAGAAATCATCCATCGCGCCGTAGAGCATTTGCGCCATGTGCATGGCGAAACCGTCATCCGTGAAAACATGGTGGAAAACATCAAGAAGCGGATCAGGCCGGCCAGCCACGCAGCCTGACCTATTTGGCCTGGTTGCCGGCCTTTGCAATCAGTTCATCGCGGCTGAGCGTGAACCCGCTTTCAAGCCAGGCATGTTCCAGCATGCCAAGCACGCGCCCCAATTCCGGTCCCGGATGAATTCCGGTGGCAATCAGATCACTGCCGTTGACCGGAAATTGCGGTCGCTTCCAGTTTCGGGCAAATTCCAGCAATTGCGCGAAACGGCGGATCTGCGCGGAACGCTTGTTCCCATCTTTTTCATAGGTCGATATCCGCGCCATGGCGATGACCAGCCGGTCGCAAACCGCCTGCGGCTCGGACAGATATAGCTGTCGTGCAAAGTCACCATCGGCAACGTGCGGCACCGGCTCGCCTGCCTCAACCCAGTTTGCCAGTCGCTCGCCTTCCCTGGTCGAGAGTTTCAGCCGCTTTGACAGCCCTGATGTGATCTCGGCGCGCGGCGGAATTATCGCCATCAGCCGCAGCAGCGGATCAACCTGCTGTGGAATTTCTGTTTCGAGCCCGATCAGGGCCGGAAAACTGTCCGTGCCCCATTTGATGCTTTCGGGGAGGACCTCGCCCAACACACCGGTAGTGCGCATCCACAAAATGGCGCGCGTGGGGTCAGGCGCGTTGAGCAGTTTTTTCAGCTCCATCCATATGCGTTCCACCGACAACTGCGCAATATTGGCCTTCAACCTGGAGCAGGCCTTCAACCCCTCTGCATCCGGGCGCCCTTGGCCATACCAGGCAAAGAAGCGGAAAAACCGCAGGATGCGCAGATAGTCCTCGCTTATCCGGTTTTCCGCTTCGCCAATGAACCGAACCCGCCTTGCCCGCAAATCCCCGTAACCATCAAGCGGATCATGCAGCCGGCCATCCGCGTCGCAGTAAAGCGCGTTCATGGTCAGGTCCCGGCGCCGGGCATCTTCTTTCCAGTCTGTGCCGAACGCGACCACCGCGCGGCGGCCATCGGTTTCGACATCGCGGCGCAAGGTCGTGATCTCATAGCCACTACCGTCACAGATCGCCGTCACCGTGCCGTGCTCCTTCCCGGTTGCAACCACCTTGATGCCTGCAGCCTCAAGGCATCGGGTCACAACATCGGGCTCCAGCGTCGTCGACAGATCGACCTCGGTGACCGGCTCCCCCAGAAGCGCATTGCGAACCGCACCGCCATTGATCCTGGTCTCGCCGCCGCCAGTGGCAAGTGTTTCAAACAGTTTCACAAGGCACGGATCGGCAAGAAACGGTGCCTGTTCCCACGAGAGCCTTTCGGGCATTTTGTCAGGAAGATCCGGCACAAGCGTCATGCAAACATCCGGTCATGCAGCGCCCGGATGATGCCCGCAGTCACGCCCCAGATATGGTGGCCCTCATAGGGCATTTCGAGGAAATAGCGCTCCTTGCCGTGGAACGTACGGCTACCCTTGCGGTGATTTGACGGGTCCATCAGGAAGGAAAAAGGCACCTCGAACAGGTAGTCGACTTCTTCAGGATTGGCAGCAATCGCCGCATTGCCGTCGACAAGCGCCATGACCGGCGCAATCCTGTAGCCTGATCCGGTGTAGTAGTCCGGCAGCCTGCCAATCACTTCCGCAAAGGCTGGGTCAAGCCCCACTTCTTCCTGTGCTTCACGCAACGCCGCATGTTCGACGGTTTCGTCCGTTTCGTCGATCTTGCCACCTGGAAATGCGACCTGACCTGCATGCGAATTCAGGTCGTCGCGTCGCTTGGTCAACAACACGCTCAGCCCGTCGCGGCGTTCAAACACCGGTATCAGGACTGCGGCAGGCTTTACCGCCTGCGAATACACCCATTCGCGAAATTCCGGATTGAAGGTGAAATCGCCGTCATGATCGCCTGAAGCATGAACAAGGCGTTCCCTTGCCAGCATTTTCAGTTCCAGTGCCGTCATCGTTGCAGACGCTGCGAGGCTTGTTGGCATAATCATGGCTTGGCATCCATCCGGGAAAGCCGATCCAGTTCCTGAATCGGCATGATGGGAAATACCTCGCCCTTGCTGCGGAGCGCAAACATCAGCCTGCCGTCCACGTCGATTTCCTCGCCATGCGAGATCAGTTCATACATGACCGGTCTGGCTAGCAGCGCTTCCAACCGGCCACGCACCAGCAGATAGGGTTTGACCCCGTCATTGTTGTCGGCAATTTCGTAGCGGATCGGATTGTCGGGTCCGGCCTCGATAACATCGCCGACATTGGTGCGAAAAGTCAGTACCTGTTCACCATTGCGGTTGTCTGCATTCATTTCCACGGCAATGAAAGGCGCATCCTCAACGGTGATGCCGATCTTCTCCACCGGTGTGACGAGATAGGTCCGGCCGTCCTCGTCCTTGCGAAGGACTGTCGAGAACAGTTTCACCAGGGGCATCCGTCCGATTGGCGTGCCAAGATAGAACCATGTACCGTCCCGCTTGATGACAATATCGAGATCACCACAAAAATCGGGATGCCAGCGTTCAACCGGCGGCAGACCTTTTTTCCGCGATCCGGCGCGTTCAACAAGCGCCTGAAGCCCGGAAAGCCCTCCTGGCTCGGTCCCCGATGTTGGTTTTCCCGGTTTTCCGGTGGAATTTGTCATGATCGGCGAACTTTTGCCTCGGTTCGATTCAACGCAATGTGATCGGCAACATAGCCTTCACGATGTGTTTAGCAAGCACGGAACCTTGCAATGGCGCATCCTGCTCCTACGATATAAGTTTGACGTCATGGTTCGCGTGAATCGGTTCCGGTTTCGCGCCAGCGCCACAATTTTCCCGCCAATCCGCGATAGCGGTTTCTGGAACACGAATATGGAGCCAGCATGAGCGCAATCGACCCCACCACCAAACCAGCCAATGAAAAGGCCATCATTGCGGCCGCGGAAAAGGCGGTCAGCGAAATCGCCGAAGCCAGAAAATCTGTCGCCAAGGTGATCTTCGGTCAGGAAGATGTGGTGGAACGCGCGTTGATCACGGTGCTTTCAGGCGGCCACGCCTTGCTGGTTGGTTTGCCCGGCCTGGCCAAGACCAAGCTGGTCGAGACACTTGGGACTGTGCTCGGGCTTTCCGAGCAGCGCATCCAGTTCACTCCCGACCTGATGCCTGCCGACATTCTCGGCTCCGAAGTCCTGCGTCAGGACAAGGACGGCAGTCGTTCGTTCCATTTCGTCAAGGGACCCATCTTCACCCAATTGCTGATGGCCGACGAAATCAACCGGGCCAGCCCTCGTACGCAAGCCGCCTTGTTGCAATCCATGCAGGAATATCATGTCACGATTGCCGGCAAGCGCTATGACCTGCCGGCTCCGTTCCATGTTCTGGCAACGCAGAACCCGCTCGAACAGGAAGGTACCTATCCGCTGCCCGAAGCACAGCTTGACCGTTTTCTTATGCAGATTGATGTCGGCTATCCAAGCCTTGAGGCAGAAAGGCAGATCCTGTTCGAAACAACAGGCTCGCGCGACGTGAAAGCCACTCGCAGCCTGACCGCAGAACGCCTGCAGGAAATCCAGGCGCTGGTACGCCGCATTCCCGTTGGCGACAGCGTGGTCAATGCAATCCTCGAACTTGTTCGCTCCTCGCGTCCCGGCGGTATCAACGACAATATGGACGGCTTTATTGACTGGGGGCCGGGTCCGCGAGCCAGCCAGGCGCTGATGCTGACCACCCGTGCAAGGGCGCTCATCCAGGGAAGGCTCGCACCTTCGGTCGATGATGTGCTGGCCCTCGCCGAACCGGTCTTGCAACATCGCATGCAATTGTCCTTCGCCGCGCGCGCCTCCGAGCGCAAGACCACGGTCAGGGATGTGATCGCCGACCGCATGCGGCGGATCGGCTGATGGCCACCATTGGCAGCATCGCGGAACGCGAGTCCAGCAGCGCCACCATGGCGCGTGCACGCGCGCGCGCTGCCCTCATCCCTGATCTCCTCATTGAAGCGCGCCATGTCGCCAACAATGTCCATGCCGGCTGGCATGGCCGCAAGAAGCGCGGTGTCGGCGAGAATTTCTGGCAGTTTCGGCCTTATGTCGAAGGCGAGAGCATGGCATCCATCGACTGGCGCCGGTCGGCCCGCGACGACTATGTCTACATCCGCGACCGCGAGTGGCAGGCGACGCATCTTGTCTGGATATGGATCGATGAATCACCCTCCATGCTGTTCAAGTCGGACCTCACAACTGTTTCGAAACAATCACGCGCTGTCGTGCTTGGCCTGGCCTTGGCCGAACTGCTGGCTCGCAGCGGTGAGCGGATCGGCCTTGCCGGCCTGACCAAACCGGTTGTCTCGCGCCACGCGGCCGAACGCATTGGCGAAGCTTTGTCGCTGGCCGGCCCACAGACCGAATTTCCTTCCCCGCTGTCCGCAAACGGGCGCAGCGACATCGTGCTGTTTTCCGATTTCCTTGAAGATCCACAAGTCATTGAAACACGGCTGGCGAGCCTCGCGCGAAGCGGTGTCCGCGGCCATCTGGTCCAGATCGTCGACCCTGTCGAGGAAGTCTTTCCCTATGCCGGTCGCATCGAGTTTTCCGATCCTGAAACCGGCGAGAAGATCACCACAGGCAGTGCAGCGAGCCTGCGCGACAGTTACTCAGGCCTGTTCCGCGCCCATGTTAGCGCTGTCCGCAAGGCTGCCAATGCACTGGGCTGGTCGCATACATTGCACCATACCGACAAGCTGGCGTCACAGGCATTGACGTCGCTGCACATCCATTTGAGCCAGGATCGGGGACAACGATAAATGGCCGGACTTCCCCTCGCATTTGCTTCACCCTGGATATTGCTGGCCCTTGGGCTGCTGCCGCTGATCTGGTGGCTGTTGCGCCTGACGCCACCGCTCCCGCAAACCGAGGCCTTTCCGCCGCTGAAAATCCTGGCACGGCTCATTCAGCGTGAGGAAACGCCTTCCCAAAGCCCGTGGTGGCTGACGCTCATTCGCCTGGCCATGGCAGCACTGGTGATTTTTGCCATGGCCGGCCCGGTGTTCAATCCCACAGCAACAAGGCTCGACGGTGAAGGACCCGTTCTGATCACGCTGGACAATGGCTGGGCATCTGGCTCCGTCTTCAAGGACCGGCGTGCGACAGCAGAAGCGTTGATACGGGAAGCCGGGGAAACCAACCGCACGGTCATGCTTTATGCGACGGCAGAACCGGCGGAAGCCGGCGTCCCGCTTGATCCCCAAGCCGCGCTCCTCAAACTGGAAAGCATCGAAGCACGCCCGCTCATGCCCGACCACGCCGCTTTTGCCAAGCTCATCAGCGCAGCGACACAGCGACAGTCTCCCGGTTCCATGTTCTTTCTTTCAGACGGATTGCAATATCCAGGCACCAGCGAGCTGGCGACGGCGCTCAGTACGGGAGCAAGCCAGCAGGAAATCATCCTGGCGCCTGCAAGTTCGATCATGGCGATGGCAGGTGTGCGAAATGACCCTGACGCCTTGTCAGGCAAGCTGGTCCGGGCTGCCGCAGGCAACAGCGTGGCAGTGGAGCTCACTGCACACGACAACAAGGGACTTCCGATCGCGCGCCAGACCGTGACTCTCGCTCCGGAGGCAACCGAGGCCGAATTCCGTTTTTCCGAACCGGTCGAATTGCGAAACCAGGTGGTCCGGGTTTCACTCGACCAGCTAGGAAATGCAGGTGGTGTGCAACTGCTCGACGACAGTTTCCGCCGCCGCCTGGTGGGTCTGGTTTCAGGTGAAGCCGGTGACCTGTCGCAGCCATTGCTGAGCCCGCTTTACTATATCTCGCGCGCGCTCGCCCCGTTCAGCGATCTGCGTGAGTCCACCAGCGCCAATATCAGTACCGCCATTCCCGAATTGCTGGCGCAAGGCGTTTCTGCCGTGGTGCTTGCCGATATCGGCACGATCCCAGCAGAGGCTGGTGACCAGCTTTCATCCTGGATCGAAAAGGGCGGGATGCTGATCCGCTTCGCGGGCCCACGCATGGCAGCCGCCCCTGAAGATCCGCTTTTACCCGTGGAATTGCGCCGCGGCGACCGCAATCTCGACAGCGCACTGTCCTGGGACACGCCAAAGGCACTCGCCCCGTTTGAGCGCACGAGCCCGTTTTTTGGCATCGAAGCCCCGCGCGATGTAACCATCCGAAGGCAGGTTCTCGCCCTGCAGGATATCGATCTCGAAAAGAAGACCTGGGCAACGCTGGAAGACGGCACACCATTGGTTACTGCCACCAAAAAGGGCAGCGGCTGGATCGTGCTTTTCCACACAGGTTCCGAGGCAAGCTGGTCGAACCTGCCGATTTCCGGCACCTTCGTTGAAATGCTGCGCCGGGTTGTCAACCAGTCGCGGTCCAATCCGTTGGCCGCAGCCGACGCCTCGACCACACTCCCCCCGCTTCGCCTGCTCAACGGTTCGGGCGAACTGGGCGCCCCGGGCCCCGAGGCCAAGCCACTGGTCCTGGAGGAAGGCAAGACGGCAAGCGTCAGTTTTGACAACCCGCCAGGCTTCTACGGCACCGAGGACGGCTTTGCCGCGCTCAACCTGTTCCGTGTCGGCGACACGTTGAAGCCGCTGGACCGCAGCCTGTTCTCGCCCGCCGCTGTCACCAGCAATTATGCTGCCGACGCAGCCATGGACATCAAGCCATGGCTGTTGATGGCCGCAGCCCTTCTGCTGGCGCTCGACTGCCTTGCCGTGCTTTGGATTGCAGGCCTGGTGCGGATGCGTATGCCGACAAGGCCGATATCGACTGCGGCACTTTTTTTCGCCATTATCGCTGGCGGTGCGATACTGCCCGCGACACCGGTTCATGCGCAGCAAAACGGAAGCACACTGGAAGGCAAGCCGGTTGAAGATTTTTCAGCGACGCTGGCAACACGCATTGCCTATGTCGTCACGGGAGATGCTGCACTTGATGACGTCAGCCGCGCAGGCCTCACGGGGCTGACCAGGTTCCTTGCCTCGCGCACCGCACTGGAAGATAGCGAGCCGGCGGCAATCGAAATTTCCACCGACGAATTGTCATTCTACCCGTTGATATATTGGCCGATCAGCCTTGATGCACCGATCCCCGATGCTGCAACCATGGCCCGCGTTGATGCCTTCATGAAACAAGGCGGCTCGATCCTGTTTGATACCCGCGACCAGATCGGCGGCGTCATGGGCGGCACATCCGGCTCGCCTGAGGCACTACGGCTTCAGGCGATCCTGTCATCGCTTGACATCCCTCCCCTGCAACCGGTTCCGCCCGACCATGTTCTGACCAAATCCTTCTATCTGCTTTCCAGCTTTCCCGGCCGGTATGCAGGCGGTGAATTGTGGGTCGAGTCGCTTCCGGCGCAAAACGAGCAGGGCGAACGCCCGGTCCGTGCCGGTGACGGCGTATCCTCGATCATGATCACCAGCAATGACATGGCAGCCGCCTGGGCGGTGGATACCAATGACCAGCCGTTGTTCCAGACCATACCGCCCGATCCCGCGCAGCGCGAATATGCCTTCCGGGTCGGGGTCAACATCATGATGTATGTGTTGACCGGCAATTACAAAGCCGACCAGGTGCACATCCCTGCCCTGCTCGAACGCCTGGGCCAGTAGGAAAACAGCATGGATTTCTCGCTCGCCTTTTCCCCTCTGCTGCCCTTGCCGGTGATCATCGGCATTGGCGTCATGATTGCAGCGCTGGCGCTCTATGGTCTGGCGCGTGGCATTCGCGGCTCCTGGGTTCGCCTGTTTGCCTTTGCCGCCATGATAGCTTCGCTGCTCAATCCGGCACTGATGTTCGAGGAGCGCGAGCCACTCAAGAGCGTGGTTGCGATCATCACCGACAAGAGCGGTAGCCAGAAGCTCGACGGCCGCGAGGATCAGACGGAGGCAATCAGGGCTGCATTGGTTGAGCGGCTGTCCAAATTCGACATGTTCGACATCCGCCAGGCAGAAGCACGCGACCAGGTGTCTGCAGCTACCGATGTCTCAACCGCGCTGTTCGCCACCTTGCAGGCTACGCTCCAGGACGTTCCGCCTGAGCAGATTGCAGGTTCGATCCTGATTACCGACGGCCAGGTGCATGACATTCCGAAATCGCTGTCAGGCCTTGGCATCAAGGTACCGGTCCATGCGCTGGTAACGGGCCGCGAGGGTGAGAGGGATCGCCGCGTCGTCATTACGTCCGCACCACGCTACGGCGTGGTTGGTGAGGATTTCGAGATCAATTACCGCGTTGTCGATGCCGGGATCGAGCCAGGCGCACCGGTCAGCGTGATTGTGCTCATCGATGGCGAACCGGTTTCCACCGAACTCGTTCAACCTGGTGAGGAATACAACTTCATCGCCAGGATTCCGCATGGCGGCAAGAACATCATCGAATTGCGCGCTGCACCTGCGCCAAATGAGATAACCGAGGTCAACAACCGCGCCTTTGTTACCCTCAACGGTATCCGCCAGAACCTGCGGGTCTTGCTCGTATCGGGCGAGCCGCATTCAGGCGAGCGCACATGGCGCAACCTTCTGAAATCCGACCCGTCGGTTGACCTCGTGCATTTCACCATTCTGCGCCCTCCCGAAAAGCAGGACGGCACTCCCATCAACCAGCTGTCGCTGATTGCGTTCCCGACCCGGGAACTGTTCGTGCAGAAGATCGATGAATTCGACCTCATCATCTTTGACCGCTACAAGCGCCGCAATGTCCTGCCGCTGCTCTATTTCGACAACATCGTTCGCTATGTCCGTGATGGCGGCGCGCTGCTGATTGCCGGTGGCCCCGAATTCGGCGAAAGCCCGGCCTTGAGCATTGCCGGCCCCTTGCGCGAACTCCTGCCAGCCACCCCGACCGGGCGCACATTTGAAGGCCCGTTCAAGCCGAAAGTCTCCGGGACAGGACTTCGCCATCCCGTAACAAGGGGGCTTGAGGGCTGGAACGATAAAGACCCGAAATGGGGACACTGGTTCCGCACGATTGGTTCAGAGAATGTCGTTGGCGAAACCGTGATGACCGGCAAGGACGATGCCCCGCTGATCGTTCTCAACCACCATGGCGAGGGGCGCGTTGCACTCTATCTTTCCGATCAGGCTTGGCTATGGGCAAGGGGGTTTGATGGCGGTGGCCCTTACGTGCAATTGCTGCGCCGCACTGCACACTGGCTGATGAAGGAACCCGAACTCGACGAGGAACGCCTGACCGCAGAGGCCGAAGGCCGCAAGCTTGTGATTACCCGGCAGACGCTGGGTGACGGCGCTGGCGAAGCGCGCATCACCGGTCCGACCGGCAACAGTTTTTCGCTTCCCTTCAAGCAGGAAGGCCCCGGGCTTTGGCGTGCAGAGGCGGAAGTCCCTGACTACGGCCTTTACACCGCCGTAGACGGGAACCTGCGCGCGCTGACCCATGTCGGCCCACCCAACCCGCGCGAATTTGCCGAGGTTGTCAGCAGCGTTGCTGCACTCGATCCCGTGTTGAGGGAAGGTAGAGGCTCGGCAATCAGGGCCAGCGGGGACTCTATGCCGCGTATCGTTCCGGTGCGGGTGGGCGCGCCAGCATCAGGCGATGGCTGGATCGGGTTGGAAAACACCAGGGCCTCCGTGCTTACAGGCATCAATCGGGTGCCAGTGTTCTCAGGCCTGCTTGGTCTCGCCATCCTGCTTCTGGCACTGGCTGGAATGTGGGCGCGCGAGGGCAGTCGACGCTGAAAACCAAATGGAACAATTGAAAGCAAAAAAGGCCGGAACCATTGGAAGGTTCCGGCCTTTCTGTTTCAAAATTCCGATAAGTGAAAACTCACGCGGCTCAGAGGACGACGACTTCGGCACCCATCTTCACACGGTCATAGAGATCAATCACATGTTCGTTGATCATGCGGAAGCAGCCGTTTGACGAGGCAGTACCGATCGACTTTGGCTGTGTGGTGCCGTGAATTCGAAGATACGTGTCCTGCTTGCCCTGATAGAGATAGATGGCACGCGCTCCCAGCGGGTTGTCGGTCCCGCCATCCATTCCATCGGCATAACGTTTGTAGTGACCGGGGTCACGGGCGATCATTTCCTTGGTCGGAATCCAGCGCGGCCAGGGCTGCTTGGCTCCAACTGTCGCCTTGCCGGTAAAAAGCAGGCCTTCCTTGCCCACGGCAACACCATAACGGATCGCGGAAACCGGCGACTCCACGAAATACAGGAACTTCTTCTGGGTATCTATGACAATGGTACCCGGCTTGTAGCCCTTGAAGGCCACAGTCTGTGGTGCGAACTTTTCTTCGACCTTGAACGGCTTCTTCTTGGAAAGGATCGCCAGCTTTTCATCATTTTTCAGCTGGTCTTCGCTCAATGGCTCCAACTCGGGTTTTGGTGCATTGAAAAGGCCGAACATGAACGGAACTTTCGGCTTTTCAGGCTTTGCTGCCGGTCCGGAAGGCTGTTCCTTGGCAGTGCTTGCTTTCACCAGTTTCTTCTTCGACTTGCTGCTTTCCGCTGTCACGGAAGGCTTTGATTGCGCAAGTACGGGTGTGGCCTGCATGGACAGACCCAGAACGGAAACAGCAGCAAGAATAGCCAGGCTTCTCATGATCATTGCATCATATCCAAAATTCCAGAACCTCGGCTCAGCCTGGGAATTGCTGATACCTGCGACGGTTCGTCGGTTAACTGTAATACAGGGCGTGATTGATCCTCTATTCCAAGTGCGCTGATTGTCAATAATGCGTTGCGTTACGTAAGCTTGATAGTCCACGAAATCACGCAGGTGTTACATTATTGCACAAAGCGCCGCGCCAATCCGGCATAGTCGCCAAGCACTCCTGGAACCAGTTCGCTATACAGCATTCGCCGCGGGTCCGCAGGGCCAGGCAGAATGATCTGGCCTGCTGGCAACTGTTTGAATCCGAACTTTCGGTAATACGGCTCGTCCCCCACAAGAAACACGAAGCGCTCACCGGCGAGCCGCGCTGTTCTGAGTGAGCGGTTCATCAATTCGCGGCCAATGCCCAGATTCTTGAAATGCGGAGAGACCACCAGTGGCCCGAGCATCAGGGCAGGTTTGTCTCCTATCCAGATTCTGGTGAAGCGAACCGACCCGGTCAGCGTATGGCCGCCATTGCCATCATCAAGCACAGCCGTATAGCTGTAGGCGGGTTCAGGCGGCACGCCCTCACGCAGGCGAAAGGCCGCGCGGGCAAACCTGCCAGGTCCGAAGGCGCGCGCGCCGAGCCACTCCACGGCATTATGCTGGTCTGCCGTTTCCGGCGCGATGGCAAGTGAGGGTGAAGACATGGCAGTCAATCCGGCTTGTGTGCGGGGTTGATCCGCGCCGCCAGTCAGGTCAGCGCGAAGACGGGAACAGGCAGGCACCGCTCGCCACGCGGGCGAGATGCCGATTTGTTCGTCGTCGCTGCACAACCAGTGTCTTCATTCAGGAAATGTTCCAGACAGCCTGAAATGGCTGCATAAATCTTCGAAATGCGAATACCATGTGAAATCTGCTTTCGCAAATCCATTCATTGTGCTGGCGTCCTGTGTTGAAGCCCCTTTTGGCAGGGTGACGCAGTGTTCAACCGGATTGGGGTTACACTCGCGTTTGCAGACATTATGTACACGCCAAGAAAATATGAAAGGAATGGTGATGGGGCTCCTCATTGACGGCAAATGGCACGACCAGTGGTACGACACCAAGTCGACCGGCGGAAAATTTGTTCGCACTGATGCACAGTTCCGAAACTGGGTGACCCCGGATGGCGGCGCGGGTCCGACGGGCAGCGACGGCTTTGCTGCCGAAAGGGACCGCTACCACCTTTATGTTTCGCTCGCCTGTCCATGGGCGCATCGCACCCTGATTTTCCGTGAATTGAAAGGGTTGCAGGAGATGATCGGTGTAACCGTCGTCGACTGGTACATGGGGGAGAATGGCTGGGAATTTACCGGCAGGGACGGCGCCGATCATGACACCCTGAACAATGTGCATTGCATGTGGGAAATCTATACAAAAGCCAATCCCTCCTATTCGGGCCGGGTCACGGTCCCTGTCTTGTGGGACAAGCAGCGCAGAACGATAGTCAGCAATGAATCTTCCGAGATCATCCGCATGCTGAACTCCGCCTTTGACGGCATCGGCGCAAAACCGGGTGATTACTACCCACTAGCACTCCGCAAGCAAATCGACGCGATCAATGTCAGCGTCTACGACTACGTGAACAATGGCGTCTACAAATGCGGCTTTGCAACCACCCAGGAAGCCTATGACAAGGCCTTCGTCGAATTGTTCGCCGAACTCGATCGTTTGGAAGACCGGCTTTCGCGCTCCCGCTATGTAGCAGGCGGTGTCGTGACCGAGGCTGACTGGCGACTGTTCACCACGCTGATCCGGTTTGACGCTGTCTATGTCGGCCACTTCAAATGCAACTTGCGGCGCATTGATGACTATCCAAATCTGTCGAGTTATCTGCGCGAGCTTTACCAGATGCCGGGCATAGCAGCGACCGTGAACATGCGTCACATCCGCCATCATTATTACGGCAGCCACGAAACCATCAATCCGCACCGGATCGTGCCGGGCGGGCCGGAACTGGACTTTGATGCGGCGCATGACCGCGCCAGGCTTGCTTGCGCTGCATAAGCAGCAAGTCTACCAGTCCTGCGTCACTGGAATTCCATGATGAATTTCGCCGATGCGCTGCGCTGTGCCGCGCGAAACATCGTCCGGCAGCGCATCAAGCGCAAAGAAACCGGCCTCGGCGATTTCCATGTTGGCCTTGAATTCGCCGACCATTTCCCATTGCCGGAAGCGATACAGCAAGACGTGATCGCGTGAATTGAGCCGGCGATTGAAATAGGCACCCAGCAGTTCGGGTTCACCAGTGATGCGGATCGAGGCTTCTTCCAGGACTTCACGCTCGATGGCCTGGATCGCCGTCTCGCCGGGCTCGACGCCACCACCAGGGAAATGCCATCCCTTCACATAGGTATGGCGCACCAGAAACACCCTGCCCGCACCATCCTCGATGACCGCACGCACGCCAAGCGTCAGCGCCCGCCGGACAAGCACCAGACTGTGCACACCGCGCCGCAGGTATGAACCCACACCCATTGCTTGCCTCCTGCATCGCGAAAAGCAATTCCTTGCCCGTTGCCGGGCTATGCGCTATTCGCCATTCATGTTCACCCTTGCCCATCTATCCGACATACATCTCGGACCGCTTCCCCCGATGCGCAGGCGTGAACTCATTTCGAAGCGAATTACAGGTTATGTCAACTGGAAACGGAACCGCATGCGCTCGCACCAGCCGGAAGTACTGGCGCGGCTCATCGATCACCTCGCTTCAACGCCACACGATCACCTTGCGGTAACTGGTGACCTGATCAATCTGGGGCTGGACGCGGAAGTTGCCAATGCGCGGGTCTGGCTCTCCGGTCTCGGCGATCCGCGGGACGTGACGCTGACTTGCGGCAATCATGATTCCTACGTGCCAGGCGTGCTCGGGCGTGCATTTGGCATCTGGGCGCCTTGGCTGACCGGCGACAACGGGCACAGCATGAAGACTGCGGACGATTTTCCGTTCGTCCGTCGCCGAGACGGCGTCTCCATCATTTCGTGCAATTCCGCCAGGGCTTCCATGCCCTTTCTGGCGACAGGCTATTTCCGCAATCGCCAGGCCAATGCCCTGCGCGCAATCTTGCGCGCCGAGAGTGAGATTGGAAATTGTCGCGTGGTTCTCATCCATCACCCGCCAGGCAAGAATTCTACTGCGTGGCACAAGCGCCTGGTCGGCGCCGCACTATTCAGGCGCGTGATTGCCAGCGAAGGCGCAGAATTGGTTCTGCATGGCCACACCCATCTCGCGAGCATTGCGTCCATCCCCGGCAAGGGCGGTTCCGTGCCGGTCGTTGGTGTTCCCTCCGCAGCACAAGCCCCTGGCGGCAAGAGGCCAGCCGCACGCTACAACCTGTTTTCAATTTCCAGGATTGATGGCCGCTGGAATATCACGATGGACGAATACGGCTATCGCAACGATGCAAGACAGATCGAGCACCTCGGCCAATATCAGCTTGGCAAAAAAGACAAGGGTAATGCCTGATCAAAGCGTCGGCATTCGGCCGAACCAAGCCCATGCAATCATGCCTGCGGCACCTGCAAGAATTCCAAGCAGGAACAGGAAGAAGGTGAACCATCCTGAGCGTTTGCGCAGCGTTTCAGCAGCAGCAACCACCGGCACCTCCTCGTCACCGGACCGGCTGAAATCATAGGATTTCATCGACAGCCACTCGCCCTCGATCATCCGTTCCTTCTCCAGCACCCTCTCAGCCACATAGTCAGTCACCATCTGTGCCATGCGCTTACGGTTTTCCGTTTCGCCCAGCACGGTGCGGCCTAGTCGTGTATCCTTCACGAATTCGAACACGCGACGGTCGCGAGCCAACCGCACGAATGCTGTCATGTCGATCCAAAGCCTGGGTGTTTCCCCAGCCGTCAGCGCAAATTCGAACTGGTCATTGTCCGGTGGCAGAGCATCGAATACCGGACCCAGTTCCTGGGCCAGCATCTCGAGCCGGGTTCGTGCCGCCTGCTTCATTTCGACCACGACATCATCGCGATCCGCCTGGGCATTACGGATACGCTCCATCGCTGCGGCAAGGTCATGCACCTTGCCTTCGATCTTTTTGGCGTCGATTTCGGTGTCGGCCATCGTGCCCTCCCGGATTTGTCTTCTTCGCTTGAAGACTGGTTAACCTGCAGTTAACAATCAGGATTGAAATTTAGCCACTATGGTCCCGCGTTTCAAACAAAGTTTTCAATGACCATGTCGTCGCCATCAAAAGCAGATCTTTCAATCAGGGACTTGCCAAGGGCTTGCCAGATAGTGGCAGAGGCTGCTGCAGCTGGCGGTCAGTTGATAGCCATATCCGTCATGGATGACAGCACCCGGACCGCCGAGGAGGCTGCCGCTGCCTGCAAGTGCGAATTGGGGCAAATTGTCAAGTCACTGGTCTTCCAGGGCAGGGAAAGCGGAGACGCGATCCTGCTTCTGGTCAGCGGGGCAAACCGGGTAAAGGAAAAGCTGGTGGCAAATGCAATCGGCGAAAAGATTGTCAGGCCCGACGCAAGTTTTGTGCGCGAAAAAACCGGATTCGCCATTGGCGGCATTCCGCCATTCGGCCATGCCTCTCAAATGGCGGTATACATGGACCCCGATCTGCTGGTCTATCCGCAGGTATTTGCTGCCGCAGGAACACCCAACTCGATTTTCGGGATCGACCCGAACGCGCTGCATGCCCTTTGCAAGGCCGTGACAATCAGGGTAACGGACTGACGCGGGGCATTTTCACCGCATGTTTTCGAGGATCAGCCGAACGATTTCGTCCGTGATTTCATCAATGAGTGCGTGCCCTGTATTCTCGAAAACATGGGTTGCAAAAACACCCGGCAATTTGTGTGCTTGCCGCGTAGGCGTCACCCGGTCCTGCGTGCCCCAGATCACCTTGACCGGAATGTTGAGTGCGGCGATTTTTTCAAACGGCAAGACTTTCTGGTGTTCCCCGTCGAGGATCCGCTCCGCAATGGCACAATAGGTTTCACAAGCGCCGCTTCGCTGCCGGTCCGCCACGAAGGCATCGACGCTTGCTTGCGGCACGGGTGTCGCCCAACCATAGAACTGCTCAAGGATGGGGACGAGTTGTTCGCGGGTGGATGCGGCAGCATGACGGCGCAGCAATCTAGAATTGATCTCGCGTCCGAAAGCCCCCGGTGCGAGCAGGGTGAGCGATGCCACCATTTGCGGCCTTGCCATGGCCGCAAGGCATGCGACCGCTCCGCCCATGGAATGCCCACAAAAATGAGCCCTGCCAATACCCAGATGTGCCAGCGTGTCGAGCACTGTATCCGCCATCGCCCGCGTCCCGCCAGAATGGTCCATTGATGCTGATTTCCCATGTCCGGGCAGGTCGAAAACAATTAACCTGACCTTGGCGGACAGTGCGCAGGTTACCGGCTCCCATGCTGCCCCCGTGCCGGCGAATCCATGCAGCAGCACCAGCGGCACTCCGTCCCCTCCGCTGTCAGTGAAATACGGGGTATTGTCCATGATTGTCCTGTGCTGGAAGCGGATGGCCAGATTGCCGCGATGAACTCCTACTGCGCGGAATCATTTGCAACAAACCCTGCCTTTGCAAGACCATCAATCAGGGTTGAAGCAAGATCGGACGGGTATCTGGCCTTATCGTAAAACGCCTTGGGGCTTTTGGAAAAACTGGTGCTCCGCTGGTTCAGTTCTTCCAACAATTGGGCGGCATCCCTGGCATTGCCGGTCTGCGACGCCAGCACAAGCCGCAAGGCAAGATAATGCGATGACGATCGGCTGCGCACCAGCTCGGCATAGGCCCAGGCCTCCTGCGGGCGTTTTTCCATCAGCAACCCGCATGACAATCCGTATACCCACCATGACTGGAATTGTCCGGCAGTATCGACCGCGCGTTTGAGCAGCTTGCTGCCCTCTGCATACCGGCCGGCAAAAACCAGCGCATAGCCATAACTGGCAGCAAGATCGAGATTGTAGGTATTGAGCTCATAGGCCGATTTTGCCCAGCGCAAAGCCTGCTCCTCAACACCCTGACGCGCGAGCACATATCCCATGGCGCGGTGCGCATGGGCGCTTTGCGGACCACGCGACAAAGCCTGCTCGGCATAACGCTGCGCGCGGGCCATGCTGGCATCCAGCGGATATCCGCGATTGTCCGCCACGCTTTCGACCATCAGCGACGCCAGTTCTGAAAATACCAGGGGCGACTTCACCCCCCGTTTGGCAATTCCGTCAAAACAGTCCCATGCTTCGCGGTGCAGCGCGTCGGTCTGGTCGCGGAAATATTCGTGGTTGAGGATGATGCAGCGGGTAAGTGCGTTGCCACCATCCGCCTCGGCGATATCGGCAAAAATTGTCCCGCCGTCCGTCAGGGCCATGGTCCCGATGCGCGCCACCTGAGCATCGATCATGCTTGGCTGGCTGCTGTCGATGTCGGAGGATAGCAGCACTTCACCTGACGAGGCCTTGACCAGCCGCACATTGACCTTGTTGCCACTCAGCGAACTGACCCTGAAATCATAGTCGATACTGGAGCCGCTGCCTTCGCCGGCAATCATTCTGACTGTGTCGAATTTCGGCATCGCTGTGCGCAGTTCACCCGCCACCAGAACTGTCCCGGGATCACCGTCATCTGCGATAATGCCAACTGATGGCAACAGGTCTGTAGTGATGGCTCCACGATGGCCCCGCGACGGACCATCGCTGGCATCGGTTGCAGTCTGCAATCCGCCGGTGTCGCCAAGCAGTGCATAAACCACATAGGCCAGCATGGCGATGATCGTGGCGATCGCCAGCCAGTACAATTTCAAATGGCGCAGGATTAGCGGGGCAACGGGCACCATTTCCGTCCGCCTGGCCTGGTCCTTGTTGCTCTCCGGATTTTCGACCTCTCCCGTCGGCCGGCTGAACGCATTGCCCTGTGCTGCGATGCCCTTCGCGTTTGACCCCAACGCCTCGCGCAATGCGTCCCTGATCCCTTCTTCTCCCGCAGCTTTTGCATGATCGGCGATCAGTCCCGCAGCCGTTCCCTGTTTGACTTCCGTGCGGATGGCAGCAGGATTGGGCGCAACCATCTCATACTGCGGAACATAGCCACCCTTGGGAATGGTTATGCGAAGGGTTTCGCCCGCACCCTCTTCTTCGTAATACTGGTCGAGCAATTCCCGCACACGCCCGGCATGAACCCTGACCAGCGGATCGGTCCCGGCATCGAAGCTGGCGTCCTTGCCAAATACGTCAACGGCAATGGTGAAGGCTTTCAGCCTGTCTCCCCGACCGGCCAGTTCCTCTTCGACCACAAATTTCAGCAGATCACGGGCGCGCTCCGATTTCTCGAAGTTGCGGCTGGCAAGTATCCTTGCCAAAGCTTGTCCGATACTGGACTTGCGTTCAGCTGCTTCCCCTGCAGCTTCGTCCTGTGTCATCCCTGCCACTCCGTGGCCAATAACCAGCAGCGCCACCCTTTTCAAGCCAGCCATGCCAGACCCACAACCTTGACCCGCACAGACAGTAACGTCCCGACCGGGGGTGTCAATGGAAGAGCCTTTTTCCGGGAAAATCCGTGCCGCGAAGTCAGGCTTTGCGACACGGAAAACGGGTCATTGCAGGCGATTGGCTGCCGATACGATGGCCTCAAGAGAGGCGGTCACAATGTTCTTGTTGATCCCGGCTCCAAAAATCTTGCCGCCATTCGATTCCACCTCCATGTAGCAAATCGCACTGGCATCCGAACCGCGCTGCAGTGAGTGCTCGGAATAATCGGCAACGCTGAGCGGCAGGTCGAGATAGCGTGAAAGCGCATCGATGAAACCATCAATGGGTCCCGTTCCCCTTCCCTCGATCATCACCGGCTTGCCCTGGTCGGTGATCTCCGCTGTCAGGATGCGCCGCCCCTTCACATCCGGATCGGAGATCGTCGTGTGATCGACAAACTTGATCCGGCCCTGCGGCTGCTCGACATATTCCCGCAGGAACTCCTGGTAGATCCGGCGCGCGGGCAATTCCTTGCCTTCCTTGTCGGTAATGGCCTGGATCAGGTTGCGATATTCAACCTGAAGGTTGCGCGGCAGGTTCAGCCCGTAATCTTCTTGCAGAATATAGGCAATCCCGCCCTTTCCTGATTGGGAGTTGATGCGGATGATTGCCTCATAGGTCCGGCCGACATCCTGCGGATCAATCGGCAGATACGGCACTTCCCAGGTTCGGGTATTGGCCTGGCGGATTGCCTTCATGCCCTTGTTGATCGCATCCTGGTGCGAGCCGGAGAATGCCGTGTAGACCAGTTCCCCAACATAGGGATGGCGCTCGGGTATCCGCAACTGGTTGGAATATTCATACACTTTCTTCATCCGGTTGATGTCCGAGCAATCGAGCATCGGGTCAACACCCTGCGTGTACATGTTGAGCGCCAGGTTGACGATGTCGACATTTCCCGTGCGCTCTCCATTGCCGAACAGCGTCCCTTCCACACGGTCAGCTCCTGCCATCAGGGCAAGCTCTGTTGCTGCCACGCCAGTGCCACGGTCATTGTGGGGATGCAGGGAAATCAATACCTTGTCGCGGTTGTCGATGTTGCGGCATATCCATTCTATCTGGTCGGCATGGATGTTCGGCGTCGACATCTCCACTGTCGCAGGCAGGTTGAAGATCAGCTTGTTGTCGGCGCTGGGCTGGATGATCTCTGCAACTGCGTTGCAGACTTCCAACGAGAATTCCAGCTCGGTCCCGGTGAAGCTTTCAGGCGAATATTCGAACCGGTAGTCACCACCGGCCTTGTCGGCCATGTCGCGGATCATCTTTGCTGCATCAACAGCAATCTTCTTGATGCCAGCCCGGTCCATGCCGAACACAACGCGGCGCTGCAACTCGGAAGTCGAATTGTAGAAATGCACGATCGGTCGGCTGGCGCCTTTCAGGGCTTCGAAAGTACGGGTGATCAGTTCGGGCCTGCATTGCACAAGCACCTGCAGCGAAACATCGTCAGGAACATTTCCCTGTTCCACGCACCAGCGCGCAAAATCAAAGTCTGTCTGGGATGCGGAAGGGAAACCGATCTCGATTTCCTTGAAGCCCATGTCGAGCAGCAGGTTGAACATGCGTTCCTTGCGGTCCTGCCCCATTGGATCGATCAGGGCCTGGTTGCCGTCACGAAGATCTACCGAGCACCAGATCGGTGCCTTGGTAATGGTTTTCGACGGCCAGGTCCGGTCTTTCAGGTCAACCTGCGGATAGGGGTGATATTTTTCCGCAGCATTCGGCATGGTCTTTGACATGGTGGTTCCCGTTCGGTTTCCCGCATCGGCCAAGGCAAATGGCGATTGCGGTCTCTATTGCATGATTGGATGGATAGGGAAAAGGGGGCAGGATCGCTTGCGATCAATTCGACCGCCGGACGCCCCGCTATGAACGGGTCCGACGGCCGCAGCTAAGGAGCAGGGCAAGGCCAAGCGAAAGCATTGCGTCGGCGGCGCCGCGCAAATGCAAATTACGAATGGAAGCCGGTGTCGGTATCATGAAAGCATACATACCGCAGCCCGCCCTCCGGTGCAAGCATTGGAAATTCCCCTCATCACTTGTTGTCATCCCGCAATTTCCGGGTGAATTCGGCAAAAACTTTCAGTGTCGCGCTGCTGACATGGTGTTCGATGCCTTCGGCATCGCAGCGCGCCGTCTCCACGTCAATGCCCAGCGCAATCAGGAATTCCTCGACAACGGCATGGCGTTCCCGCGCTGCATTCGCAATGTCCTTGCCCGCCTGTGTCAGGAAGATGCCGCGATAAGCCTTGCGCGCCACCAGGCCGTCTTCACACAGCCGTTTCAGCATGCGTGCAACCGTGGGCTGGGCAACGCCAAGACGGGCGGCGATATCGACTTGCCTTGCTTCACCCTGATCCCGGATGAGATCATCGATCAATTCTACATAATCCTCGACAAGTTCACCCTTGCGGGCTTCGCGCACCTGGCGAAAGGCCTCTGCCTGCGCCCCGACCTCCGGCAAGGTCTGGCCGTCACCTGGCATATGGGTGCTGCCACTCATTGCCGGTCGCAAACCGGATCTGGCTGACTTGCTTCTGCTCAATGCGAACATTCCCTTCAACAGGTCTGGTTTCCCGACTCCCTGCGGTAACTCACACCCCTTTTTGCTGCAATTCGGTCCAAATGAAAACCCGCCTTGATCATATGGACAGTCTTAGCATATGGTATTAAATATAGCATATGCTAATTCCAATCGGAAAGCGATCTCATGCCATTGTTGAGTGATATGATGCAGACATCCGGACAAGGGATGACCGGACGCACCAGCAGCGAAATCCGCGCCGTGCTTGACGGCAAGCGCACCGGCATCCGCGCGATGTTGCCGTTTTTCGGCCCCGCCGTGATCGCTTCTATCGCCTATATGGACCCAGGAAACTTCGCGACCAACATTCAGGCCGGGGCCGGTTATGGCTATGCCCTGCTCTGGGTCGTTCTTTCCGCCAATCTGATCGCCATGCTCTTCCAGGCTTTGTCAGCCAAGCTCGGCATCGTCACCGGGCGCAACCTCGCCGAAATGTGCCGCGACAACTATCCACTGCCGATGGTCATCGTCATGTGGATCATCTCCGAAATTGCGGCAATGGCGACCGATCTTGCCGAGTTTCTCGGCGGAGCGATCGGCTTGTCCCTCCTGGCCGGTATTCCGCTGATGTGGGGAATGGCAATCACCGCCATCATCACCTATGCGATCCTGATGTTCGAGCGTCGCGGCTTCCGGGAGATGGAAATCATCATTGGCGTCATGGTTGCCGTAATCGGCCTTTGCTACATTGTCGAACTTTTCCTGGCACCGGTCGATTACGGCGCGGCCGTCAAGGGTCTTCTGATCCCGTCAATGCCGGACAAGACTGCATTGCTGATTTCCGTCGGCATCATCGGCGCCACCGTCATGCCACATGCGGTGTTCCTGCATTCAGGCCTCACCCAATATCGCGGTGACGCCCGCACAGACCAGGACCGGCGCATGCTTGTGCGGTTCTCAAACCGTGAAGTGGTACTGGCGCTGGCAGTCGCGGGCATGGTCAACATGGCCATGGTGATCATGGCAGCCGCGGCCTTTCACAACGGTCACAGCGATGTTGCCGAGATCGAGACCGCTTATCACACGCTCACACCCTTGCTCGGCGGGGCAGCCGCAGCCGTGTTTCTGGTATCGCTGCTGACCTCGGGCATTTCCAGTTCGGTCGTCGGCACCATGGCCGGGCAGATGATCATGCAGGGCTTTGTGCGCTTCTCGATTCCCATCTGGCTGCGCCGTGCGGTTACCATGCTGCCGGCATTTGCCGTGATTGCATGGGGTGCCAATCCGACACAGGCACTTGTCATGAGCCAGGTGGTGCTTTCAATTGCCCTGCCGGTACCCATGCTGGCTCTGCTGCATTTCACTTCCAGTCGGGCGATCATGGGCGATTTCATCAATCGCCGCCTGACCATGATGCTGGCGGCATTCGGCGCATTGGTCGTGCTGACGCTCAACTTTGTGCTGTTGGCAGGCACGTTCGGCATGCCGATCCCGTTCCTTGGGTAGGTCACCCACCCCGCGAATTGGAACGGCGGGCAAGATGCGCCACGACATTCTCGATCATTCGCATTCCTGCGTCGCCGCCCAGCGACATGATCGATTCGGGGTGGAACTGCACCGCTGCGACGGGTTCCGTACGATGCTCGATCCCCATGACAATGCCGTCGCTGGTTTGCGCCGTTATCGTGAGTTCCTTTGGCAGCCTGACCGGATCGGCAAAGAGCGAGTGGTAACGCCCGATGGTGATCTCCTTGTCGAGACCGGAAAACACGATGCCCGGTTTCAACACCTTGATGCGTGAAGGCTTTCCATGCATCGGGATTGCCAATTGCCGCAACTCGCCGCCATAGGCTTCTGCCAGCGCCTGCAGGCCAAGGCAAACACCGAAAACCGGCAGGTCGCGTTTGCGCGCCTGCGTGATCGTGCGCTTGCAGTCGAAGTCGGTTGGTGTTCCCGGCCCCGGCGAGAGCACGACCAGATCCGGCTTGACCGTTTCGAACACATCATCTCCGATCGGAGTTCGAACAGTCGTGACACTGGCTCCCGTCTGACGGAAATAGTTGGCCAGCGTATGCACGAAGCTGTCCTCGTGATCGACGAGCAGGATGCTGATCCCCTCCCCGACCCTGGCCACTGAGCGCACCTGTCCCGCGTCATTCGACTTGCCGGCCTCGCGCACGGCGGCAATCATGGCTGATGCCTTCAATTCCGTCTCGCGCTCTTCCTCGGCAGGGTCGGAATCGAACAGCAGCGTCGCTCCGGCCCTGATTTCGGCAATGCCTTGGTTGAGCCGCACCGTGCGCAATGTCAGGCCGGTATTCATGTCACCGTTGAAATTGACCATGCCGATCGCGCCGCCATACCAGGCGCGCGGGCTCTTTTCCTTTTCCTCGATATAGCGCATCGCCCACAGCTTCGGCGCACCGGTAACCGTAACCGCCCAGGCATGGCTCAGGAAGCCGTCAAACGCATCCATGTCCGGGCGAAGCCGTCCTTCGATATGGTCGACCGTATGAATGAGACGCGAATACATCTCGATCTGCCGCCGCCCGATCACCCGCACGCTGCCCGGCTCGCAGACCCGGCTCTTGTCGTTGCGATCGACATCCGAGCACATCGTCAGCTCCGACTCGTCCTTTTTCGAATTGAGCAGTTTCAGGATCTGCTCCGAATCCTCAATGGCATCCCGCCCGCGCTTGATCGTGCCTGAAATCGGGCAGGTCTCGATGCGCCGTCCCGAAACACGGACGAACATTTCCGGCGATGCACCGATCAGGAATTCATTGTGCCCCAGATTGATGAAAAACGAATAGGGCGACGGGTTGATGGTCTTTAGTTTGCGCGAAATTGCTGATGGCAAAGTGGCGCATCGCTCGTAGAAAGTCTGGCCGGGCACCACTTCGAAAAGGTCACCGCGCTTGAATTTTTCCTTGGCTGCCTCGACTATCCTGGCATATTCGCCGGGAACATGATCGCCCCGCGGAGGGTCAACTTCCGCTGCAACAAAGGGATGCTCCTCACCGCCACGGGCGAGACCGCGCGTGGATTTGCCAAGGGCTTCGAATTCATACCGGTCATGCCAGGCTATTGCCTGATGGTGATCCACAACCAGGATTTCATCCGGCAAAAACAGGACGACGTCCCGCAGCGTTTCCGGTCTCGCCAGCCGCTTTTCGATATTCTCAAACTGGAAGGCGAGATCATAGCCAAATGCGCCATACAGACCGATATTGGGATCATCCGCGCTGAAGAACAGGTCAACGACAGCGCGGACTACTGAAAACACGGTCGGCGCACGCGAACGCATTTCCTCGCTCATGATCCTGCCCGCTTCACGAACAACGAGTTCAAGCCTTGACCCATTGCGGAAAGCGCTGGCGATATGGTCATGCCCGGCAAGATGCGTCTCTACGGCATCCAGAAGCACAAGCCCGCGATCATTGTAAGCAATTACCGACACCGACCGGCCGCGTGCCTCAATGCCGAGTGGCGGGTCAACGACTGCCGTGTCCCAGCGCGTATAGCGGCCTGGATACTCATAATTGGAGGAAAACACCGCCCCCCGCCTGCTGTCTATCCGGTCGAGCATGTCGGATATTGCTGAATGATAGGTAGCGGGAAAGCTCTCCCGTTCGACCTTGACCCCACCCCTGGTGGTGTATGCTATGGGCTGCGAAACCATGCTTGCCGATCCCTGTATCCGTTTGCCTTCATCCAGAAGTGCAACGCGGGAAAAAAAATAAAGCCGCCCGGAGTTTCCTCCAGCGGCTTCAAATCCCTCATGCGCGCACGGGTGACCATCGGCCGCTTCAGCGGACCTGCCACCACCAGATGTTTGCGCATGTTGTCTTCATGCGCGCATCTTTACTTGGCTGGTTGTGACTGTGCAAGAGGGGGAATTGACAACATTGAAGAGGGAGACCCGATCCGGGCGGATTGGAGCGGGCCTCCCTTTCACTTTACCTGCCACGAAACAGTTTCGCTGGCAGGTACACGCTGTGCCGAGGATTTAGCAGGGGGATCAGCACATCGTGTCTCGCATCGGCATCTCTGCCGTGTGTTCATTTGTTAAATATAACTATAGGTTGTATTTGTAAAGATATCGTTAACGCTCTGATTGCACGTGAAATTTTCACGATTTTTCACGAATGCATATTTTTTCGTAATAAAATCAATGGATTAATTGACAGCATCAAAAGCCGGCCATCGTCTAGAGATTGATACCGCCGTCAACATGCGCCTTTTCTTCCGGCTCAACGTGAATGGTGATTCGCGCTCGTCCAACTTGCTTGCGCAATGCGTCTTCTATCCGGTCGCAGATCGAATGTGACTCGCTGACGCTTGTATCGCCCGGTACGACCAGATGAAATTCGATGAAGGTAACAGGTCCGGATCGCCGCGCCTTGAGATCATGCGCTTGCAAGGCGCCTGCCCCTGCCCCGGCAATGGCTTGCTCGATTGCCGCGATGGTTTCCGTGTCTGGTGCAGTATCCATCAGGCCACCAACAGAAACCTTGAGCAATTGCCAACCCGACCACAGGATATTGAGCGACACCAGGATCGCCAGTAACGGATCAAGCCATGCAATTCCGGTAGCCAGCGCCAGAACAATGCCGACAAGCACTCCCGATGATGACATTACATCAGCGAACAGATGCCAGCCGTCTGATTCGAGCGCAGTCGATCTGAGTTTGCGGCCCTGGCGGATCAGGACATAGCACCATGCCGCATTGATCACGCCGGCTGCAATATTGGCTGCAAACGCACCTGCAGGAACCTGCAATACTGCCTGGTGCCGGATCGCGTCAAACGCAGCCGCGAAGATCGACCATGCAGCAGCACCGATCAGGATGGCTTCAAGCATGGCAACGAAATATTCCGCCTTTTCATGCCCATAGGGATGATCGTCATCGGCAGGCCGGTTGGCGTAAAGGATCGCACCCCATGCCGCAAAAGCCGTGACAACATTGACGACGCTTTCCACCGCATCGGAAAACAGCGCGACACTGCCCGACAGCCATGCGGCAAGCGATTTCAACGCCAGTACGACAACGGCAACGATGATGCTTTTCCAGGCGATCGAGGCTGCTTGCATTCCATGTTCCAAAACAAAAACCCCGCAGGGAATGACCTTGCGGGGTTTAACATTGACGCCACCCGGATCAAAGCCCGGATTGACGTGACCAGGCCTTGATCAGAACAGACCCTCGACATTGCCTTCGTCATTGAGACGAATGACTTCCGCGGAAGGAACCTTCGGCAGGCCCGGCATGGTCATGATCTCACCGCAGATCGCGACGATGAAGCCTGCGCCCGCAGAAAGCCGCACCTCGCGCACCGGGACCGAGTGTCCGGTTGGCGCACCACGCAGGTTGGGGTCAGTCGAAAACGAATATTGTGTCTTCGCCATGCAGACCGGCAGATTGCCATAGCCCGCTGCTTCCCAGGTCTTGAGCTGCTCGCGCACCGACTTGTCCGCAATTACCTCATCGGCATGATAGATGCGCTTGGCAACCGTCTCGATCTTCTGGAACAGCGGCATGTCGTCTGGATAGAGCGGCGCGAAGTTCGCAGCGCCGCTTTCAGCCAGCGACACCACCTTGCGCGCCAGATCCTCAATGCCTTCCGAACCCTTGGCCCAATGCTTGCAGAGGATCGCTTCCGAACCCTGCGAGGCAACATATTCCTTCACCGCCGCGATTTCGGCCTCGGTGTCCGAAACGAAGTGGTTGATAGCCACGACGACCGGCACGCCAAAACCCTTTGTATTGGCGATGTGACGGCCCAGATTGGCGCAGCCCTTCTTGACCGCCGCCACATTCTCCGCGCCCAGATCAGCCTTTGCGACACCGCCATTCATCTTCATCGCGCGCACAGTGGCCACGATCACAGCGGCTGCAGGCTTCAACCCTGCCTTGCGGCACTTGATGTCGAAAAACTTCTCGGCCCCAAGGTCGGCACCGAAACCGGCCTCTGTCACCACATACTCACCTAGCTTGAGCGCTGTCGTGGTTGCGACCACCGAATTGCAGCCATGTGCGATATTGGCAAACGGTCCGCCATGTACGAAGGCAGGATTGTTTTCCAGCGTCTGCACGAGATTCGGCTGCATCGCATCTTTCAGCAGCACCGTCATTGCGCCGTCCGCCTTGATGTCGCGGCAATAGATCGGGCTCTTGTCGCGGCGATAGGCAACAACGATGTCGCCAAGGCGCTTTTGCAGGTCAGCCAGGTCCTTCGACAGGCACAGGATTGCCATCACTTCCGATGCGACCGTGATGTCAAAACCGGTCTGGCGCGGAAAGCCGTTCGACACACCACCGAGCGAGGTCACCACGTCACGCAGTGCCCTGTCGTTCATGTCCATGACGCGGCGCCATGTCACGCGGCGCTCGTCGATATGCAGTTCATTGCCCCAATAAATATGGTTGTCGATCATCGCCGACAAAAGGTTGTGCGCCGAGGTAATGGCATGGAAGTCGCCGGTGAAATGCAGGTTCATTTCTTCCATCGGCACGATCTGCGCATAGCCGCCGCCGGCAGCACCACCCTTCATGCCGAAATTGGGTCCGAGCGATGCTTCGCGGATGCAGATGACGGCCTTCTTGCCGATGCGGTTGAGACCATCGCCAAGGCCAACCGTCGTTGTCGTCTTGCCTTCGCCTGCCGGTGTCGGGTTGATCGCAGTCACCAGGATCAGCTTGCCGTCCTTGTTGCCCTGGACCGACTTGATGAAATCCGCCGAAACCTTCGCCTTGTCATGGCCATAGGGAAGCAGGTGCTCGGTCGGAATGCCGATCTTGGCACCGATCTCCTGGATCGGCTTCTTGTTGGCGGCGCGGGCGATTTCGATGTCGGTCTTGAAGGCGGCCATGTGCGGATGCTCCCCGGATTGCACGGTCAGGATTGGCTGCGAGCAGCACCTTTGAGGTCTGCGCTCAACCGTTAAAGCCGGAAAGCCATGTCGCGTGCCGTCCAGAAAGTGCCTTCAAATACGCCAATTGCGACAAGGCCTGAGCCTAGGGTTGGCGAGGGGCGGGCGACGGGCGCCCAGCCCACCGGATCACCGATCCAGCACGTCGCGGATTTCGACAAGGTTGGAGCGCACCCTGAGCAGGTTGAAACCGATCGACTCCAGATGCGACTTGATGATCGTGTTGGTGCTGCCATTGGCGACAATGAACGGTCGCACCCGGAGTGCATCGCCCAACTGCTGGTCCACCCGGTTCCAGATCGCATCGAGATTGCGCTGTCTGACGACATCGTGAAAATCGGCGCGGGCTCCCGCCAGAATGCCGTAATAGGCATAGAGCTGGCCATAGGTGAACCAGAAACGGTCATCGGCGCGCCGGTCAAACCCGGTGAAATTCGCCGCTTCAATCTGGCGCTGCAGGATTTCCGACGTGGAACCGATATCGCCGGTGATGCGATCGAGAAACTGCAACAGGTTGTCAGCGCGCGCATCGAAATCCGCCTTGCAGTTCTCAAGCTCGGTGTTGAATTCCAGCAGTTTCTTGCGCGCGTCACGCATGCGACCCTGCGTCGAGGGTTGTAGGAAGGGTGGTGTCAGCGTGATCAACCACGCATTTTCGTGATAGTTGATGGCTTCACGCGCATCCTGAAGGTTCTGGTTGATCGACGATGTACCCCGCACTCGGCCCAACCGGTCAACCAGTTCGATCGTCGTGCGTCTGACGGCCTGGTTGATGCCGAGCTGGAAAGCCGCCTTGTTGTCAAACCACGGCGTTTCCTTCCAGTCGATGCCGAACAGCCCTGCCTTGTGCAGCGGGTTTGACGATACCCAGGTGTCGGCATTGACATTGCGGTCAATCAGGTCGGCGGCAACCAGGACAATCGCGGAATTCTGGCATGTGCCATCCGCCTTCTTGTCGCCAACGCCCGCCTCACCCTTCTGGAATGTGTAATTGGCGACATAGCCAGGATCGCCGCTGTACCAGAACTGGGTGATGTAGAAGAGGTGCAGATAACCGATGGCAAGTGCGATCAATACCAGGAAAACCGGTATCTTGATGAACCAGCCACGCCCGCGCAGCCAGCGCCGGAATGCCATGAACGGCCACAGCACGGCGGCTATCGCATAACCGATTCCCCTGCCGATGGCTTCAAAGACATGGGTGAAGAACTGGACGACCGGATCTAGCATTCCTGGCTGCTCCCTGATTTGCGCCTGCCCGCTGATGGGCAGCTATTTGTACAGTTTGCGCCTGAGCGCCTTCTTGTCTGTTAGATAGTTATCCCGGATCTGTTTCACCACATAATCGCGATAATTGTCCGGCCAGCTCTCATAATCCTTGTAGAAACCCGGCTTGTTGAAAACGAAGCGCGTCATGTAGTCGAACGGCAGATAGTCGGAAATCAGCCGGTTGGTGAGATACAGATCCTCATGCTCCGGATTGGCGCGCGAAATCACGAAGCGCCGCGCCGGATCGATTTCCCCGGCATCGATGTTGGACCAGTTGGATACCTGCCTGCGCACCCATTGCAGCAAGGGCAGCGTGCCCTCGGTCTCGACGAGCTTGGCATGGCGCGCCGCCCAGTTCGATGCCCATTGTGGCGTTACGTCGGAAAGGTCGACCTTCGGATTTTCCTGCATTGCAAGCCAGACAACCAGCATCACCGCACGCTGTTCCAGAAGGCCCGAGCGCTCTATCCACGACCCGCGCGGCGGGTCTATCCGGCCGGATTCCGCCAGGAACCGATAGACCATGTCATGGTCGTTCTTGTCGATATAGGCAACTTGCCAGGGCCGCGACTTGCGAAACCCCTTGGCTGACGGATTGGCAATTACTGTTGTCTGCCCATCCTCGATGAAGACGAAGGTGCCGCCGAAATGCGAGGTCCAGAATGTGCTCTGGCGGAAGATAACTTCCTTCGGCATCAGCTCATTGGTGCGGATGTCGCCGGTGACCTTTGCTGTTTCGACCATCTTTTCCAGGAGCCGGTCATCGCGCCAGGCGTCAGGCTCCTTGGTCAACCGGTCGATCATCAACTGCATTTCGCCGGTCTTGCCCAGCAAGTCGCTCGAAGTCGCCACCTTGAATTCGACCTGCTCGATCGACAACAGATCGTCAATGTCCCTTACCTCGAATACGGTGTCCTCGATCTCGCCAAACAGCACATCCTTGATCGTCAGCGCAAATAGCGCCCGCTGGTTCTTCTCGAAGAACTGGTAGAGCAGGTCCTCGGTATTCGAGAAGGCAGTCCTGACGACGGGCAGGTCGATCTGGTCCGGCGTCAGGATGATGAAACGTCGGTTCACCTCATGCGGGTCGAGATATTGCGGGTCGCCCAGCGCCTTGGCGACCTCGGGCGAATAGCCGGCCATGTCAATATTGAAGGATTTGAGATCGACAGAGGCAAGACCGAACGCGTTGAGCGCCTTGTTGTAGCGCTCAATCAGATGCGGTTCGGAAATTTCCAGCAGCCTTCCGAAAATCAGCTTGTTGTCATAGAGGCGTTGCATGGTCAGGAAAACATTTCACGCAGGATTTTTGTTATCTTCAACCAAGTCTTGGGGTCAATGTGCCCCAACCGCTTGGCCAATCTCATTTTGCTGATTGTGCGGATCTGATCGAGCGCAACCTGCCCCGATTTGCCGTCGAACTTTACCGCAACTCTGGAAGCATAGTGCTTTGTAGCGCTAGTCAATGGAGCAATGATGACCGTCTTCAGGTTTCTGTTGATTTCATCAGGGGAAACAATAACACATGGCCTGGTTTTGGCTATTTCCGATCCGATTACCGGCTCCAGATTGACAAGCCAGACTTCGCACCGGGCGGGCACGCGCTTGTCAAAGCCTACCATTCCCAGTCAACCTCTTGCGGATCGGGTGAAACATCATCCCCAACCAACAGCTCATCATCGCCATTTGCAGCCATTTCCTGAAAGGATTGCTCCCATCCTTCACGCAATTTCGTTATCGCTGACAGAACCAGCTTTCCATCTTGCACTTCAAGCTCGACCGCGTCCCCAATAGCACACGATTCAAGCATCGCCTTGGGAATGCGTATACCCTTTGAATTGCCAACCTTGATAATGTCGATTTTCATGGAAGCTCATCCTTTGTGGGTACAGTGTAATTACAAATTGTGCATTTTTCAACTGCAATTGACAGCACCATGCAACCGATCTTGTATCGCACCGCTGCCCGCAAGGCATTGCGCCACACGCCGACCAATTCGGCGCTTCGTATAGTCAGCAAGATCGAAAGCCATGCAAATGATCGGGCATCGCTGTCTGCGAATGTATTAGCCTTGCGAGGCCGGGAAGGCATCAGACTCCGGGTTGGAGACTGGCGTGTGATCATACTGGACAATGAGATGCTCGATATTCTGGATATCGGACCGCGTGGTGGCATCCATGAGTGAGGACATGCCAATGGAAATGGTACAAATCCCGAAGGCAGACTACGAGGCGATAATCAGCGCCCGGGAAGAATTGGAGGACATTCTCGCCTTTGATCGCGCGATGGTCGATCGTGGAGACGGCTTGCCGCATGACTTCATGCTTCGATTGATCAAGGGCGAAAACGCCTTGAGGGTCTTTCGTGAATGGCGAGGGTTCAGCCAGTCGGCATTGTCCCGCGCATCCCGCGTTCACCGAGTGCAGATTGCAGACATTGAGGCCGGGAGAGCCAACGCCTCTGTGCAAACATGGAAGAAGCTGGCTGAAGCGCTGGATGTGGAGATCGGTGAACTGGTTTGAGGGGTCTGCTCAAGAAGGTCGGTAGTGCCTTCACAAGCCTCAATGTGAAGCAGAATTTCACGAACAAGGTCCATATTCCGCTTCACCCTAAGCCCCCCATATCCCCTTTTCCTTCATCTCGGTAATCCGCTCGATGGCCTTTTCGCGCTGGCGTTCACGGCGGATAATATCCGAAACGGCCGCATCATCCGCCTTGTCCGAGTAGCGGAACTCCGAATCCGCATAGCGGTTGATTTCCTGCATCACCATTTCGAGCGTGAACGGCCCGCGCAGTTCCTCGATCATCACTTTCTTGTCGTCATAGGATTTGTGCATGAAGGTCTCTGGTTTCTCGAACCAGTCATCCGGCAGATCGATGTCCATCGCGCGCATCTTGATCGCGTCCGTGATGTTCTTGATCGCGCGCCCCGTAAAGCGCGGCTCCGCTTCCTTGATCCGGTGCAGATAGTCGCCAATATCCTCCATCGTCTTGAGCTTGCCATGCTCTTTCATGAAGCGGTCATAGACGCTGATGAGCCCATCTTCCTGTGGCCGTGAATGTTCCTCATAGGCGGTAGCAACGGCCTTCTCTATCACCTGCGCTTCGAACAGCTTGTGGTCACCGAGCGGAATCTTGTGGTTCTTGCCGGCAAGCAGCACGAAAATGTCGATATAGTCATTGCGCGTCTGCGGCCCGTCAACGAGCCAGCGTGCCCCTGCCCTCTGGCGCAGCGCATCATCGACATTTTCCGGATAGTTCGAGAACATGCCGAACGAGCAATTGCCGCGCACCACCGTCGTTGCACCAGCAAAGCTCTCCATCAGCACGGCTGTCACTTCCTGCTGGCCGGCGGAAGCCCGGTCATCCGAGCGCTTCGCCGCCACCTGGTCGATATCGTCGATGGTGCCAAAACCGATGGTGCGCGTGTTCAGCACATTGTTGACAAATTGCTTGCAGTTCTGGCCCGACTTGCCCTGATAGGATGAGATCTGGTCCACGCCGAAATTCTCGTAAGTGAAGCCGTAACCCGCCACCTGGCAATAATCGTTGATCATGCCGGCTATCATCTGGATCAGGATGGTCTTGCCGGTGCCCGGTGCACCGTCGCCGATGAAAGTGAACAGGAAGCCGCCCAGTTCCACAAACGGGTTCATCTGCCGGTCGAAATCATAGGCCATCAGCATCTTGGCAAGCTTCATCGCCTGGTATTTGGCGATATGGTTGCCGATGATCTCGTTCGGCTTCTTGAAGCTCATGGTCAGCGGCTTCGACTTGGCACCCGGCGCCACATCAAATCCGTTGAGTTCGAAACCGTCGCCATCCAGCCGCAAATGCACCTGCTCGAACGGACCAAGACCGGAGAAACGTGACTTGCGCGACAACAGGTCCTGCAATGCGAGATCAGCAAATGCCCGAATGCGCGACAGCAACACATGGTCATCGGGCGAGGATGAGGCGGCGGCATCGAGCCCAGCAACAAGGCCCTTGAGTGCATCCTGCGGAGTTGCGAAATTGAAGTCCGGCCCGTCGACATCGCTGGTCGGCTCGCCATCTGCCTCAACCAGTTGCTTGACATAGGCTGCAGCCGAAAATGCCGCGACATATGCCGCCGCTTCCATCAGCATGCGGTAAGTGTCAGCATCGCCTCCTTCCAGCACTGAAGAGGCATTGCGCGCATGTAGCGCATCAAGCCCGGTCTGCTTCGAATAGAGATCGCTGACTGCAAGCGCCACGGCAACCGCACGCCGCACCTTGTACAGAACATTGTGCTGCGCTGGCGACAACAGGCTGTCTTCCGCAGTGATTGCGCCCAGCGTCTTGGCAAACTCGACTTCACGCGTTGAGCGTTGTCCAGCAGTCGACACCGTCGCCACGAAGCGTCGTCTGGTTCCTGCAATCTCGGTGTTGCTGTCGCGTCGCGCTGCCTCCAGCAGCACAAACCGCGTCACCAGCGATTGCGCCGTCGTGAGGTGTTTGGCGATATCCTCCTCGCGAAGCGTGGTCAGGCCGACATCCATGGTTCAAATCCTCCGCAGCACCTGGTTGCCCGAGATGATATGGGTTTCGTATCCGTCAAAAATCTTGTCGGCTTCACCCGCAGCATAAATCGCCTGATAGGCCTCATGCGGCACCAGTGCATGACGCTGGAAAGCCGAGACGCCTTGACGCGCACATTCCAGATCATCGGTATTGATGAAATACTCGTCCCGCGGCGGCTCGCCACCCCACAGGCCCCATTTGCCCGGTCGTTCATTCACCGACCAGATTTCCTGAAGTGTCCAGGTCATCAGCCACTGGTTCTCCGGCCTGTGCACCTTCTTGAGGATCTGGTCCACCGTTTCGCCATTGCGGGTAATGTCGGAATGATAGAATGGCCCGAGCACGAACCGGCGCAACTGCTTGGGATGCAGCGTGTCAAAATCCTTGTCCATGTTGGTAGCGATCGTCGAAAGCGACAGCGAATAGGCCGAATTGCGGTCGCAGAAATCATCGAACTGGTGCGCCAGTTTCGGGTTCAGCAATCCGTCGACGGGTAGCGGTATTTCCACACCCTTGTTGAGTTTGCCGTCACGGTCGACCAGTGTCTCCACAATGTCACTCGAAGAATCTTCCAGCGAACAGACATAGACCATCGGCAGGTTCGAACTGCCGTCGAAATAGCCCCAATGCACGATGTAATAGGGACGCTTTGTCTTCGGGTTCACCGACACCCGCACCGTCCGCGGCAAGACATAGGGTGAAAAATGCTCACCCATATCGACAGCCTGGAGATATTCACGCTCCGCCATGGTTTTTTGCAAAGCGAGTGGGAATTCCTTCTTCTTCAGGATGAAATCCACCATTTCCTGGCGGATGGTGTCACCGTCGGCTATCGACGCAAGGCGCTTCTTCGCGTCGCGCCGGTCATTTTCCAGTTCCATCACATTCTGGTAGGCTGGAAAACCGCTCTCAGCCTGGGAAATGCGAAAACGCTCGGCAAAGGCGACCCGGTTCTGCCAGCTCTGGAAAGAGCCACGCAACCGGGTCAGGTAGGTTTCGACGATCGCGCCGATGACATCATGCTTGTAGAGCGGGCTGTCGT
Source organism: Nitratireductor sp. (assembly GCA_041397525.1). Classification (GTDB taxonomy): domain Bacteria; phylum Pseudomonadota; class Alphaproteobacteria; order Rhizobiales; family Rhizobiaceae; genus BOKV01. The sequence continues at coordinate 133,184 of JAWKWL010000007.1, forward strand.
CCTCACGCAAAAACGTGTCGAGCCCGTCGAGCGCGCGGCCCATCGCCTCAAAATACCGCCCGACAGGAGTTACATCGGTTTTCATCGCGTGGCAGCCCTGTAGCTGGTCGCCATTATTGGACTACGCACTTTGAAAGGCGTACATCGCCGGTCTTGATCCTGATGGCTCCGCTACATCTTTTGCCTTCAAGCTTCAGGACCACCGAGTTGCGATATGTACCTTTCCTGTCGCGCCATACGCTCGAAACAGTCAGGGTCCCGTTTGCATATCTTGCCGATCCCTCATGTTCCCAGGATTCGATCTGGCCTTTGTAGACGCATTTGAATTTGCTCTTGTGAACTCCGTTCAACTTGGCCAGAACACCTATCTGTCCGTCACCGACCGGTTTGCAACCGAGTTCATCCACGATCGTGATCATGTCGTTGGGCAGCACCCGAAGGGTCTGCTTGTTGCCGACAACCGATTCATACCGGATCACCTTTGCGGGAATCTGGACTTCCGCATTTGCAGGCGACAACGGGAAAAGGGCACCCAAAACCACTGCCGCCAGCATTCCTCCAATTACCCTTTGCATCTTGTTGAACCCTTGTCGAAATGGTCAGGACGCCACGTAATTTGCGGAATTGTGCTTTTTCATCACCTCGTCGAAGCGGCGTGCAAATGCTTCGTCAGCAAGTTGCTTGCGCCGCTGGATGTCCTTGGTGGAAAGCATGTTCTTTTCATGCATCTCCAACAGGTCACCAATATGCGACTGCGCGGCCGCACCAATACCGGCCATGGTTTCTTCAGCCGCGGTATCAACCTTGTTGCCAAGAGTGTTGATTTTGTGCGCCACATCCTGCTGCGCTGCCGTCTTCAGAGAGTCTTCCAGCGCCTTGTACAGGACTACGCGCTGCTCGGTATCGATGGTCAGCTTGTTGATCAGTGTCTGCTGCGCTGCCAGCTGGTTGTTGAGCGAGTCGACAAAGGTCTGGAACATTGAAGTGTAGCGTTCCAGCGTCTGGCTTTCTGCGAGCAGCTCCTGTTCTTTCGCCTGCATCTGGTTGTATTCCGTAGCCATCTCGGAGCGCTTGGCTTCCAGTGCAGCCCGCTCTTTCTGGTTGGTCGATGCCGATATCTGGTTTTCAAGATCCAACAGCGCCGGGTTCAGTTCCTCGATGCGCTTTTGCGTCGATTGCAAATTGTCCATGGTGCCCTGGCGGCGCTCCAGCACCTTGCGCAGGCTTGTCTCCGACGCCGAATAACGCGATTCCAGCGCTGTCTTCTGCCCCTTGAGAATGCCAACGATCTTGTCTGACTTCGACAGCAGTTCCTGCAGGTTCGACGACAGCGACATATGCCGCACACGCTCGGTACGCATGCGTTGCATCCGCTGCTTGGAAAAGATGCCGATGAACTTCTCCATTGCGGTGTAGCTTTTCATGCTTTCGAATTCGGCGCCGAAAACATTGGTCGCATCTTCAAGGCCAATGATGAGGTCAGCGATATTGCCTTCCATCACACCTTGCTGGCGCAGCACATCCTCGATGCGCGCATTTTCGATGTCGAAATCAATTTCACCAATGGTTTCAGCCTTGGCGAACTTGTCGAGCACGACACCGGATTGTTCCAGCTTCGTCTTCATCTCCTCGACAGTGCGGCGTGTCTTTTCAATTTCGGCGTCAAAATTCTGCATGCTGGCCATGTGGCACTCCCGCGCGTTAAACCCCTGATGGAAATCGAATATAGGTGATGCGTATCACCTTTTGAAGAAAGTCCGTCAAAATTTGGTTCGTCGAACAACTGGCCTGGGATGAGGTAATCAATTTCCCTTTGTTTCCAGCGTTATCGCCATTCCATGCGGCGTCCTTGCAGCAGCATTTTCCCATTCATGCTGACGCTGGTGCAATTCAGCAGCACTGATTGCCTGCTTTTCGGCAGTGATTCGCTCCAGTGCAATCATCCAAAGCCTGTAATAGCCCCGCCCGGTAGGTTTTTGCGTTTCGTGCCGGATCACACTGCCCAGGGTCTGCGCCCATTCGCTCCAGGAAAACAGGCCCTTCTCATGCAGCGCCACAGCAATCGCAAATGCCTGCGCCTCCCAGGGCTCACGAAAAACCGGCCCCTCCTGGTCGAGCGGAATATCAGGTGAAACTTGTGCCATGGCAGTTTCAGCGGCGCTCAAGATAGGGCTCCCAGCAATCGACAAACACCGAATGGGTTGCACCCCCACCAAACAAATCGCTCGCGTCGAACCGCACGGTGTAGAGCCATTGCGGATCCTCTCCGCCGCCCGCACCATTGCTGTCGGGATAGACATGCACGCCATTGACGCGCTCAATGATTCCGGGCTTGCCCCGCACATAACGAGGCAACCTGGTATGGCCTTGCGGGTTCATTTCACGCGCGGTGACAGCACCGCCCTCGGCAAACAAGGCAGGACCTTGCGCAGGGCGGTCGCACGGCCCGCCTGAAGCGAGCGCTGCTTTCATCTGGCTTGCATCAGGAACCCGTTTAACTGTGATCGCCGGGGTCTGCATGAGACCGGTTTCGAGTTCCCCAGCTGTAACCATGCTGCGCTCCAGCATCAGTTTTTCCAGCGCCGCGAGCCATATTTGGTAATAGCTTGACGAAAGGTATTGAACCGGCGGCAAAGTTTCGCGCGCACTGCGTGAAAGGTCGATGTTCCACATTCCGGTAAAGCCCATGCCTACGGTAAGCGCCAGCGCCGCACGTTCCCAATCGGCATGAAACAGGGGTTCATTTTCTTCGGGCAGGACAGGGCCGTGGCACTGCATGCCCCCCATGTCATGCGGGCCGTTCATGCCGGCAGCTCCGTCGGATCAAGCGCTAGTCCGGTACCAATCATGGAATCGCGGGTGACCAGCTGCGCCAGCCTGTCCTCGCTCCAGCTTTCGGTGCCCGGCGGTCGCATCGGGATCACGAGATAACGCAGTTCCGCAGTTGAATCCCAGACGCGGATCTGCGTTGCGGCAGGCAGTTCGACGCCGAATTCCGCCAGTACCGCATGGGGTTCGCTGACAGCACGTGAGCGATAGGGGGCCGACTTGTACCACACCGGTGGCAGGCCCAGCACCGGCCAAGGATAGCAGGAGCACAAAGTGCACACGACCATGTTGTGAACAGCGTCGGTATTTTCCACCACCCGCATATGTTCACCCTGGCGGCCGGAAAATCCCAGTTCGGCGATTGCCGTGGTGGCATTGTTCCGCAAGCGCTCAAGATAATCCTGATCGCTCCAGGCACGGGCCACGACTTTTGCGCCATTGCGCGGGCCGATCTTTGTTTCATAGGTCTCGACAATCAGGTCGAGTGCCTTCGGGTCGACATAGCCCTTTTCAACGAGCAGCGATTGCAATGCCCGCACCCTGACTTCCATCTCGTCCAGATGGCTCATCTCGCCATGGTCATGCCCGTTATCATGATTGTGTCCCATGTTCACTCCTGCGGCGAATCCGGTTCGCCAAAACTGCCGACACTGATCAGCTGCATCTGCGCAACCCCGATTGCGAGGTTGAAACCCTGGCTGGATTGCAGGCTGATCGGTTGCAGCGCGACCGAACGCTCGAGACCACCGACAAGCACATTGGCCCCCAATCCCCGGCCAAGCGTCAACTCTCCGGAGAGGCCGGCATAATTGCCCTCCAGTATCCCTTCGTCACCGGGAAAGCCGGTGAGCGAAAACACAGTCCAGGCAATGTCTGAAAACCGGGTGGAGCCGATATCGAGCCCGATCCGGTTGATTTCGCCTGCATAACGCTCAACCGGTCTGCCCGGCCGTTCGAAGATGCAGCTGAGCTCGCGCGAAGAACCAAGGATACGCCCCTCTCCGCCATCAACCTGACAGGTCAATTGACCGATCTGGATCGGTGAAGCTGCCTCGGCAACGCCTGACAAAGCCAGCAGCATCACTATTGCTGCGAGTCCCTTGGTCTTTCTTTTCACGATTGCAGGCTCCCTGCATCCAGGGGTTCATCTGTTCAATTTGGTCCGGCCTCCCGGCTTGACCAGTGTTTGCGGCAAAGCGAAACATAACTGTCTTCACCACCGATAACAATCTGCTCGCCATTCTCGATGATATTTCCCTCACTATCCAGGCGAACGACCATGGTCGCCTTCTTTCCGCACCAGCAGATCGTGCGAATTTCCCGAAGATCATCAGCGAGCGCCAGGAGAGCCTTGCTGCCGGGAAACAGCTTGCCCTGGAAATCGGTTCGCAACCCGTAGCACATCACCGGGATTTTGAGATCATCGGCAACCTTTCCCAACTGCCAGACCTGATCTTCGCTCAGAAACTGCGCTTCATCGACAAAGGCACAATCTATCTTGCGCTTTGCCCGCTCCACGCGAAAGAACTCGAACAGGTCCATTTCCGGATTGAACAGATAGGCATCTCGCTTGAGGCCTATGCGCGACGCGATGATGCCCTTGCCGACACGATCATCGAAAGAAGAGGTCATCAGCAGCGTATGCATCCCGCGTTCCTCATAATTGTAGGACGCCTGCAGCAGCAGTGTAGACTTGCCGGCATTCATTGCCGAATAGCTGAAATAGAGTTTTGCCACGATGTCCTCCACAAGACGGGCCTGAAAAGACAATCATGATCCCGTGCCTTGCGTTCAAGCCCGGCATGACGACATCCACAGTTAGAGTATTTCCGCAGGACAAAAAATAAGGGGCCGCGTTCCCACAAACGCGGCCCCTTGTCGCCACCTTGGTGGCGTTTCCGTCAGTTCCCCCATGGACTGCCGGAATGCTCTGCTACCGCGTCGCCCATTCTCCCGAACGATTCCCTGCCCCTGCAAGCCATGTCTGGATCTTGGCAGTCAGGACATCGGGGGAAATGGGTTTGGCAAGATAGTCATCCATGCCGGCATCAAGGCAGCGCTGCCTGTCTTCCTTCAGCGCATGTGCCGTCATGGCAATGATGGGGGTGCGATGCAGCCCCATTTCCCGCTCATGCTCGCGAATGGCTTGCGTCGCCTGATAGCCGTTCATCTCCGGCAGTGAGACGTCCATCAGCACCAGCACCGGCCCGAGCTGCTTGAATGCTGCAACGCCCTTGAGGCCGTCATGAGCGATGTGAAACGGCATTCCGAGCGGCATCAGCGAATGCTCAAGCACAAGCCTGTTGATTTCGTTGTCTTCTACGCCCAACAGGCAACGCCCGAAGTAATTGTTATCAAGTCCAATGAGCATGACACCCACCTCCGCCGAGGGTTGCCGCCAGTATCATCCCGCCTTTGCGATCTGATCAGCGTTTGGATCGCGATCCATGAAATCTCGAATATAGCCCATGGTCTTGTGAGCATCTTGTGGCTTGCCAAACAGGTAACCCTGCCCAGCATGGCAGCCATACCGCTTCAGACTTTCGGCTTGACGCATTTCCTCGATGCCTTCGGCAACGACTGTCAGTTCAAGGCCTGCACACATTTCCAGAATGGCCCGCACGATGTGCTCGGCCGGTTTGTCTTCGCCGATTGCCATGATGAAGGCGCGGTCGATCTTCACCTTGTCGAGCTTGAGCTCGCGCAAGCGTCCAAGGCTCGATTGCCCGGTACCGAAGTCATCCATTGAAATCCTGATGCCGGACTGGTGCAATTCCTCGATGATCATCGCTGCCGTTTCAGGGTCTGACATCATTGCGGTTTCAGTAACCTCGATCTCCAGGCGCTGTGGTGGCAGACCCGCGCGGCGGATGATGTCCTTGATACCGTCAGCAGTGGAAGGATCGACAAGCTGAACGCTTGAAAGATTGAACGACAGGAACAATTCATCGGGCCACTCGGCAGCAGCACGCGCAGCCTGCAGCAGAAGCGATTCGGTCAGCGGCGCGATGATGCCGCGCTCCTCAGCCAGCGGGATGAATTTCGCAGGTGAGACAAAACCGAGCTCGGGATCGATCCAACGGGCGAGCGATTCGAAACCGAGAAGCTTTCCGTCCTGCAGCGAGATGATTGGCTGGAAATGCGGCTTGACCCTGTGTTCGGCAATCGCATTGCGCAGCGCCTGCTCGATGCGGGCATTCTCGCGCACGATTTCCTCGAGTTCCTTGGAATAGACAGTGACCCGCCCGCGTCCACGGCGCTTGGAATGGTACAGCGCCGTGTCGATATTGCCCATGATCTGTTCGATAGTGTCGCCGGCATTGGGATAAAGCGCGAAACCGAATGAACCCGAAAGCCGGACATTGCGACCATCAAGATCGAACGGTGCCATCAACACATTCTGCAATATCCTGGCTTTTGCCGCCGCCCCTGCCTCATCCTCGACATAGGGGAAGATGAACGCAAATTCGTCACCACCGTAACGGCTTACAAATCCGTCGCCCTCGACCGAAGCTGCCAGCCGCAAGGCGCACTGCTTGATAATCTCGTCACCACCCGAGTGACCAAAAAGATCATTGATCGGTTTCATGCCATCGAGATTGACCAGCCCGATTGCAAAGGCTTTATCCGCGTCGCCGCGGCTTTCTATCAGGCGGTTGAATTTTTCGAACATGCGCATCTTGTTGCCAAGACCGGTAAGCGGGTCTGTATAGGCAAGCGACAGCGCGCGACCATTGGTCTTCACGGTCTTCTTGTTGTTCTCGTTGTCAAAGGACAGTGCGGTAAACTGGCGCTCTTCAACGGCAAGGCTTTCCAGCGACTCCTGGCTGGCAAGAGCATGTTTGACCAGCGGCGATATCCGTACCCAGAGATAGACAAGTCCCAATACTGTTGCCAATCCCGGAAGCAGCATGACCAGCGCCCCATAGGCATTGGGAATGAAAAACGTTGCTGCGGCAGCAAACACGCATACAACGCCTACGACGATGAGCACAGCCACCAGGGGATTTCTGACTTCCTGCGTAAAACGCGATCCTTGTTTGGCGTCGTGTGCTTGGGTTGGCTTTGCCGCCGCCATGTTTCAGTCCCCTGTCGCTGACCAGAATTTGGCCTGCACAGTTGCAGTGGAACAGTAAACAAGCCCTTCAGAAAGACTTGGCTAACATGGGGTAAAACGAAAAAACCAGGCAATACTGCCCGGTTTCTCGATTGTTGGTATACGCCAGGTAAACGCCTATTCCAGCGATCCCTTTGGCTCGGCGCCCTCATCCGGTGTCACGTCAATGACCGCAGCCCGCTTTGTGACTTTCACTTCACCCTTGCAATTTTCCATGCATGGCGCCTTGCGACGATCCGCAAGTTCGGTCGTCTCGCGGTCATCCATGTAGAAATTGTCGGAGTTGGGCATCTTCACCGTCAGGAAATTTTCCTTCGACAGTTCGAATTCCTCGTCGCTCACCACGTCATTGACATAAAGCAGATAAGCCGTGATCGCGTAGACTTCGTCCGGCTCGAGGCTCCTGGCTTCGGTGAAAGGCATTGCCCGGTTGATGTAGTCGAACACGGTTGAAAGATATGGCCAGTAGGAACCGATCGTCTTGACCGGATTTTCGCTTTTCAGTGAGCCCAGTCCACCGGCCAGCACGGGCCAGCGGTCAACACCTTCGCCAAAATCTCCATGACATGCAGCGCATTTTTCGGCGAAGATTTCCTCACCCTGCGCAACAGTCCCGCGCCCCTCGGGAAGGCCCTGGCCGTCCGGACGAACATCAATGTCCCACGCCGCCACTTCCTCCGGAGTTGCCTCACGCCCAAGATTGAACTGGCCTGCAATGACCGGTGAAAAAAGTGCCAGTTGGATACCCGCTGCAATCAGTGCCGCCTTAGGAAACCTCGACATTCTCCGCCTCCCCTTTCGAATTGACCAACCAGGTCTGGATTCCGTTGTTGTGATAGATCGAGTTCGTGCCCCGCACGGCGCGCAGTTCATTCTTGGTCGGCTGCACATAGCCGGTTGAATCGATTGCCCGTGACTGCAACAGCAGTTCTGATCCATCCCAGTCAAATTCGTAGTAAAAACGGTGCATCGACTTGTCGAGGCTCGGACCGCTGATGCGCGCCTCGCGCCAGTTGTTGCCGCCGTCAAGGGAGATATCGACGCGGTCGATCTTGCCACGACCGGACCATGCCACACCGGTTATGACCGTGCGGCCCTTGCCATGCGTGATGGGCGCCTGTGGGCTAGGATTGGTGATCACGGACTTCGCATCCATCTCCCAGGTAAAGCGCCGAGCCTTGCCGTTCGCCATGAGATCGGTATATTTCGAAGTCTCTTCGCGGTGCTGCCAGGGTTCGTCTCCCACTTCAATGCGGCGAAGCCACTTGACCCACATGTTGCCTTCCCAGCCGGGAACCACGAGGCGGGCCGGATAGCCCTGCTCAGGCCGCAACGCCTCGCCATTCATCTTGAAGGCAACCATGCAGTCATCCAGCGCCTTTTCGAGCGGAACCGAGCGCGTCATGCCCGAAGCGTCCGCACCCTCCGGCAAAATCCATTTGGCATTGGTCTTGACGCCGGCCTCTTCAAGCAAATAGCGCAGCGGCACGCCCGTATAGACGACATTGTGGATCATGCCATGGGTGTATTGGCAGCCATTGAGCTGCGCACCGCGCCATTCCATGCCCGAGTTTGCTGCGCATTCGAGGAAATAGATACGGTTCTCGCGTGGGAAGCGCTTCAGGTCTTCCATGGTGAAGACCAATTGCTTGTCGACCAGGCCGTTGATCATCAGCCGGTATTCGGCCGGATCAACCTCCGCCACGCCGCCGTGATGGCGCTCGAAGCAAAGGCCGTTTGGCGTGATGATCCCGTCAAGTTCGTGCAGCGGCGTGAAATTGACCGATGAAACCGTGTCGGCCGTCAGCCATGGCACATTGCGGCGTACGACATGCGCTTCATACTGCGACGGCATGCCATAGGGTGCAGCATCAACCCCGTTGCCGGGATAAACCGCCCAGTCCTTTTTCTCCAGGATTGCCTCATCCCCTTGAGCCAGGGCACTGCGGCCCGAAGCCACCATTGCACCTGCAGCAACACCGGCAGACAGCCCTGCCTTCAGGAATTGCCGCCTGGCTGGCACCGCAAGTTCCGGTTTCTCTTGCTTGAACATCTGCATCTCCTCACATCGGCTGCCCGGCTTCAGATCCGGACCAGAATTCGCGTCACGCAACATCAGCACAACATAACATTCAAATCTTTGAATGTAAAATGGGGCAATCCGCCTGTCCCGACATTTCAGCGGACCAGGCGGATTACAATGACGTCAGATTCCGGAGATCTTCACGGAACGGTTTTCGCTGAGCGAAATCGTGCCCTTGGCGGTCAGATACTCCTCGATAACATCCCAGATCGGTGGTCCTTCGGTACCTTCATTGACCGAAGCCCATCCGGCAACCACATAGGTCTTGGAGGGGTCGACCGCCTCACCAGTTTTCAATACGGTCATGTCGGTCACGCGTGATCCCATGGGCTTGCCAACGTCAATCGAGTAACCCATGCCGCCGACGCGTACCATGTCGCCGCCCTGCTGGTAGTAGGGATCGGAATTGAACAGGTTGTCGGCAACATCTTCCATGATGTCATGAATGGTCTGGCCGCTCATCTCGGAGCGATAGGCCGCCGGATAGGTCATGGCAGTGGCGTTGAACAGGTCTTCAACGGTGATGTCCTGCCCTGGCAGCAGCGACGTGCCCCAGCGGAAGCCCGGCGAGAGCGCAATATCTGCCTCGCGCACCTCCAGCAGGGCGTCGCAGATCATGTCATCAAAGGTGCCGTTGAAATTGCCACGGCGGTACAGCAGCGAGTCGGTCTTGCCAAGTACGCGCCGCAGTTCGGCCTCATGCGGCTTGCGAACCTCGTCGATCTTGGCCGCCATTTCGGCGTCTGATGAAATCACGTCGGAAAAGACCGGGATCAGCCTGTGCCGGAACCCCTTCACCTCGCCGCCCGATACATCGAGATCAAGCCGGGTCACGAATTTGCCGTTCGACCCGGAGGCAATCAGCATGGTCTTGCCGACCATGACCGGCTCGGGAATGGCATCATGCGTATGCCCGGTCAGAATGACGTCAATGCCGTTGACGCGGCTTGCCAACTTGCGATCCACGTCAAATCCGTTATGCGACAACAGCACGACAAGTTCGGCGCCCTCGGCGCGCGCTGCTTCGACATTGGCCTGCAAGGCTTCCTCGCGGATGCCGAACGAAAGGTCGGGGAACATCCATTTCGGATTGGCAATCGGCAGATACGGGAATGCCTGGCCAACCACCGCGACCTTCACGCCTCCCTTTTCAAAGAAGGCGGTATGTTCATATGCAGGCTCATCCCATTCCGCATTGAAGATGTTGGAGCCAAGAAACGCGAATGGCAGATTGTCTACGATCTCCTGCACGCGCTCCGCGCCATAGGTGAATTCCCAGTGCGCCGTCATCGCATCCGGCTGCAACAGGTTCATCAGCTCCACCATGTCGCCGCCTAGCGTCTCGTTGGAGACATAGGAACCTTGCCAGGTATCGCCGCCATCGAGCAGCAAGGTATTGTCCGGGCGTTCCGCGCGCACCCGCTTGATGATATGTGCGATGCGGTCAAGCCCGCCAAGCTTGCCATAGGTTCCAGCCAGGGCGGAGAAATCCTCCGATGTCAGCGCATAGGCATGCGGAGAACCCGGCTCGATATTGTACAGTTTAAGAAAATCAGCGCCCGTTACGTGCGGGGGCAGGCCCTTTACCTCGCCCACACCGACATTGATCGATGGCTCACGGAAATAGAGCGGCTTGACCTGGGCATGAAGGTCGGTGACATGCAGAAGCGTCACATTGCCGAACGGCTCGAAACCGAGCAGTGCCTCTTCGGAAAGTGTCTGTTGCGCCGCGGCGCGGCTCCACCCGCCGATCAACCCGCCGCCGGCAATAGCCGATGCAGCCACGGAGGCCATCAGGAATTCACGTCTGGTTACCATTTCAAACCTCCTGCTCGGCTATTTCCGGCAACAGCAATACGGCAGCGCTGTCGCACCGGTAAAGCAGCCGGAAATGGTGGATCATTGTAGTGGGCCGATGCTACGGCCAAAAAAGCCCGGCCCGGAAAATCCGGGCCGGGAGATTGTTTTGTCAGTGGCGCACTGCCGGGGTTTCGACCGAAAGGCCGGTACCACGCCAGGTCACATAGACTTCCAGCGCCATCAGTTCATCAGAGAATGCCTTCGGCATTTCAGCACGCGTGTCACGGATACAGCCGCGGAAGCGATTGTGAACCGAGGTCATGCCGCTCTTGAGACGATACAGCGGAAAGCCGTTGATCTGACCTTGGCTGAGATGGTCGGCACGGATCATCTTGCCCATCGCGACTTCATGGCAAGATGCGCAGGAAAGGTTCAACTGGCCCGTGCGGGTGTAGTACATTTCCTTGCCCTGATCCCACCATTTCTGCATCTCGCCCTGTGACAGGTCGATCGATACCGGCGTACCAAGCGACTGGTACTTGATATAGGTGGTAAGAGGAACCTGGCCGCCTTTGTCGAATGCGTAAGCTTCCGCGCCCATCTGTTCGGTGCGGCACTTGTTGATCTGCAATTCGATATTGATCGGCTTGTTGGAAGCAGCATCCCACTTTGGATAATGCGCACCAACATCCTTCATGGTTTCAGCAGCATTGCCGTGGCATGAAGCGCAGGATTTGCCTGCTGTTCCATCTACCGTGTTCCACAGCGCTTCACCGTCTTCAACGGTGGTCATGGCCGGGTTCTCGATCGAATCCGCTTCCATGGCGCGAGTGTCGGGTTCGCGGAAGAGCCAACCGGAATAGACCTCGTCAAATGGATGACCTTCCGGTGCCTTGGCACGGGTAATCATCTTGACGCCATCAATTTCGAGCTCTTCATTGATCGGATCGGCACTTGCCCAGTTCGCCGACATGGCAATTGCGCCAAGCGCCATTGCTGCGGCTATCACTGTTCTCTTCATCATGTGTTCCCTCCAGCTTGGGGTCGACTCCCTCCGACCCCGGTTTCCAGGCAAAGCCTATTTCACCTCAATCGGGTTTTCCGCGGTAGAAACTGTACCGTCGTCATCCACCCAGGTGAACTTGAACGTTCCGCTCTCAGCCACCTTGGCGGTGAATTCGAAATACGGGTTTGCCGAAATTGCAGGATCGATATCGCAGGAAAACACCGGCTGGCCGTTGAATTCACAGGCGAACTTGTTGATGATCTTGCGCGGGATGAGCTTGCCTTCCTTGTCCTTGCGCTGCCCCGATTCCATGTCGTGGCTGATCAGTGTCTTGATGGTGATGACCTCGCCCGCTGACGCAGACTTGGGGACCTTCACGCGTGGTTTGCTAGCTGCCATTTTCGTAATCTCCCTGTTGTCCGCTCAGCCGCCGCAGCCGCCGATGGTGACCTTCACCTGCTTGGTGTCGATGAACACCGAGCCATCGTTCATCTTGGCCACTGCCACCACATTTTGCGTCTTGGCCAGACGCATGCGCGTGGTGGCGGAAGCTTCACCGCTCATTGGCGTGAAATGGAACGTGGCAACTGCCGGGTTCGGATTGCCTTCGGCATAAAGCACTACCGATTCGACATAGGATTCCGCCGTCATCGGGCTTTCGACCGATACCGAAATCGGAACCGTGTTGCCGTTCTCCGCAATCTCAGGTGCATTGAGCGTGATGGTGCCGGTGGCCGGCTCCTTTCCGCCCGTGAATTCCATCATCATGGCCTTGGTGTCTTCCGGGCTCGCGAATGCGATGCCGGTCATGCCGGCGAATGCAAATGCGGATGCCCCGGCCGAGAGTGCAAGCGCGCTGCGTCTTGTCAGCATCATGGCTGGTCCTCCTTGGGTTTCGTTGTTCATTTGAGGGTTGTCAGATAGGCGACGATGTCTTCGACCTGCTGCGCGGTCAGGATCGTCTTGCCTTCACGGTCCTTGGCAGGGTTCTTTCCGACTTCGAGTGAATAGAAGCCCGGCATTACGGTCTCTTCGCCAAATACCGCCTTGGAATTGACCACGATCGCTCGCAGTTCTTCCGGTTTGTAGCGTCCGGCAACACCGTCGAGTGACGGCCCAACGTCACCATGGAAAAGTTCCTTGCTCATCGCCGAATTGGCGTGGCATGCAAGGCAGTTGCCCAAACCGCGATCCTTGAATGCGGAAGCGCCTTCTTCGGCATTGCCATCAGCACCGCTGATAGACATTGCCAGCATGTTGTCTGCAATCTTGACGTCACCGGGCGCCATCTCACCCGCATTCGCAATACCGAATGCCATTGCCAGGGCAAAACTGCCCGCCAATGCGCCAAAAATCGTATGTGCCGATTTCATGGTTGTTCTTCCTCCATCATTGCGTCCGGCAGCCAAATTCCGGCTTCCGGTCCCTCCACTCCGAATACACACTAACCCTATGCTGAAAGGACTTCAATGCACAAATATGATTTTTTGCATATGTTCCCCTCGATATTTTCAGACTCGCCGAAATCTATTCGGACAGGATTTTCCCTTCCTTGCGGGCTTCCTCGATCTTGCGGGCATGATATTTCTGAAAATGCTCTTCGCCTTCATAGCCTTTTTCAACCACCCACTTGAACATGTTGAGGGTTGTCCATTTGCCAAACGCACCCGGCATGATTTCAACCGCTGCACGGTCGGCAGTCGCTTTCTCATCGGTCACTTCTTCGGGGAAAAACATGATGGTTGGAGTGTAGACCACCCGCCATTTGCGCGCCGCGGACTTCTCGCTGAGCTGTTCGCCGTCGAGATCGGTCACTTCAACATCGCCAAACATGTTGTATTGCACGACCATGTAATGCTCCTTGATGTAGTCGCGCACTTCAGGATCAGACAGCACCGCCTCATGCAGCTTCCGGCAATAAATACAGCCGCGTTGCTCGAAAATGATGACCAACCGCTTGCCCTCGGCCTTTGCCGCGGCGATATCTTCGCGGATATCGCGGAAGGTTTCGGAGAACCATTCTTCCTTGTGCAAGCCGTCATCGCCGACTTCAGCCGCATGGACAGTTGTCGCGGCGAATGCCAGCAGCATGGCCAAAACAAACGCAGCTGATGCCCTTGCCAGAGCCAGGCGATGCGCACCTGAAAACACACCCGAAAACGCAACTGACGGTGCACTGGTCATTCAAACCTCCCTGTCGTGACATGCCGCAGCCATTGGGGCTCCCAACCTGTCGCCATAACTCGTTTCAGCCGACAGTCCCCAATGCAGGGAACCATTCCAGCAGCAGATAGGACAGTGTCTGCATCTGTCCCGTGATAAACAGTAGGCCGGTCAGCACCAGCAGCCCGCCCATGACTTTTTCAACAGCCCCCAGGTGCCTTGCAAACCGGCGCAGGAATCCCATGAAAGGCGCAACGAACATTGCTGCCAGAATGAACGGGACCCCGATTCCAAGCGCATAGCTGAGCAGCAGAAGAGCTCCACGCAAGGCGGTTTCCTCGGCCCCGGCAACAAACAGCACTGTTGCCAGTACCGGGCCGACGCACGGCGTCCAGCCGAATGCAAATGCCAGTCCGACAACATAGGCGCCCAGAAGGCCGGCCGGCTTGCGCTGCACCTGGATGCGCGCCTCGCGATAAAGCAGCCCGATCTTGAACACACCGAGAAAATGCAGGCCAAGGATGATGATGATGACACCTGCAAGCACAGACAGCGTATCAAGGTAGCGGGTCACGAACTGGCCAATGAACGAGGAAGTTGCTCCAAGTGCCACGAATACGGTGGCAAAACCCAGCACAAAAGCTATCGACGACCCAATGATCTTCGCGCCCTTGCCCCGATCATGGGTCGAATTCGACAATTCGTCCATCGACATTCCCGCAAGGAAACACAGATAGGGCGGAACGATGGGAAGAACGCATGGCGAGACAAACGAAACAAGGCCGGCAATGAACGCGCCCCAATAGGTGGCATCAAGACCCATGGATTTTCCTCCCGAATGTGCTACATATTCATAAATCCCGATACGTTTGGCAAGCGCATTAATTGCCGACAGCCACAAAGCCGGTGAGGAAATGGAAGCCATGATGTCCAGTCACGAAAGCTCCCCGGGAGGTTCATCCCGCTGGAAGGTCGCAACCCGGATCGCATTGGCCGCCCTCATCACAACAGCTTTTTCCGTACTGATTGCCGCGCCTGCCGGTGCAGCAGAACTCATCATGTTCGAGCAGGCAAACTGTCACTGGTGCAAGACCTGGGATGCGCAGATTGGCCCGGCCTATCCCAATACCGAGGAAGCGCGGATCGCGCCGCTTCGCAAGGTGGATATTCATTCGGCACTGCCAGCTGATCTGGCGGGAATTGACCCGGGACGCTTTACACCAACATTCGTACTGGTCGAAAACGGCCAGGAAATTGGCCGCATCCGTGGGTATCCGGGAGAAGATTTCTTTTGGGGCCTGCTCGATGAAATGTTGAAGAAGCTTCCCGACCACGGGGACAACAAGGCTTTCAACCCATCGCTAAAAGCAATCTGAGGTAAACCGCCCATGTCTTTGGCACTTTTCGAAGAACCCATCCAGGAAAAGGACCTGGACGCAATGGCGAACAATGCGCGCACGGCAACCGATTTTCTCAAGGCGCTTGGCCATGAAGGGCGACTGATGATCCTGTGTTATCTTGCAGATGGCGAGCGCTCGGTGACTGAACTCGAAGACCTGCTGTCAGCGCGCCAGCCAGCAGTCTCCCAGCAACTCGCCCGTTTGCGCATCGAGGGTCTCGTTGACGCACGCCGTGAAGGCAAGACGATTTATTATTCGATCACCGACGACAAGACCCGCAAGGCTGTTGAGTTTCTCTACAACATGTTTTGCCGCGATTCCGAAACTCCCTGCTGACTGCCATGCCGGTTCTGAACGATATCCCGGTTGGAACAATCGCTGCGCTGGGCGGATTTGCCGGAGGCATCGTGCTTGGCATAGCCGCGCGCTGGGGGCGCTTCTGCACCCTGGGTGCCATTGAGGACGTCGTGTTGGGCAACAATGCCGACCGGCTGCGCATGTGGGCACTTGCAATCGGCATTGCTGCACTGGCCTCGTTCTCACTTGATGCAGCAGGGCTGGTCGACCTCAAACATTCTTTCTACCTTTCTGCTCCGGCGGGTTTCGCCTCGACCTTAGCAGGCGCTGTCCTGTTCGGCCTTGGCATGGCCTTTGTCGGCACTTGCGGCTTTGGCATGCTGGCAAGGATTGGTGGCGGTGATCTCAAGTCAATCGTTACCTTCATGGTCATGGGAATTTCCGCTTATGCGACCGTCGGCGGAGCCACCGGCTATCTGCGCGAAGCGCTGTTTCCGATGCCACCTGCTCCCGCCTCTCCCGCAGGCATTGCACATTCGGTATCCGGCGCGAGCGGAATCCCGGTGCTCGTCATTGCCGCGTTGCTGTTTGTGGTGAGCCTTGCCTGGGCAGTTTCCTCACCGGGTCTGCGCAGCAATTTTCGCCGCATGGCCTCAGCTGTAGCCGTCGGACTTGCAGTCGCATGGGGTTGGTATGTGACCGGCAACCTCGCCCAGTCCGATTTTGAATCTCATCGTCTGGTTTCCTACACTTTCAGCGTCCCGCTCGGGGAGACGCTGGTCTATTTCATGACCATGACCGGGGCGAGCCTGAATTTCGGCATTGGCGCTGTCGCGGGCGTGGTCGTCGGCGCATTCCTTACGGCAATTCGCCGCAACGAATTTCGCTGGGAAGCATGCGATGATGCAATCGAACTTCGCCGCCAGATGATCGGCGGTTTTCTCATGGGAACGGGTGGCGTTCTCGCACAGGGATGCACGGTCGGCCAGGGCCTTTCCGCCGCATCGCTATTGGCTTGGTCAGCGCCGGTGGCACTGACCGGAATTTTCATCGGGGCGTGGCTAGGACTCCAGTATCTCGTTACGGGAAACATTCTGGATGCCATCAGGGCACTCGTCCCAAACAGGTACAAACAAGGAGAAACGGGATGAAGAGAACAATTGCACTGGCCGTGGTAGCCGCATTCATGGCAACACCAGCCTTTGCCGAAGGTGATGCCGCAAAGGGCGAAAAGATCTTCAAGAAATGCGCAGCCTGCCACGCAGTAGGTGAAGGCGCCAAAGCCAAGGTTGGACCGGTTCTCAATGGCCTGATCGGAAGCACGGCGGGCACCAATGAGGAATATGCATCCAAATATTCCAAGGACATGGTCGAAGCCGGTGCAGGTGGTCTCGTTTGGAATGACGAAACCCTCAACACCTATCTCGAAAACCCGAAGGGCATGATCAAGAAGACCAAGATGTCATTCGCGGGCCTGAAGAAGGAAGATGAGCGCGCTGACGTCATTGCCTATCTCAAGACCTTCACGCCGGCCCAGTAACCGCGCAGACAGTCGACGCAAACGAAGCCGCCCGCAGCTCTGCAGGGCGGCTTTTTTTGTGTCTGAAGGATATTGTTACTGCCCTGCCGCCTCACGCACGATTTCATCAAGCAGCGCGTTTACATCGGCAATGGCTTTCAGTGATTGCTCCGATCCGCGCGGCGTCAGCCTTCGAAATCCGACATGCACCTTGCCCCCGTCATCCGGGGTTTCATAGGCAAAGACTACATAGGGACAAAAGGCGATGTTTGCCGGATCAGCTTCCATCGCTCCGCGCGAGAGAACGGCAGAGCAGAATTGCAGGAAACCGGCATTCTCATAGACCGTCTTGCTGGCACCGACCGTGTCTCCGGTCCGCTTCAGCATGCTGCCGACATCACCGGCATGTTCTATGTGATAACCGCGATTGACGATCGCATCGCTCAGATCCTGATGCACATTCTCGAAGCTGTCCTCAACCAGATATTCGGTGATGATCTGCTCGTCTGCAAGACTGCTGGCCGGCAGTGCAGCCCACAGGCAAATACCGGCAACCATGGCTTTGGGGAAAATGGGTCTCATCCTTTCATCCCCGCTCAGGCCTGGACGAAACGATAGGCGTTTCCGGATTTTTCCGTCCTGCCGATGCCATTGCCGACAAGGTGATAGCCAAGCATCATCATCTTTTCATTGGCCAACCGGTCGAGCAGCATCGCACGCGACTTGGCCCCGGCATCCCTGTCCTGGTCGGAACCCGAATGCCAGTCGGGATGCAGGAAGGAAATTGCCGAATGGCTGATCGCGTCCCCTGTTACAATCAGGCTCTCACTGCCGCTGCGCACTTCGAAGGAAACATGGCCCGGTGTGTGGCCACTGGTGTCGATCGCAAAAACTCCGGGCAACACTTCTGTTTCAGGCTTGAACAGTTCGATGGCGTCACCCAGCGTGTCGAGATTGCGCTTTGCACCTGCAAAGAATGCGAGCCTGTCCTCCGGCATTTTCGCCGCGGTTTGCGGATCCGTCCAGAATGCATGCTCAGCCTCACCCATCATGTGCGTTGCATTGGCAAAGACCGGTTCGTCGAATTCATCCAGCAGGCCCCAAAGATGGTCAGGATGGGCATGGGTGAAAACCACATGGGTGATGTCTTCTGCAGACACCGAGATGGCATCCAGGCTCTCAAGCAACGCGCCGGCACTTGGCATGAAACTGGCGCCGGAACCGACATCAAACAAAATCTTGCTTTCGCCTGTATCTATCAGCGTCACATTGCAGGGCGGCTCATGACCTGTCGTGGAAAACCCGTTTGCTTCCAGCAGGGCCGTGACTTCCGCCTGCGGCGTGTCGGGCGCCAGCATCGACAGGGGCAGAACGAGGTTGCCGTCGCTGAGCGAATGCACCTTCATCTCACCAAGGGCGACCGGCTCCGAGGCAAATGCTGCGCGTGGCAAACCACCAGGCAGAAAACCTGCTGCGGCCAGGACTGCACCCGCCTTCAGCAGTTGACGGCGCGCCAGTACCACGGTTCGTGATCTCTCGTACCCGCTTTTCATGATGTTCCTCCTCCGACGCGCTTCAGGAAAGTTGGAAACATATTATATTTTTTGAATGTGATTGCAATCTGTCACGGCAGACATCATTTCCCGCCACCGATGACCGAGGAGGCAACCTGCCGTTTGGCTTTCAGAGTCGCTGCGGTGAGGCCCGGAGCCAGGTCCATCAGTGCATCGAATTGCGTCAGGAACACCTTCCCGGTCAGTTCATGCAGGAGATGCGATTTCTGCAGCCTGTCCATTACCGGCCCCTTCACCTCACTCAAATGCAGGCAAACGCCTGAATCCTTCAGCCTCGAATTGATCGCCTCAAGACTTTCCAGTGCCGAGGAATCGATTGCATTGACCGCCGGACACATCAGCACGACATGCCTGATGTCCTTGTTGGCTGCGATTGCCCCATAGACCGCATCTTCCAGAAAACGCGCATTGGCAAAATACAGGCTCTCGTCAACACGGATCGACAGAATGTCGATGGTGGTCGCCACCTTGTGCCGTTTGATGTTCCGGAAATGCTCGGTACCCGGCACCTGGCCGACAATGGCAAAATGCGGCTTTGACGAGCGATACAGATGCAGGAATATCGACAGTCCGACACCGGCAAGAATGCCGCGCTCGACGCCAAACAGCAGCGTGATGATTATGGTTGCAAGCATGGCGGCCCCATCCCCGCGCGAATAGCTCCAGGTTCGCGAAATCGCACCCAGATCAACCAGCGACAGCACTGCGACGATGATGGTTGCCGAAAGCGTTGCCTTGGGCAGAAAGAACAGCAATGGGGTCAGTATCAGTGTCGCTACGCCAATGCCGATGGCAGTGAACATGCCCGCTGCCGGTGTTTCGGCTCCAGCATCGAAATTCACCACCGAACGGGCAAAGCCGCCGGTTACAGGATAGCCACCGCTGATCGCCGAGGCGACATTGGAGGCACCAAGCCCGATCAGTTCCTGGTCCGGGGTGATCCTCTGGCGGCGCTTGGCCGCAAGGGTTTGCGCCACTGACACGGATTCGACAAATCCCACGATGGAGATCAGCAGCGCCGAAACAGCAATTTTACTCCACAAGGTCAGATCGAATGTCGGGATTGTCAGCGCAGGCAGCCCGCTTGGAACAGCGCCGACGATCTTGACCCCTGCCCTGTCCAGCCCGAACAGCCAGGTCACCAATATGGTCAGGAAAACGGAAACCACCGGTGCCGCTTTCGAGATGATGTCTGCCATGCGCGGTTTGTACCCCCGTGCAACCAGCAACGGTTTCAGTTTCTTGCGCGACCAGAACAGGAATGCAGTTACCGCGACGCCGATCACAACCGTTGGAAGATTGATCGAGGCGAGATTTTCCCACATCGAGGAAATGAGTTCGGGCAAGGTATGCCCTTCGCCCTTGATCCCGAGAATGCCCTTGACCTGGCTCGTGGCAATGATGATGCCCGACGCGGTGATGAAGCCGGAAATGACAGGATGGCTCAGAAAATTTGCCATGAAACCAAGCCGCAGCAGTCCCATGCCGAGCAGCATCAGTCCCGAAAGAAAAGCCAGCGCAATTGCTGCGACATAATACTCGGCACTTCCCGGACTGGCGAGCCCCCCGACCGTGGCTGCCGTCATCAGCGAGACAACCGCGACCGGTCCAACCGCCAGCGTGCGGCTGGTACCGAACAGCCCATAGGCAACCAGCGGCAGGATCGAGGCATAGAGCCCCACCTGCGGCGGCAGGCCTGCCAGAAGCGCATAGGCCAGCGACTGCGGGATCAGCATGATCGTCACGATTACTGCCGCAACAAGATCGTTTGTCGCCGTATCCTTGTTGTAGGTTGATCCCCAATCAAGGATCGGCAGGAAGCGTGCAACCGGGCTTGCGACCAGCCGTGAGCGGGCGGCACTGAGAAAGGAATTCATGGTCTATCCGAAATTGGTATCAGGTTGCCTGGATAGCCGGGAATATAACCACGAAAGTTAAATTAGCAACCTCTAATATTTACCCTTGAAATCCTTTGCCAGCAGGTACAGCTCCACCGACTGCTCGCGCGAGGCTGGGGGTTTGACATGCGAGACGCTCTTGAAATTCCGTTTGAGCAGAGCCAGCAACTCGCCTTCCGTGCCACCCTGGAAGGTTTTCGCCAGGAAATGTCCGCCGGGCTTGAGTACCTTGATGGCAAAAGCCAGCGCCACTTCAACAAGATGCATGGTGCGCAGATGGTCGGTCTGGCGATGGCCGATGGTCGGTGCAGCCATGTCCGACATGACGACATCGGGTGCTTCGCCGCCAAGCGCTGACATAAGCGCTTCCGGGGCGTCGTCATCGAGAAAGTCCATCTTCAATATGGTAGCGCCGGGAACCGGGTCCATGTCGAGATAATCAATGCCCACGACGCGAATGTCATCGCTTTGTGATCCCGTGCGTTCAACCGCGACCTGGCACCAGCCACCTGGAGCAGCACCAAGGTCAATCACCCTGTCACCCTTGTTGAGGATATGGTGCCTGTCGTCGATTTCCTTCAGCTTGTAGGCTGCCCGTGAAGCGTAACCTTCCGCTTTGGCGCGCCGTACATAAGGGTCATTCAGCTGCCGCTCCAGCCATAGCGTCGAGGAAAGCTTGCGCCCCCGCGCAGTCTTGACCCTTGTGCGCATGCCACGTTCGCCAAGGCCGCGCCCGCTGGTGGACTTGCCACCCGCAGTCTTTCCGCCTGTGGACTTTCCGCCTGATCCGCCCTTCTTTCCCGCGCCGCTCATTCGTCCGTCCTCATTGGCCAATCCCCTTGTCGTCACCAGCCCAGGCGTCGGCAGCATGCATCAGTTCAGACAGAATACCCTCGCGCAAGCCGCGATCCGCGACCCGCAAGCGCGGGCTGGGCCAGACCTGGCGGATTGCCTGCAGGATAGCACAACCCGCCAGCACCAAATCGGCACGCTCGCGTCCGATGCACGGGTTGAGCGCTCGTTGGTCATAATCCATCGCCACCAGATCATTGATCACCTTGTCAATCTGTCCGGACGACAGCCATATTCCGTCAACCTTGCGCCGGTCATAGCGTGGCAGTTCGAGATGCACTCCCGCGATGGTAGTCACCGTGCCCGAAGTACCGAGCAGATGCGCGCGCGCCGGATGCCAGATATCGGCAAGCTTGTGTCGCCCCTCGAAAGCTTCCAGATGCCCGGTCACCTCGTCGACCATCGCGGCGAAGGAGGAGGGCGTCACATCGCGACCGCCATGATGCTCCGACAAGGTAACAACACCCAGAGGCATTGAGGTCCAACCGGCAATCTGTCCGGATATCAGACCCCCGTTTTCAGTCCCTGCGCCCTTGCGCCGGTCAACCAGGATCAGCTCGGACGAGCCGCCGCCAATGTCAAACAACACCGCCCCGTCGGCATTGCGGTCAACCAGGCTGCCACAACCTTCTGCCGCAAGCCGGGCCTCTGTCTCGCGATCAACGATCTCCAGTTCCAGCCCGGTGACGCGCCGTACCCTTTCGAGAAACTCCATGCCATTGTTGGCCCGGCGGCAGGCTTCCGTCGCGATCAGCCGCTGGCCGACAACCGGATAGGAGCGCAGTTTCGCCGCACAGATGGCAAGAGCCTCGACTGCCCTGTCCATCGCCTGCTGCGACAATATTCCTGTGGCAGCCAGCCCCTCGCCCAGACGCACAATACGCGAAAACGCGTCCACAACGCGGAAACGGCCATGCGCCTGCGGAACAGCCATCAGCAGGCGGCAATTATTGGTGCCCAGATCAAGCGCCGCAAACACCGCAAGATTGCCGTTTCGCGCTTCATGGCGGGGATCACTACCGTGTTCATGCCGCTTGTCCGTGCCCGATTGCTGGCCCGGATATTGCCGGCGCCGCGGAGGCTGGCCACGCCGCGCGTTGCGGCCTGGGCTGGCATGGGCAGCATCAAAACTCGGCGCACGACTGGGTTGTACAGGTGGACGCAGGTTTCTCAGTGTCTCGCCTGAAGCAGGAGCGGCTGTCTTGCCCTTGTGCTTGCGTCGCCGCCACCGCTTTGAACCCTGGCGCTGCCCGCCAGCATTGTCTTGCGACACCGGACCTGCATGGCCGTTGTTGTTTGCCGCGCCGCTTGCCGCGACGACGGAAACCATGTCGGCTGAATGGGCAAGTGCCACCTCGCCCGGACGGGCGGGTCCACGCTTGCGCTTGCGCCGGTTGCCCTGGCGCTTGTTGTCACCTGCCGCATGCTGCGAATGGGACGCTGGCGAAGGGCTATCACCCCCGGTCACCGCCGAATTCCACGCGGGAACCGGCTTGCGTTTTCGCTGGCGCTTCTTGCGCCTCTTGCGGGCAGGGCCTTCGTCAGACGGATTACCGCCGTCGGGAGCCTGGCTCACGCTGTATTCCTTCTGTCCCGGCCTTGGCGCCTCTCCCGGTTTCGGGCAGCAGCCAGCAGGACGCTGTTCGTGGTTGAACACAGGCTATCACCGCAATGCGCCGAACCCAAGCCAAAAACTGCCCAAATAACTGTCATCACGATGTTGCAATATGGCCGATGCCAAACTATACAGGCGCTCCGGATGCCATGCTGCGTCCCGCCGCGCGGTCTGTGACAGACCGCCGGAGCGCGAACGACAAGAACGTCTCGCAACGGACCCTGTTGGGGAATAGGTTAACGGTAGACCAGCGGACTCTGACTCCGTTAGTCCTGGTTCGAATCCAGGTTCCCCAGCCAACCACCTCGCTTTTTCAACGGCACATACGCCACGCCACAAATTCCTGCGACATTTCCGTGGCTTGGCGCTGTGTGAGACCGTTGATGCCGGAGCATTTTGGCGCTTTCAGCGGTTTTCGCCCGGATCGGCGGGGTTTTGTCTCAACGAGCAAGTTGGGCACATACGGTTCGGTTTTGTGGGTCGGATCAGGCAGCCGGTCAGCCAAACATTCACCGGGCAAACGCCTTGCGCTGCTCACCCCAGTCGCGGTGCCGGGTGGCGATGGTCGCGAGGTCACCCACCGTCAGGCCATCGGGCTGAGTACCGGTTTCAATGGCACGGACAAGGTCGGGTGCCAGAAAGGCCAGCGGCAATTGCTGGCTGACAAAGGCACGATTCGTTTGTTCACGGCTGGCCAGATCGCTGATCGAGGCGGCATCGCCTGACATCAATTGCCGGAACCAGTGTTGCGCCCTGGTGATTGACCGGATCAGGTTTTCATCGGGGAGACGTGGCGCGCCGCCGGTATCTGCCGCGATGACCAGCCGCCGATGCGTTCCGTGATTGCGAAAGGCAATCGCGATCAGCAGCTTGATCTCACCGGTTTCAACCTCGCTGGCTCTTGCTGTCGGGTTCGTTGACCGAAGATCAGCTTCGTTTAATTCGGTCACTGTTGGCAGGCCCTGATAGTCTGGAGCCTCACTGGCAGTTGGCTCCAGCCCCAACTCACCCAGCAAATTGTTCCGGTTGAGCCGGACTTCGATCTGCTCCGGTTTCAGGATGATCGCTGTGACCATGCGCTGGATGATATCCCGCCTGGCGCTGCGCTTTTCTGTGAGGGTTGATGCCAGCACCTTGCCACGCGCAATTGCTTGTTCGATTGCTATCGGATCAAGCGCCGGATCAGCAAGCATGTCGATCAGTCTCGACGGATTGCCAAGGTGATGGGCAAGGCATGCAGTGACTGCCTCTTCCAGCCGTGTCGCCGCAATCCGTTCTGCCGGAGTATCTGGCGATGTCGGCCCACCGCATTTGTCGTCGCTTGCTGCCCGGACATAATAGCGGTAGCGCCGGATGCCGCCTGACGAAGGGTTTCCTGCAGTTCCTGTTCCAGCCTGTTCGTTCCGGCCGCTCAGCATCCTGGTCGTATGGGTTCCCGCATATTTCCTGCCTTGGTCATCGGTGACGAGACCGGCCAGCAGATATCTGCCATCTTCATGATCCAGCTGATCCGTGTGGTAGGGCCGGTTGATACGCTTGCGCCGGTTTGCCCTTAGCTGCTCCTGCACCCGGTTCCATAGGTCATCGTCAATGATCGCCTCATGCCTGCCGGGATGGGTTTTGCCCCTGTGCCGTGTCTGGCCGATATAGACCGGATTCTGCAGGATCCAGTAGAGATGTCCCGTTGAGAATGCTGAGCCACCCGACCTTGCCCGTTGCTTCGTTGTGGCTCCTTCGCTGCCAAGTTGCTTTCTGAGTGCCGTCACCGATCCCAGCTTCAAATAGCCTTCGAAGATGCCTTGAACGCGCTTCGCTTCGGCCTTGTTGGGAACAAGGTGATGATCTTCGAGGTCATAGCCCAGCGGAACATTGCCGCCCATGAACATGCCGCGTGCGCGTGCGGCTGCAATCTTGTCGCGGATGCGTTCACCCGTCACCTCCCGCTCGAACTGCGCAAACGACAACAGCACATTGAGCGTCAATCGGCCCATGGATGTCGTCGTGTTGAAGGACTGCGTGACCGAGACAAACGAGGCGCTGGATTGATCCAGCACTTCAACCAGGCGAGCGAAGTCGAACAGCGAGCGTGTCAGCCGGTCGATCTTGTAGACAACCACGCAATCGATCTGTCCGGATTTGAGATCATCTATCAGTCTCTTCAAAGCCGGGCGCTCCATCGATCCACCCGAGAAGCCGCCATCGTCATAGTCTGTGGCAATGACCCGCCAGCCTTCATGTCTCTGGCTGGCAATATAGGCTTCGCATGCCTCGCGCTGCGCATGCAGCGAATTGAACTCCTGTTCGAGCCCTTCCTCGGAGGATTTGCGGGTATAGATCGCGCAGCGAACCAGCCTGCCCTCTTCGTTGTTGATCTTGCTGTTGATCTTGCTGTTGCGCTTGTTGTCACGCATCGCTGCCACCTCCCGGATGCCTGACGGACTGGAATGCCTCGCCATCACCCGTTGACTGACTGCCCGATCGTCTGGCTGCTGTTCCAAAGAAGCGGGGTCCGGACCAATGCACCCCGGTGATGGTGCGGGCAATGGCACTGAGTGACTTCCAGCCCCTGCCCTGCCACAGATAGCTGCCATCCGATTGCACGATCACTTCATGAATGGCACCATGCCATTCCCGCACCAGCCGTGAGCCGGGTGGCAAGGATTGCGCTTGGCGGATCGGGGACACAGACAGGAACTTGGCAACGCCCCTGTTCCCGCTGTGTTCGGACATTTTTTCACCATCCTTGCCGCTGTGCTTTGCAACGGCTGCGGCGGATGCGCTTCGGCTGTCCTTGTTGCCATGTCGGTCATTGCCGGACCGATCACGCCGGTCGGCACCTCGGGTACTTCCCGAACGCACCGTGGCTCCTGCCATCGCCCTTGCAGCAGCAATCCCCTTGCGGCCCTGCTGGTGCAGTTGCAGTCCATGCGCCACTGCCCGCAACAGCAGTTCGCGGCTCATCCGGGCATCGGGCGCAACACCATAAAGCCGTTCCACCCATTCAAGCAGATGGTCAGTTTGAAGCGCATCAAGATCACCCGGCACGGGCATTGGTTGCCCGTGCCTTGCTGGTTTGGGATGAAGGGCGGGAGGCATCGCTTTGGTCTTGCCGGTGCCAGACTCGGCATAGAAAGCGCTGCTCCCACCGGCCGAACTATCCGGGGCGCCGGGTCCAGCCCCGCGCCCCTCCCCGTCCAGCCCGTTCATTGCTGGTCCTGCCGGATCACATAACGCCGCTCGCCCTTTGGCGTGGTCATCGACCCGAATACAGTCCCGAAATTCTTTCTGACCGTTCCTGACAGGAAGCCACGCACCGAATGTGCCTGCCATCCGGTCGCTTCCATCATCTCTGCAATCGAGGCCCCATTCTTGCGCGAAAGCAGACTGATCACCGTCCCGCCCTTTGTCACCTTGGCTGATGCCTCCCTGCCTCTGCCTTTCGACGGATCAGCGGCTTTGTTGGTTGAAGCGCCCTTTGATCGGGCAGTCGGATGGTCAGTGTGTAGGGTAGTTGGCTTTGCAGGCCGTTTGCCAGACGGGACACCAATCGGGCCGGCAGCCTTTTGCGGAATTGCCTGGCCCTTTGCGTCCACTAATCCTGCATGCCCCAGCTTCGATCCTTTTCGAGATTTGGTTCCCGCCTTGCCTCCATCGTTCCCGGCTTGACCTGACCTGCGCGACCTGGATTTCGTACTTTCTGGTACCGAAGTTTCGACAGCGTCGTCGGGCCGATCCTTTGCATTCCGGTTCACTGCGCTATCAGTTGCACTCCCGGCAGGCTTCGCACCGTTCTTGGCTTTGGCCGACTTTGCTGCTTCGGCTGCCTTCGCAGGCCTCCGTTGTTCCTTCGCTTCTGCAGACACCTTGCCAGATTTTGTTGCCCTCGCAGTCTTGCCGACTACTTGCCCCGGCACATCTGCCCCAGTGGTTTCGGCTTTCTTCGCTGAACCGGAAGACCTGACCAAGTCTTCTGTGGCTACGGTCTCTGCCATGCCGCCGCCATCCCCTGCCGCATTCCCCGCGCCATCCATCATGGGCAGTGGCGAATTCTGGGCAGCATCAGGCCCTCCCCGTCCCGCCATCTCCCTCGTCATTACATCGCTGATGATTTCGAACAGTCTTGTCATGGTTGGCTCCTTGCCTCTCAGCAGAACCAGCCAATCCGGCCCTGCTACCATGACAAGCCCGATCCTTTCATGTTCAAGGGATCAGGCCGACCTTTAACCGCGCAATTCGTGCGCCACCTGTTGTGTCAGGTCCAGACAAGCAATGCTTGCGTGCACAATGAAGTCCAGTAAATAGTCGCTTGGGCCGATATGTAAATGAAAACAAGGCAGCTGACACTTGAAGACTAATTTGACAGGTTTGCTCGCCCGTTTCGAACGTTCGCCAAGTAATAGTAATGTCCCGAAGGCTGCCATTTGCTACAATTGAATTGAATGTCGAGAAAGGGTGCGGACCAGGACTTCAGCCGTGCGCCATCATATTCAATGTTAGGGCTGCGACCCTCGACAACACGTTGTCCCGATCCGGCTGCATCCGCGCACTGGCCGCTGCGCTAGAAGGCCGGGAAGCGGTTTCTCTGGATCGATAATCAATGAAGCTGATGAATGCGCCAATTTGGTGAATTTCTCACAAGACTATGCAAACAGTGAGTGAATCCGCGCAGTTGAAATTACTTGGATTGGAGTCGCGGTTGCGTCTGCCGCGACCAGGTTCGGAAGTTCTCAGGCCATGGCCCTTTCTAATCTCTCTTTCCGACGCTCCCAATTGGGCATCACCTTGTCGAGGAGCTTGAAGAAGGCTGCCCCGTGATGGGGCTCAGCCACGTGGCAGAGTTCGTGAGTGATCACGTAGTCGATGGCGTCGACCGGCGCCTGCACCAAGCGGCGGTTCAACAGCAGACGTCCGGCCGGTGACATGGACCCCCATCGCTGCCGGGTCTGGCGTACGATGAGACCCTTCGGCCGGAATGCCTCGGGATCCGGGAAGAGACCGAGACAGAGCTCAATCCGCTCCGGAAACTTGATGTGGGCCCGGTCCCGGTACCATGCCTCGACCAGATCGCGCGTCACCTCCGGCCTTGTCGGCCGGTGCGTTTGCACGACGATGAAGCCGCGGATCAGCTTCACGCTTTCCTGCACATGCGGGACGACCTTCAGCCGGTATTGGCGCCCGAGATAGAGATGGGTCTCCCCTGCGACGAACCTGCGCTCCGGCGTGCGCGGTGTACACCGTCAGCGCTTAGTGGACAGATTGGGTTGATTGCTTAAGGGAGTGATTTTGGCTCATCTTTGCTAACTCAGGAGCAAATGATGAGACGAAAGAGCGAACGATTTACCGATGATGCAGATCGGGTTGTGAAGGACATCAAGCGCCAGACCCGGCGACGTTTTTCTGCTGAAGAGAAGATACGTATCGTGCTGGCTGGCCTTCGTGGCGAGGACAGCATTGCTGAACTTTGCCGTCAGGAAGGTATTGCCCAGAGCCAGTATTATTCCTGGTCGAAGGAGTTCATGGAGGCGGGCAAGAAGCGGCTGGCCGGGGACACCATGCGCGAAGCCAATACCGATGAGGTCAAAGGGCTTCGCAAGGAGGCCCGGGACCTGAAAGGAGGTGGCTGCCGAACAGGCTCTGGAACTTCGACTTCTCAAAAAAAGCATGTTCACGGATGGGGGAGACGAAGAATGAGGTATCCCGCATCTGAAGCTTTGAGATCATTCGTCTGGTTGAGCAATCGCATTTGCCCGCCAAACAGACGCTGGATAAACTCGGCATTCCACGTTCAACCTTCCTCGACCGCTGACAAATACCAGACTGGCGGCGTGGATGCTTTGGAAAACAAGGCTCCCATGCCTGCACGAGGTTTGGAACCGGATCCCCGATCATGTCAGGAGCAAATCGTCGATCTGGCACTTGAAGAGCCGGAACTCGCCACGGGAACTGGCCGTCAGGTTTACCGACACCAAACGCTACTTCGTCTCGGAAGCCAGTGTTTACCGGCTGTTGAAGGCGCATGACCTGATTACCAGTCCGGCCTTTGTGGTGATCAAGGCTGCTGACGAGTTCAGGGACAAAACCCGCAGCACCCAATCAGCTCTGGCAGACCGACTACGCTACTTGAAGGTTATCGGCTGGGGCTGGTTCTACCTCAGCACGATATTGGACGATTACAGCCGATACGTGATCGCCTGGAAGCTTCATGCACAACCATGAAGGCCAGCGATGTCACCGACGCTGGAACTCGCCCTGCAGGCTTCAGGCTGTGATCAGGTCAATGTCCGGCACCGGCCAAGACTGCTGTCGGACAATGGCTCCAGCTACATCGCCACCGAACTGGCTGAATGGTTGGAAGACAAGAATGGATCATGTCCGTGGCGCACATATCATCCACAAACCCAAGGCAAAATTGAGAGATGGCATCAGACCTTGAAGAACCGCATCCTTCTGGAAAACTACTTCCTCCCCGGCGACCTCAAGGGGGCAGATCGGCAAGTTCATCAGCCACTACAATCACCACCGGTACCACGAGAGCCTGCAAAACCTGACACCCGCAGACGTCTACTTCGGACGAGCCGAACAAATCCTGCAACAACGAGAAAGGATCAAACAAAACACTATTAACCTGCGGCGCTTGCAACACCGCAAGCAGGCCGCTTAACATCAACAAACCGATGAGCCAAATACTCGCTTAGCTCAAGCTGCAATCTGTCCAGAAATCCCTGACGACGGACAGGGGTACTCATCGGGCGCAATCTTGAGCAGCCAAAGAGACTTCGGACAATTCAGGTACTGGATGAAATCTGTCTTGGTTAGCGGCATATTTCCCTCAGTGTACTAAAAATTATTATCCGACTCTAGAGTACCCATAAGCATTCTTTATGTATGTATTTAGAAAGCGCCCTTTTGAGCCAGCTTGCATGAGCTGCTCATACATATTTTCTGGAACTCCGTAGTATTGATAAATTGTTCCGTTTTGGAATTCTACTTCCAGGGTTTGAGATGGGATATCATACCCGATCGAAGCTATGTTTGATGACGCGACAGAGTATCTCTCCATAAATTCCTCCTAATCTCCCTCTGATTCGTCATCGACTGGTTGACGCTGAATCTCGACGTTATTGATAACTGCCCGAGGACGCTGAGCGCGCCACGATGCAACAACGCGATCATATCCCTCCTCGCGGCGAGGAATTGACCACTGCTCGCTCACTTTTGGATCGCTACTTCGGGGGCGATGCTCTTCGTGTGGCAAGGTGATCCGACAGCGCATAGGAAGCTTCGCAGCCTCTCCCATGACGATCGCCTCGCCAGTTCTCAAAACGGGTAGCACCTCAAGAAGGCTGACAAGTCCATCAGGCAATGTGCCCTGAACTCTCGCGCGATCTTGGGGGTTTGAAAGGCGCAATGCGAAATAGGTTCCGCACTGAGAGAGTATCGTTTCATCCACCTCAGAAGGCCGCTGACTGATGACCATTGCCCCTACGCCATACTTTCTGCCCTCCTTCGCGATCTTCTGGACTGTTTGTGAAGCCAGACCGTTCGCACTGCTCGACAAGTATCGATGCGCCTCCTCCATCACGACCAATAGCGGGCGCTCAATGCCACCTTCTGATTTTTCTCTACTCCAGAACATCGACTCGTAGATGACCTTGAGAATTGAGCCCACCAAACGCTCTAAGACGAGGCTAGGAACGCCCGAAAGATCAAGGATTGTGATCGGCTTGGGACCGCCAATCCATCCGGCCAGTAGCTGATCAAGGTCTTTGTTAACAGTCCCGTCGAGTGCGGGTTCCCAGTTGCCTGGATGAAGGAGGAAATTGTAGCGCCGATCGAGTAGCAGTGAACGAAGCTGGTTGAGCTGCCTACGAATGCCGATTGCTTGTTGATTCAAAAACGGGCCCTGTGCTCCCATTGCGTGTGGCTTGTAGGTCGGAGCAACAAGCTGGTCTGCATCGCCGGCATTTTGCAACGTAGGCTGATCGCGGTTTTGTCCCTCAAATGTCGCGACCTCGAAATTGATCAGATCATACCAGAGCTGCTTGAGGCTGAACGGCAAAGGGGTATCAACTGTGATCGAGCTTTCTAGAACGCCCGGGAAATTCTGTGCGGCGTGGGAAGCAACCTTGAGCTGAAAAATCTTGTCGGTGAATGCTGTCTCGCGCGCGGCATCAACTCCGCCCGTAAGAAAGTCTAGTAAATCTGAAGCGTCCAGGGCCCAATAGGGCATCAGCAGCTCCTGTTCACCGGCTTGCGGATCGACAGAAAATACAGTGGCAATGTCCGAGAGTGCAGCCGAATACTCGCCGTGAATGTCGAGCATGAGAATGCGAGCATTTGGATGATGCTCCACCCCTTCGTCAGAGCTTGAAATCGAACGCAAAAGACTGGCTATGGTCGTCGATTTTCCGGAGCCCGTCGATCCCAGAATGGCGGAATGGCGAGTGACCAACTCATTCAAAGCCAGTTTGGCAGGGATGCTTTCAGCACTGGACAGTGAGCCGATGACAACCTGGCCTAGTTCGCTCGCTCCATAGATCTTGGCGAGGCTGCTCTCGGTCGTGATGTGCACGCCATCTCCTACATTGGGATATTGACTGATGCCTCGCTCGAAGACCCCGCTTATCGCCTCTCCGACAAGCTGTACTTCCATCCATCGACCAGTGTCAGCTTCGGGAGCAATGCCTGTTTGTGGCGCCGCATTGGCCCCCACACCGGATACGACTCCATACAGCTCCTGATATCCCTGCGGGATCCTGACGAAGCTGCCAACCTGGCCAATACGGTAGGCGCGTCCCTCAATCATGGAGAGGCCTGAAGCGACAGATTGAGCGAGATGAACGCTTACGGCAGAACCAGAGACCGATGCGACGCTGCCCAGATATGTAGGATCGCGGCTAAGCATTCTCGGCACCAGTCACTGGCGGCGCTGCAAGTTCCTTTGCGTCGTTTTCCCCTATGGCCTCTGGTTTTGGAAGTATGTCCGTGGCCTGAGCCAACGCAAAAAAGCGCGCAAGCCTAGCAAAGTCCCCCAAAACGAACTGACTCTCGCCATCTGCGTCCGTCTGCCAGAATGTTCGGCGAATACTCTTCCATTCTTCCGTTGGCGGCTCTCCAGGTTTCCATTTGCCTTTGACACCGAAGATTACGGCCCCGTCGCGCGCATATACACTCAGATTGGGCCTACGAAGGGCAAGTTTGACGGCGAGCACCTCATGCTCAAGAGGCCTGAACTGGAACGCCAAAACAGCGGTGTGTGTGTTCGCAGACAATGCTTCGTCCAAGACCGCGCTGATGTGCGCGTCAAAGAAAGAAAATCCCGAACAGATTAAAATTGTGTCCGGCGTTGTTAGAAAATCTCGTAGGCGTCCGAACAAGGCAGAGTATGGCTGCCGCGCTATCTGCTCGTACTTGAGATGATCAGGATAGATGAGCTGCGTGGCTTTCCGACTACCAGTCCTGATAATCGCGTCTGGCTTCACCTCCCAACCGAGTGAGCCATGAATCTTCCATATCCGTGACCAACGGGAAGGCAGTGAGTCCTCCGAGATGCTCGTGGGATCGAAGAACGGTTTGTGAGAGCCTGTGAAACCGTCAAAGTAAGGTAACCTTGCACGTTCAAAAGCCTCTTCGAGCAATAGATCATAATTCGGGGTGAATATCTCGATCGGATGGTCGCGTTGCGTTCCACCAATCCAGGAAATCAGCTCGGTGAAGGCGTTCGGTTCTTCTGGAAGTGGCCTCGCAACGATTGCGCCAATCTTTTCGCAAATGCGCTGGGCAAGCCCTTCATATTCAGTTCCGTTGAGCCCATGAACTTCGGCGGCTCCGATCGCTTGTGACAAACGCCTGACACGCGTCAGAATCGTCTCGATGTTCGGATCATTACCTAGCTCAGGCAAAAATTTATCAATTACCCCACGATCCTCAGGCACCAAGTCGCCAACGACGATTTCGGTTAAGCGGGCAACATCAGGGATGAGAGGGTCGCCGCCCGTGTCGAGCTTGCCTTCGGCGTTCACTCGAACGGAAACGGGTGCGCCAGCACCCAAAAGCATGCCTATACGCTTCTTGCCTTGCGACAATATCTGCCGCAAATCGACCATGAAGCGATCTGGATTATGAAGTGTCGTATCGGTCATAGTTTAGCCGTTCCTGAAACGTCCTGACGCAACTGCCTGAGCACCCGGTTAACGAAGTGACGGATAGCAACTCTATAGGCGGCCGCAACAATCAGCACAAAGTTCGAGTATTCTTCGCTACCCGGCAGTACGCGATTCTTTCTTGTTATTGGTGTCATTGTGGTCGTTTCATTACAAGGTTTTCTCTTGGAAACATCGCATGCTGACGCAAATGGCCAAATAGTGCGTATTGCCACCGTCTCGCTGCAACGGACTTAGCAATTGCAACGAATAGTAGGCTCGGCGAAATGCATCGCAGCATCAAACCAAACCGCGAACGACCGCTTTGGGCCAGAAACGACTGTGGGCACGGCAAATTTGGATGTCCGCTTTGATTATTCGACACCTACAAGGGGACTGTCTCTTACCGGCCCCAAAGCAGTCAAGCGACAAACGCAAGGAAACATTCTCCTGGATGGGCTCGGGCAACGAGCCTTATGGATCCTTGGTGCACTTCGTGCCCCTTCAAAACTTCATTGCATTGGTGATGACCTGCCTTCTGCATCCGCAGTTAGCATTTCAAAACGTAAACAGGGCTAGCCATCGAATGCGTGCATTCTGGAGAGTAAGTCAGCACGGGCCAACCGGAAACCCATTTCTGCTTCAGCAGGCTATAACTCACCGGCCAATACAAATGGTGCCCAATATCCGGGATGCGCCTTGCTTCCTCCTTCGGAAATCATGTTCAACTGAGTTCGCCTCAGTGCCTCCGGCTTGCCTAGTGCAGGTTCAGAGGCGAGTTTGGCAAATGTACCGGTAGTCAATTCAACGGCCGCAGACGACACAACCGGCCAATGTGATGCTAGTACTGTTCGAGCGCCAGCGTTGAAAAACGACTTTACCAGGCCAGAAAACGCCTCGGTACCCTCCCCCTCAGATGCGGCGGTATTACAGGCAGAAAGAACGACCCAGTCAGCGTCCAGTTTCAGTTTGGCAACCTCGGAAGCAGTCAACAGGCCATCGTCCGTGGTGCTTG
This sequence comes from Nitratireductor sp., assembly GCA_041397525.1. Lineage (GTDB taxonomy): Bacteria > Pseudomonadota > Alphaproteobacteria > Rhizobiales > Rhizobiaceae > BOKV01. The sequence continues at coordinate 167,494 of JAWKWL010000007.1, forward strand.
GGGTTTGCGGGAGTGTCAGAACAAGTGCCGGTTCGTTTTCACCGTCAAGTTCGCCGGCAACGAGCCCATGTGTTGCAAAATAAACAACGCGGTATGAACGCAATTGCCCATTGGCATTCATTTCACCGATTTTGGTTTCTGTTGCATCACTGCCCAAAAGGATGTCCCGCTGTTCCCCGCCCAACGCCTCAGAAACGAATGTCAATTCTTCACGTGTTTCCGGCAGGGATACCAATGTTGACAGGGTATCCAGATTTGCGGACGCTCCCCGGAAATAGGCTGATAGCGAGCGACTTGATGCATCAGCCAAGGTTTCGGCACCCGCACTGGTATGCGAGAATATTGGATCTGTCCGTCGTCAGGGATTTCTGGACAGATTGCAGCAGCTAAGCGAGTATTTGGCTCATCGGTTTGTTGATACGGCCTGCTGCGGTGTTGCAAGCGCCGCAGGTTAATAGTGTTTTGTTTGATCCTTTCGGCAGGATTTGTTCGGCTCGTCCGGTAGACGTCTGCGGTGTCAGGTTTTGCAGGCTCTCGTGGTACCGGTGGTGATTGTAGTGGCTGATGAACTTGCCGATCTGCCCCTTGAGGTCGCCGGGAGGTAGTTTTCGAAGGATGCGGTTCTTCAAGGTCTGATGCCATCTCTCAATTTTGCCTTGGGTTTGGATGATAAGGTGCGCCACGGACATGATCCATGCCTTGTCTTCCAACCATTCAGCCAGTTCGGTGGCGATGTAGCTGGAGCCATTGTCCGACAGCAGTCTTGGCCGGTGCGGACATTGACCTGATCACCTGAAGCCTGCAGGGCGAGTTCCAGCGTGTCGGTGACATCCTGGCCTTCATGTTGTGCACAGTCCAGGCGATCACGTATCGGCTGTAATCGTCAATATCGTGCTGTAGAACCAGCCCCAGCCGATAACCTTCAAGTAGTGAAGTCGGTCTGCCAGAGCTGATTGGGTGCTGTGGTTTGTCCTGAACTCGTCAGCAGCCTGATCACCAAGGGACTGGTAATCAGGTCATGCGCCTTCAACAGCCGGTAAACACTGCTTCCGAGACGAAGTAGCGTGGTGTCGGTAAACCTGACGGCCAGTTCCCGTGGCAGGTTCGCTCTTCAAGTGCCAGATCGACGATTTGCTCCCTGACATGATCGGGGATCCGGTTCCAAACCCGTGCAGGCATGGGCCTTGTCTTCAGCATCCACGCCGCCAGTCTGGTATTTGTCATACCAGGGTGAAGGTTGAACGTGGAATGCCGAGTTTATCCAGCGTCTGTTTGGCGGGCAATGCGTTCAACCAGAAATGATCTCAACTCAGATGCGGATACCTCATTCTTCGTCTCCCCATCCGTGAACATGCGAAGTCGAAGTTAGAGCCTGTTCGGCAACACCTCCTTCAGGTCCGCCTCTGCACTTGACCTCATCGGTTTGGCTTCGCGTGGCCCCGGCCGCTTCGCCCGCCTCCGAACTCCTTCGACCAGGAATAATACTGGCTCTGGCAATACCTTCTGACGGCAGTTCAGCAATGCTGTCCTCGCCACGAAGGCCAGCCACACGATACGTATCTTCTCTTCAGCAGAAAACGCCGGTCTGGCGCTTGATGTCCTTCCCGATCTGCATCATCGGTAAATCGTTCGCTCTTTCGTCATCATTTGTCCTGAGTTAGCAAAGATGAGCCAAAATCCTCCTTAAGCAATCAACCCAATCCCACTGCTGACGGTGTACATGATCTCTACCAAGTATCGGCTTCTTGCTTTCACTTTCAAGGCGTGGAGGCTTGTTACGTGCTGCCACAAACGATGACAGGGATGGAGAGATACTCATTGCATGGTCTCGAACAAGCCACCTTGCATTGACCAGATCTGGTTTGCCATCAGTGTTGAGATCTGGTGAACTGGAAAGCAGCAAAGTGGCACAGAGGCCATCGGACCTTTTAATGTGGCAATCAAACCTAGTTTGGCTTGAAGAACCTGCTCGACTGGCAAGACGAGCGCTTGTAAAGGGCAAGTGCACCATCAACGTCAAATGTAGCAGGATCAGTAATATCCGAACGGACAGGATCGAGGCTTGCACGCAAGCGCCTCACCAACGTCAATATCTCGTTATTTGAAAACTCCGCTACCGCATACTGGCGCTGGTCCCTGGCTATGGCAAACACAGCAGTGGAATTGATACCTGGAGCGATCAGAAATGCCACTTCATTTTCATGAAGCGCGTTCGAAATACGATCGGGTACAGCACACCACTGACTCCTCGATAAACGGAAGCAGGTCGCCAAGTGTTTCCGAACTTATCAACTGCCTGCTTTTCCTTTGCAGCTGCGGCACTAATGCCATCTTTCGAAATAGCCAAGCGTTTTCCAATTCGCAAGATGCTCTGCGTTGTCAGCCAGTCTGAAATCGCTGTCCGTCGTCAGATTTCTGGACAGATTGCAGCAGCTAAGCGAGTATTTTCATCGGTTTGTTGATGTTAAGCGGCTGCTTGCGGTGTTGCAAGCGCCCAGAATAGTGTTTGTTTGACCTTCTCGTTGTTGCAGGATTTGTTCGTCGTCCGTAGACGTCCGTGTCAGGTTTGAGGCTCGTGGTACCGGTGGTGATTGTAGTGGCTGATGAACTTGCCGATCTGCCTTGAGGTCGCCGGGAGGAAGTAGTTTCCAGAAGGATGCGGTTCTTCAGGTCTGATGCCATCTCTCAATTTTGCCTTGGTTTGTGGATGATAAGGTGCGCCACGGACATGATCCATGCCCTTGTCTTCCAACCATTCAGCCAGTTCGGTGGCGATGTAGTGGAGCCATTGTCCGCAGTCTTGGCCGGTGCCGGACATTGACCTGATCACAGCCTGAAGCCTGCAGGGCGAGTTCCAGCGTGTCGGTGACATCGCGGCCTTCATGGTTGTACAGCTTCAGGCGATCACGTATCGGCTGTAATCGTCAATATCGTGCTGAGGTAGAACCAGCCCCGATAACCTTCAAGTATGTGAAGTCGGTCTGCCAGAGCTGATTGGGTGCTGTGGTTTGTCCCTGAACTCGTCAGCAGCCTTGATCACCACAAGGCCGGATGGTAATCAGGTCATGCGCCTTCAACAGCCGGTAAACACTGGCTTCCGAGACGAAGTAGCGTTGGTGTCGGTAAACCGACGGCCAGTTCCGTGGCGAGAGTTCCGGCTCTTCGTGCCAGATCGACGATTGCTCCCTGACATGATCGGGGATCCGGTTCCAAACCTGCAGGCATGGGAGCCTTGTTTCAAAGCATCACGCCAGTCTGGTATTTGTCATACCAGGCGTAGAAGGTTGAACGAATGCCGAGTTTATCCAGCGTCTGTTTGGCGGGCAAATGCGATTCAACCAGACGAATGATCTCAACTTCTCAGATGGGATACCTCATTCTTCGTCTCCCCCATCCGTGAACATGCTTTTGAAGTCAGTTCCAGAGCCTGTTCGGCAACCACCTCCTTCGGGCCTCCTTGCGAAGCCCTTTGACCTCATCGGTATTGGCTTCGCGCATGGTGTCCCCGGCCAGCCGCTTCTTGCCCGCCTCCATGAACTCCTTCGACCAGGAATAATACTGGCTCGCAATACCTTCCTGACGGAAGTTCAGCAATGCTGTCCTCGCCACGAAGGCCAGCCAGCACGATACGTATCTTCTCTTCCGAAAAACGTCGCCGGGTCTGGCGCTTGATGTCCTTCACAACCCGATCTGCATCATCGGTAAATCGTCGCTCTTCGTCTCATCATTTGCTCCTGAGTTAGCAAAGATGAGCCAAAATCCTCCTTAAGCAATCAACCCAATCTGTCCACTAAGCGCTGACGTGTACATTTTAGATACAGCCATTTAACAACAATAGGCTTGCTTTCGATATATCTGACTCTGACGTACCCCGCTAATTCGGACCCTTCTGGATTGGAATTTGCCAATAATACCGATGAGGATCAGACGATTTCCATGAAGAAGTCGAAGTTTTCAGAGGCGCTGATCTCGTTTGTTTTGAAACCTGCGCCATCTGCCTAACAAACCTTCCCGGCCATACATTTGTCTATGGGATCACTGTAGGCTGCATTGGGATCAGCAAGGCCTCGTGCACCGGGCATAATGAGTGCTTTAGGCACTACAATCCTATCGACCTCAATAGCCTTTTCAATCAGGGCCGCGAGCCTAATGCAGCTCGAGCAAGTTGCCTGTCCATGGTACCCCGCTGTGCATCAAAATATTCTTGTCCCAAATCAGCACCTTTATCCACATACGCACTTCTTGCTGCAGAATGACTTTCAAGCGCCCAATCGACGGGGCTCATTGATGTTGTCGCCATGCTCTCGATTCCTGGGACAACGTCGGTGCAAGTGATTTGTGTAGTCTTCGACGCTTAGCCCAGTTTGGCTGATCAAGCCGCTGTCCACTCCGCAGGTTCTTCCTCGCTTCGCCAAAAAAGGTGACGGTGACCTTGTTGCCGCCCTGATCGCCGTCGCGTTCAATCGTGTGGAAAGGCTGATGAATATCACCCACCCAGTGGATGAGTCGCTTCAGTGCGTCGGCGCGATCAAAGACCCTTGCCTCTGGATCACGGATACGTGCCAGTTCTCGGCTGATGGCTTCTATGATGCAATCGCCTTCGATCTCCACGGCGCAATCCCTTTGGGGGTCATAACTATCTTTGTCATAAGGTATATCCACATAATGCCAGCGTGACGTTTCCGTGTGGCTGACCCGGTGCTCGTCGGCGAACACGGCTCCGGTTACCAGCGGAACACCAAACGGATTTCTCTCGCAGCTGATTTTGCCCCATCACTTAATCGCGCCTCTGCCACCATTGCGACAATAACGTGGCCTTCCGGGCCCCAAGCTTTCGCTTGAGTCACCATACCGAACATCAACAGTATAGCTGCAAGCTTTTTCATTGCGTCCTCCTACAGTCCGAAAAAGTCCATTTATATCGCGCTGTACCTGCGTGTTGCACGCGCCTTCCCATGCCCTTTAACGACAGTTGACCTTTACTCCGTCATGATTTTCCTGTTTGTGTCCGTCGTCAGATTTCTGGACAGACAGCTTGAGCTAAGCGAGTATTTGGCTCATCGGTTTGTTGATGTTAAGCGGCCTGCTTGCGGTGTTGCAAGCGCCGCAGGTTAATAGTGTTTTGTTTGATCCTTTCTCGTTGTTGCAGGATTTGTTCGGCTCGTCCGAAGTAGACGTCTGCGGGTGTCAGGTTTTGCAGGCTCTCGTGGTACCGGTGGTGATTGTAGTGGCTGATGAACTTGCCGATCTGCCCCTTGAGGTCGCCGGGGAGGAAGTAGTTTTCCAGAAGGATGCGGTTCTTCAAGGTCTGATGCCATCTCTCAATTTTGCCTTGGGTTTGTGGATGATAAGGTGCGCCACGGACATGATCCATGCCCTTGTCTTCCAACCATTCAGCCAGTTCGGTGGCGATGTAGCTGGAGCCATTGTCCGACAGCAGTCTTGGCCGGTGCCGGACATTGACCTGATCACAGCCTGAAGCCTGCAGGGCGAGTTCCAGCGTGTCGGTGACATCGCTGGCCTTCATGGTTGTGCACAGCTTCCAGGCGATCACGTATCGGCTGTAATCGTCCAATATCGTGCTGAGGTAGAACCAGCCCCAGCCGATAACCTTCAAGTATGTGAAGTCGGTCTGCCAGAGCTGATTGGGTGCTGTGGTTTTGTCCCTGAACTCGTCAGCAGCCTTGATCACCACAAAGGCCGGACTGGTAATCAGGTCATGCGCCTTCAACAGCCGGTAAACACTGGCTTCCGAGACGAAGTAGCGTTTGGTGTCGGTAAACCTGACGGCCAGTTCCCGTGGCGAGAGTTCCGGCTCTTCAAGTGCCAGATCGACGATTTGCTCCCTGACATGATCGGGGATCCGGTTCCAAACCCGTGCAGGCATGGGAGCCTTGTCTTCCAAAGCATCCACGCCGCCAGTCTGGTATTTGTCATACCAGGCGTAGAAGGTTGAACGTGGAATGCCGAGTTTATCCAGCGTCTGTTTGGCGGGCAAATGCGATTGCTCAACCAGACGAATGATCTCAAGCTTCTCAGATGCGGGATACCTCATTCTTCGTCTCCCCCATCCGTGAACATGCTTTTTTTGAGAAGTCGAAGTTCCAGAGCCTGTTCGGCAACCACCTCCTTCAGGTCCCGGGCCTCCTTGCGAAGCCCTTTGACCTCATCGGTATTGGCTTCGCGCATGGTGTCCCCGGCCAGCCGCTTCTTGCCCGCCTCCATGAACTCCTTCGACCAGGAATAATACTGGCTCTGGGCAATACCTTCCTGACGGCAAAGTTCAGCAATGCTGTCCTCGCCACGAAGGCCAGCCAGCACGATACGTATCTTCTCTTCAGCAGAAAAACGTCGCCGGGTCTGGCGCTTGATGTCCTTCACAACCCGATCTGCATCATCGGTAAATCGTTCGCTCTTTCGTCTCATCATTTGCTCCTGAGTTAGCAAAGATGAGCCAAAATCACTCCCTTAAGCAATCAACCCAATCTGTCCACTAAGCGCTGACGGTGTACACGATGCGTGGCTTCGTCGGGGCCGGCGTGGGAACGGGATTCCTGGGCGATGAGACGATCCAGACAAATCTCATCGGTTCAGCGACTGCTTTCGCGACCCAGGTACAGGGCGTCAACGACACTTTCGCCCGGTTGAGCGCTGGCTTCACCGCCGAGATCCAGGCTGGCCTGAAATTCTCGACTACCTATACCGGCACATTCGGCGAGGATCGTGAACAGCACACGCTCGGTGGCAAGCTGATCGCCAGCTTCTGACCGCGCAGACCAGCCTTTCCGGATTGGGCGGGACCGACAGCAGAGGCAATAGGCGGTTAAAACCCGCCCTGTCCATGATGATGCGCAGCGGTCTGTGACAGTTCCGGTTGCCTCGAACCCAATCCACACCGGTTGTCCGTAGCTGGCAAGAGAAGCGGCCAGACGCCAAAAATCCTCTTGCGTCTTCGTGATTTGTCAATCGGCGATGTCGCGTCCTGCGCGCAATGCGATGGCGACACAGAGGGTTGAACTTGTTGAATTGGTGACGGTCATGACCGGCCACCTCAGCGGTTTGGTTCATGCAAAAACCACTGTGAAACCTGTGGTCCCGGACTTCTCCTGTACGGGAAAGCCTGCGGACAATGCCTGGATCGATTTGTTCAGCGGCAAATTCCGGGCTGAATGCCTGAACCTGCATTGGTTTCTGACGCTTCGCGACATTCGCCAGAAGATGGAGGAATAGCACCAATCAGTGCCATCAGTAACAAACTACCGAAATCGCGCATGAATTGCCTCTGGCGCATCCGGCCCGCCAAGAGTTTCACCCCTGGGAAATTTCCCGGCCGGCTGTCCAAAATCACGAGCCCGACATTCTGTCAGCCCGGTTCCAACACCAATCCCTCACGCGTCGCGTTTCATGATCCATTCGACTTCGGGCGCCGGGACAAACCGCCATTTGCGCAGCGGGCCTGCCATCACGTTGAGATAATACATCTCGAAACCGTATGGCGCACCGCAGGGATGGTGGCCGCGTGGCACCAGCACGACATCGCCGTCGCTGACCGCCATGGCTTCGTCGAGACTGCCATCATCGGTGTAGACGCGCTGGATGCCAAAACCATTGGCAGGATTGAGCCGGTGGTAATAGGTCTCTTCCAGATAGGTGATGCGCGGGAAGTCATCCTCGTCGTGGCGGTGGCTTGGAAACGATGACCAGTGCCCTGCCGGCGTGAACACCTCCGTCACCAGCAGGCTGTCGCAATAGTCCTCGTTTTCCATGGCGATATTGTTGATGTGGCGCGTATTCGTACCCTTGCCGCGCGCAGTTAGCGTGATGCCGTCGGGGCCGATGCGCCGCGCCTCGTGCCCACCCATGCCCGGTGCCGAGCAGACCGCAATGACGCAATCGGTTTCCGCTGTCGCCTGCCAGTCGGTTCCGTTCGGCAGATAGAGGCAATGTGGCGCCGTCTTCTGGAACACGCTCATCCGCTCGCCGAGCACACCCCAGTCCCGGCCCGCGCCGGTGAGTGCCGCTTTGCCTTCGACCATCACCAGGATCACTTCGCGTCCGCCCGTCGCCTCGGCTGCAGTTTCGCCTGCCCGCAGGCGATAGAGCGAGAAGCCGACATAGGCCCAGGCTTGCGATTTGGGACCCTTGGCGTTTTCGACGCTGATATCATGTACCTTGCCATAAGCCGCTACCGGCTTGCGCAGCAGATCGCCCATGTTACCCTCCCCGCTTGCGGATCGCCTGTTCATAGGCCTTGCGTTTTTCTCTCACCGTTTCACGCTCGCTCACTTCCGGCACCGCGACCTCCCACCAGGTCCCGCCATGCGGCGTCGAGGGATAGGGGTCGGTGTCAATGACGATCACATAAGGGCCCTTGATCATGTGGCGTTTGGCAAGTGCGGCTTCGAGTTCACCAATCGAGCCGACCTTCAGCGACGTAGCGCCCATGGCCTCGGCATGTTTGGCAAAATCGATTGCCGAAGGCTGCTCATGGACGGCGTCCTTCAGGAGATTGTTGAACTCCGCGCCGCCCGTGCCCATCTGCAGCCGGTTGATGCAGCCAAAGCCGCGATTGTCGGTAACGACGACAGTGAAGGAAATCCCCATCATTGCGGCCGTTGCCATTTCCGAATTGGCCATCATGTAGGTGCCATCCCCGGTAAAGCAGATCACGTCACGCTCCGGCTCGGCCATCTTGATGCCCATGGCTCCAGCAATCTCATAGCCCATGCAGGAGAAGCCATATTCCATGTGGTAGGAACCGGGGCGGCCTGCCTTCCACAATTTGTGCAATTCGCCGGGCATGGTGCCTGCGGCGCACATCGCGACCGTGTCCTTGTTCGCCGCGCGCTGCACGGCGCCAACCACCTGCATGTCGGTGGCAAGCGCATTGCCGTCGCCCGGCGCATCGCTCAGCGGGTCAACGCTCGCGAACCAGTTTGCCTTTGCCGCAACCGTGTCACATCCTGCCTTGTATGATCCCAGCGCCTGTCCCAGCTCCGCAAGACCCGCTCTGGCATCCGCCAGTAATGGCACGGCACCATGCTTTTGCGCGTCATAAGCCTGGACATTCAGGCTGACCAGCGTCTGGGCAGACTTGCCGAACAGGTTCCATGAACCGGTTGTGAAATCCTGGAAGCGGGTGCCGACACCCAGAACCAGATCGGCATGTTCCAGGGCGGCATTGGCAGGTTCGCCTCCCGTCACCCCTACCGGGCCGAGATTGAGCGGATGATCCCAGGCGAGTGCGGACTTGCCTGCCTGGGTTTCACAGACCGGAATATTGTGCGCTTCAGCGAATGCCTGCAACGTTGCGCAGGCATCCGAATAATGCACCCCGCCGCCTGCAACGATTACCGGGCGTTTCGCCTTGCCGATGGCTGCGGCAACGCTCGCCAGTTCACTGGCATCGGGGCGAATGCGGCGCTGGCGCCAGGTCCGTACTTCGAAGAAGCTGAGCGGATAGTCATAGGCTTCGGCCTGTGTGTCCTGGCAGAAGGCAAGCGTGACCGGTCCGCATTCGGCCGGATCGGTCATCGTCCGGAAGGCTCGCGGCAAGGCAGTGAGCAAATGCTCCGGCCTGCTGATGCGATCAAAATAGCGGCTCACAGGCCTGAAACAGTCATTGGCGCTCACCGTGCCATCGCCAAAATTCTCGATCTGCTGCAAGACCGGATCGGGACCGCGCGTGGCAAAGACGTCCCCCGGCAACAGCAGCACCGGCAGGCGGTTGACATGGGCAAGCGCTGCCGCCGTTACCATGTTCGTTGCACCGGGTCCGATGGAGGAAGTCACGGCCATCGCGCGCTTGCGGCGCAACTGCTTGGCATAGGCGATTGCCGCATGTGCCATGGTCTGCTCATTGTGGCCGCGCCAGGTTGGCAAAGTCTCTCGAATGCCATGCAGAGCCTCACCAAGGCCTGCAACATTGCCATGGCCGAAGATCGCCCAGACACCTGCGATGAACGGTTCGCCATCCTCGTTCATCTGTGCAGCGAGATAGCGCACCAGCGCCTGTGCCGCCGTCAGCCGGATCGTTCCACCCATCATTTCCTCCCTTTGGAAATTCCCAAATATCATGCGTCCGAGCGAGCGGTGATCATACCTCGTCGAGACGCACCGGCTTGCCCGTCGCGTGCGAACGGTTGGCGGCTTCGGCCATGGCAAGCGCGACCACACCGTCATCAAGCGTCACGGGGAAGTCCGACTTGGTGTTGACGGCATCAACAAACGCTGCCCATTCGGCGGCATAGGCCGGCATGTAGCGCTCCAGGAAAAAATAGGTCGGCTTGGCCGAAACCACTCCCCCTGCGGTCGATTTTACGACCGTGTTTTCCAGCATGTTCTGTGCTTGCAAAAGGCCCTGCGATCCAAGCAACTCAACGCGCTGGTCATAACCATAAACGGCACGGCGCGAGTTCTTGATGACGGCGATCTTGCCATCGCCATAAGTCAGGGTAACAACCGCGGTATCAACGTCGCCGGCCTTGCCAATCTCGGGGTCGATAATCGACGAACCAATGGCCGAGACGCTGATCGGTGCTTCACCCATGATGAAATTCGCCATGTCGAAGTCATGGATCATCATGTCCCGGAACAGCCCGCCCGACACCTTGACATAGGCAACCGGCGGGGGAGCCGGGTCAAAGGACGTGATGGACAGAAGCTCCGGCTTGCCGATTTCACCAGATTCAAGGGAACGCTTGAGCGTGCCGAAATTCGGGTCAAAGCGACGGTTGAAGCCGATCATCACCGGCCTGCCGCTGGCGTTCACGGTCTTCTGGCACTTGCGCGCACGCTCGAGGCTGAGGTCAACCGGCTTTTCGCAAAGCACGGCCTTGCCAGCGGCAGTCGCGGCTTCAATCAGGTCAGAATGCGTATCCGTTGACGTCGCGATAAGCACTGCATCTATCGACTTGTCCGCCATGATCTCTTCATTGCTGCGTACTTCGGCACCATACTGATGCGCCAGCTTTTCGGCGCTGGCCGCCACATAGTCGGAAACAGCAACAAGCCTGCTACCCGGATGGGTCGTTATCGCTGTTGCATGAACGCCTGCAATACGGCCTGCACCCAAAAGTCCAACATTGAGCATTTTCGTTTTCCACAAGGCGGCAGTTGCGCCGTATCGTTAGAGTGAGAACGGTATTCGTCCGGCTGTGCCGAGGTGAAACTCGTGCACAGTGCATGTTCGCTTGCTGCTTTAGCAGTGACGCAGGCTTGGTGGAAGTGCTCCTGGAAACATCATCATGCTCGTCGTCGCTGATCGGAACAAGAATGTCGATCAACGAGGTCATGAATTTGTGGAGGAAACCGATGAGAATGGATGCATTGTGAAAACTGGATTCCAATTCAAATGTCTGACCAATGCCACCAACACCGGAGCATTTCCCCGGGAATGCCTCCACAACAAGGCACCTGTGGCAGCCCACAGTTGCATTTGAACTTTCAAACTGCCGGCCGGCTTCTTGCCGGTCATGATTTCGGCCATGCCCTCTAGCGGAACACGATGGGTGACCAGTTCCGCAATTGCCGACCCTATGGACTCCATGTCCGATAGCGCTTGCGGAATGTTGTGGTTGAGCGAGTGTGTGCCGAAGATTGCCAATTGCCGCCTGAATATCTCGAAGGGCGAAATCTCGACCCTTGCATCCTGCCTGCAGACGCCGAAAAACAGGGCCGCTCCACCATTGGCCACATGGTTCAGGAGCTGCGATGCAACATTCGCATGAACGCGCACCAACTCCTCGCCATGACCGGCAACGGGATCAGGCAGTTCGGCAATCTGGACCCTGCCTTTTCGGGAAAAAAGATTGCCCGCATTGGTGCTAACTTCCGAGATAGGCCGTCATTGCCCTCTCAATGCCGTCGGCCCAGATCATGTTTAGCCATCTGGCGAAGGCATCGGCAAAGACCGGTTTGTCGGCGAGATCTCCATAATATTGGTGCATCTCGAGCCATGCACGGGGATTGTCCCTGGCTTTGCGCGCAACGGCAACCAGCTCATCCCAGAACGGGTCATTGGGCTCAAAAATCGCGCCATTCTCGCGCGTTCCATGGCACATCCGGCACCATGCAGCTTCAACCAGCGCCAGACCCTCGACAGGGGCTCCTGCTGCAACCGCCTCGCGGATGGTGGGAATCACCATTCCGGGATGCCGGGAAGACCCGTCAAATGCAATACGGCGCGCAGTGTCGACAATTGCCGGATTGGAGAAGCGGCAGGGCCGCGGGCTCGCCATCGACATCCCGCCCCTCGCTCGCAACTATGGCAATATTGAGCATCTTGTGCTGGTTGTCGCCACGCTCGATCATTGCTGACAACTGTGCAGGTTTACCTGCCATCGAATCCACTGCCTCGCGGTAACTGATCTGGCCGGCAGTGCTGTAAACCACCGGTTTTGATGGCCCCTCGCCTGTCCTTGGCGCAATATCGCGTCGTGCGGAACGACTGCCTGTTGCCTCGACCTCGCGACTCGCTTCCACGGAAAACAGGAATCGGGAAGTCGAGCCCTCGCCAGCACCAGCCGGGGAGCGGCTCTTGCCTGTTCCAGCCGCCGCGCTGCGGCTTGCCAGGCCTGAATTGCTGCCAATCTTGTTGGTCATGAGACTTTCCAATTCCTGTGCAATGCAAATCCGGAACAGATCCGGCTTTCGCCTTTATGGAAAACATCGCACACAATTCACAAAGTCTGTTTAACGAATCAGGCGCGATGTGCATATCGATGCAGACTACGCATGGCATGTGGTTCAATACCAATGACACTAGGTAGCATGGCAAGCCGAACAGCGCGGTAAATTCCGCTCAAATCGCGGAATTGTCAGGTGATTACCGTATCAATACACCCCACATGCCCGCTGCCTTGAGCAACCTGTCAGTGGAGGCAAGATCATGCTCGGTTGCGACGCGTCGCAACCTGAAAGCGCAATTGGTTGCACCATGTCGCGATCTGCAGTATCAATGGCCATCAGGTAAACGGTGATCGGCATTCCAAATCAGAACCGGTATTTCGGGTAATGTCACCACCTTTTACTTTTGGTCATTCCAGTGCCACTATCATGCTTGTTTATTACAGTCGCGCACAACAGGATTGAGCCATGTCGAACTGGACTTCGAATGCCTATGTGAACGCCCTGCTGAAGGGGTGGGGCTGGGACACGGCTTCGCTGGATTACTATCTGGCAGCCGGGCAATGGGATGCAACTGAATCGGCTGCCATCCGTGCCGCATTCGACACCTGGGAAGCGGTTTGCAACATAACGTTCACGCAGATATTCACCTCCACCGGCGCAGAGTTTTCCGAAAGCCAGTACAGCCAGTCCGGCACCTCGACCGCAGGCTCGCACCAGTCCTATGTCAACTATGGTTCCTCAACCATTGCCCGCTATGGCGGGCAACTGACCGGTCAATATAACGACGCCCATTTCGGCTGGACCACAGCCGGCCTTCAGCAGGGCGGCTTCGGCTTTTCGACACTCATCCATGAAATCGGTCACGGGCTGGGCCTCGACCACACCCATTTCACCGGAACTGGCGATCCGCATGTGTTTCCAGGTGTATCCAGCTCGTCCGACACCGGCGACAATGCGCTCAACCAGGACATCTATTCGGTCATGTCCTATGCCAGCACGGTTACAAACCCCTACGGTACCGTCAACAATGTCGACTATACCGGGCTCGGCCAGGTGGCAACTCCAATGGCTTTCGATATCGCGGCCGTGCAATATCTCTATGGCGCCAACCTGTCTACCAATACGGGCAATGACATCTACCATATCTCAGACAGCAATGTCGCCGGCACCTTCTTCTCCTGCATCTGGGACGCGGGTGGCACTGACGAGATACGCTATACCGGCAGCAGAACGGTAACCATTGATCTCAATCCCGCGACGCTGCAAAACGAGGCTGGCGGCGGCGGTAACCTTTCCCATGTTACCGGCAACTACAATTCCAATGGCGTCAACCTGCCGGTTTATGGCGGCTTCACCATCGCTGGCGATTTCACCAATGCATTGGCAGATGTTAACGGCACCACTGGCGTCATCATTGAAAACGCCACGGGCGGCAGTGGCAATGACACGATCATCGGCAATGGCGCCAACAACCGGCTCATCGGCAATGGCGGAGCGGACAATATTTCAGGAGGCGCAGGCGACGACTGGATTGATGGTGGAAGTGGCGCCGACATCCTGATGGGCGGGCTCGGCAATGACACGATCATTTACGACATCAATGACAATTGGGGCGGTGGTGCGGTCAATGGCGGCGAAGGCTTCGACACGCTTTGGTTCGACAACCTTATCCTCGCCATTGATCTGGCAAGCTACGGCTTCGAACAGAGGACCATCCACCTGACCGACCAGGCCAGCAATGACTGGTCCGACTATTATGAGACCCGCAATCTGGCAGATGCCATCACAGAAGTGACCTACCTCTTCGATACCGGCACGTCGCAAACCACCGTCTATGATGTTGATGACAATTACTGGTGGTCACAATGGTTTCGCAGCTACGACACCGGCGGCAATCTTGTCAGCGAAACCTACACACCTGATCCCGGCAGCGCGAATTATGGGAATTTGCTGCATTACCGGGGCAATGCGGAACATATCTGGTATGGCGATTCACCAACCGGGACGCCGGTGGAATCGTGGCAAAACGGAAATCTTGTTCAGCCCTACCAGTACTGGGTGCAGGACGCCTCAGCAATATTCTTTAATGGGGGCACAGTCACCACCGATGGCTGGGTGGAAGTCAACTACATTCTGGTTGGAAACGGCAATTGGGATGTCCCCTTAACCCTGAATGGCGGGCTGTTCGATCACTTGTATGGCGAGACCAGCGGCGACGGAATCCACTTCGAAGTTCGCTCGGGCAGCAGCCTGACGCTGAACGCTTCAGTCCAGGCATACAAGGCCTATTTCAACGGCCTCGGCGAGACCAGCATTACCGGGACCTTCGACATCGTTCAATATATCGGTGTTGAGCTTGGCACTGTTACTGTCACATCCCGCAGCACCAGCCGCCCCGTCATCATGGAAATCTTTGACGGTGGGGTTTGGAAGGCGGAAGCAAGTGGCAACGGTTATTATTCGGCCGATGGCGGCTATGCCAGCCTGTATCTTCATGCCGGTGGCCAGATGATCGGCAATATTACCTGGGCTGGAACGAGCCTTGTTTCAGGTACCATCACCGGCAGTTTCACTCTTGGCAATTTTTCCCAAACGGGTGATTCATTCTTGCGTATTGGCGACATCCTGCCATCCAGTCCATCGATTGGCCGCATCGGCACCGCGACAATCAATGGAGACATGGGGTTCTATGGAAATGGTACGGCGGTCTTCAATTTCGATGGAACCAGCAATGACAGCCTCGCAATTTCGGGCCAGCTGAACCTCGGTTCGGCCACCATCGCCCTCGAGCAGGCCTCTGGCTCCAGCTACCAGTTTGCTGCCGGGGAAAACCGCCATCTTGCAACGATTGGTTCGATATTCAGTTATGCGGATGCGGCAACAGTCAACGGGCAACATGCCGACTTCGGATTTGCGCTCGGAGAATTTGCGACAGATACCGGTTATTGGTCGTTCCGCGCGCTTAATTCCGGCGCAACCGGTGGCACGGCCATTTTTGACATGAGCGCGGGCAGCCAGGGCGCTGTGGTATTCCTCAACCAGGTCGATCAAGTGGCATCGGTTTATCAGGGCGTGTTTGCATCCGGCACTGGTGGCGCGACCTATTTCGCAGACCGCATCCTTGGCACCAACCACGCCGATTATTTTATTGATTCCACACCTGTATTTGACGACACCTTCGTCAATCCGCCACCCGTCTTCGGCATCGAGATTTTTGGTCAGGGTGGTGAAGACGAAATCGCCGGCAGCCGAGCCAATGATTGGCTTGATGGCGGGGCTGACAATGACATCATCAACGGCTATGCCGGAGATGACACCATCGAAGGGGGTGCGGGTGCCGACAATCTGGACGGCGGTGCCAATACGTCCGTTGGTGACACGCTGAGCTATGCAGGGTCATCGGCTGGCGTGACGGTTTACCTGGCAACCAACACTGTTTCCGGAGGTGATGCCGATGGCGATACGGTCACCGGCTTCGAGAATGTCACTGGCTCCAGCCATGTTGACTACCTGTTCGGCGATGCCAATGCCAACACCATCAACGGCAATGGTGGCGCGGACTGGCTTTATGGTGGCGGCGGTGACGACACCATGAACGGCGGCGCGGGCGCTGACTTGATGTTTGGCGAGGCTGGCAATGACACCATGAATGGCGGCGCCGATGGTGATTACATGTGGGGCGGCAGTGAGTCCGACACCATGCATGGCAATGACGGAGTGGACTGGCTTCGCGGCGAGGAAGGCGTCGATTATCTATATGGCGATGCTGGCGATGATGTTCTGATCGGCGGTTCGGGCGACGACCAGATGTATGGCGGCATCGACACCGACACCTTCTACGGCGAAGATGACAATGACTGGATCTATGGCGAGGCCAATGGCGATGTCGCCTTCGGCCAGTTGGGCAACGACCACATCTATGGCGGATCAGAAGGTGACTTCCTGTTCGGCGGCGCTGGCGCGGACTTGATCAATGGCGGCACCCAGAACGACCTGATGTGGGGCGACATGCCCGGCACATTCGACAGTGCAGCAGACACATTTGAATTCGACGCAAATTGGGGCTTTGACGCCGTCTATGACTTTGAACTTGGTGTCGACCAGGTGCGGTTCACCTCCATTGCCGGTCTGACGCAGTTTTCCAGTTTCACACTCTATGATGGCGGAGCCAATGTGACGATTGCCTTCGGGGCTGACGCGATCACCTTCTACGGTGTGACGCAGGCGGAGCTCTTGGCAAACCAGGGCGATTTCAGTTTCGTTTGAGGTGCACAGGGGCTCTGAATTCGGGGATATCAACCTCTCGCTTTGCCATGCACGGCTTTGCATTTTCAAATGGCTATGCTATTTATTGAGTAATCACTCAATAAATCAGAGCCCATGTCATGAACCAGCACCTGTCCAATCGCGATTTGTCCATCCCCGAAAACTGGGACCGCAGGGGATTGCCCGGATGGACCTATCACAGCGACGCCTTCCTGGAACTGGAGCGCGAGGAACTGTTCAAGACGCATTGGCAGATAGCTGGCCATGTCTGCGATCTCGCCGAGCCTGGAAGTTACATTACACTCGACATTTGCGGTGAGCGGGCTTTGCTGGTTCGCGGTCGCGACGGCATTGTTCGCGGTTTCCACAACATGTGCGGCCACCGTGGCGGACGAGTCGTCGGCGATGAAAAGGGCCAGTGCAAAGGGGCTATCGTCTGTCCGTTCCACGGTTGGGTCTACAATCTGGATGGAAGCCTGCGCGGCGCAGCACGGCCGGAATCGTTTCCGGACATGGACCGGACGAAATTCAACCTGAAGCCGCTGGAAACAGAAATCTGGAACGGTTTCGTCTTCATCCGCTTCTGCCGCGGCCCCCAGCCTTCTGTCAGCGAATTGCTGTCGCCCTTCGCCGCCGAGGCATCGCATTACAACATGGAAGAACTCGTACCATCCGGTGAGACCTGGACGCATGTTTCCAGGGTCAACTGGAAATCGGTGCGTGACGTTGACAACGAAGGCTATCATGTCGCAATTGCGCACCCCGCTTTGCAGGACCTGTACGGCCGCTCCTATTTCGACGAGCCCTTTGTCAATGGCACCTCCCGTTCCTATGCAACTTGTCATGACACAGGCCGACGCTGGAGCGTTCGCCATTACGTGAAGGCCATGCAACCTCGGGAAGGAATGCCGGAGGAATTGCAGCGTGCCTGGATATATTACGGATTGTTTCCCAACGCCGTTCTGGCAGTGACGCCGGAGCTTGTGCAATTCTATCAGGAATTTCCGCTGTCCACCGGCGAAACCCTGCTGCGTGGTGCTGTCTATCGCCATCGCGATGAAACTCGCCAGCAGCGAATTGCCCGCAAGCTCGCCTTGCGCATTGACCGCGACACCTTGGGCGAGGATATCCGCCTGACCGAATGGTCCAACGAGGCGTTGAATTCAAGCGCCTTCGAGGGCTTCTATCTTTCCGATCTGGAATATGGCGTGCGCAGCCACCACGATCACATCCGCAAGGTCCTGCCAGTGGCAACGCTGGAAGATCGCCCGCAAGAGAAAGATATTGCACGCATCAACGCGGAAATGCTGCGGACCACCTGACAAGCTGGACGAAGCGCGTCGGCTTCAGCCTTTCCAGAGTCCTTCGCGCGTCAGGTCATCCATCGTACGCCGGATGCCGGTGCGCAATATGTCGGCCATGCTGTCGATCTGCTCCCGGGTAATGACCAGCGGAGGCGACATCACACACATATGCACCAGCGGGCGAACCAGCAGGCCAAGTTCCTGGCAGTGCCTGTCGATGCGGCTTCCCACCTCGGTGTCGAGCCGGATCGGATTTCGGCTTTCCCGGTCGGCCACGCATTCGACACACGCCATCAGACCCATGCCGCGAGCCTCGCCGACCAGTTCCAGCTCCTCAAGCGATTTCAGCTGTTGCTGGAAATAGGGTGCAACTTCACGCGCATGATCGAGAATGCCGTCTTCGAGCAGATCGAGATTCTTCAGCGCTACCGCACTGCCAATGGGATGGCTGGAATAGGTCAGGCCATGCGCAAACATGGCTTCGGGATGATTGGATGAGCGCAGTTCCGCCAACAGCCTGTCGGATACGGCCATGCCGCCAAGCGGGAAATAACCAGAGGTAACACCCTTGGCAAAGGTGATAATGTCCGGCTCAATGCCAAACACTTCCTGCGATGCGAATACTGAACCCAGCCGGCCGAAAGCTGTGACCACTTCATCGCTGATATAAAGGATGTCATTGTCACGGCAGATCTTCGCGATGGCGGGCAGATAGCCCTCGGGCGGGATGATCACGCCGCCTGATGCCATGATCGGCTCACCGATGAAGGCAGCAATGTTTTCAGCGCCCAAGGCTTCCACCGCTGAGCGGAACTCCGTAACAAGGTCCAGCGTGAATTGCTCGATGCTGGTTCCCTTTGGGCGACGAAACGGATCCGGGCAGGACAGCCGGTGTATGATGCTGTCGGCGAAATCCATCCAGTTGCGGGTGCGCTGGCTGCCATTGAGCGATGACGACAAATAGGTGCTGCCGTGATAGCCGCCCTCGCGGCAGAGCAACATCTTCTTTTCCGGCCTGCCCCGCACATTATTGTAGAATTGCACGAAACGCAGCGCCGTTTCCACGGCAGTCGACCCGCCCGTCGTGAAGAAGAAATGGTCCAGGTCGCCCGGAGTGTACTGCGACAAACGGCTGGCAAGTTCCACCGATGGCGTGCTGCTTGTGTACCATGGCGTGTTGTAGGAAAGCTGCATCGCCTGATCGCGCAAGGAGTCGGCAAGCGCAGCGTTGCGGTGGCCGACATTGGTGCACCACATCCCCGCTGGCCCGTCAATCAGCCGACGGCCTTTTTCGTCTGTGATGTAAATGCCTTCGGCAGAGGCCATCATGCCGCGATGTTCAGCCCCTATCGAACCGGCATGGGGCCAGGGCTGAAGCAGGTGTTCAGCCGCTTCCCGGTCATGGGTCTTCGCTTGTTCACGCAATTTGTCGAGCATGATTGGCCGCTCCGCTATGCATTTTCCAGACAGGAAACGACACCGCCATTTCACGTTTGGACGAGTCCGATTTGGCCACTTACTGAATGACCGTTCAGTCAATAGTGTCAGAAATATCCCTTGCCTTCAATCCGTTTTTACCCTCAAATTCACACCTCGCAATGCGCTTGTACTGGCGACAGGGAAACGGGGGACGTGCATTGAAAGGACAGGCTTTGAGCGGAAAGACGGCGTCGGCGCACAATACAACTGCCGCCCGGAGCAAGGCTCGAATGTCAGTTTTCCGGACTGACGCCGCGCAAGGCTGGCTGACAATCTCTCCCCCGTTGCTCCTGGCTTTCCTGCTTCTTGTTGGTCCGATCATCGTCATCATCGCCAACAGTTTCTGGACGCAGGATTACCTGACGATCGACCGGACATTCACCCTGCGCAACTATCAGGCAGCGCTCACCGAACCGATCTATCGCGATCTGTTGACACGTTCGCTTTTCATCTCGATTTCGGTCAGCATCCTAACTCTGGTGCTTGCCTATCCGGTAGCCTGGTTCGTCTCCTTTCACGGTGGTCGCTACAAGGGGCTTTGGCTGTTCATCATTACGGTGCCATTCTGGTCCGGATACCTGCTGCGCATCCTCTCGTGGAAAGTCATCCTCGGTTACAACGGCGTTCTCAACACGGGCTTGCTTTGGCTCGACGCAATCTCGGAACCGATCAGCACGCTGCTCTACAACACCAACGCGGTCATCATCACGCTGGCACACAGCTGGGCGGCATTCGCGATCCTTCCATTGTTCGTTTCGCTGGAAAAAGTCGATCGTACCCTGCTGGAGGCAGCGGCTGATCTCGGTGACGGGCCGTTGCGACGGTTCCTGCGCGTCACTCTTCCGCTCACCATGCCCGGCATCATTGCGGCACTCATGATCGTCATGATCCCGACCGTTGGCGACTATGTGACGCCGAAACTGGTAGGGGGCAAGGATGGCGTCATGATTGCAAACGCCATACAGGCCCAGTTCGGCAAGGCGGCTAACTGGCCGTTGGGAGCAGCCCTTGCCGTCACTACGATGATCATCGTCACCGCAGTGGCCGGTGGAATGGTACTGATGCTGCTGGCGCTGAAACGGGTGTTGCGATGAGAACCACCGGGATTGGAAAGCGGATCGCATCCGCATATGTGTTCGTCTACGTGTCGATCCTGTATTTCCCGGTGCTGCTGCTTCCGGTATTTTCCTTCAACAATTCTGCCACACCGAAATTGCCGCTGACCGGCTTCACCTTCAAATGGTATGAAGGCATGTCAAGCAATTCCGCAATGCAGAACGCGGCATGGAACTCTCTGACCGTCGGTGTGAGTTCTGCCCTGCTAGCAACCATCCTTGGCATCTTTGCAGCGCGCGCCATCACAAGGCACAAATTCGCCGGCAAGGGATTCGCAAGCGGCCTTATCATGGCACCGCTCGTCCTTCCGGAAATCATCATCGCCATTTCGCTGCTGGTGGTTCTGCTCGGCCTTGGTTTGCAGCTTTCCCTCGTTACGGTGATCCTGGGACACTTGCTGATCTGCCTTCCCTATTCGGTCTCTGTGTTGATGTCAGGCTTTGAGGGCTTTGACCCAGCCATGGAGGAGGCCTCACGCGACCTTGGTGAAACCGGCTTCGGCACGCTGCGCCGCGTCACACTGCCGATGCTCGCACCCTCAATCATCTCCAGCCTGCTCGTGACCTTCACCATTTCGCTCGACGAGTTCATTCTCGCATTTTTCCTCAGCGGTACCGAGCCGACATTGCCGGTATATATCTGGGGGCAATTGCGCTTCGCTGCCAAGCTGCCGAATGTGCTGGCACTGGGTTCAATCCTGATCGCAGCTTCGCTGGTGATGCTGACGGTTGCCGAAATCATCCGCCGCCGCGCGGAGAGAAAGATGCAGGAACAGCAATGAAGTCAATCAGATCGACAACAGTTCGGGGAAACCATGCCAATGCCGTCTGACACGATGATCGCGATTGATGGCGTCGAGAAACATTTCGGCTCCTTCCATGCGCTTGGACCGGTTTCCGCCAACATCCGCGAAGGCGAGTTCTTCTCGCTGCTTGGGCCGTCGGGTTGCGGCAAGACAACATTGCTGCGCCTGATTGGCGGATTTGACGAGCCTTCCAGCGGCTCGATCGCCATTGACCGTCAGCCCATGGCTGGACTTCCGGCCAATCACCGCCCGACCAACATGGTGTTTCAAAGCTACGCGATTTTTCCCCATCTCAATGTCAGCGAAAACATCGCCTACGGACTGAAGCGGTTGCGCCTTGGTCGCGAAGAGGAGCAGAGGCGCGTCGAGGAAGCGCTCGCGCAAGTCGAACTGAAGGGCCTCGGCCCGCGAATGGGCAACCAGTTGTCCGGCGGTCAGAGGCAGCGTGTGGCGCTTGCGAGAGCGCTGGTGATGCGGCCAAAGGTATTGCTGCTCGACGAACCGCTTTCAGCGCTCGACAAGAAACTGCGAGAACAGATGCAGGTCGAACTACGCCATCTCCAACGCCAGATCGGGATCACCTTCGTGCTTGTCACACATGATCAGTATGAGGCACTTGCAATGTCTGACCGCATTGCTGTGATGTTTGGCGGAAAGATCGCCCAGATTGCTGCGCCACGTGAAATCTACCAGTCCCCCGCAAATCGCCAGGTTGCGGATTTTTTGGGCGGTATGAACTTTCTCGACTGCACAGGCATGGAAATGTCCGGCACGAAATATTCTGCCAATCTGCCGGGTATCGGCCCCGTTTCGGGCGATTTGCCGGCGGGCAATGCAGCAAGCGCAGGCGAACTGACGATAGGTATACGTCCGGAAAGATTGCGTATCGTTTGGGATGGCGAGACGTCCGACAGTCCGCAATTCGAGGGTGTGGTCGTGGATCGCCATTATTTCGGCGAGGTAACCAATCTCATGGTCAGGATCAAGGGGCAGGAAAACGATATTTCGGTTGTTGAAACCAACGACTTCGGAGCCGATGACATTCCTGTCGGTTCAAGCGTCCGGCTCACATGTGACCCGGACGCTTTCGTTGTAATGAAACGCTGATCGCGCATTCTGGGACCGGTGCAGACCTGCCCGCACCAGTTCCCCTGTTCAGTAGCCGGCCTTGATTTTCTCGAACTCGGCAATCATCTTCTGCTTCAGCTCCGACGGTACCGGTGCCTGGAACAGGGTCTTGTCGACGAAGGCATCAAGGTCGCCATATCCGCTTGAAGCCAGCGTCTCGGGGTCAATCGCAGCCATGCCCTTCGCATTGCTGTGGCCATAACCCCATTCAGAAACGATATATGCGGAAACTGCCGGATCAAGGATCGCGTTGAGGAAATCATAGGCCTTGTCTTCGCTGCCCTGGCCATCTGCAAGCAGCGTATAGCCGCAAACCCAGGTGGAAAGGCCTTCATCGGTATCCTTCTTGATCGCCACTGCAACACCGTCAGCCTGCAGGCTCGTTGCTGTTTCGTTCCAGGCCCAGGCGAGATCAACCTCGCCGCCCGCCATCGCCTGGCTCAGTTCGGTGTTGTCGGTCCAGTAAAGACGCACATTCTTGTGTACCATGCGCAGGAATTCGGAAGCCTGGGCGAACTGCTCATCACTCATCGACGTCATGTCCTTGAGCCCGATGGCAAGTGCTGCCAGCGCATAGGCATCATCTACATTGTCGCCAATCGATACCCGCCCTTCGAACTTTGGATCGGCAAATGCCTTGAGCGACTGGATTTCCTCCGGCTTGACCTTTTCAGTCATGTAAGTAACGGCGGTATTGCCCCAATCGAAGGGAACCAGCCATGCCTTTCCGTCTTCGCTGGTCATGAGGTCCTTCATCGCCTTGAATCCGGGCAGGATGTCATCCCAGGCCTTGATGCGCGAAGTGTCCAGCGGCTTGAGAAGCCCGGCCTCACGCCACTTCACAACACTTTGCGAGCAGGGATGGGACAGGTCGGCCTTGAAGCCGGACCGCAGTTTCTGGAAAGCCTCTTCTTCATCCCCGAAAAAGGCAAATGTCGGTGACACGCCGTGTTTCTCGACATAGGCCGGATGGAATGCCGGATCTTCATAGCCGGACCAGTCAAACACTGTCAGTTCCGCGTCATCAGCACGGCTGAGGGTTGGGGCAGCAACACCCAGTGCTGCAGCAAACGCCAGGCTGGAAAAGATCGATGTCATCTTGTTCTTGTTCATTTCATTCTCCCTTCATGAAAGTTCCCATGTATTTTCCGGCTTGCCAGCCGGGGTGAAATGCTTTGGAAATAGGCTTCCCAGTGTCTGCCTCAACACCGTCAAGGCCGCTTCACGCGAATAGCTCCGCCCGGACAGCATCAGCCGCAGCCAGAGACCTTCCTGCATCGCATAGATCGCGGCGGTCAGATTGGCGGGATCATAGACATATCCGGCTTCTTCCCGTGCCTTCGCGCAAAGTTCTGTCAGGACCGCGCGGTATTTCGAATCCCGCTCCCAGCATAGTTTCTGGTAGTCGGGGCGAGACTTGGCTTCCGCCATCAGCGCAAACCACGCTGCCACCTTGGTTGGGGTACAGATACTGCGGTCGAGATCAGCCGTAATCAGCGTGAGTATCTGCGAAGTGGTGTCAGTATCCGCAGCCGCAAGCCGCGCTTTCCAGTTTGCCTGGTACTCATCTGACATGAATCTCAGCGTCTCAAGCAGCAAGTTGTCCTTGCTCTGGAAATGGAAATTGACGATCCCGCGGGAGAGACCCGCACCATCGCAAACATTGGCAAGCGTCGTATCGGCATAGCCGCGAACCGCCAGGGATTCCATCGTGGCCTGGATGAGCTGCTCGCGCCGCAACTCCTTTGATTCCCGCCGCCGTGCCGGCTGGGATGCCACCACACCGCCGAACTCCTGCTCTCTTTCAGCCGACGCCTCGCCCCTGCCCGGATTCATCAGTCAGCTCCCTTCGGCTTCGCGCCAAAAATATGGGTCGGGCAATGTTCGCCGCTATTGAGCACAATCTGCATGGCGGACCATGTCTTGATATTCTTGTCGACATAATCCTTCCCGACGATTGCGGCTATCCGCTCATATTCGCTGTGTCTCAGGCGCTGCAACTCTCCGCGCGCGACTTCGCGATACCAGGGATTGCGATTGACCGTGCGAACATCAGTGAACCCTGCCTTGCGCATCGCCGCCTCATAGCGCGAGGGCGACGCCATTCCGAAACTCAGCCCTTCTGCAGCCAGATAGTCACGCATTTCCCGCGAGGGCTCACCGTCATGCGAGGTCAGCCAGTCACTGGCCACGAACACCCCGCCTGGTTTCAGGATGCGAAAGAGGTCGGCAAACAGGCTTTCCTTGTCACTGACATGAATGAGGGCATCCTTGGAAAACACGATGTCAAACTGCGATGGTTGGAACGGCAAAGGCCCGGGATAGCCCTTGAGGAACGAGACACGGTCCGCCAGACCTTCAGCTTTCGCACGGCGGCTGGCCGCATCGATGACCGGCTGCTCGACATCAAAACCTGTGATGTGGGCGGGGCCATATTCGCGCGCGAGGAAAAGCGTTATGCCGCCAGACCCGCAACCAATGTCGAGGACGTTCTTTCCTGTAAGATCGGTTCCGTCAACAATTCGGCGAACCTCGTCCGGCCCGCCGGGCGAAAGATATCCCTCGCCCCACAATGCCTCGAGAAACCGGATTGCTGTATCGTCATACTCGTCATGCTGCGCCTGACCGTGCACTTGCTCAGGGCTCGTCAGAGCTGACGCCACTTTTGGTGATGAACGTCCGGCCTGGGTCATGACATCTCCTTCCCGCAAGGGGAATATTCATGCCTGCCGCGGCTGAATGCAACTGTTTTTTGCTGAATGTTCATTCAATAGCGACCTGCGCCGCTACCGTCTGGAGCCATGCTTCACGGTGATTCAGATTCGCGATGCGCAGTCGGGAAGCAGGCGGCGCAAATGCGCCAACGCGGTCTCAAGCGCCATATCAGCTGGAAACGATTTCCCTTGGATATGCATCTGCAGCCAAAGGCCGTCCGTATGCGCATCGATCATGTGAGCAACTTCACCCGCGTCCATGCCATCACCATGGCAATCCAGCCCGGCCACAGCATGTTTCATCGCCTCAAAGCGCTCCTGCTCTGCCGCCTGGCAAAGTCTGTTATAAAGCGGCTTGGTTCCCGCCTCCCCCCAGAACGCAAACCAGAGCGTGAGCTTTTTTGGTGTGCAAATTCTCGGATCGAAATCGGCACGGACCAGACCCTTGACCTGATCAAGCGGATCTTCGAGCCTTGATGCCGGTAACCAACTGTCACGATATTCATCAAACAGCCGCACCAGTGTCTCGGCCAGCAAACCTTTCTTGGACTTGAAATGAAACACCACCACGCCCTGGGAGACTCCGGCGGTTGTTGCCACATTGGCAAGCGTCGTGCCGGTAATGCCGCGCTGCCAAACGACATCCACCACGGCATCGATGATCCGTGCCTGGGTACGCTGGCTCGTCCGCGAAACATTTGTTGCAGTCTGGAAATCCGGCATGGCAATACCTAACGCTGTGGACAAAAAGATCAAAGCCAAATAATTTGAGTGAACGCTCAATTTTTCGGAATGCCCAACATGCGTCAAGTTTCATGAATACCGGTCCGGCACGAAAGTCCGGCACATCCAGCTACGATGCAATCATCGTTGGCGCTGGTCACAATGGACTTGTCACCGCCTGTTTTCTTGCGCGTGCCGGTTTGCGCACCTTGGTGGTCGAAAAGAACGGTCATGTTGGCGGGGCAGCCGTCAGCCTGTCGCTGACACCCGGCTGGACATATTCGAACTGTTCCTATGTCTGTTCGCTGCTGCGTCCGGAAATCATCCGAGCACTGGAACTGCCCAAACATGGCCTGCAGGTAATCCCGTACGAAGGCGGCGCAACCTTCAACTCCAGAGGCGAGTATTTTTCCTATTCATCCGACCACGACGCACTGCGCCGTGAACTCACCCGGCATTCTCCGCGCGATGCGGAAGGCTATGAACTCTATGCGCGCGCCGTGATGCGCCAATGCCGGTTCATCAAGCCATTGCTGATGCGCACTGCTCCAGACCCCGTGCGACTGCGCCCGCGTGACATTTCGGAACTGCTCTATATCGGGAAACGCTTCCATGGCCTGGGCGCCCGTGAAATGGCCGAGACGGTACGTTTCTGGACCATGTCCATCGCCGAATTCCTCGACCAGTATTTCGAAACCGATATTGCCAAGGCGCATATTGCCGGATCCGGCATCATCGGCACCGGCCTCGGCCCCTATTCCCCCGGCACTGCCTATGTCTTGCTGCATCACTACATGGGCGAAGTGGATGGCGCGATCGGTGCTTGGGGCTTCGCCCGAGGCGGCATGGGCGCGATCTCCAGCGCACTGGCGGCCTCCTTCGAGGCATCGGGTGGCGAAATCCGCACCGGTTCCGGCATCGACAGATTTGTAATATCCAATGGCAAGGCAAGCGGCGTCGTTCTGGCCAATGGCGACGAGTTTCACGCACCTGTCCTGGTATCGGGAATGGATGTCCGCCGGACTTTCCTCGACCATGTCGATGAGAGCGAATTGCCGGCAGAATTTCTCAAGGGAGTACGCCGCTACCGTTTCCGGGGTTCATCCGCCAAACTCAATATCGCGCTTGACGCAATGCCCGAATTCTCCGGTGCACCAAAGGATGCTCGCTTCCTGCGCGGGGACTTGCACTTCCTCGATGACATGATGGAAATCGAAACTGCCTATGATGACTGGAAGGCCGGGCGCTGGTCGCAAAGCCCGTATGTTGACTTCCTGATACCAACACAGATCGACCCGACCATGGCTCCGCCGGGCAAGCACTATGCGACGGTGTTCGTGCAATATGCGCCTTACGAACTTGCGGACGGCGAATGGAACGATGCCAATCGCGAGGCGTTCGCCAATACTGTTCTCGACAAGATCGAGCGGCACAGCCCGGGTTTCCGCAAGCTCATCGTCCACAAGGAAGTGCGCACTCCCTGGGACATCGAAAACGAGGTCGGCCTTACCGAGGGCAACATCTTCCAGGGTGAATTGACCTTCGACCAGTTGCTGTTCAACCGACCGGTTCCTGGCTATGCGCAATACCGCTCGCCGGTAAGGGGCTTGTACATGTGCGGTTCGTCAAACCACCCCGGTGGAGGCGTCATGGGTGCACCTGGTGCCAATGCAGCACGCGAAATCCTGTTGGATGCCCGACGAAAAATGGATCTGGGCATGGCAACGACGGATGCAGCGGAATGAGCGCCATATTTGACGCCATCATCATCGGAGCAGGCCACAACGGCCTCGTTGCTGCCGCCATGCTGGCTCGCAAGGGCCGACGGGTGCTGGTGCTGGAAAGCCGGAATCATGTCGGTGGCATGCTCGGCGATGCGCAGTTCCGGGTGGCATCCATGCCCTCACCACTGAACCCGAAAGTCGCAAAGGCACTCGGCATCAAGTTGAAATCCCACCCAATGCAGACGATTGTTGCTGCTGGAGATGGCAGCCTCACCCACATTCGCGGTGCCATGGTCTCAGGCGCCGATGCGGCTGACGCGGCAGCCTATGCCCGCCTGCACGAAAGCCTCATCGCCAAGGCCAGGGCTTTGTCGCCCATGCTGACCATGACCCCACCCGGATTAGACCGGACAGGTTGGCGGCAATGGCTGACGCTTTGCCACACAGGCATGAACCTTCGCCGCCTCGGCAAGTCGCAACTGCGCGAACTGATGCGCATTGCGCTTTCCAATGTTCATGACCTTGTTCTGGATGAAATGCCCGACGGACCGCTTGCCGGGGCCATGGCCATGGATGCGACGCTTGGCGGCGCGATGGGGCCGCGTTCGCCGGGAACAGTGCTCTCACTGCTTTACCGCATGACCCACGCCAATGCGGCAACCGGACCGGACCAGGCGATTCGCCACATGCCGGATGGCGGTCCGCAAGCCATGATCGACGCACTTTGCGCGGTTGTCACCCAATCGGGTGGCGACATTCGCACATCCGCAGCCGTCGCCAAAATCCTGGTCGAAGACGATCAGGCCTGTGGCGTTGCACTGGCATCCGGAGAGGAAATCCGTGCGCACCAGGTCCTTTCCAATGCAGCGCCTGCGACAACACTGATCAAGCTGCTTGGGCCAGGGCACCTCGATGCGGAATTCGTTCGCCGATGCCGCAACATCGCTTCCAGGGGCATGGTGGCGCGGCTCGACTTCGACCTTGCGGCCACGCCGGAACTTTCAGACGGCAGCGCCATGAACCAATTGCAACGCCTTATCAGCACTGATGGTTCGACCGCTATCGAACAGGCTTTCGATACGGCCAAGCATGGCAGACTACCCGATCGGCCGACGCTGGAATCCTGTTTCGACCCCGGTAACCAACGGCTCTCGGTTACCGCCCAGTTTGTCCCGGCAATGCCGGATGGCGGCTGGAGCACAGGTTTACGCAATCAATTGGGAAAGACGGTGCTGGCAACACTGGAACCGGCTTTGCCCGGCCTTGGCAAGCTCGTCCAGGCCTGCCGGATCATGACACCGGGCGACATTGAAACCGGCTATCATGTGCCAGGCGGGCACTGGCATCACGGTGAGTTCCGCATCGATCAGGCTCTGATGCTGCGGCCCTTCGACGGTGCCGGCCAATACAGGATGCCAGTGCGGGGATTGTATCTTTGCGGCGCAGGCAGCCACCCCGGCGGGGATATTTCCGGCACCCCCGGCTTCAATGCGGCCAATGCTGCACTATCGGATGGGGGAAAGTGACATGAAACATCCCCTCAAACCGCACCCTGCAGTCATCAACGGACTTGAGCCCGGACCGTTTCATCAGCGCATTGCAGCTGCCAATCACCAGCAATCCTGGGTCAACTGGATGGGGTTTGCGTCCGCTTCCGTTCTCGACAATGTCGAATTCGAATATTTCGCCATCCGCAACCAGGCGACCCTTTTCGACATTTCACCCATGTGCAAATACGAGATTGTAGGCCCGGATGCAGAGCGCGTCATCGATCGTCTCGTCACCCGCAACGTCACCAAACTGAAACCGGGCCGGGTCGCCTATGCAATCTGGTGTGACGAGGATGGCAACATCATTGATGACGGCACTGTCTTCAGGCTCGCCACAAACCGGTTCCGTTTGTGCAGCCAGGAACCGCAGCTGACCTGGCTCGATGATATCGCCTATGGTTTCGATGTCCGCATCACCGATGTCAGCCGGCAAATTGCTGCTTTGTCGCTGCAAGGACCAACAAGCTTCGCGGTCTTGCAGGCTCTCGGGATCAAGGGGGTCGAAGTACTGAAACCCTTCGACGTTGAGGAATTTTCCTTCAAGGGTATCAAGGCGGAAATCTCGCGCACCGGCTTCACCGGCGATCTCGGCTATGAAATCTGGACCAGTCCGAAATCGGCATTTAAATTGTGGGACGCCCTTGTCGATGCCGGCAGGGAATCCGGCATCAGGCCGATTGGCTATGAGGCCGTGGAAATGGCACGCATCGAAGCTGGCTTCCTTCTGCCGGGCAAGGAATTCATATCCGCCCGCAAGGTTCTGCGAACCGACCGCGTGCGAAACCCTTTTGAACTGGGGCTTGGCTGGCTCGTGGATTTCGACAAGCCGCATTTCAACGGCAAGCGCGCGCTTCAAGCACTGGCAACAAAGCCGTTGCGCCGCAAACTGGTCGCGATCGAAATCGAGCACGACAAGCCTGCCAATGGCGCCTTGATATATCACCGCAAGAAACATGAAATCGGCATGGTGACATCCGCCCTGTGGTCACCGACCTGCAAGCGCAATATTGCATTTGCCTGGCTCGATGCACCGCATGGCGACCCAGTTACGATGGCAAGGCCGGGAAAGAGTGATCTTTGGGTGGAAATCTATCTGCAGCGCGAACTGGTCTGGCAGCGCCAGATGGCCAGATGCGAGATTGTCGAAAAACCGTTCTTCACCCATCCGCGCCGAACGCAGACTCCTCCCGCGCGTTTCTGATTTCAGGGTGAGGTATTACCGTGACCAAAACAATGCCAGAAACGGATATAGGGCAACTGCAGCACGAACTGCTGCAAACGCCACTTGGCGTTCCCGGCTCCGGTTTCATCCGCTACAGCGCTGCCATGTATTTCCACACCATTGGCGAACTTTCGGCAGAACGGCTCGAAGCCTATCGCATCTGTTGCAATCTCGACGACGAGGACCCTTTGGCGGTCGAGGCTCACCGGCACCGGGCTGATCCGGGCTGAAGCCTCTGCATTTGAGGCGCGCACCATGCGACATCCGGTGGCGCAAATGTTGAGTACCGATATTATACATTTTGTATAACATCACACCATGAGCACGTTGGACAAGAAACAATCCCGATCACCCGCAATGCAACCGTCAGGTCAGCACGACAAGCAGGATGTGGCATCCTCGCTCAGGCAGCAGATATTGTCGCTGCAGATTTCCCCGGGCCAGATGCTGGATGAGGCGGAGCTTGCCCAGGCCTTCGGGATTTCGCGCACACCGCTGCGCGAGGTGATCCAGCGCCTCGGCGGTGAAGGCTATCTGGTCTTCAGGAAAAACCGGGGAGCCAAGGTTGCGCCAATGGACCTGACAACCTTGCGCCAGTTCTTCCAGGCCGCTCCCATGATCTATGCCGCGGTAGCCCGGCTCGCGGCAGAAAACGCCACAGCTTCCGGCATTCGCAGCCTGAAGGAAATCCAGAAGACCTATCGAGCGGCAATAGCCGCGGGTGACGGCAACAGTTCGGCACTTGAAAACCACCGTTTTCATGCCGAGATCGGCGTGATGGCGGCTTCTGCCTATCTGTTGCCAAGCCTTAACCGGCTGCTGATCGACCACACCCGCATTGGCCAGATCTTCTACCGTTCCAACAATTCGCGTGACAGCGACCGCATCCGCAAGGCCGCTGACCAGCATGACGAACTCATCGCGGCAATAGGCAGCCATTCTCCTGCCGAAGCCGTCGAGATCACGCTCAGGCACTGGGCCTTGTCTCGTGACCAGATGGAGCGCTTCGTGCAGCCCGACCCGTTGCCATTTGAAATTGCCGGAGGTTTCTGATGCGGTTTGAAGGCATTTATACGCCAGTCGTCACCCCCTACAAATCCGACTATTCGATCAACGACAAGGTATTTGCCGAGGCAATCGAATTCCTGATCGGAGCCGGAGTGCACGGGCTTATCATTGCTGGCACGACGGGCGAATATTACGCGCAAACTGCCGATGAACGCATGGCGCTGATGAAGCGTGCCAGCGACATCATCGCCAAACGCCTGCCGCTGATCATCGGCACTGGCGCCATCCGCACCGAGGACAGCATTGCCTATGCCAAGGCTGCAAGGGAAACCGGTGCAGACGCGCTTCTGGTCGCAACACCACCCTATGCCTATCCGACTGGCCGCGAGATTGCCCTCCACGCAATGGCTATCGACCGCGCCGCCAACCTGCCGGTAATGCTGTATAACTACCCCGGCCGCATGAGCGTCAACATGGATGAGGAAACGCTCGACCGGCTTGGCCGGTCTCCCAATTTCTGCGCCATCAAGGAGTCCTCCGGCGATCCGAACCGGTTGCACATGCTGGCCCGCGATTATCCGCATATCCAGCTTTCGTGCGGCATGGACGATCAGGCGCTCGAATTCTTCGCCTGGGGCGCACGCTCCTGGGTTTGCGCCGGATCGAATTTCGCACCCGAAGCCCATATCGCACTATATCAGGCCTGTGCCGTGGAGGGTAACTTCACCAGGGGGCGCGCCATCATGTCGGCCATGCTGCCCTTGATGCGCGTGCTCGAGCAGGGCGGGAAATTCGTCCAGTGCATCAAGCATGGCCTCACCATGCGCGGCATAGAGTGTGGCCCGCCGCGCCTGCCGCTTCAACCGCTCAACAAGGACGACAAGCGCGAACTCGAACAGGTGATACAGACCATGAACCGTACCATCGCTGAAATCGGGGAGAAGGCCCATGACTGAGCTGCTGACAAGGAAGGAATATGCCGCGATTGCCGAAGGCATCAACTTCCCCGCAAGTGCCTTCATCGATGGCAGATACATGCCCGGTCGTGGCGCGAAACTCGACACCGTCAACCCGGCAACCGGCAAAACGATCTGCACGATTGCCGCCTGCAACGACAGGGATGTCGACCTCGCTGTCGAAAAGGCCAGAACCGCCTTTGAAAATGGCAGCTGGTCCAGGCTTCACCCCGCCCGCCGCAAGGAAATCCTTATCCGACTGTGCAAGCTGATCACCCGCAATGCGCGTGAGCTGGCGGTGATGGAAAGCCTGGATTCCGGCAAGCCGATCCGCGATTGCGTGATGATCGACATTCCCGAAACCATCAACGCCATCAAATGGCACGCAGAAGCTGCCGACAAGATCTATGACCAGACGGCCCCGGTTGGCGATGATGCGATGGCCATGATCGTGCGCGAGCCCATTGGTATTGTTGCTGCCATTCTGCCGTGGAATTTTCCGCTGCTGATGCTCGCATGGAAAATCGGCCCTGCCCTGGCAGCCGGCAATTCGGTCATCGTCAAGCCGGCAGAGCAGACCTCGCTGACGGCGTTGCGTATCGCCGAACTCGCAGCCGAGGCAGGCGTTCCGCGCGGCGTGTTGCAGGTACTGCCCGGTGACGGTCCGTCAGTCGGTGAACCACTTGGCCGCCACATGGACGTGAACATGGTTGGCTTTACCGGCTCAACCGAAACGGGGCGCCGCTTCCTGCGATATTCAGCCGATTCCAACCTCAAGAAGGTTGTGCTCGAATGCGGCGGCAAGAATCCGGCAATCGTGCTTGATGACGCGGAAAACCTCGACCTCGTTGCCAAACATGTCGTCAATGGCGCCTTCTGGAACATGGGCGAGAACTGCTCAGCCAATTCCCGCCTGATCGTGCACAAGGCAGTACGCGAGCCGTTGCTCGAACGCATCCTCGCCCGCATGCGCGAATGGAAAACCGGCGATCCGCTTGATCCGCAAAACCACCTCGGCGCATTGATTGATGCAGAGCATAGCCGCAAGGTCAGCGGCTATCTCGAAGGCCTGAAACCGCTGGCAGGCGGCGAAATCAGCGGCCCGTTCGTCACGCCGGCCATCATTGAGGCTAAACCGACGGACAGGATTGCCCGCGAGGAAATCTTCGGACCGGTGCTTTCCGTCATCACCGTCGCCTCGGTGGAAGAGGCAATCGCCATCGCCAACGATAGCGAATATGGTCTGACGGCAAGCATCTTCACTGCCAATACCCGCCGCGCCCTCGCCAGCGCGAGAGCCGTGCGTGCAGGCACTGTCACCGTCAATTGCTATGGCGAAGGCGACATCACCACCCCATTCGGCGGCTACAAGCAGTCAGGCTTCGGTGGTCGCGACAACTCCGTCCATGCGCATGACCAGTATACGGAACTGAAAACAATCTGGGTCGATCTTTCTGATCCCGCCAGTGGAGACAATGTAGGATGAAAACCGTTGCCGGGCTATCTGCGGATGCTTCTGTTGATCCGGCCGAACCCGGCAAGTCCCGCCGGGGCGGACGCGGTGCACGGCGCGAACTGCGTGCGCATATCAACACCACCATGCTGCCGGCCTTGCGCCGTCGCCTGCCACTGGTCGAACCGATGGACCAGGAACAGGTCGAGAAGATCGACAACGCTTCGATGGATATCCTTGAGGAGGTTGGCGTGGTGTTTCGCGATCCGGTCGCGATCCGTGACTGGAAAGATGTCGGGGCCGACGTGCGTCCCGGTGACCGTGTCCACCTTGATCGCGGCCTCGTGCGCGAACTGATTGCATCCATTCCCGAAAACTTCACCTATCACGCCAGGAATCCGGCCAACAACCTGCCCTTTGGCAACGACCATTCAGTCTTTGTGCCCATGACCGGAGCGCCCTACTTGCGCGACCTCGACGACAGACGGCGCGGTCCCACCATGGAAGACCTGTCGAACTTCCACAAGCTTTCACACATGCTGCCGGCGTTGCATTCAAGCGCGCATCACATCGTCGAGCCGATGGACCTTCCGGTATCGCACCGGCATCTGCACATCACGCTTTCCTCGATGCGCCACAGCGACAAGACATTCATGGCCATGACCACGAGCCCGAAAAACGCCGAGGATGTCATGGACATGTGCGCAATCCTGTTCGGCGCGGATTTCATGGAGACCCATCCGGTGGTGACCGGCAATTGCAACGGCAATTCACCACTGGTCTGGGACGAGACCATGCTTGGTGCGATGCGTGCATTGTGCAAGCGCAACCAGCCGGTCCTTTGTTCGCCATTCGTGCTGGGCGGCGCCAACACGCCCGCCTCGACGGCGGCCGCGGTCGCACAATTGAACGCGGAAGCGCTGTCCGCCCTTGCCTATACGCAGGTCGTGCGCAAGGGCTGCCCCGCGATCTATGGCCATTACCTTTCTACCGTATCGATGAAGTCGGGCGCGCCGATGGCGGGTACGCCGGAAATCAGCCTGATGAATTTCATGATCGGCCAGATGGCGCGCCATTACCGGGTGCCCTGGCGGACATCCGGTAATCTCGGCGGCGCAAAGACATTCGACGCCCAGGCCGGCTATGAAAGCGCAACCACCTTGCAGGCCACCCTGTTTGCCGGTGCCAACTACATCTGGCACTCGGCGGGCTGGAACGAAGCGGGCATGCACTGCTCGATGGCGAAATTCGTGGTCGATGCCGAGCAATGTGCCATGGCATACCGCATGGCCGAAGGCGTGCACTGGGACGATTTCGACGAAGCGCTCGCAGCAGTTCGCGATATCGGACCGGGCGGTCACTATCTTGGCCACCGCCACACGCAGTCCCATTTTCAGGACGCGTTCTTCATGCCGGAACTGTTTGACAACAATTCCGTCGAACAATGGATTGCTGACGGCTCAAAGGACGTCAACCAGCGTGGGCTGGAAAAGGCCCGCCAGCTTCTCAATGCCTATGAAAGACCACATCTTGACAGCGCTGTGCATGAAGCACTGCTGGACTATGTTGCCCGCCGCGAACGCGAAATCCCGGCTGAAGACGCCCTGAACCAGGAGTACTGACGGCATGGCAGAGATCACGGTTTCCCGCCTGCCAATGGATCCCGGACCTGCCGCATGGAACGACATCCTGCCTAAGGCGAACCCGTATCCGGCGCTTGAGGGAAACCAGGCCTTTGACGTTGTGATCATTGGTGCAGGTTTTGCCGGACTGTCAACGGCCCGGCGTCTGCTGCAGATCGATCCGAAACTCGCGATTGCCATTGTCGATGCGCGGCGCGTCGGCGAGGGCCCCGCCGGGCGCAATTCCGGTTTCATGATCGACCTGCCGCATAATCTGGTTTCCAGCGACTACGCAGGCGACCAAGGGCATGACCTGCAGCAGACCACCATGAACCGTCACGCAATCAGCTTCGCGAGGCAAGCAGCAAGTGAATACGGCATGGAGGCGGAAGCCCTGCAGCCCGTCGGCAAGATCAATGCGGCAGCGGGCACACGGGGCGTCAGGCACAACCAGACATATGCCGGGCACCTGGCCAGGCTCGGTGAACCCTTTGAACTGCTGGATGCGCGCCAGATGCAGGAAATCTGCGGCTCGCCCTATTACCGGAACGGGCTGTTCACTCCGGGTACGGTGATGTTGCAACCTGCACTTTATGTTCGCCGCCTTGCGGAAGGACTTGTCAGGGACGGGATCACTATCCTTGAAAATTCACCTGTGAACGGCATGCGCCGCCAGGGCAATGACTGGACGGCGTCAACTCTTTCGGGGTCGATCACGGCTGGCAAGGTCGTGCTTGCCACGAATGGCCATGTCGAAAGTTTCGGCTTCTTCGAGCGGCGGCTGATGCACGTCTATCTCTATGCCTCGATGTCTGCGCCATTGTCAGCGGAGCAGATCAGGACGCTGGGCGGAACTGACAATTGGGCCTTCACCCCTTCCGACCCGTTCGGCTCGACCATACGCAAGATCACCGGCGGCAGCGGCACCCGCATCGTCGTGCGCAACGGCATCTCCTGGGCACCGGACCGCACCATTTCGCCCACCATTCTCGATCACATGAAGAAGCAGCATGACCGTTCGTTCCGCATGCGCTTTGGTGCAATAGCCGATGTACCAATGCAGTTCCGATGGGGCGGGCTTCTGTGCATGAGCCGCAATGCAGTCCCCGCATTCGGAGAGATCGACAACAACCTCTACAGCGCCTGCTGCCAGAACGGCCTTGGTACCGCCATGGGCACCTTGTCGGGCATGGCTACCGCAGAAAAACTCATGGGCAGCGACAGCGCCCTTGTTCGCTTCTTCGAAGGACTTGAGCCTCCAGCGCTCCTGCCAAGGGAACCGTTTCTGGGAATTGGGGCAAGGGCGCATTTGCGGTTTGGCGAATTCCGGGCAGGACGGGAAATCTGACCGATCAGCACCGCCAGTCATCATCGCCTTGATTGATTCTCGTGGAGGCACATGTGAACTGAAATCAATCGCCACCATCCGCAAACAGATCTCCAGAAAAACACGAAAAATGACCCGTATACCCCATCTGGGGTATGCGCCCATTGTCTTTGACCGTTAGTTTACCTGAAGGAATGTTCTTACGGGGCCATCGGACATTCTTCTTTGAATGAAAGGAATTCGGGATGACTACCACCCCCGTAATCTGGCAAAATATTACCACTGTGAATGATGGCCCCAATGAAGCGGGAAGCCAAACGGAACCGCGTATTACCGAATTGCGCGATGGCCGCATTCTGGTTTCCTGGCGCGACAGCGGCGACAATTACGACAATCGGGTCAATGGCGATTTCATCGGGCAGATGTTTGAAATTGACGGAACGCCAATCGGCGGCCCGTTCCTGCTGAACACCGTATTCCACGGCGGCACCTCCTATCCCAACAACAATGATGAACAGGGGCATGATATTGTCGCCATGAACGATGGCGGCTGGATGATCGTTTACACGGACAACAACAACACCCAGACCTTCATCAGGGCAGAACGGTTCGATGCCGCCGGAACACTGACCGCCAACTACACCCTTGCCAGCGGCTCCAATGCACTAGGCAACAATGTTTCGGATCCCTCAATTGCCACCAATGCAGGCGGCGACTGGGTGGTCACCTTTGCCCGCCAGGACGGTAATGGAACCGACACCGAAGGCTTCGTATTTGATAACAACACGTTTTTGCCACTCGACGATTTCGGCAGCCGCAGTGAAGAGGACTGGGCATCCGTCTTCTCCCATGCCGCACCCAACGACACAGCTTTTCTCTCCAATGGCAATATCGTAACCGTCAATGAAGACTATGCCGACATAAGCGGCCACACCCGTATCAATGTCCGGGTAAATGAACCCGACGGCACCACGGTTTCCAGTTCACTGACTGAAACCGGTGTGTTTGGCGGAACATTCAGGATGGACTATCCGCGCGTCAGCGAACTTGCAGGCGGCAGCTTCGTGGTCACCTATCTCTACACCACTGGTAGCAATACCGGTGTTCGCGCAGCTGTTTACGCCAATGACGGTTCTACGGTCGTCAATCGCTTCTTTGTCGATTCCGGTGCCACCTATCGGTTTGCAGATGTGGTTGGCCTGGATGATGGCGGCTTTCTGGTCGCCTGGGAAGAGAACAATAATCTTCATGTTCAACGCTTCGATGGTTCCGGCAATACGGTCGGAAACGAGGTCACTTATGGCAGCGTCGAACCTGGCAACTCTCCAACCGGCAGCTTCGAAGCCTTCGACATGACCCTGACGCAGGACGGGCGGATCATGATCACCTGGACCGACGACAGCCAGGCTGGCCTCAATATTGGCGATGACATCCGCTTCATGATCCTCGATGTTCGTGACAATGGCATCACCGTCACTGGCACATCGGGCATTGATGCGCTAACGACACCCACCGGTGGTGGCACTGTCAACGCGGGCGCCGGGGCCGACAACGTCCTCGGCCACAACGGAAATGACACCTTCATCGACAATGACCTGACCAGTGGCGACCGCTATGACGGGCGAGGTGGCATTGACACCATCGACTATAGCGGAGTCACCTTCGCCGGTTCCACGACCATCGACCTTGTAAATGGCACCGTGATCAACAGCTTCAGCGGCCTTTTCGATTATCTTGAAAACATTGAGAACGTCGTGGGTAGCCAGGGCAACGACACCATTGTCACCCTGTTCGATACCACCAATGTTGACGCCCAGGGTGGTAATGACAGGGTCATTGTCAACGATGCCCTGGCCAATGGCGACGTCTACAACGGCGGCTCCGGCACGGATACCTTCGACATTTCCGGACTGACCCAGCTTGTTGCCACACAAGTTCATCTTGGCATCAGCCAGTGGACTCTCCTCGGAGGCACCGAGACCATCAACAATTTCGAGAATGTCTGGGGTGCCAACAACGTCAATGTCACCGAAACAATTATAGGCACCGGCATAGCCAACGAACTTCGCGGGAATGGTGGCGATGACATCATTATTGGTGGTGGTGGCCTGGACCAGATGTTTGGCGGTGATGATGATGACCGCTTTGAAATGGCGATTGGCGACATTGTTTCCGGGGAGACGGTGGATGGGGGAGCCGACTTCGACACCATCGCCCTGTATGGGAGTGCTGGCTCGTTTCATATCGATTACATCACAACCCTCTTGAGCATTGAAAGATTGGAACTGGGCAGTTCGCTCAGCAGTGGCTTCACATCCCTGTTTTTCAATGCGAACCAGTTTTCCGGCGGATTTGCTGCAGATTCCGTCTTTGCCGGTACCAGCGGCTCCGAACGTATATTTGTAAGCATGGGAGCCGCGACCCAACTGGACATGTCGCAGCTCGTTTTTACCAATTGGGGCTATACGCTGAATGATGAAGACGTGGTCATTACCGGCGATGCGAACCACGAGACCATTACCGGCACACGTCTCGATGATGAAATCCTTGGCGGCGGCGGCAATGACGTCATCGATGGTGCTGCGGGAGACGATTTCCTGGATGGCCAGGGCGGAACCAACACAGTCTCCTATGCGTCCGCCGCTTCGGCGGTGACCGTTACACTCGCCAACCAGACCAGCGCCCAGAACACGATTGGCGCAGGTACCGACAATTTGCGCAATTTCAGTCACCTGACCGGCTCCGACCACAATGACACGCTAACCGGAAATACCGGCGCAAACATCATCCGTGGTGGCAAGGGCGAGGATACAATAGACGGCGGCGGCAATTACACGTCTGGCACTGAGCAACTGCTGGGAGAGGATGGCAACGACACCATCTTGCGCCGCCACTCATCGACCGCAGACACGACCACCTATGACGGCGGGGCGGACATCGACACCCTGGTCGGCCTCGATCTTCTCAACAACGCGGTTGTAGACTTCGGGAGCGAGGAAATACGCATCAATGGCGTGCGCCAGGACTTTGTGCTCAACTTTGAAAATTATGAAGGTGCCAATGCTGAAGGTTTTATCGGCAATAATCTGGGCAACCTCGTTACTTTCACCGGCAACTTCGTCAACGTGATCGACGGCGCAAGCGGTGACGATGAAATCCATGCCGGCGCAGGCAATGATGTGATCACCGGCGGCTTGGGTCGGGATGACATGTACGGCGAATCCGGCAATGACCGCTTCATCCTGCGCTCAACCGACCTTGCCCCGCTGGAGATGATCAATGGCGGTGCGAACACTGATACCGTGGAACTGCATGACGGTGGCAATTTCGACCTTCGCGACACCATCTTTTCCTCCGTGGAAATCCTGACCTTTGCACCGGGCAGTTTCAACGCTTCCGCTGATCTGTGGGCAAGCCAGATATCCAACGATTTTGGCGGGGTTCAGGGCAATAGTGGCGGCGCCGAATTGCTGCAGATCTGGCTGGGAACCGAAGTGAAGGTCAATTTGTCCGGTTTGGCATTTCAGAACTGGCAGGGTGGAGACCTGGTCTTCATCTATGGGTCATCAGCCAGTGACGAAATCGTCGGCAGCATGGTTGCCGACAATATCCGGGGCGATGCCGGACAGGACATCATCATGGGCGGTGACGGTAATGACACCATCGAGGGGGGCGCAGATGCCGATGAACTCCATGGTGACGGCAACACCTCGGCAGGCGATACGCTGAGCTACGCCGGATCGAATGCCGGTGTCACGGTGTTCATGGCAACCAACTCCGTATCCGGCGGCCATGCCGATGGCGACGTCATCTCCGGCTTTGAGAATGTCACCGGCTCCCACCATGTCGATTTCATCTACGGCGATGCTGGTGCCAACACCATCAATGGAAATGGTGGTGCCGACTGGCTCTATGGCGGCGCAAACAATGACACCCTCAACGGCGGCAATGGCGCTGACCTGATGTTTGGCGAGGCCGGAGCCGACATCATGAATGGCGGTAATAACGGCGACTACATGTGGGGTGGTACCGAAGGTGACACCATGCATGGCAATTCGGGCATTGACTGGTTGCGCGGCGAGGAGGGCGAGGATATCCTTTACGGCGATAGCGGCGACGATGTTCTCATCGGCGGCTCGGGCGACGACCA
>JAWKWL010000008.1:0-10300 GCA_041397525.1 Nitratireductor sp.
GCACGATCCAGGATGCTGTTCTCGATGTTGCCCGCCAGATACCGCGCTTCCAGGACATGAAGAAGAAGGGGCCAGACGGCGGCCCTGGCGTTTCGGTGAGTTTCTTCCAGATGATTTACGAAGTGCTGCTGGGGCAGGATAAGGGGCCGCGTTTCGGTTCATTCGTGGCGCTTTACGGCATCAGTGAAACCCGCCAGCTCATTGCGGATGCATTGGCCGGCAAACTCGCCTGA
This sequence comes from Nitratireductor sp., assembly GCA_041397525.1. Taxonomy (GTDB): domain Bacteria; phylum Pseudomonadota; class Alphaproteobacteria; order Rhizobiales; family Rhizobiaceae; genus BOKV01. The sequence goes on from JAWKWL010000008.1 coordinate 234, forward strand.
TCCGGATCGGCATTTGCCTGATCAGCCCTGGCCGGGTGCCGTTTCACGCCACTGGCCGAGCCGGCCCGATTTCGCCTTCTCGAGCGCCTTTTCCAACACTTCCGACCGCACTGCGCCCTTGACCGGAACTGCCCAGCCGCGCTCAATCAGCCATTGTGCGATATCGCGGCCCGATATCCGGCAGTCCGTGACAATGATTGCCGGACTGGCAGTTGAAGTCTCGGGCAACGGATCGCATTCCACTGTGCGGAGCCTTATCAACCGTTGAAAAGCTGCCCTGGCAAAATTCCCGCATGGCCATTCACCGCCTTCATTTGCCTTGCAAGTGGCCTCCGCTGCCAGCGGCTCTATGCCCGCAATCCGTATCATTGTGTCTCCTGATTTCAGAACCCCCGCTGACGCCACTTCGCTGCGCGGCCATTGCGAAGGTTTTACCGGCCGTTGCGGCTGCGGTGGTGGTTCTGCGGCTGGCAAGCGGACAATCATGTCACCCTCCAGACTCGGCGGTGGAATCATTCCCGAGCCCGTCACATCTCGGATGTTGCGCTGGAGAGGTTCGGGAGAGGGCTCGCGCTTCGCGGTGACAACCGCTTCCGTTTCCGATTCAGGGGATTGGGCTCCCATGACATTGGACTGATGCAGCGGCGATGGCGGCAATTCCGGTCCGCCGGCTTGCGAAAGCCAGTAGAGCACTGCAGCGCCAGCGGTCAGAAACAGGAATGCACTGATGAAAATCCGCATGCCGTTACCCGCAAAGCCTGCCCAATTGTATCGCTACTGGCTTGCCCAGATAATGCGGGCAATCCACTCCAATTCTTCATTGGCAATGTTTCGGTCAGGATGCTCCGGATTGATCGATTTCAGTTCCACACCCTTCGCCGATTTGCGCTGCAGGAGTTTCGCCATGACTTCGCCGGACCGCGTGCGAACCACGACCCGGTCACCTTTTCGCACGCTTGCTCCCGGTGCCACAATCACCACGTCACCATGCCGGTAAAGCGGTAACATCGAATCCCCTGTGACCTGCAGCGCATAGACGCTGTCATGCTCAGCGGTTGGAAACTTGACTTCGTCCCAGCCCTGTCCGGCCGGAAAACCGCCATCGTCGAAAAAGCCGCCCACGCCAGCCTGCGCCATTCCCAGCAGCGGTACCGGCCAGGCCTGATTGGCCTTGTATGCGCCGGGCATTGGCGATAGCGGGCGCGATTGTCCTGATGCAACCTGCTGGCGCTCATCGGTGGGGATCAGTTCCAGAAACTCGTCGATCGAGGTTCCTGTTGCTTTCAAAGCCTTCGCAATCGACTCGGTGGATGGCCAGCGCAGGCGCCCGGCACCGGAGGCAGCACCTGCTCCACTACCGGAACCGCCGCCGGCGACGCGTTTCGATTTGTTGAAACTGGTCGGATCAAGCCCGGCTGCCCGCGCCAGTGCAGACGCTGTCATCCCGTGGCGTTCAGCCAGTGCATCTATTGCAGCCCAAACCCCTTCATGGGACAACATGGCCGACCTCCCTTTATCCCTCCGCCTGTCCCGTCAGAGGAAATTATTCCTTTCTTGTAGCGACAGGAGATGCAAGAGTCCAGCGTTGCGGCAAACTTAAGTTGCGCTGAAGGCCGGTCTGTCACTGCTATCATGGCGTCAAGCAATTCCAGCCGGTCCTGCCCCCAGAACACTTCGCCCTTGTAGACATAGGCTGGGGCACCAATGGCATCGGCAGCGATTGCAGCTTGCGTATTTTCGACGCGTGCTGAAACGGCTTCCTCACCTCGTGAGGCTGCCAGGATCTTGACCGCGTCAAAACCGCATCCCGATAGCAGTTCCCCTATCACTGCTTCATCCGAAATGTCGAGATCATGCGCCCACACCGCCTTGCAGGTTTCATAAAGGAAGTCGGCCGGATTGGCGCCAGCCTGCACCAGGGCTGCGACGCAAAGGTCTGCGCGCTCCGGATTCACCGGAAAATGCGCCGGACGCAGATTGAGGGTTTCGCCGCGGAACTGCGCTATGCGTTGCAATTCAACAAGCCGGTAGCGTTGCCGGGTCTCGCTGCGCTGGCCAAGTGGCACGGCGCCCGATTTTTCCCACACACCCCCCAGAATGAAAGGACGGAACCGCACGCTGGCGCCCCTGCTGCTGGCAATTTCGAGAACCTTGCGATGACCCAGATACACAAAGGGCGAGATTGCCGTGAAGAAGTAGTCGATTGTGCCTGCCATGGTTCTCTCCCTTTGAAACCCGCTGCGATGTTGCATGGCTGCCGCGAGACTGCAACAATCAAACGGTCAAAACGGTGTCGAACAACCATGAATGATGATCTTGACCGCGACCTGAGCCCGCAAGCACTTCTCGCTCGCGCCTATGCGTTGAAAGACGCAGAACAGTCGCTCGCCCTGTATCGCGACTGGGCGGAGAGCTACGATGCTACAATGCTGGATGGCCTTGGCTATCTGACGCCGGCTTTGACCGCCGCTCTTCTGTTGCGTTTCCTGCCGGATCAGGACACTGCAATTCTCGATGTCGGAACAGGCACCGGGCTTGCAGGTGCCGAACTTGCCGCACGCGGGTTCAACTGCATTGATGGCATCGACATCTCTCCGCAAATGCTTGGCGTGGCGGGATCTCGCTCCGTCTATCGCAACCTCGTCGAGGCGGATCTGACACGGCCGTTGCCGTTGCCGGACGCCGCCTATGGTGCGATGATCTGTACCGGCACATTCACCCATGCCCATGTCGGCGCACAATGCCTGGATGAGTTGATGCGACTTCTTGAGCCGGGCGGCATTCTTGCCTGCACCATTCATGGCGACGTGTATGATCCAGCTGGCTTTTCGCGCTGGCTGGAGGGAAACAATTCCATCGAAATGCTTTACCGCGAAGCGGGAACCTATTATCGCGACAGCGTTACGCCGGAAGGTCTCTATCTCGTCTGGCGCAAGCTCTGAGGGAGTCGAGGCATCATGAGGACTGCACTTGTAACCGGTGCTGCACGCGGCATCGGACTGGCGGCTGCGAAAAGATTCATCGCAGAAGGGTGGCGGATCGCGATTGTCGACATCGATGCGCCGGAATTGGAAGTAGCAGCACCGCAACTGCCCGGTGCCATGATCCTGCACGGGGACGTTTCTGATCCCGTCTCCGTTGCCGGGTTCATGGCCAGGATTGATGCTGGTTTCGGCCGTCTCGATGCACTGGTCAACAATGCAGGCGTTGCCGATTTCGGCCCCATTGCCGAAACCTCGTTCGAGCGCTGGCGTCGGGTCATGGCGACCAATCTCGACGGTGTTTTCCTGACCTCGCAGGCAGCCATTCCCCTCATGAAACGGCATTCGCGCGATGACGGTGCGGCAATCGTCAATATCGCCTCTATTTCCGGCCTGCGTGCGTCGACCCTGCGCGTGGCTTATGGAACGTCCAAGGCCGGTGTCATTCAGCTCACACTGCAACAGGCAGCTGAACTTGGTGAATTTGGTATCCGCGCCAACGCCATCGCGCCGGGTCCCGTCCGCACGAAGCTCGCAATGGCGGTGCATACGCAGGACATCATCGATGCCTATCACGACGCCATTCCGCTCAATCGGTATGGCAGTGAGGACGAACTCGCAAATGCGATCTGGTTCCTTGCTTCACCACAGGCAAGTTACATTACAGGTCAGCTACTGTCCGTTGATGGCGGGTTTGAGGGAACTGGAATAGGGCTGCCTTCCCTGCGCAATCGAAACCGGGAATAAGCGGATCACACGCAGGCAGCGGCCTGCCTGAAGGTGACCATTTTTCCAAGTCGGGCATCCCACAGCGCAAGATTGATGCAGGACAGGCTTTCGCCAAGGGTAAGGCGGCTGACATCGCGCAATTCCGGATAATCATTCAACACGGTGCCAAGGCTGTAATAGGGAATGCCGCTGGCAAGGTGATGCACGTGATGAATGCCAATATTGGCAGTCATCCAGCGCAATACCGGCGGGAGGTCATAATGCGACGACCCGTGCAGAGCAGCCTCACGACGGTCCCATTCTCCTGCTGCATGCCAAACAGTGTCTTCGAACTGGTGCTGCACAAAGAACAGCCACACTCCGATCGAGGCTGCTATCAGCGTAACCGGCAGGAACAACAGCAGGAAGGTTCCCGGACCGATCAGCCAGGACATGGTCACTCCCATGACCAGAAGTGCCAGATTGGTGCCCATGGCGCTTGCCCATGGCTGCCAGCCCTTGCGCATCAGGCCGAACGGAAACCGGTGCTGGATCAGGAACAGCCATGCCGGGCCAAGGCCGAACAGCACAAGCGGATGCCGGTAAAGCCGGTACCGCAATTTCTGCGAGTTCGGCAGCGCCTCATATTCGTCTACCGTCAGCGTATCGACATCGCCATGGCCTCGATGGTCAAGACAACCCGATCCAGCATGATGCAGTGCATGGGTGCGACGCCACAGGCCATAGGGCGTAAGGGTCAACAGGCTGATCGTCCGGCCCGCCCAGTCATTCATCCATTGTTTCGAGAAAAACGATCCGTGGCCGCAATCATGCTGCACCATGAACAGCCGTACCAGAAACGCGCCCGCCGGGATCGCAACCAGCATTGCCAGCGCAACATGGATCTGCAATGCAAACCACATTGCCACCCACAGACCAGCCAATGGAATGGTTGTGAAGGCGATCTCAAGAAGCGCCTTGCCATTGTTTGCCACACGATAGGGAGCCAGTCTGTGCGACCACTCTTTCGCGGTTACTGTTTGGCCTGCCTGAACACCGTCTCGTAACGGCGCGGCTTCATCAAAGTCGCGCTGCTGCGCCGGATTCATGACGTTCAAACAATTATTCCTGCCGCTGGAGCGATTTCTGTTTTCAACAATCAGAAAAACAAAAACCCGAAAACCCAATTCATTCGAGGGTTGGCTGACTGACATACCGGACAGCTACGCCCGGAACAAGCCCACACACTCATCGAGGCGCTGAGCGAATCCCCACCCACTCTGCATCAGTTTTATGGCAGCACCAGTCACAAATACAAGCAAAGCTTCTGGGGCAGGCGCAATGGTCACAGGCTGCCTGCTGTCGCCGGATGTCAGGTTCGGAAACATTTTGCTGTTTCCTGACAACAAAAACCCCGCCGAATTGCTCCGGCGGGGTGAAAATCTCTCAGCTCTGACGGGTCACGCAGCTTTCTTCGCATCCCCAGCCGGGTTGAAGCGCACGTAGAACAACTCGTTGTTTTTCGCCATGTCGAGAAGCAACTTGTTGGGTTTGAACTGTGCGCCATATTTCTTCTGCAGCTTCTTCACCATGTCGACGAAGGCAGTCGTGCCCATGCCGTCGATATAGCTGAGCGCGCCGCCGGTAAACGGCGCAAAACCGAAGCCGAGGATCGAGCCGACATCAGCTTCCCGCATGTCTGTGACCACGCCTTCCTCGACGCAGCGCGCTGCCTCAAGTGCAATCGTGGCATGGAACCGGTTTTTCAACTCCTGCACATCGATCTTGTCCGGGTCCTGCTGCGGATAGAGGGTCTTGAGATCAGGCCACAAATGCTTCTTGGCAGGCTTCGCCGGATAGTCATAGAAGCCCTTGCCATTCTTGCGCCCGAACCGGCCATGTTTTTCAACCATGGTGTTGACGAGTTCCACGTGGCGCGGATCGACCGCCTTTTCGCCCATGTCGCGGATCGTCTGGTGCAGGATCTTGTGGCTAAGGTCGATGGCCGTTTCGTCATTGAGTGCGAGCGGTCCGACCGGCATGCCCGCCATCTTCGCAACGTTCTCGATCATGGCCGGTGGGACGCCCTCGATGAGCATGTTGTAGGCTTCCGACATGTAGCGCAATACGCAGCGGTTGACGAAGAAGCCGCGCGTGTCATTGACGACGATTGGCGTCTTCTTGATTGCTCGCACATAGTCGAGTGCCATCGCCAGCGCCCTGTCACCGGTTTTCTTGCCCATGATGATTTCGGTCAGCATCATCTTGTCGACCGGCGAGAAGAAGTGGATGCCGATGAAATCGCCCTGGCGCGGAAAGTTCTTCGCCAGTCCGGTAATCGGGATGGTCGAGGTGTTGGACGCAAAGATTGCATCCTTTTTCATGTGTTTTGCGGCTTCCTCGGTGACGATCTTCTTGACATTCGAATCCTCGAACACCGCCTCGATCACGAGATCGCAATCAGCGAGATCGCCATAGTCTGCCGTTGGCTTGATGAGCGAGAGCAGCGCTTCCTTCGCCTCTGGCGTCGAATGGCCGCGCGAGACAGCCTTGTCGATGATGTCGGCGGAATGCTGGACACCCTTTTTCGCTGCTTCCATGTCGCGATCGAGGAGCACGACTTCGATACCAGCCTTGGCAGTCACATAGCCGATGCCTGCCCCCATGAAGCCGCCGCCACCGAGAATGCCGACCTTGCCGATTTTCATCTCGCCAACACCCGCCGGACGGCGAGCGCCCTTGTTCAGTTCCTGCATCGACAGGAAGAGTGAGCGGATCATCATTCCCGCTTCAGTGGTAGTCAGCACATGTGCGAAATAGCGGCTCTCCACGCGCAATGCCGCATCCATCGGCAGAAGCAGGCCCTCATAGACGCATTTCATGATCGCGCGCGCGCCTGGATAGTTGTCGAATGTCTCGCGCCGGTAAATTGCGTTCGCTGGCGGGAAGAGCTGTGCGCCAGCTGCCGAATAGACCTGGCCTCCGGGAATGCGGAAGCCCTTTTCGTCCCATGGCTGAACCGGCTTCAACCCGCCCTGGATCATCTTCTTCGCAGCAGCGATGAGATCGGCGGCAGGAACCACCTCATGCACGAGGCCCAGTTTCTTCGCCTTCGCACCGTCATAGTTCTTGCCCTGCAACAGCATCTGCAAGGCTTCCTGGGTGTGGATCAGGCGCGGAACGCGCTGCGTGCCACCGGCACCTGGGAACAGGCCGACCTTGACTTCCGGAAGGCCAAGCTTGAGCTTGGGATTGTCCGAAACGATCCGGCCATGGCAGGCCAGTGCCAGTTCCAGAGCACCACCCATGGCAACGCCATTGATCGCGGCCACCCACGGCTTGCCGCTGGTTTCGATACGGCGATAGATACCCTGCAGGCGCGAGGCACCTTCGAACAGCATTTTTGCCGCTGCTTCCGGGTCCTTCTTCTTCATTTTCTGGAATGTGGCAAAGGTGCCCTGCAGCATTGAAAGGTCGGCACCGCCGGAGAAGGCATCCTTGCCGGAAGTGACGACAACTCCCTTGACGCTGTCATCCGTCGAGATTGCATCAACGAGCGCGGAAAGGTCTTCCATCACCGTTTCATCGATGACGTTCATGCTCTTGCCGGGCATGTCCCAGGTGGCGAGCACTATGCCGTCAGCGTCTTTTTCTACCGTGAAGTTCTTGTAGGTCATGTCATTCATCCTGAAATTCGTCACACGCGTTCGATGATCGTGGCTGTGCCCATGCCCGCACCGATGCAAAGCGTCACGAGCGCAGTGTTGAGGTCGCGGCGTTCCAGTTCGTCAAGCACGGTGCCCATGATCATCGCGCCGGTCGCGCCAAGCGGATGGCCCATGGCAATCGCGCCGCCGCACACATTCATCTTTTCATGCGGAATGTCGAAAGCCTGCATGTGGCGCAGCACAACGGAGGCAAAGGCCTCGTTGAGTTCGAACAGGTCAATGTCGGATATCTTCATTTTCGCGCGCTTCAGGAGCTTTTCAGTCACGTCAACCGGGCCGGTCAGCATGATTGCCGGTTCGGAACCGATATTGGCAAAGGCGCGAATGCGTGCCCGCGGCTTCAGCCCCATGGTCTTGCCGGCTTTCTTCGAACCCATAAGGATTGCTGCTGCACCATCGACAATACCCGATGAATTGCCTGCATGGTGCACATGGTTGACAGCTTCGAGTTCAGGATAGCGCTGCACGGCAACGGCGTCGAAACCGCCCATCTCGCCCATCATCACGAAGGATGGGTCAAGCTTGCCGAGGCTCTGCATGTCGGTGCCTGGACGCATGTGCTCGTCATGGGCGAGAATGGTTAGTCCGTTGATGTCCTTGACGGGGATAACGGCGTTCTTGAAGCGGCCTTCTTCCCACGACTTGGCGGCGCGCTTCTGGCTTTCCATGGCGTAGGCGTCGACATCATCGCGTGAGAAGCCGTATTTGGTGGCGATAAGGTCCGCCGAAATGCCCTGCGGCACGAACCAGCCGGGGACTGCGACCGAAGGGTCCATGGGCCATGCACCACCCGATGCGCCCATGCCCACACGGCTCATCGATTCAACGCCGCCGGCAATGACGATATCGTCCGAGCCATGCGCGATCTTGGCTGCACCCAGATTGATGGCGTCAAGTCCGGATGCGCAGAAGCGCGAAATCTGGATGCCTGGTGCCTTGGTGTCGTAGCCCGCCTCGAAGGCTGCCGCGCGCGGGATCACCGAACCTGCTTCGCCGACCGGATCGACGCACCCGAAAATAATGTCATCAACCTGCCCGGTGTCGAGTTCGTTACGGTCCCGCACTGCAGACAATGTCGCTGCTGCAAGACGTACAGCCGGCACTTCATGCAGGCTGCCATCCTTCTTGCCCTTGCCGCGCGGTGTGCGCACGTGATCGTAGATAAAGGCCTCGGCCATGATTGTGCTCCTTTGTTTGTTCATTCCGTCCCTGTTCGGGAACGTAGTCAGGCAGTTGCGGTTGGCGCGTCCTGTCCGGACGGCATCAATTGTTCAGGAAGCTTGAAGCCGGGCAGGTCCCGGATGCGTTCAAGCCACGCCTTGATGTTAGGATAGTCATTCCAGTCGGCACCGATCTGTTCGGGCCAGAACAGATAGCCGCACAGCGAGAAATCGGCGATGGTCGGGCGGTCTGCCGCAACCCAGTCACGGTTTTCAAGATGCTGGTTCAGAACCTTCCAGGCGCCCGCCGCCCGCGCTGCCATGAACTGCGTGACCGGATCGTCCTTCTTCTTCATGAAATGACCCATGAAGCGGGCCGTCGCCGAATAGCTGGTCAGCTTGTGATTGTCGAACAGGATCCAGCGCAATATCTCGCGATGCTCCTCGTCATTGGCTGCGCCATACTGGCCAAACTGTTTGGCGAGATAATCGAGAATGACGCCGGACTGGCTCATGGTCACGTCACCACCCTTGACGTGGTGAACGAGCACCGGCGCTTCGCCCATCACATTCTTTTCGCGATAGGCAGGCGAACGTGTCTCGCCTGCGAAGAAGGCTACACGCACCGGCTCCCAGTCTGCCTTCACCAGTTCCAGCATCAGCGCCGCCTTGTAGGCATTACCGCTTTCGGAAAAACAGTAGAGCTCATATTCGGCCATCATTCAGCCCCTTCGACAATCATGACACTACCCTTTGACGCGGCAAGCCGGTGCTCGCGGGCGGCCTGGTATACGGGGGAGTTCCAGCAGGCGCGCGCCGTCGCCAGATCCTTGAACTCGATGATCACATGCCGCGCGCCGGCAATGTCGCCTTCGAGCAATTCATGTTCGCCACCGCGCGCCATGAACCTCGCACCATGGTCGATGAATGCCTGCCTCGCCCCTTCGACATAGAGCTTGTAGCGTTCGGGGTCGTGCACATCTACATGCGCTATCCAGTAACCCTTCGCCATCACTCGAAACCTTCCACAATGACAAGCCTGCCGGTGGATGCACCAAGGCGGTGTTTGCGCGCCTCCTGATAGGTGGCGCTGTTGTAGCAGGCCTGCGCCTTTTCCAGGCTTTCGAATTCGATCACCACATGGCGCGAACCCAGATCGTCAGCTTCAACCCGGTCTTCCTTGCCGCCGCGCACGATGAAGCGCGCGCCATATTCCTTGTAAGCCGGTGTCGCACCCTCGACATATTTCTTGTAGGCTTCGGCGTCGTGCACCTGAACGTGCCCGATCCAGTATCCCTTGGCCATGATTTCCTCCCTATAAAGTACGTGCGATCAGCAGTTTCATGATTTCATTGGTGCCGCCATAGATGCGTTGCACCCTGGCATCGCGGAACATGCGGGCAATCGGATATTCATTCATATAGCCATAGCCGCCGAACATTTGCAGGCATTCGTCCATCACCTTGCATTGCAGGTCTGTGGTCAGCATC
>JAWKWL010000009.1:0-2956 GCA_041397525.1 Nitratireductor sp.
CCTATATCCTGACCAAGGACGAAGGTGGCCGTCACACGCCGTTCTTCACCAACTACCGTCCGCAGTTCTACTTCCGCACGACCGACGTGACGGGCATTGTTGCCCTTCCCGAAGGCACGGAAATGGTGATGCCGGGCGACAACATCGAAATGACGGTCGAACTGATCGTGCCGATCGCGATGGAAGAGCGCCTGCGCTTCGCCATCCGTGAAGGTGGTCGTACCGTTGGTGCCGGTATCGTCGCGGCCATCCTGGACTAAGAATGCTGGTGACATGAAACTGAAAAGGCGGTCTTCGGGCCGCCTTTTTTGTTGAAGTGAAAATCGGTTAAACTTGGCGCATGATATCAGGACGCGCAGCCATATTCGCCGCAATTGTTGTTGGGCTGGTTTCAGGTACACCAGCAGAGGCGCGATGCCCCGAACGCCCATCCTGTCGGGGATGTGGCTGCAAGGGAGGCCCCGGTTATCGTTCCAACACTGGAAAGACGAAAGGGCGCTGCGTTGGTTTCCGGCAGCTCAACAAGATATGCGGTACGCCACCTACACTCAGATGTACGTTTGAAAATTCGCCTGGCACAGGTGCCAATCGCCAGTGCGCGCTGGAGCGAAGAAAGAAAAGATAACCCCCGCTCATCAAAGCCATTTTCGCATGCAGCATGAAATGGCCATTCGACCCTGCTTTTCTTGGAACTTTGCGGTAGCAAAGGCTTCACCCGCTTTTTGCAGGAATGAATGGCAGAATGTGCCAGACCCCCTTGCACTTTCCAGCCATTTGGCGTTATCAAGCGCCAGCCCTGCAGGGGTATAGCTCAGTTGGTAGAGCGGCGGTCTCCAAAACCGCAGGTCGCGGGTTCGAACCCTGCTGCCCCTGCCATTTTCGCGAAGCGAAAATGGCTCTGCGTATCACCCGACAAGATCGTTTCAGCGGCAGGTGCATTTGCGCAGCAAATCACCGGGAGCCTGACCAGCGCTTTTTTTGTTTCGAGAGTGAGCGAAGCAAAATGGTGACCCGGTTCCCGCAAATCCAGATATCCCAGCGGCAGGTGCATTTGCGCAGCAAATCACCGGTAGCCTGACGGAATGGATCGACCCGTCAGCCGCCCATTCCCAGCCAAAGATCGCCATAGACGTCTGAGCCCGGATCGAACTCGAAATTCGCGCCATCCACATCGCTGAGGAGCGTGTGCTCCAGGATCACCGTGCTGTTGGAGCCGTAACGGATGCGCAGGTCTTGGCCGTCCTGGGTGAAGACCAGATCCTCGATACCGTCAACGGCAGGATTGCCTGAAAACACGAGCGTATCACCGCCGGTGCCGAACTGGAAATCGGTGATGCGGTCAAGGTCATCGCCCATCTGCAGGATGAAGAGGTCTGAACCACCACCGCCGGTCATGATGTCGCGGCGCAATCCGCCGACAATCACGTCATCGCCGTCCCCGCCAACCAGCGTGTCATTGCTGCCATGGCCGTTGAGATAGCATCCCGAGTCTGCGCCCATGATCCAGTCGGAAGCACCTGATCCCTCCGCATGGACAAAGCGCACGTTGTTGGCACCGCTGATGTCGCTCTGTGCGAAGCTGGCTCCGCCATCCGAGACGATTGCCCATTGCGTGCCACCGCTGGCGTCAAGCGCCAACTGGTAATCCATCACCGAATGGAGGACGAGGATTTCGTTCCCCAGGTCCGGGCTGCCATGGAAATTGATGTCCCGGTTGGTGTCCAGCACCTCGATAATGTTGCCGGTTTCCGCATTCCACGCGGAAAGCACAAGTGAATGACGCATGTTGAAGATTTCAAGCCCGGTCAGGCTGTTGTTGAAGGCTTCGGCCAGTTCGATGCCGTAGCCATTGCCGCCGCCGCCCATATTGTGACTGCCATCAATATACAGATCGCTGACATCGGCATGGATTGAAGAGCGCAAAGTAACCGCGGAGCTTGGCGCGTCGATCACGGTGATTGCGGAAAGCGTGATTGCTTCAGTGCCCACGAGGTCAATGGCGCTGGTGCCGAGATAGGCATCAAGCGTGTTGACGAAGTTGTAGTGATCCGCTTCTCCCAGATCATTGGTGACAGTGAAGTTGGCGAGTGTGATGTCCTGCAACAGGTCTATCGAGAATATCCGCGTTTCGCCGGCAACGAAATCGAAGGGCAGGGGATCCGCCAGCGTCAGGGTTCCGCCGTCGACTGCAGTCACCGTGGTTATGAATTCGCGAAACGGGCGTGTATCTGCGTCTGCCCAATCCACATTGCTCCAGCCATTGGCGTCCAGATATTCCTGTGTATTGGGCATGTAGAGGTAGACGGCATCGCCAACCTGCAGGCCATGTCCGGCATCGGTTTCCAGGATCGTCGATCCTGCCGCAGCATCGAACTTGGTTGTATCGACATAGGTTTTCGCACCGCCGGTGACCTGAATGAGGCTCGCCTCGCTACCCGCGGCAAGCGAAAAATTCAGAACAGTACCGGTCTCGCTTTGGCCGGTCAGGCTGATGCTGTCGCGCGCAACCACTATCGGCTGGTCGAACTGGTGAATGCCGTCGGCAAGAATGATCGTGGTTCCGTCAGGGACGGAGGCGATCAATGCGTTGAGATCTGCGGCACTCGTTCCAACTTCCACGACAATTGTGCTGCCGTCATTTGTGTCCTGAAGGTCGAGGCTCACAACCATGTCAGCCTGATGTTTGCCACCATGCTGCCAGTCTCCCGTTTCTGTCCGGGTAGCTCTTGAATTTTCGGTGTGCATCTCGTCGGTCTTGCCAGCCCCTGGGTGTGCCTTTTGCAGATCAAGGGTCCATTGCGACTGGTTTGTCAGCATTTGCAAGCAATCAGACATATTGCCTTGCAAGCTCGTTAGCGTCCGCTTTCGGCTTTTGATAAGATTCGACCCTTCAGCTTCATCTTGCCTCAAGACCCTGTAAATTATTTACAAATTTACAGGCCGCATCGTACAATAT